>NZ_NPKT01000020.1 GCF_008329565.1 Mycolicibacterium sp. P1-5
TGATCGCCAGAAGTGCTTGGACGCAGGCGCTTCGGACTATGTCACCAAACCGGTCGACATGGATCAACTGACATCGGTGCTGCGGGTATGGCTCGGCAGTCGGCTGCGGGGCCGCAAGGGGGCGGCAAACACCAATGAGTAACCCCGCCGAGAAGGACCCGGCTCGCTCCAAGGAACTGACCGCGATCGAAGCCGAGGTATAAACGCCGAAAGCGACGACCGACCTTATTCAATAGCGTTAAACACCACCTCCGACCAGCGCCCCAGGCAGGAATCGAACCTGCGACCTAGGGATTTGGAATCTGGGGCGCCGATGGATTCCCGAAAATTGCCGGTTTGCACTGTTAGACAGCGGGTTTCGCTTCTGGCTGATGCCGCCCGAATGTGGCTGAATCCGGTCGATTCTTGGTCATAAGCGCCGAATAAACGGCAACGCTCCGGATCGTCGTCGCGGACTCTAACCGTCCCGGCGGAACAGGTCGCCGGACGTGCCGGCAGGGCGCAGGTGGGTTGAGCGGTGGTGCCTCTTGTCGCCCCACCCAGCATCCCAAAATTGACGGCGGGGGCGCTATCCTCGGATTGGCGCGGGTACCGCAGTAGTACCCTGTTGCGTCAATTGATGCTGCGACCGTTCGGCGTTGGGATAGATTGACGCGACCCCGGGCATCGCGACGCGGGCATACAGACCGGCATCTCATGGCCCACGCCCGCCTCGTCGTCGTGGGAGTCTCGGAACCGCACGTCCTCCGCAGTGGTTGGGGGGAGTTTCATGACCGGAGTGGTGCAGTTCGAGTACCCACACAGCGCCCGCCACTGTTGCTTCATGCTTGCGCGGCGACCTGTTGCGGACAGCCTGGTGGCATTGGCCTACACGCGGTCCTGCGCGAGAAGTCATCGGTACCGGGTGGGAAGATCGGGCAACGAGCTTGGGGGGGCTGTCGGGGCGTCGCCGGGGAAACCGACGAGTCGGACCGTGAAGGGCTCACCGACGGCGACGTCAGCCGCTTCGAGGCCTCTGACGAGTTGGCTGCCGATCGATCTATTTACCTTTGCGTTGCCGAAGTAGAACGTGGTGCCCTGTCCGTCGGACAAGTAGTTGCCGGCCGCGATGGAGTCCAAGGGGTGCATCGCGTCCAGACCGGTCAGGTCCATCCCAGCGGCGAGCATCCATTTTCGGGCCGCGACACGGAAGGCTGCGTCGGTGGTCAGCCTCTCGCCTCGGATCAGAAAGCCTAAGTCTTCTTGCGCCATTTCGAGATTCGCACCAAGGAAGACCGCGCTCTCGGGGCTGAGGGCGAGCACTTCGTTGTAGGTGATGGTGATCTCCGGGGGACGGGTGAAAACGGTCCAGTCGTTTAGACCGGCGCTGCCGCCGGTCCTCTGCAGGTTGGCGCCGACATCCACCACAGACTCGACGGCGTTCTCGATGCGGGGGGCGGCCATGGAGCCGACTTCAGCGGCCTCACCCATGGTGGCGAGCTTGAGGAATCCGCCGCTGGCCAGCGGCACGCCGACGTCGGCGATCGCGGCGGCGACCTTGGCGGCTTGGTCGTCGTATGTTAGGTCGCGTACCGCATCGCGGACGACGTCGTGGGTCAGGGTTTCGGCGTCGTTGCCGAGCATGCGTTGAAAGCCGGTGTAGGCGTTGTCCAGACCGTTGCCGGCGATCCCGAGGCCAGCCAGGAAACCGATGCCCGATTCGGCAGTGACGAAGGCGAACTCCACTCCTCTAGCGGCCTGAGCCAGACCGCCGATCGTCTGGAGTGCACCGAATACCGGCGCCAGGACGTGTGACGTGGCGAGCTCGGCTTGCCGAAAACCGTCCCCGATCGCAGATCCCAGCTGCCCGATCGAGTTGAATTGGACGTCGAGGTTGCCTACGGCGCCTTCCCAGGACGACGCCAGTCCGTCGGCCAGGAATTCGCCGATGCTTCTGCCGGGCAAGGGAACCTCGTCTGGCCCGGCGTTGGATTGGGTCGCGGCGTAGTGGTCCAGCCCGTCGTTCTGCACCGACTGCGGGATGCCCGAGAGGTCGATCGGTGGCATGGCGTAGACATCGAGAATGGCGTTCTGCACGGATTGAGGAACGCCGGAGAAGTCGACCGGCGGCGTGGAATAGACGTCGGCGATGAAACCGCGGATCGATGCGTCCGCTGCAGCCGGCACCCCGGTGTAGGGGTCAGCGGCAGTGCGACCGGTGAACGGATCTACCGGAGGCTGCCCGGTGAACGGGTCGACGTTCGATCCCGCTGCGGGGCCACTGCTTCCGCGTTCCGGCAAGTCTGGGCTCATGGGGTCAGTAGTGGGCGGCACCCCAACCGGCACGGCGGGTGGGGCGACGGGAGGCGGAGCAACCGGTGCCGCCGTGACGATGATGCTGATGCCGGTGGATCCGGTCTCCGCGGTGTCGAGATCCTCGAACTCAGCGGCCAATGCGTGCGATCCGACCGGGAGTCCGCCCGAAACGAGCAGTGACGCCAAGCCGTCTCCGTCGGTGCCTTGTGTCGGCGCGATGATCCCGTCGACGCTGAACTGAACGGTGGCATTCGCCGGTGCCGGGGACACGGTGGCCAGGACCGTAATGCCCTCGCCCTCTTGCGGATCGGGCGGCGAGCATTCGAGCTGGATGGTCGCCACGGGGCGCCGTCGTCGTCAGCCGACCGTGACGGTGGTGCCGTCGAAGTCGAAGTTGTAGTTGATCGGGAACTTCGCCACGCCGTCGGCATCGCGGTTGGCGCAAGCGATCAGCACGTCCCACAACTGGTCCTCGGAGTCGTGGCCGCGCACGGCCACGACCTTTCCCGTCACAGTCAGCTGCTGCGTTGAATCGAACAATCTCGTGCCGATCGTGACGTCCTGCCCGATACGGAGCAGACCGGGGTATTTCAGCGTTCCGACCAGCAGAACTTCGGCGTCGTTCTCGACCCGGACCACCGCTTGGGCGGTGCGCACACTATCGCCGAGGTTGCGGAAGACTCCAGTGACGACGCCGTCGATGGGCGAGGTCAGCAAGGTGTCGATGTAGGCGAGCTGCAGTCTCTTGACGTCGAGATCGATGGACCGCAGGTCGTTCTTGAAGTACTGCAGCCCTCCACCGCCCCACGACTTCCCGTCCAGTTCGGAGCTGCCGCAGGCGTAGTTGGTGGCGGCAAGCGCCGCGAGGCGCTCGTCGATCAGACTGATCTGCGCTCTATGCAACTGCGCGTCGTTCTCGAAGGACGGGGCCCGATACTCCTGCCCCGAGGTACGTGTGGTGGGCACCCAGGTCTGCGTGGTCCCAACAATCTGCCCGGTGGAGGTCACACTTCCCTTGACGACATCGTTGACCATGTTGTTGGTCTCGCTGTAGTTGTCGGCCATGTAATGGTCGTGAAGGCGGTCGTGCTGGCCCTGGGAAAGCCCCGCAAGAGCTTGCAGACGTCCAAGTTTGGCGGTCGGCTCGTCACGCGCGTACGCCTTGAGGGTCGCCTGATACACGCCGTTTTCGAACTTCTGAATCCACACGTTTTCGCGTTGCGCGACACCCTTGTCGACCGCAGCCTTGAGATGCTCGGCGCGGAGTTCGAACAACACATAGGGCTGAAGTAGTTGGTGGATGGCCGCCGAGTCGTACTTCAGGCGACCCCAGCCGAGTGGCTGGGGTCCAGCGGCGGTATCTGTCTCAACAACCGCACCGAAGTGACCTTTGGAGTACTTCTGTACCTTGAACGCCGGCACGATGACATCACCCAGCACGCCGTACACCTCGTTCAGGTCGAACGCCTTGACCTGTTTGCCGAGCAGGTGGACGTCGCTTTGCGCGCCAATGATGCCGTCGATTGGAAAGGCGAGGTCAACCGATTGCAGGGGTCGGACCCTGAGGTTGATGGCGCGTGCTGTCGTCATCGTATGGACTCCTTCGATGAACGCATGGCGGCGGGCAAGGTTTCCCCGGCTTAGGCAGGTAGTGGGGGCGATAGGTGCGGACTGATGATCGTGCACGCCACGTTGGTGTCGCCGACGCAAGTCGCAGCGACGCCGCGCAGGCCGAGTAGGGGAGTGGTATAGCACTCCCCGGGCAACAGGGTGCCGATCGTCTTGCCGGGTCCTCCCAAGACGGTCTCCGAGGTGAGGGTGACCGGGTCGCCGGCGAGGTCGTTGCGCACCGAAAGCAGCAGAGGCCACTCGAGATTCACCGAGATCCCAGCCGAACCCCAGAGGTAAACCTTGTCTCGAACCTTTACTTGATACTCGTACACGTCGGCACGTCCTCGAAACGGCTACACGTTGGGCCGCGAATGGCGGGCACACGCGAGTTCATGAGTGTCGAACCAGCCGCAGAGTCGATCTTCCCACCTTTGTCGGTTGCATGATCGCGGATTTGGAATCTGAGTCTCTGGGCCATTCCGATGAGCGCCGAATAAACGGCAACGCTCCGGATCGTCGTCGCGGAGTGAGTGCGTGAACTCTGACTTCCGTACTATAGTACGGGTAAGCCAACTATAGTTGGCAACTTGGAGGTGCGCCGTGGAGCTGAGTCGCCCATTCGCGACGGTCACGCCAACTTTGGATGGCGATGTCCTCGCTGTGTTGGCAGCGCACGGTGTCACGTTCACAACCGGTCAGATCCACCGGGTTCTGAATTCCCACTCCGAGGAAGGTATTCGGAAGGTCCTTGCCAGACTCGTCTTACAGGGCGTTGTCCACTCAGAACGCGTCGGCAATGCGTTTGCTTACCGCCTGAACACAGCGCATCTCGCGGCAGGGCCGATTCTAGAGCTGGCGAAACTCTCTGACACGTTCCTCAAGCGGCTCGAGGAAGAGCTCGGCCGGTGGCAGCGCCCGCCTGTATACGCCGCAGTGTTCGGCTCAGCTGTGCGCGGCACTATGACGCTGTATAGCGATGTCGACCTGTTCCTCGTCAGCGCGAGGGGTACGCCCGAGGCCGTGTGGGCGCAGCAGGTGAATGAGCTTGCTTCGGCGGTCACGTCCTGGACGGGCAATGACGCACGTGTTGTGGAGTACTCGGAGATCGACCTCAAGCGCGCGAAGGCCGAGCCCATGGTGCAAGAGGTCCTGGAGCATGGGCTAACCGTGGCCGGATCGCGTGCGTGGCTTCTCAAACAAGTGAAGCGCGGCCGCGCAGGAAACAGGTGATCGATGAGCGAACGCACGAGGCCCAGCACCGGGGCCATCCGACGCGGCCGGTTCAAAAAAGCTATCGAGTTCCTTGATGGTGCGATCCTCATCGAGGAAGAGATGCCGGATGCGGCCGTCTCCCTCTTGGTCAACGCGGGCATCGCGGCCGCCGACGTCATATGCGGTGTGCGCCTTGGTATATACGCCGCCGGTGAGAACCACAACGAGGCAATTGCGTTACTGGCGAAGGCCGATGCCGGGGCGGAAGGACATCTGCGCGCGCTGTTGAATGTGAAGTCCAAGGTGTCGTATACCCACCAGTCGGCAACTGCGGATGAGCGCAAACGGTCGAGACGCGCAGCCGAGGCGTTGGTAGAGGCCGCCCGCCGAGCGGCCGCAACTGGCTGATCCTGATCACGTCCAGTAGGTGCCCGCGTGGCTGGAGCCCATGGTCACGGTGGCTCTGGGGAGCAGCGTCTGGCGGTGCTGGACGCCGTGAAAGCCTTTGCACTCCGAGACGATTCAGCCAGCCGTCGTCTCCATCTGACGTCCGCCCGTCCAATTAACTTCACTTAGGTGCATATGTGAAGTTAAATCGGAACGCTCGGCATAGGAAGACGACGCCTGAAGTCATCGATGAGCCGATGCTCGGCGCAACTCACGACTGTCAGTCAAACTCCGGAGTCTCGAAACCTTCATCAAACGGGCCCGCTCGTGAACTACTCAACCGAGGCAAAGCCAACGGCGACGGCGGCATGGAAGCCCTCCGCATCCTCAAACGACGACTCTCCGACGTCGTCTACAAGCCTTGCTAACCGACCAAAAGTCGTTGACCGCTATCGCCGCTTGACAGACGGACCCGGCACACCAATCGATAAAGCTAAATTGGAGATGTGCAGTTGGTAGGAACAATCTGGGAGTGGCACACCGAAGAAGGGTGGGGAGTCATCGACTGTCCCGACACCCCCGGGGGCTGCTTTGCCCACTTCAGTCACCTTTTTCACGAAGACACTCCCGAGCCAGGGTCCGGTGAAGTCGTGGAAGTTTCCGGTGGCTTCCGTGAGGCATTCGAGGGTGAGACCGTGGACTTCGACTGGCAACCAACTGCGTACCCCGGCAGCCAAGACGGTTACTCCTTGTCGCCATCACCGTGTGGCCCCGCGGGCGCCCAGCACCACGCCGCACCATCCGCTATTACAAGGCCGGCGAAAGTCCCTACTATTCAAGGTATTTAGGTCCAGCTGCCCAATAGTGGCTACGGACGCTCCTCTCTGAACTATTTACCGATAGCCGTCGCCGCTTGACAGAGGAGCTAGAGACAGGATCCGGTTGGGCGGTTGGAAACGCAGTGCGGTTCTGACGGGTCAGGCGGGCGCGGCGGGCGGCGTCGCGATCATGGGCGCTGCGGCATTAGTGACGATGGCTTGTAGGGCTGCCACGTGGCTCTCAAACGCGTCGCGCCCGGAACTGGTCAGTTGGGCGTACACCTTGCGGCGGCTACGTTCGAGGCGGCGTTCGGTCGTCACGTAGCCAGCGTCCTCCAGAATCGAAAGCTGCTTGGACAACGCGGAATCCGTCAACGCGAGCCGATCCTTGAGGAAGGCGAATTCCGCCCAGTCGGCCGCCGCGAGGGTCGCTACCAGCGCGAGTCGGGTGCTGGGGTGGATCAACTCGTCGAACCGCTCGGTTGTCACGCCCGTGTCCAGTGCCGCAAGACCTGCAAAATCTGCGGGCCTCCGAACCCGATGAGGACCGCGACGAACACGGCCGCGCAGACGCCGGCCTCTCCTCCGCTGCGTTCTCTCCAAAAGTGATGGTTGCTGGAAACCAATTCCTGGGAGTTTCCTGCCAATCATGGTCGGATCGTTTGCGTGACCGCTCTCCATCGGCTGGGATATTGACCAACATGCAAATTTAAACCTTGGGGGACGGCGACGTGGGCGGTAATCAACGGCGTGGGGTACGACGCAGCAACGTGGCCGGCGTGAGCCGCCGGGCGAGTCGACTCGCGCGCGAACCATATGCGTGGCTGGGGGCGGGTGCCATCACCCTCGGGCTGGGCGCGGCGACGTTGGCGAGCAGCTCCGGCGTCGCCCACGCCGACGCCTCAGGATCGGGCGGGGCCGGGCCGTCTAACCATGTGAAAAGCCAAGCGGCAGTGAGAAACGGCACTAGCGGCGCAGTTTCTAAACGAGCGAGCGGTCCGCACGCAGCGTCTTTCAACCCACAGCGTCCGGGGACACCCGCAGCCAGCACCACGGTGCTCAACACCACGACGAGCACGGCCGCCGCAGCTACTAGCAGCTCCACCACCGGTGACTCAAACTACGGCACCTATAAAACTATTGACCTCGGTGGTACACCGACGAACGTGGCGCTTAGTGCAAACGGCGGCCGCGCCTTTGTCGTCGTCGATGGCAGCTTAAAGATCGTGGAGATCGGGTCCTCCGGTCCCGTGGTGAGCGGAACTGTCACTGTGGGCAGCGATCCGAATACCGTTGCTGCCAACGCCAACGGAACTCTGGCCTACGTCACAAACAGCGGCAGCGGCACTGTGTCGGTTGTCACGACAACATCGACTAGTGCCACGCCGGCAGTTACATCAGTAGCAGTCGGCAACAATCCCACGGGAATCGCTGTGAACTCCACCGGGAACCGCGCCTACGTGGCCAACAGCGGGTCAGGCACCATATCAATCATTGACTACGGCACATCCCTTCCGCTGGCTCTGCCCACTTCTCCGACCGTCACTACCATTTCTGTGGGATCCGACCCGACGAGCATCGCGACTAATTCGGCGGGAACAATCGCCTATGTCACTAACAGTGGCGGCAACACCGTATCGATTATCAAATACAACGGCCAGGGCACCCCAACGGTGACCGATGTCCAAGTGAGTACATCACCGACATCGGTAAAGACTAGTGATGCCGGCACCACAGCCATCGTTTACAGCAGCGGTGGAATCATCTCGATCATCAATGCCAGCGGAGCCAAACCGACTGTGGCTACAGTGCCAGGCGCGCACGTTTCCTATGATGATTATCCTGGCTTCGTTGCGATAAGCAGCGACGGTAAGACCGCATTCGTCACCGAACACGATGCGAATCAGGTCGCCATTATCAACACTGCCACCCCCACAGTCGACCCAACGTTCTCCAACTTCGATGATTACCCGCACTCCATTGTCGCGCTCCGCAACGGCGCGCTCGCATTCACCGTGGCACACGACGCCCTCTACGTGATAGACGCCAAGACTGGGCAAGCGGCCCCCGTATCGATTCCAGCCGACAACAACTCGAGCGAATCACAGCGCTTGGCCATCAGCTCTGACGGCAGTCGCGTCATCGCAGTAGACAACAGCGGCGACCTCACGGCGTTTTATTACGCCAGCAGTGACGGCACCAGCAACGCCATTGATGGAACAATCCATACGTGGCTGAGATCTCTAGGCACAACATTCGAAGACCTCAATTACCTCGCCGAAAACCACGCTCTCAAAGGCCTAAAGGGACTCGGCGCAATCGGGCTAGGTCTGGGCATCTCTGACGTCCTCGGCTACTTCGGTGAGCAACAATACGGCGAAGGCTTCTACCAAGGCGTTCAGCTCGTCGCGGGTGAGTTGGAGTGGGCCGGGACCAGTGGGCTCTGGCCTGCGGCTATAGCCGGAGTTTTCTTAGACACAACGTCCTACGCCATCCACGATATCGTCAACAATCCGCCGGCCGATTTGACCACCGTGGGCAACTACGTCGTCAATCATCCTGCTGGCGCGGTTGCGGGAGCCGTCAACGGCGTCATCGGCTTGGAAGCCAACACCGTAGGGCATTTTGTTCCAGAGGTGGCCGTCCAAGCGGTTGTTAATCCCATAATGGACTTCAACAACACCGTCGGCGACGCCGTTGACACCGGATTACACAACGTCGCGAACGGCATTCAAGACGGCATCAACACAGTCAGCAGCTGGCTTCCGCACTTCTAAGAACGGGCATCCTCCGTACGGGCTGAGATTTAGTGTTTGTTTGGGGCGATGTGACGCAGAAAGAGCCTCGCGGTTAGGCCGCAAGATGACCGATCCCGGTGCCCACCGCCATCCCCATAATTCCCACCAGAAGGGTAGTAAACTACCCGAGGTTTTGTTCCTAGTTGGTCGCGAAGGCCGGGGTTGACCAACGGGGGTGGCGGCTAATCCCTGCGCTGCAACAACTCCGTCTCAAACGGCCAGCGACTTGTCTCTCTCCGGCGACGGTGCGTCCACAATCCGTCCGCAGTAGCTCCAACAGCCCTCTCAACTCGCCAGCATTCACAACCTCTTGAACAGCTGATTCTTAACATTCCCAGCACGTTCAGCGGCGACAAACT
Source organism: Mycolicibacterium sp. P1-5 (assembly GCF_008329565.1). Classification (GTDB taxonomy): domain Bacteria; phylum Actinomycetota; class Actinomycetes; order Mycobacteriales; family Mycobacteriaceae; genus Mycobacterium. The sequence goes on from NZ_NPKT01000020.1 coordinate 9,481, forward strand.
GCCAAGTCGTCTCGTTCGCATCGCGGCACAAGTAGCGCGCGGGAACGTACCGCGATAGTTCGCCGTACCTGCCACAGAAGCTCGTAGCTGCTCGTAGCATCGGGCAATACTTTGCTTCATTCTAAAAATGCTCAGGAGGCGATGTGCAGCCCAACCAAGGCCATTCGTCGTTGCCTCCGCCCATGTGGTCTGCGGACCCGGCAGGCACCCTTCGGCTCCGCTGGTGGGACGGTTCAAAGTGGACCGATCATTACGCCCCAATGCCCCCGCCGGAGCCTTCGGTGTCGGCTGTGCCTGTGGTATCTGCACCGCAGGGTTCATCACCGATCACTGTCTACGGGTCACTGACCGTCAAGACGGCAAGGGGTCCAGTGTCATCTCCACTTGCCGACATCGTCGCTGCCGCGAGACTTGAGGAGCCACGGTATCCGCTCGACGAGCAGATCGAGGTAGTCGGGGAGACATACCGCGCCAAAGACATTCGCCGGGTTTTCAAGGAAGCCGGTATGCCAATCACCGAACGAGGCGTGACACTCAACATGGTCCGCTGCATCCTCGTCCCCGAGCCATGGAACGAGCACGACCCAAACGCAGTCGCTGTGATGGTCGGGCAGTACCACGTTGGCTACCTCGCCGCTGAGCTTGCTGTGACATACACCGGTGGCCTCCAACGCATCGCACGACTGGGCAGTCTGGCAACAGGTGAGGCGAGGATTTGGGCGAAGAGCGACGACGGGATGATCCGTGCTCGCGTAACAATCCTCATTCCAGAGGCTTCCCAATTTGACTAGGGGACTCATCGCTAAACCCGCTGGTGGTGTCGTTCGGGACGAAGAGGCCATCGATGGGGCCACCGTTGCAGGGAGGGCCCCCACTCCGCTGGTGTCCACGGCAAAGGGTAGTCCAGGACACCATTACAGTCCTGGCCAAGGGTTCTCCACTTACCCGCAGTTGTCGGCCGGCGCTCCGCCATGGTCAAACGAACCTTGAAGCATCTATCAATGTGCCTGTGAGCTCGGTAATTTCCGGGACACCGCCGGTAGATGACTGTTGGTTTTAAACCTCCAGCGGGCGACGCCGAGCTCGCAGGCACGGAGGTAACCCATGGCGGGCCGGCCGGCGTTGCGCATTGGCCAGCACGGCAATATCACGCGTAAGGACCCTGGCGGCGGGATCTGGTTGGCGCAGTGCCGGTTTCGTGACACCGACTGTGTCACACGCAAGGTTCAACGGCTTGGGGCCGCCCGATGAATATGACAAGTATGGCAAGCTCGCCGCGGACGCATTGATCGAGGCTCTCGCCGATCGTCGACCGCCCTCTGCAGCGCACTCGATCGGCCTCGAAACCTCGGTCATGACTCTGGTAGGCCAACACATCGAACGGCTAAATGAAGACGGCCGTTCACCGCGAACCCTCGACACCTACCGCTACACCGCCACCAAGCTGACCAAGTCCATGGCCGGCGTCAAAGTGGGGGAGGCATCGGCGGCGAGACTCGACGCAGCGCTCCGGTCGATGCGCACCGCCCACGGCGCGACCATGGCCCGTCAAGCCAGGACCCTTCTGCGCGGAGCGCTCCAGCTCGCCGTCCTGAACAATGTCCTCGGCGCGAACCCGGTGCGCGACGTTCAATCCATCAAGTCCAAGGAACAACCCAAAGGCGCCCAGGCGCTCACCGCGGACCAGCTGCGCGATCTTCTCGCCAAGCTGAAGGCCTCAGAAACGTGCCAGAAGCGCGACCTAACGGATCCGATCACGCTCTTGATTGCCACCGGCCTACGCCGCTCCGAACTGCTTGCGCTGCGGTGAAGCGACTTCGACGCCGACGCCGGAACGATCTCCGTCTGCGGCAAAGTCATCCGCGAGAAGGCCAACGGCGTTGTCCGGGTGGACGAAACCAAGACCGCTGCAGGCTGCCGCGTGCTCCCGCTGCCCGCGTTCGCCATCGCGACACTCATCGAGCGTCGGAGTCCGCCGTACCTCGGAAAGCGGTCCGTCATCTTCCCGTCCACAAGCGGAACACTTCGCGACCCCGACAACTTCGCCGCAGTGGCGTAGAACCGGCGACGAACTGGGCGTCCCGGACATCAGCTCGCACAGCTTCCGCAAGACGGTGGCAACGCTCATCGACGACGCCGGCCTGTCGGCACGCATCGGTGCTGACCACCTCGGGCACGCGAAAGTGTCGATGACCCAGGACCGCTATATGACCCGTGGGCGGCTCCACAATCAGGTGGCAGGACTGCTCGACAACACCGTCACCGGCAACTCAGGTCCGCTATGAACGCCGAATAAACGCCGACCGACGTTATTCAGTACGGCTAAGCACCGCCTCTGACCAGCGCCCCCGGCAGGAATCGAACCTGCGACCTAGGGATTAGAAGGCCCTTGCTCTATCCGACTGAGCTACGGAGGCAGCGCGCCGACAGTCTAACGGTGCAGATTTGCCGGAAGGGGCGCGTGTAACCCGATGTGAATTGAAATCTGGCTGAGCAAAGTTCCGGGGAAGTGTCAGTCGATGTCGAATCGGGCCTGCAAAGCCTCCTGCAGCCCCCGGACTTCCTTGAGCTTTTCCCGCAGCCTGAGCACCGGTTCGGGTGTCCGAGCGGCGCCCCAGCCGGCGTCGCACCGGCTGGTCCAGCGGTCCTGGGCGACCGCGATCAAATGCTCGAGATCGTCGATCTCGGCCTGCATCAGTTCGGCAAACCGCCTGGCTTGAGCTGCGTCGTTGGGATGGAAGGGCCGCGTCAACGGGTGGCGCGGGAACGGCCTCCTCAGCGGCGCGGGCGCACCCACGGGGAAGGGGGACTCAATACGGGCGGTCAATCCGCCGGCGAGGCTGGGAGCGGGGTCCTGGAGGAGCATTCATAAATCGTCCTTGGAATCGCTCGCCGTTTCCTGCCAGGCCAGTTGGCAGTCAACGCGAAGCCACCGTCTGTTCGCTTTGCCGGTGGGATTTCCCGAAGAAGGGAGTCTTGAAAAACTAGTTCCTGAGAATTCCTCAGGTTTGGCCAAAGTTGGGTTATGGTGTGACGACTGCAACACGCCGACCGACCGCTTCCGCGGCTTGGCAAAGGCGTTAGGCGGGCTAAGGACAAGGGGGTCTGGAGCTCATGAGCATTCCAATCGGGCAGGTCACCGCGCGCTGTACGCAAGCTTTCAACACCGGTTCACTGCTGCTGCGCGGTTCGCCGGCCGCGGCCGGCTGGGTACTGGGGTGGCTCAACGCCGAGTTCGCCCCACAGGTCGTCACCGGTCATGCGCTCTCGACAGTGTCGCCGCTACAGCGGATCGCCTGCGCCCTGGCCGTCCAGAAGGCCGACAAGGTGCTCGACGCGGCCCTCGAGGAGACCTTCGGCAAGGACTACCCCTCCGCGGTGCGGCATCCGCTCGAGCCGGACTCGGGACACCGGCCCAACGTCGCGGCGGTCCTCGACGCCATGCACCATCGGCGCCGGTACGCGGCGACCACGCGAAACATTTCGTACGGTCCGCGCGGGCGCGACAACACGCTCGACATCTGGCGCCGCCCCGATCTTCCCGAGGGGTATCGCGCGCCGGTCCTCATCCAGGTGCCCGGAGGCGGATGGTCGGTCAATGACAAACGCGGCCAGGCCTATCCGTTGATGGCCCGCATGGCCGAGCTCGGCTGGATCTGCGTCACCATCAACTACAGCCGGAGCCCGCGCAACGCTTTCCCGTCGCACATCGTCGACGTCAAACGGGCCATCGCCTGGGTCAAGGCCAACATCGCCGAGTACGGTGGCGACCCCGAGTTCGTTGCGATCACCGGGGGATCGGCCGGTGGGCACCTGAGCTCGCTCGCCGCGCTGAGCGCCGGCGATGAAAGCCTGCAACCGGGTTTCGAGCACGCCGATACCAGTGTGCAGGCCGTGGCGCCCTACTACGGTGTCTACGACCTGACGACCACCGACAAGATGCATCCGCTGATGATGCCGCTGCTCGAGCACGTGGTGGTCCAGCGCCGACTGGCCGACCATCCAGCGCTGTATCGGGACGCATCACCCATGCACCGCATCCATCGTGACGCCCCGCCGTTTTTTGTGCTGCACGGTGAGAGCGATGCCGTCATACCGAGTGCTCAAGCGCGCGATTTCGTTGCTGCACTTCGTAAGTCGGGCCCAGCAACGGTGGCCTACGCTGAGCTGCCCAAGGCGCACCACGCATTCGACACCATCGCGACTCTGCGCTGTCAACTGGCCGCAGAAGCCGTAGCGAGCTTCATGGGCATCGTTTACGGCCGCCACCTCGCGGCGCGCACGGGGGCCGAAAGGGTCGCGGTCAGCTCAGCGAGCTGAGGTCACGCCACGGTCATCAGGTAGTCGGCGCCGCCGATGTAGACGATGGTCGACGGGCTCGGCGTGACTGCGGCATTGACGATCGCGGTTGCAAACGCCTCGACCGTCGGCGGCGCCCCAATGGTGCCGTCAGCCGAGACGACCGTGACGTGAATGCCTGCGTGATCGAACGCGGAACGCATTGCGTAAAGGGCGGTTTCGCCGGCCCGCATGCTGGCGGCGACACGCGCATAACCCTTCGGCACCGCCTTGTTCGGATAGAAGTGGGCCTGGTGGCTGGTGACGAACACGATCCGCGAGCCGGTCGGCATCAACGGCATGGCCAGCAGCGCAAGGCGACGCTGGGCATCGCGATTGAGTCGCATCGCATAGCCGGGGTCCGCGCCGAGCTCGAGTCCGCCCGACGCGTTGAGGATCAACGCATCCAGCTTTCCGAACCGGGTGGCGATGTAAGCCATCATCGCGGCGGCGCCTGCCTCGTCGGAGATGTCGGCGGCCAGGGTAGAAGCATTCCCTCCGGCGCTTCGGATGGCGTCGACGACCGCGTCCGCCCGCTCGGTTTTCTCGAGATAGTTCACGATGACGTGAGTGTCGGGCGCCGCGAGCTGGTGGGCGACTTCGGCGCCGATGCCTCTCGATGCTCCGGTGATCAACACGACGCGGGCGGGTTGCTGCATGGCGGGCTCCTTCCGTTTGCGGCAGCACCCACCGTACACCAACTCTAAGAAAAATAAGATTAAAATAAGATAACGCTGAGGTATAGCTGTGCGGCGTCAGGTCGTCGAATTGGCTTCCTGTGGTCTGAGCAGTGGCACCACCAGTGCCATGACGATGAGCCAGCCCATCGCCGCCACTGGAATCGCCCACATTCGCCGCACTGCGAGGGCGTGTTGACACTGATCAGCCTTGCCCGCGAAGTTCGCCTGAATCAGATCGGCGCTAAAACCGCTGCCGCACTTGACCTGTACACCCCATGGGTCGAAATCGGGGAGGTACACCGGCCACCGCAGGGCAAGCAGGCCGAACGTCAGCAGCACCACTGCGACGACTGCCGCCACGATCTGGCGAACGGTCACGTCATGCAGACATTCGCGAACAGCAGCACGGGCCACGACACGATGGACCCCAGAAACGACACCACAAGGTCGGCGCCCCGCAGGGCATGCAGGTGATCGGTGTGAGTAGACGACCACACCAGACCCACAGCGAGATAAGGAATCCCGATCAACAAACTGATGCCGATGAGTTCGGCGATGGTCAGCTTGTAATTCAGAACCGAACGAATCTTCGTCAACATGAGGTCCTCCCGCCGCGAGTGAGCACAATGCTAGTGAGTACGGCCGCCCACGAAAAGCATTTGTGAGAAACTGTGTTTTCAGATTTGGGAGGGGCCTGTGAACGAGCTGATGACCAGGTTGCGCAGCGTGCTCAACTACGAGGTGAGTGTCGAAGCGGTAATCGAGATTCTGATGTGGCTGGCGATTCCGTACTTGGTGATCGGCCTCGTCTGGGGCTTCTTCCACGTGGAAGCGGTTCAGCAGCTTGAGCATCAACTCAACCGGGTACTTCCGGCCGGTGCCGAGGTGGGTGCGTACGGGCTGGCCGCGCTGCTATGGCCGGTTCTCCTTCTGCTGCCACCGCTCTGCTTGGCGTGAAGTCGTAACCGACTCACAATCGACACCCGCCACCCTCGCGCGCCGACTAGCGTGGTTGGGGGCGTTCGCCGTGTCGCGGACGCCGACGGTGTGGTGTCGATGAGGAGGGATCCATGAGCGGACCAGTCGATGTGAATGGTCTGCCGGACGAACTCGGCCCTCTCGACATGCTGCTGCACCGCGGTGAGGCCAACCCGCGGACTCGGTCGGGCATCATGGCGCTGGAAATACTCGACAGCACCCCGGACTGGAACCGGTTCCGGACCGCCTTCGAGAACGCCTCCCGCAAGGTACTTCGGCTGCGCCAGCGAGTCGTCGTGCCGACGTTGCCGACGGCTGCGCCGCGCTGGGTGGTGGACCCCGACTTCAACCTCGACTTCCACGTCCGCCGGGTTCGGGTGCCTGAACCCGGCAGCCTGCGCGAGGTGCTCGACCTGGCCGAGGTGAGCCTGCAGTCACCGCTGGACATATCCCGGCCGCTGTGGACGGCGACTCTCGTCGAAGGACTCGAAGGCGGCAAGGCCGCCACTCTGCTGCACCTCAGCCACGCGGTCACCGACGGGGTCGGCGCCATCGCGATGTTCGCCGAGATCTACGACCTCGAACGCGAGCCGGCGCCCCGGCCCGCACCGCCACTGCCGGTGCCGCAGGACCTCACCCCCAACGACCTGATGCGCGAAGGGCTCAACCATCTGCCCGGCGCGATCGTCGGCGGTCTGCTCGGCGCCGTCTCCGGCGGGTTGGGAGTGGTCGGTCGCGTGGTGCGCAATCCCGGCACCGCCGTGTGGGACGTGGTGGACTACGCGCGATCCGGGCGCCGGGTGATGGCCCGCGCCGCCGACCCGTCCCCGCTGCTGCGGCGTCGCAGCCTGTCGTCGCGCAGTGAGGCGGTCGAGATGCGGCTCTCCGACTTGCGCGCCGCCGCGCACGCCGCGAGCGGTTCGGTCAACGACGCGTACCTGGCCGGGTTGTGCGGGGCGCTGCGGCGCTACCACGAGGCGCTGGGTGTCCCGGTGAACAGCCTGCCGATGGCGGTGCCGGTGAGCCTGCGCGCCGAGGCCGATCCGGCCGGCGGCAACCGGTTCGCGGGGGTCAACCTGGCCGCGCCGATCGCCGTCGTCGACCCCGCGCTGCGAATCCAGAAGATTCGCAAGCAGATGACCTCCCGGCGCGAGGAGGCGGCCATCGATTTGATGGGCGCCATCGCACCGGTGGTCGGGCTGCTGCCCGATGCCGTGCTGGAGGCGATGAGCGGTGCGGTGATCGCCTCGGACGTGCAGGCCAGCAATGTGCCCGTGTACGCCGGCGACACCTATATCGCGGGTGCGAAAGTGCTGCGGCAGTATGGCATTGGGCCGTTGCCCGGTGTTGCGATGATGGTCGTGCTGGTATCCCGCGGCGGCTTCGCAACGGTCACCGCCCGCTACGACCGCGCGTCGATCACCGACGAGGACCTGTTCGCGCGATGCCTGCGTGAGGGTTTCGACGAGGTGCTGGCGCTGGCCGGTGATCCGGCGCCTCGCGTAGTGCCCGCGTCGTTCCCCGACGCGAAAAACGACTCCGCCCAACCCAGCCCGAACGGATCGGTGGCTTACTGATGAGCGACACGGAGATGCGCCTGCCCGGTTCGGTGGCCGAGGTGATGGCCAGCCCGGAGGGCCCGCAGATCGGGGCGTTCTTCGATCTGGACGGCACACTGGTCGCCGGGTTCACCGCCGTCATCCTCACCCGGGAGCGCTTCCGCAGTCGCGACATGGGCATCGGAGAACTGATCTCGATGATCGCTGCCGGTCTCAATCATCAACTCGGTCGGCTGGAATTCGAGGAGCTGATCACCAAGGCTTCGCAAGCCCTGCGCGGACGGGCATTGAGCGACCTGCACGAGATCGGCGACCGGATGTTCGTGCAGCAGATCGAGAAGCGGATCTATCCGGAGATGCGTGAGTTGGTGCACGCGCACATGGAGCGCGGGCACACCGTGGTGCTGAGCTCCTCGGCCCTGACGCTTCAGGTCGAGCCCGTGGCCCGCTTCCTCGGCATCGAGAGCACGCTGACCAACAGATTCGAGGTCGACGAGAACGACGTGCTGACCGGCGACGTCGTCCGGCCCATCCTGTGGGGGCCGGGTAAGGCCAACGCCGTCCAGAAGTTCGCCGCTGACAACGATATTGACCTCAAGCACTCGTATTTCTACGCCGACGGCGACGAGGACGTCGCGCTGATGTATCTGGTCGGCAACCCGCGCCCCACCAACCCCGAGGGCAAGATGGCCGCGGTGGCCCGCCGCCGGGGCTGGCCGATCTTGCGGTTCTCCAGCCGCGGCGGCGGTGGGCTGATGAGTCAGGTGCGCACGCTGCTCGGGGTCGGTGCGCTGGTGCCCGCGGCCACCGGCGCGATCTGGTGGGGGGCGCTGACCCGCAGCCGTCGGCGTGGTCTCAACTTCTTCACCACCGCGTTCCCCAACTTGTTGCTGGCCGTCAATGGTGTGCGACTCAACGTCCTTGGCGAAGAGAACCTCCGCAAGCAGCGGCCGGCGGTGTTCATCTTCAACCATCGCAACAATGCCGACCCGGTCATCACGGCGTCGCTGTTGCGGGACAACTGGACCGGAGTGGGCAAGAAGGAACTGAAGGACGACCCAGTCGTCGGCACGCTGGGCAAGCTGGTCGACACCGTCTTCATCGACCGGGACGATCCCAAGGCCGCCCTCGAAACCATGCACGAGGTCGAGAACCTGGTAGCCAAGGGCCTGTCGATCATGATCGCCCCGGAGGGCACCCGGCTGGACACCCGGACTGTCGGCCCGTTCAAGAAGGGTCCCTTCCGGCTGGCCATGGCGGCCGGCGTCCCGCTTGTGCCGATCGTGATCCGCAACGCGGAGGTGATCGCCTCCCGTGATTCCTCCACCATGAATCCCGGCGAAGTGGATATCGTTGTCTACCCGCCTCTTTCGGTCGAAGACTGGACGGTCGAGGACCTAGCGGAGCGGATCGAGGAGGTTCGTCAGCTGTATCTGGACACGCTGAAGAACTGGCCGACGGATGAACTGCCGGTGCCCGAGATCTATAAATCGGCCCCGTCGAAGAAGGCACCCAAGAAGGCGTCTGCCAAGAAGACTGCTGCCAAGAAGACCCCGGCAAAGAAGGCCGCCTCGGCCAAGTCGCAGTCACCGGCCAAGGGCCGCCGATGACCCACACCGACCACCTCGCCGACTTCAGCACCACCGACGACGCGCTGGTGCTCGCCTCGGTGTCGTCGAAGGCAGAGTTCGAGTTGCTCAACGACTGGCTGCACGCGCAGCGACGCGCGCACCCGGACACCAAAGTCGAGGTGCTGCGCCTGCCCGCAGGGGATCCGCCGCCCGGGGTGGTGGCTCAACTGGTCGAGGAACTCGGCGTCGGCGAGGACCGGCTGGTGGTTCCGGTGCGGGTGTTCTGGGTGCCTGGCGGACTGCCTACCCGGGTCAAGATCGTCGGACTGATCTCCGGCCGGGACACTTACCGGCCGCCGGAGGTGTTGCAGCGCAGGATCCTTCGCCGGGACCCCTCGCGTGCGCGCATCGTGGCCGGCGAACCGGCGAAGGTGTCGGAATTGCGTCAGCAGTGGCACGAGAACACCGTCGGTGACAGCCCGCGTGACTTCGCGCGCTTTGTGCTGCGCCGTGCCCGGCTGGCGATCGAGCGGATGGAACTGCGGCTGCTGGGGCCGGAATACAAGTCGCCGCAACTGATCACCGACGAACTGATGGCCTCCGCGCGGTTCATGGAGGGCTTGGAGAAGATCCCCGAGGCCGAACCCGCCAAGGCCGAGGAGATGCTCAACGAGCTGGCCACCGGCTGGAGCAGATTCTCGGTGGATCTGATCCCGAACCTTGGGCGCGCCATCTTCAGCCGCGGATTCGATCCCCGAATCGACTACGACAGCATGGAGATCGAGTCCATGCGGCGCGGCCTGGAGGACCACCCGGCGGTCTTGCTGTGGTCGCACCGCTCCTACCTCGACGGTGTCATCGTCCCGGTCGCGATGCAGGAGAACCGCCTGCCCCCCGCGCATACGTTCGCCGGCGTCAACCTCTCATTCGGGTTCATGGGTCCGCTGATGCGCCGTTCTGGTGTGATCTTCCTGCGCCGCAAGCTCGACGATCCGTTGTACAAGTACGTGCTGCGCCAGTTCGTCGGCTACATCGTGGAGAAGCGCTTCAACCTCAGCTGGTCCATCGAGGGCACCCGGTCACGCACCGGAAAGATGTTGCCGCCCAAGCTCGGACTGCTCGCTTACGTCGCCGACGCCTACCTGGACGGCCGCAGCGAGGACATCCTGCTGCAGCCGGTGTCGATCAGCTTCGATCAGTTACACGAGACCACCGAGTACGCCGCCTACGCCCGCGGCGGCGAGAAGACGCCGGAGAGCGCGGAGTGGCTCTACAAATTCATCAAGGCGCAGGGGGAGCGCAACTACGGCAAGATCTACGTCCGCTTCCCCGAAGCCGTGTCGATGCGCCAGTACCTTGGCGAACCGGGTGGCTCAGTCGCCTCGGATGAGGCCGCCAAACGGCTGGCCATGCAGAAGATGGCATTCGAAGTGGCCTGGCGGATCTTACGGGTGACGCCGATCAATGCCACCGGCCTGGTGTCCGCCCTGCTGCTCACCACCCGAGGCCGGGCGCTGACACTGAACCAACTGCACCACACCCTCCAGGACTCGCTGGATTACCTTGAGCGCAAACAGAACCCGGTCACCAACAGTGCGCTGCGGCTGCGCACACCAGACGGGGTGCGGGCGGCGGTCGACGCACTGGGCAACGGCCATCCGGTGACCAGGGTCGACGGCGGCCACGAACCGGTGTGGCGGATCGCCCCAGAGCACGAACATGAGGCGGCCTTCTACCGCAACACACTGATTCACGCGTTCCTGGAGACGGCCATCGCCGAGCTGGCCTTGGCCCATGCTGGTCGGGCGCCCGACGGGGACCGGGTAGAGGTGTTCTGGGATCAGGCGATGCGGCTGCGCGACCTGTTGAAGTTCGACTTCTACTTTGCCGATTCCGCCGCCTTCCGCGAGCATCTCGCCGAAGAGATGTCGTGGCAGCAGGATTGGGAGGTCCAGGTCGCCGCCGGCGGTGACGCGGTGGACAGCCTGCTGCGTGACAAGAAGCCGTTGATGGCGCACGCGATGTTGCGCCCGTTCATCGAGGCTTACACGATCGTCGCCGACGTGCTGTGTGACGCACCGAGCGGCATCGAGGAGAAGGAGCTCACGAAGCTGGCTCTCGGCGTGGGTGCCCAGTACGCCGCGCAGGGGCGGGTCCGCAGCACCGAGTCGGTGTCGGCGTTGTTGTTCGCGACGGCTCGGCAGGTGGCCGCCGACCAGAATCTGCTGGAGCCCGGCCCCGACCTACACGACCGCCGGCGGGCGTTCCTGCACGAGTTGCAGACCATCCTGACCGACATGGACCGCATCCACGCGTTCTCCTCCGAGCAGTTCTATGCCCGCGAGCGCGGAGCGCCAAGGTAGTGGCCATACGCTGAAGTCATGACCGCCCCCACCGTCCGCCGTCACACGGTGTGGCCGGTGCTGTCGCTGGTCGCGATCCTCGCCGGCATCACCGCAGCCGGCATCGGTGCGTTGGCGCTGGCCGATGCGTTGACGGCGACCGGCCTGCCCGATCCTGGTCCGGTCACCACGTTGGGGCTGCCGTTCGTACAGGCGGCCGGTGAGATCGCAGCGGTGTCGGCCGTCGGCTCATTTCTATTTGCGACGTTCTTCGTGCCACCGCAGGACAACGGTGTGCTCGATGCCGCCGGCTACCGCGCGCTCCGCATCGGCGTCGGCGCGTCGGCGGTGTGGGCGGTGTGCGCGGCGATGTTGGTCCCGCTGACGGTGTCCGACGTGTCCGGTCAGCCGCTGCGCGATCACCTCAATCCGGTGCAGCTGTGGTCGGTGGCCGACCTGGTCGACACCGCCGGAGCCTGGCGGTGGACGGCGTTCCTGGCGCTGGTGGTCGCTCTCGCAGGCCGAGCGGTGTTGCGCTGGTCGTGGACGCCGTTTCTGCTGGCCGGCTCGCTGATCACGCTGGTGCCGCTGGGCTTGACCGGACACTCGTCGGCTGGCGGCTCCCACGACGTCGGCACGAACAGCCTGATGATCCATCTGCTTGCTGGTGCCCTGTGGGCCGGCGGTCTGCTGGCCCTGCTGGTGCATGCGCTGCGCGGGGGCGAGCATGCCGACGTTGCCGCGCGGCGGTTTTCGGCGGTGGCGTTCTGGTGCTTCGTGGCGATGGGACTCTCCGGGGTGATCAACGCCTTCGTTCGAATCCGGCTCGGTGACCTGTTGTCCACCGACTACGGCCGGCTGGTGGTGGCCAAGATCGTCGCGCTGGGCGTGCTCGGTGTCATCGGCTGGCGGCAACGGCGCGGGCCGGTTGCGGCGCTGCAGGCCGACCCGCAGGCCCGTGGCGTGCTCGTCCGGCTGGCCTTGGTCGAGGCTTTGGTGTTCGGCCTGACGTTCGGCATCGCGGTCGGTCTGGGCCGCACCCCACCGCCGTCCCCGCTGGACGCCAACCCGTCACCGGCCGAGGTGGGAATCGGCTACGACCTCGCCGGACCCCCGACCGTCGCGCGAATCCTGTTGGACTGGCGCTTCGACCTGGTCTTCGGTACCGCGGCGATCGTGTTCGCCGCGGTCTATCTGGCCGGGATGATCCGGCTGCGCCGCCGCGGTGACTCGTGGCCGCCCGGCCGGACGCTGGCCTGGCTGTTGGGCTGCGCGGTTTTGCTGTTCACCACGTCGTCAGGCGTGGGCCGCTACATGCCGGCGATGTTCAGCATGCACATGACGGCGCACATGCTGCTGTCGATGCTGGTGCCGGTGCTGCTCGTGCTGGGCGCTCCCGTCACGCTGGCGCTGCGGGCGCTGCCCGCGGCGGGCAAGGGTAATCCGCCCGGGCCGCGCGAATGGCTACTCGACGCTCTGCACAGCAAGTGGTCACGGTTCTTCACCCACCCGGTGGTAGCCACGATCGTGTTCGTCGCCGGGTTCTATGGTCTCTACTTCGGCGGTATCTTCGACGCGGCGGCGGGCCTGCACGGAGCGCACGTGCTGATGAACCTTCACTTCCTGATCAGCGGCTACCTCTTCTACTGGGTCGTCATCGGCGTCGACCCCACCCCGCGACCACTGCCGGCGGTGGCCAAGATCGCGATGGTGTTCGCCTCGCTGCCGCTGCACGCGTTCTTCGGTGTGGTGATGATGGGCATGCAGCGGGTGTTGGGGGAGAGCTTCTACCGCTCGCTGAAGCTGAGTTGGCACACCGATCTGCTCGACGATCAGCATCTGGGCGGTGGAATCGCCTGGGCGGCAGGCGAAATCCCGCTTGTGGTGGTGATGCTCGCGCTGTTGATCCAGTGGACCCGCAGTGACCGGCGCACCGCCAAGCGGCTCGACCGTGCCGCCGACCGTGACGACGACGCCGAACTGGCCGCCTACAACGCGATGCTGGCCAAGTTGGCGCGGCATGAAGGCGACGGCATCAACAGTCCGGGCCGCCGAACGTAACGCCGCGGCGGTGAATCCGCGATTCCGCCGCCCCGGCGTTACTTTCGCGGTGGTCTCGGCGCGGGTTTCCGAACCGGCCGCTATCCACAGTTCGACCTTTATCCACAACGTCCCTCGATTCGGGTCGCCCCATTGACCAAGGCTGTCGGCGAGCTGCGGCTCACTCAGTGGGCAAGTTCACCCAACGGAAAGGACCCAAGTCATGTTCGAAACTCATCTGACTGTCGTCGGCCGCATCGTCACCGACCCTCGCCGCCGAGTCGTCGGCGATCAGGAACTGATCAGCTTCCGGGTAGCCAGTAACTCCCGGCGCCGGACCGGCGACGGCACCTGGGAGCCGGGCAACTCGCTGTTCATCACCGTCAACTGCTGGGGCAAGCTGGTCACCGGCGTCGGCGCCGGCCTTTACAAGGGTGCCCCGGTGATCGTCGTAGGTGACGTCTTCACCAGCGAGTACGACGACAAGGAAGGTGTGCGACGCTCGTCTCTGGAGATGCGCGCCACGGCGGTGGGTCCCGACTTGTCCCGCGCGATCGTCCGCTTCGAGCAGCCTCAGCCCAAGCCGGCCCAGCCGGTCGATGATGCGCCGCAGGACGACGCGCAGGACGGCACCGACGAGGCCGAGGAGTCGACGGAACTTGCCTTCTCGGCGTGAGCAGGCGGCGGCCGTGCTGGCCTCGGCCAGCGCGGCCGCTGCGCCTGGTCCCGGCGCGCCTAGGATGGTCGGCGAGCAATTTTCGAACGAAGACGGAAGGCAATACCGCGGCAATGGCCGAATACATCTACACGATGCGCAAGGTCCGCAAGGCGCACGGCGACAAGGTCATCCTCGATGACGTCACCCTGGCCTTCCTGCCCGGAGCCAAGATCGGCGTCGTCGGCCCCAACGGTGCCGGTAAGTCCAGCGTGCTGAAGATCATGGCCGGGCTGGACCAGGCCAACAACGGCGACGCGATGTTGGCGCCCGGTGCCAGCGTCGGCATCCTCATGCAGGAGCCGCAGCTCGACGAGACCAAGACGGTCCGGGAGAACGTCGAAGAGGGTGTGGCGATCAAGGCCAAGCTCAACCGGTACAACGAGGTCGCCGAGCTGATGGCGACCGACTACACCGACGAGCTCATGGACGAGATGGGCAAGCTCCAGGAGGAGTTGGACGCCGAGGACGCCTGGGACATCGACTCCCAGCTCGAACAGGCGATGGACGCGCTGCGCTGCCCGCCGCCGGACGAACCGGTGACCCACCTGTCCGGCGGTGAGAAGCGCCGGGTTGCACTGTGCAAGCTGCTGCTGTCCAAGCCGGATCTGCTGCTTCTCGACGAGCCGACCAACCACCTCGACGCCGAGAGCGTGCTGTGGCTGGAGCAGCACCTGGCCGCCTATAAGGGCGCCATCCTGGCCGTCACGCACGACCGGTACTTCCTGGACAACGTCGCCGAGTGGATCTTGGAGCTCGACCGCGGCCGCGCCTACCCGTACGAGGGCAACTACTCGACCTATTTGGAGAAGAAGGCCGATCGCCTCGAGGTGCAGGGCAAGAAGGACCAGAAGCTGCAGAAGCGCCTCAAAGAAGAACTTGCCTGGGTGCGTTCCGGCGCGAAAGCCCGGCAGGCCAAGAACAAGGCGCGTCTCGGCCGCTACGAGGAGATGGCAGCGGAGGCGGAGAAGACCCGCAAGCTCGACTTCGAAGAAATCCAGATTCCGGCTCCGCCGCGGCTGGGCAACGTCGTCGTCGAGGTCGAACACCTCGACAAAGGTTTCGAGGGTCGCACGCTGATCAAGGATCTCTCGTTCACGTTGCCCCGCAACGGCATCGTCGGCGTGATCGGCCCCAACGGTGTCGGTAAGACGACCCTGTTCAAGACGATCGTCGGACTGGAACAGCCCGACAGCGGCACCGTGCGGGTCGGCGACACCGTCAAACTGAGCTACGTCGACCAGAGCCGCGCCGGAATCGACCCGAAAAAGAATGTGTGGCAGGTGGTTTCGGACGGTCTCGACTACATCGAGGTCGGCCAGAACGAGATCCCCTCCCGTGCTTACGTGTCGGCGTTCGGGTTCAAGGGACCGGACCAGCAGAAGCCGGCGGGCGTGCTCTCCGGAGGTGAACGCAACCGGCTCAATCTCGCGCTCACCCTCAAAGAGGGCGGCAACCTGATTCTGCTCGACGAGCCCACCAACGACCTCGATGTCGAGACGCTGTCCTCACTGGAGAACGCGCTGGAGAAGTTCCCTGGCTGTGCGGTGGTCATCAGCCACGACCGCTGGTTCCTGGACCGCACCTGCACGCACATCCTGGCGTGGGAGGGCGACGACGACAACGAGGCCAAGTGGTTCTGGTTCGAAGGCAACTTCGGTGCCTACGAGGAGAACAAGATCGAAAGAATGGGAGCTGACGCGGCTCGTCCGCACAGGGTGACCCACCGCAGGCTTACACGCGACTAATGTTGGCGGCTGCGGACCAGCGTCGGTTCGCACGCTGATCAGGAGCCGCAGGTATGACGGTTGACCCCAAAGCTACCGAGTCGCTCGGCGAGGCATACCTCGCCACCTATCGCGGTCCGCACGGTGGGGCTCCCGACATCGACGCGACCGACACCGGCCCGCTGGTTGCCGCGGCCGCAGAGCGGGCGGTGCCGGCGGAACTGATCGCCGCGCAGGAGCGGCTGGCCAGCGTCCGGCCGGTCGGGGAGACGCTCGTCGCGATCTATCCCGCCGACGATCCCGGTGGCTTCGGTCCGGCGCTGCAGATCGTCACCGACCGGGCGACCCTGCTGTTGGATTCGGTCACGGTGCTGATGCATCGCCTTGGCGTCGGCTATGTCGCACTGATGAACCCGGTATTCCGGGTGCGGCGGAGCCCGACCGGCGAACTGCTGGATGTGCGTCTGCTGACCGACGACCCGACCGGTGCGGATTCTCACGGCATCGACGAATCCTGGATCCACATCCAGCTTTCGCCGTCGGTCAACCGCAAGGCGCTGGCCGAAGCCGAGCGGATGCTGCCGATGGTCGTCGCCGACGCTCGGCAGGTAGCGCTGGATTCGACGGCGCTCAGCGCCGCGCTGCATGATCTCGCGCGCGATCTCGGTACCGATCCGGGAGGCCGATTCGTCGGGCCCGACCGCAGCGATGTCGCCGACTTGTTGCGGTGGCTCTCCGACGGTAATTTCGTGCTGCTGGGATGCCAGGACTGCACGGTGCGCGACGGCGTAGCCACCGTCGTCGAGTCGAGTCGGCTGGGGGTGGCGCGGCTGCGCACCGAGGTCCTCCCGGAACTCACCCGCCCCGGCGACTTGCTGGTGCTGGCGCAGGCCACCATGCCCAGCTTTCTGCGTTACGGCGCATATCCGTACATCGTGGTGATCCGCGAGCACACGAACCAGGGCGACGTCGAGCACCGATTTGTCGGCTTGTTCACGGTGGCGGCCATGAGCGCCAATGTGCTTGACATCCCGTTGATCTCGCGGCGAGTGCGCGAGGTGCTGGCGATGTCGCAGAACGACCCAAGCCACCACGGGCAGCTGGTGCTCGACATCATCCAGACCATCCCGCGCTCGGAGCTGTTCTCGCTGACCGCCGAGCAGCTGTTGGCGATGGCGACCGCCGTCGTCGACCTCGGCGCGCGCCGCCGCGCACTGCTGTTCCTGCGCGCCGCTCAGCTCGGTCACTTCGTGTCGGCCCTGGTTTACCTGCCCCGCGACCGCTACACCACCGTGGTGCGGCTGCTGATGCAGGACATCCTGGTCCGCGAGTTCGGCGGCCTGAGTATCGACTACACCGCACGAGTCAGTGAATCACCCTGGGCAGTCGTCCATTTCACGGTACGGCTGCCTGACAATTCGACCAGGGAGTTGATCGACGACAGCGAGGAGAATCGCACCCGCGTGCAGGGTTTGCTCACCGAGGCGCTGCGCACCTGGGGTGACCGGCTGATCGGTTCTGCGCGGATGGGCGAGATCGACCTGGGGATCGCCGAACATTACGCCGAAGCGCTACCCGAAACCTTCAAGCAAGCTGTCACCTCGACCGAGGCGATCACCGATATCGGGATCATCGAAGCGCTGCAAGAAGATTCGGTCAAGTTGCAGTTCGAGGAGGGTGACGAAGGTAATGAGGCCTACCTCACCTGGTATCTCGGCGGGTCGACCGCGTCGCTGAGCCACCTGCTGCCCATGCTGCAGTGCATGGGTGTGTTGGTGCTCGAGGAGCGTCCGTTCACCGTTGTGCGCCCGGACGGGTTGAAGGTATGGATCTACCAGTTCAAGATCCGGCCCGATGCCTCGATGCCCGATGCCGCCACCCAGGACGAGTGGGACGCCACCGCGCAGCGGTTCGCCGACGCCGTCACCGCCATCTGGCAGGGACGTGCCGAGATCGACCGCTTCAACGAACTGGTGTTGCGGGCGGGACTGACCTGGCCTCAGGTCGCCGTGTTGCGCGCATACGCAAAGTATCTGCGGCAGGCGGCTTTTCCTTACAGCCAGTCGCACATCGAGTCGGTGCTCAACAGCAATCCGCACACCGCGCGTTCCCTGGTTACCCTCTTCGAGGCGATGTTCGACCCCGAGTCCGCCGACAAGGAACTCGATGCGCTCGCCGCGGCCGACGCCGTGGCGGCTGACATCGACGCACTGGTCGGCCTCGACACCGACCGCGTATTGCGGGCGTTCGCGACGATGATCCAGGCCACGCTGCGCACCAACTACTTCGTCACCAGTTCTGACTCGGCGCGGGCGCAGGACGTGTTGTCGCTCAAGTTGAATCCGCAGCTGATCGACGAATTGCCGCTGCCCAGGCCGAAGTTCGAGATCTTCGTCTACTCGCCGCGGGTGGAAGGCGTGCATCTGCGGTTCGGTTTTGTCGCCCGCGGAGGGCTGCGCTGGTCTGATCGTCGGGAGGACTTCCGCACCGAAATCCTGGGCCTGGTCAAAGCTCAAGCCGTCAAGAACGCGGTGATCGTGCCCGTCGGCGCCAAGGGCGGATTCGTCGTCAAGAAGCCACCCGCGCCGCTCGGCGACGCCGCGGCGGACCGGGATGCGTTTCGCCACGAGGGAATTGCCTGCTACCGGTTGTTCATCGCCGGCCTGCTGGACATCACCGACAACGTCGACCGGGTCAGCGGTCAGGTTGTCGCCCCGAATGGGGTAGTGCGCCGCGACGGCGATGATGCTTACCTCGTCGTCGCCGCCGACAAGGGCACCGCCACCTTCTCCGACATCGCCAACGAAGTCGCCGACGACTACGGCTTCTGGCTCGGTGACGCGTTCGCCTCCGGTGGCTCAGTCGGTTACGACCACAAAGCCATGGGCATTACCGCCAAGGGCGCCTGGGAGTCCGTCAAACGCCACTTCCGCGAGATGGGCGTGGACACCCAGAGCGAGGACTTCACCGTTGCCGGTGTCGGCGACATGAGCGGCGACGTCTTTGGCAACGGAATGCTGCTGTCCCACCACATCCGGCTCGTCGCGGCCTTCGACCACCGACACATTTTCATCGATCCCAACCCGGACGCGAAGCGGTCGTGGGAGGAACGGCGTCGGTTGTTCGAGCTGCCCCGGTCCAGCTGGGAGGACTACGACGCCGCCTTGATCAGCGAGGGCGGCGGCGTGTTCAGCCGGCAGCAGAAGGCGATTCCGGTGAGCCCGCAGATGCGTTCAGCGCTGGGTCTGCAGGGCGACGCCGCCGAGGTCACCCCGCCCACCCTGATGAGGGCGATCATGCAAGCCCCGGTTGACCTGTGGTTCAACGGCGGCATCGGCACCTACATCAAGGCCGAGTCGGAATCAGATGCCGCCGTCGGTGACCGCGCCAACGACACCATCCGGGTTAACGGAAATCAGGTGCGTGCCAAGGTGATCGGGGAAGGCGGCAACCTCGGTGTGACCTCGCTGGGTCGGATCGAATTCGACCTGTGCGGTGGCCGCATCAACACCGACGCCATGGACAACTCCGCCGGTGTGGACTGCAGCGACCACGAGGTCAACATCAAGATTCTGGTTGACTCGCTGGTCACGGCGGGAAAGGTCAGCGCCGACGACCGTTCCGAGCTGCTGGCATCGATGACCGACGAGGTGGCGCAACTGGTCCTGTCCGACAACATCGACCAGAACGACTTGATGGGCACCAGCCGCGCCAATGCCGCGTCGCTGCTCAACGTGCACGCTCGCCAGATCGTCGAGCTCGAGGAGCGGCGCGAGCTCAACCGTGAGCTCGAGGCACTGCCGACTCCCAAGGAGATCCACCGCCGCCAAGAGGTCGGGATCGGGCTGACCTCTCCGGAGTTGGCGACCCTGATGGCCCACGTGAAGCTGGCACTCAAGGAGGATGTGCTGGCCAGTGACCTTCCCGATCAGGAGGTGTTCGCCGCTCGGCTGCCGCAGTACTTTCCGAGCCGGCTGCGCGACCATTTCGCCACCGAGATCCGCAGTCACCAACTGCGTCGTGAGATCACCACCACGATGTTGGTCAACAACGTCGTCGACACCGGCGGGATCTCCTTCGCCTACCGCGTCACCGAAGACACCGGCGTCGGCTATGTCGACGCGGTGCGCACGTTCGTGGCCACCGACGCGATCTTCGGGATCGACAAAGTGTGGCAGCGCATCGTCGAGGCCTCCCGCGCCGGCCTGCCGATCAACGTCTCGGACCGCATGACGCTGGACCTGCGCCGCCTGCTTGATCGGGCGGCACGCTGGCTGCTGAACTATCGCCCGCAGCCGTTGGCGGTCGGCGCCGAGATCAACCGGTTCGCCGCCACGTTGGCCGAACTGACGCCGCAGATGTCGCAGTGGCTGCGGGGTGACGATAAGGCCATCGTGGCAAAGGAGGCCGGAGAGTTCGAGGCGCATGGTGCACCGGCCGATCTGGCCTACACGGTGGCCACCGGGCTCTACCAGTACAGCCTTCTCGACGTGATCGACATCGCCGACATCGTCGACCGCGATCCCGCCGAGGTCGCCGACACCTACTTCGCCCTGATGGACCATCTGAGCACCGACGGCCTACTGACCGCGGTCTCCGGGCTTCCACGCGACGACCGCTGGCATGCGTTGGCTCGCTTGGCTATCCGCGACGACATCTACGGGTCGTTGCGAGCTCTGTGTTTCGATGTGCTGGCGGTCGGCGAACCGGAGGAGACAGGGGAGGAGAAGATCGTCGAGTGGGAGCACACCAACGGGTCGCGGGTCGAGCGGGCCCGTCGCACGCTGGCCGAGATCTATGCCGACGACGAACGTGATCTGGCCACGCTGTCGGTGGCAGCACGCCAGATCCGAAGCATGACCAGGACGAGTGGAACAGGTTCGAGTGGTTAACGGATTCACCACCGGCGTGCACGTGCGCTGGTCGGACATCGACATGTATCAGCACATCAACCACGCCACCATGGTGACAATCCTCGAAGAGGCGCGGGTGGACTTCCTGGCCGAACCGTTCGCCGAGGACATCACCACCATCGGGCTGCTCATCCACGAGGTGCGGGTGCTCTACAAAGGCCAACTGCGGCTGGGTGATTCACCGCTTCAGGTGACGATGTGGACCAAGCGACTACGCGCGGTCGACTTCACGCTCGGCTATGAGGTGCGGTCGCGCAGCGCCGATCCGGATGCGCGCCCGTCGGTGATTGCCGAGACGCAACTGGCCGCGGTGCACATCGAAGAGCAACGGCTGGTTCGGCTTTCACCCAAGCATCGCGAATACCTGCAGCGCTGGCACCGATGAGCCTCACGATTCCCGATGCGGTGGTGCGCAGCGACTTGGCGGTGTTTGTCGAACACGCAATGCGCCTGGACGAGGCTGCCGTCGTCCGGTTGAAGCAGCGCGCCGACGGTCTGGTCGCGGCGTGGGTAGGCACCGGTCTGGACGTTTTGGCTGTTCGGGTGGTGAGTGGGCGTCTGGACCCCGCTGACTTGTCCTGCGGAGCAGATCAATTGGCCCGCGGTCTGCGCAACCCCGACGTATCCGGCAGCGTGGATCCCGGTTACCCGATGGACTCCGCATGGCGCGGTGCGCTACCACCGGACAGCGGCTTCACTCACCTCGAGGACGTGCCGGCTGCCGTGCTCACCGACCTGGCTCAGCGAGGCGCCGATTTGGCCAAGGAGCACAGCAGCGCGCACGGACCGCCCGCTTCGCTACTGGATCAGGACGTATTGCGGGTGAGTTCGGGTGACGCCGAGGTGGGTGTGCCGATGCGGTGCGTGTTCGCTTTGACGGCAATGGGATTCGTGCCGGAACAGCCGAGCGAGGACGAGATCGTCCGAGTGCGGCTGTCGCCGACGTGGCTGCGAATCGACGCCCGGTTCGGGTCGGTATATCGCCGACTCGGTAATCCCGCGCTGGTGCTGCGTTAGGATCCGCCCGTGGCTGATGCAAAGCCGTCCAGGCTGCCCTTCTGGAAAAGCCCGGCCGCCCGGGTGACAGTCGGTGTGGTTATCGGCGCGATAACGACCGCGGCCTTGTGGGACTCGAACAGGTGGATGTCGCTGCTCGGCGGTTGGACCGCGCTGACGCTGACGTTCTCCGCCTGGACGTGGGTCGTGTTGTGGCGGTTCGACTCCGGCAAGACCAAAGACCATGCGGAGCGAGAGTCACCCTGGCACTGGGCGGTGGTGTCGCTGGTGCTTGGCGGCGCGCTGGTGAGCTTGTCGGGTGTGTGGGTCTTGTTGAACAAAGCCCAGGACGACGGTGGCCGATGGCTGGCGGTCGGCAGCATCGTCTTGTCGTGGTTCACCATCCACACGTTGTACGCGCTGATCTACGCCAAGCACTACTTCAATCCGGCGCAGGGCCGCGGGATCGACTTCAACGGCCAAGCTGATAAAGACGAGCCGTCCTACACGGATTTCTTCTATGTCGCCTTCGCTGTCGGAATGAGCTTCGCGATCTCGGACACCAACCTCACCTCGACGCGCATGCGCAAGACCGCTTTGGTTCACGGACTCTTGTCATTCGTGTTCGGCACGACCATTGTCGCGTCGGTCGTCAACGTGATCTCGTCGGGTTAACCGGGCAGGATCCACGCCGCGGAATCCGGCGGCAACGCGCCACCGAGCGAAGGCGCACTGACAGCCAGCACTTCACCCGCCGGTAGCGCCAACGCGGTACGGCCGGCGTTCAGCACGCACAACACCCCACCGGACAGGAACGCCAGCGCGTCATCGCGCAACTGCAGCCACTCGACGTCGAATTCGGTGAAGTGAAAGCTGCTGTGCCGCAGCTGCAGGATCGTTCGGAAGAACGCTAGCGTCGAATCCGGTTCGGCGAGTTGACGTTCGACGGTCAAGGCCGACCACTCCGCGGGCATCGGCAGCCACGTCTGTGGATTCGACGAGAAGCCGAACGGCGGTGTGTCACCCGACCACGGCATCGGGACCCGGCAGCCGTCGCGACCGCGTTCGGTGTGCCCGGAGCGTTCCCACACGGGGTCCTGCAGCACCTCATCGGGCAGGTCGACGTTCGGCAGGCCCAATTCCTCGCCGTTGTACAGGAACACCGCGCCCGGCAGCGCCAGCATGACCATCGCCATCGCACGGGCCCGCGCGAGCCCGGAGACGCCGTCGCCGTAGCGGGAGACTTCACGTTCGACGTCGTGGTTGGACAGCGTCCAAGTCGGGCTGGCGTCGGCAAGCGCGGTCGCAGCCAACGCGTTCTCGATCGCGACGCGGATGCTCTTCGGGTCGAATTCGGCTCGTACCAAACGGAAATTGAAGCCGATGTGCAGTTCGTCGGGCCGCAGATATTTGGCGAAGTCCTCGTTGTCGAACACCCAGATCTCACCGATCGTGACCGCATGCGGGTAGTCGTCGAGCACCGACCGGATACCGCGGTGAATGACGTGTACACCCTCGTGGTTGAAGCGGGGATCGTCGTCGTCGAGTGCGAGCATCTCGAGGTCCGGGATCGTCATGTCCGGCAGGCCGGGCGGCTTGGCCATGCCGTGTGCTACGTCGATGCGGAAACCGTCGACCCCGCGGTCGAGCCAGAACCGCAGCGTCTTCTCCAGGTCCTCGAAGACCTCGGGGTTGTCCCAGTTGAGGTCGGGCTGCTCGGCATCGAACAGGTGCAGATACCACTGGCCCGGCAAACCGTCGGGTTCGGTGATCCGGGTCCAGGCCGGCCCGCCGAACACCGACACCCAGTTGTTCGGTGGCGTCGTGCCGTCCTCACCCAGCCCGTCCCGGAAGATGTACCGCTGCCGCTGGGCGCTTCCCGGTGCCGCGGCCAGCGCCGCCTGGAACCAGGCGTGTCGGGAGCTGGTGTGATTTGGTACCAGATCCATCGTGACGCGGATGTCGCGGGAGTGCGCCTCGGTGATCAGCCGCTCCAAGGCGCCGAGGTCACCGAACAGCGGGTCGACGTCGCGAGGATCGGCCACGTCGTACCCATGATCGGCCATCGGGGAGACCATGACCGGATTGAGCCAGATGGCGTTGACGCCGAGCAAGCTCAGATGATCGAGATGGGCAATGATGCCCTCGAGGTCGCCGACGCCGTCACCGTTGCTGTCGGCGTAGGAACGTGGATAGACCTGATAGAAGATCGCGTTCGTCCACCACGGGACGGGTTCGGTCATCGGTGTCCTCTAAAACGGGGAATTGACCATCGACTGCGCAGCCATCTCGAGATAGGCCAGCATCTCCCGCCGGTGCGCGTCGTCGAGCGTCTGGGAGTCGATCGAGGCTATCGCGGTGTGCATGCACCGCAGCCATGCGTCGCGCTCGATGAAACCGATCGTGAACGGAACGTGCCGCATCCGAAGCCGGGGATGTCCGCGTTGGTCTGAGTAGGTGCGCGGGCCGCCCCAGTACTGCTCGAGGAACATCCGCAGCCGGACTTCGGCGTCGTCGAGTTCGTCGGGCGGATAGAGCGGGAGCAACACTTCGTCCTCGCGGACCAGCTCGTAGAAACGGGAGACGATCTTGCGGAACGTCTCATGCCCGCCGACGGCGTCGTAGAACGTCTGCGGATCCCCGTTGGCCTGAGTCTCGGTCACCCCACCATTGTGTACATCTGCTTGCACCCAAGCCCACGTCACCCGATGTTCACGGATTTGACCTGCGAACACCGGACAAAATGTCGTGCGATCGCGGCGGATCCGTGGTGGACTGGTTGCCGGAGGATGCATGTCGCAGCGCAAACGGAACCGCGGTCACCGCGCCGCGGCGGGCCCGATCGGGTCCGTAGCCGGTTCCAGCCTGCACGCCGACCCTCACATAATTGGCCCGGCCGACGGATCAGTGTGGGGACGTCGCCGGGTGTTGTTACTGAACTCAACCTACGAACCGCTGACGGCGCTCCCCATGCGCCGGGCGGTGATCATGCTGCTGTGTGGCAAGGCGGACGTGGTGCACGACGACCCCGCCGGCCCGGTGATCCACTCGGCGACGCGGGCGATCGTGGTCCCGTCGGTTATCCGGCTGCGCAGCTTCGTCCGGGTTCCGTACCGGGCGCGCATCCCGATGACGCGCGCCGCTCTGATGCATCGGGACCGGTTCCGGTGCGCATACTGCGGCAACAAGGCCGACACCGTGGATCACGTGATTCCACGCAGCCGCGGCGGTGAGCACTCCTGGGAGAACTGCGTGGCCGCGTGCGCGTCGTGCAATCACCGCAAGGCCGACAAGCTGCTGACCGAATTGGGCTGGTCGTTGCGCCTGGTGCCGATGCCGCCGAAGGGCCAGCACTGGCGGTTGTTGTGCACCATCAAGGAACTCGACCCCGCTTGGGTGCGCTACCTGGGTGAGGGCGCGGCCTGACTGCTACGGTTTGCATCGTGAATGGTGCAGTCGTACACCTGGTGTTGGTGGGCGTTCCCTTGGCGCTCGTTATCGTCCTGTCGCTGTTGATCTTCCCCCGCCCGGGTAAGCATCCCAAGACGTACAAGCTGTCCGAGAAGTGGACGCACGCGCCGATCCTGTGGGCTTCCGACGAGGTTGTTCCTGGCGGCGGCCATCACGGCCACGGCGCGCACGAGGTGAATGTGGGAGGTGGAGCAAGTGGCAAGTGGTGAACACGGCACCGCGGTAGCGACCGTCGATCCGGCCAACCTGCCCTATGGCTGGGCAGTTACCACCAGCGGCCGCATATCCGGGGTGACCGAGCCGGGTGAGCTGTCGGTGCACTACCCGTTCCCGACCAGCCAGCTGGTCGAACTGGACGACGCGCTGAAGTACGGCAGCCGGCAGGCCAAGGCCCGCTTCGCCGTCTACATCGGCGACCTCGGTGCCGACCCCGCCGCTCGGGCCCGCGAGATCCTCGCCGACGTTCCCACTGCGAACAACGCAGTACTGCTCGCCGTATCGCCGAACCAGCGGGTCATCGAGGTGGTCTACGGCGCCGACGTGCGCAGCCGTGGTGCTGAGTCGGCGGCCCCGCTCGGGGTGTCGGCGGCTGCGTCGGCGTTCAAAGAAGGCAACCTGGTCGACGGCTTGGTCAGCGCCGTGCGGGTGATGTCGGCGGCTATCTCCCGCCCGTAGCCCGCCCGTAGCGATTTGGGCGCGTTTTCGTTCGCTCAGCGAACGAAAACGCGCCGAAATCACTGTAAATCCGCGCGGATGCGGACGTAGCGCTCGAGGAACAGGCGTTCGTCGAGTCGCTTGCGGCGAAGCCAACCCGTGACCTCGTCATTGCACTTGCTGGCGTTGCACGCGCCGCAGGCGGGGACGACGTTGTCGATCGTGTAGCGGCCGCCGCGGGATATCGCCATCACGCAGTCGCGTTGCAGCGGCTTGCCCGTCGCCCTGCAGTAGGCACAGCCATTCCAGGCGAGCTTGATCGCCGCCCACTGCTCGTCGGTGAGATCGTTGACCGCCGCTTTGACGCGGCGGGTACGCCTGCGCGCCGCGCGTGCTCGACGGGTGTTCGCCCCTGCCATCGCGTGATCATGGCAGCGCAAACTCACCCAGCGTCGAAGGCGCGCGCTTTCAGCGATCGTTCGATACCGGCCCGGCCTTCGAGCACCAGTCGGCGCAACGCCGAGGGCAGCTCACCAGACAGGAACGTGTCCGCGGCGGCCAACGCCTCGTCGCTGATGTCCCACGACGGGTACAGGCCGATCACCACCGTCTGCGCCACCTCGCTCGACCGGCGCTCCCACACGCCGGGGATCGCCGCGAAATACTGCTCGGTGAACGGCTGCAGCAGCGCGCTCTGCCCGATCTGGACGAAGCCGCCGATGATCGCCCGCGCGGTGATGTTGGGCAGCGTGTCGTCTTCGATCACCTCACGCCAGGCGGCCTTCTTGACCTCGATCTGCGGGCGCGCCGCCGATGCAGCGGCCGCATGCCGGCGACCGGCGGCCGTCGGATCGTTCTGCGCCTCGGCATCGAGGAACGGCGTCTGGAGTCCGTCGCCGTCGATGTCACCGGAGGCGGCCAGCGCCGTGACGATCCGCCACCGCAGATCGGTGTCGATCACCAGGCCGGGCAGATTCACCTCGGCCGGTTCGCCGTCCAGCAGGGTCGCCAGCACCGCGACGTGGTGCAGCTGCAGCACCGACGTGCACAGCGCGTTGACGTAGGCGAGCTGGTGATCGGATCCGGGCGACGACTCACGTGCCAGGTCCAGCAGCCGGTCAGCGAATGCCGGCCAGCCGTTGGCGCAGGCCCACGCCGGGTCGGCGTAGGAATTGAGCGCGGTCTGAGCCTGCAGCAGCAGCCGCTGCGCCACCCCGACCTGGGTCTCGGCCTGCACGCCGCTCATCACCAGGGCCACGAAGTCGCGGGCCTTCAGCTCGGCGTCGCGGGTCATCTCCCACGCGGCTGACCACACCAGCGTCCGCGGCAGCGGCTCGGAGATCTCGGCGATGCGACTGAGCGCGGTCCGCAGTGAATCGTCGTCGAGCCGCAGCGAACAGTACGTCAGGTCGTCATCATTGACCAGCACCAGCTTGCCGCGGGAAACCCCTTGCAGCGCAGGCACATCGGTGACCGGCTCGGCGATGTCGAGCTCCTCGCGGTGCACGCGCACCAGCTTGCCCGTCGTCGGGTCGTCATCGTAGATACCGACCGCCAGCCGGTGTACCCGGGTCTCACCGGCACCGGGCACCGCACCGCCCTGGTTGATCGCGAAGCGGGTGAACTTGCCGTCGGCGTCGACGTCGAAGTCGGCGCGCACCGTATTCAGCCCCGTGGTCTTGAGCCACTGCCGGCCCCAGTCGGACAGGTCGCGCCCGGACGCCTTCTCCAACGCGCCCAGCAGATCGTCGAACGTCGCGTTGCCGAAGGCGTGCGCGGCGAAGTAGTCGCGCAGGCCGGCCAGGAAGTGCTCGAGCCCGACGTAGGCGACCAGCTGCTTGAGCACGCTGGCGCCCTTGGCATAGGTGATGCCGTCGAAGTTGACCTCGACGGCGTGCAGATCCGGGATGTCAGCGGCCACCGGGTGGGTGGACGGCAATTGGTCTTGACGGTAGGCCCACGACTTCTCCACGTTGGCGAACGTGGTCCACGCCTGGTCATACTCGGTGGCCTCGGCCTGGCACAGCACCGAGGCGAACGTTGCGAACGACTCGTTGAGCCACAGGTCGTCCCACCACGTCATCGTCACCAGGTCGCCGAACCACATGTGGGCCATCTCGTGTAGCACGGTCTCGGCGCGGCGCTCGTAGCTGTAACGGGTCACCTTCGACCGGAAGACGTAATCCTCCAGGAACGTCACCGCGCCGGCGTTCTCCATGGCGCCGGCGTTGAATTCGGGTACGAACAGCTGGTCGTACTTGCCGAACGCATACGGCACCCCGAAGTTGCGGTGATAGAAGCCGAAGCCTTGTTTGGTTTCGGTGAACAGCCGCTCGGCGTCCATGTACTCCGCTAGCGACGAGCGACAGAACAGGCCGAGCGGGATTTCGCCGTGCTCGTCGGTGTAGACGTCGTCCCAGCGCGCGTATGGCCCCGCGATCAGCGCCACCAGGTAGGTGCTCATCTTCGGGGTGGTGGTGAAGACGTGCACCTTCACCTTGGCGTCCTCCTCGGCGGACACGGTCGCGCCGTTGGAGATCACCTGCCAGTGCGACGGCGCGGTGACGGTCACGTCGAAGGTCGCCTTCAGATCGGGCTGGTCGAAACAGGCGAACATCCGCTTGGCGTCGGCGGTTTCGAACTGCGAGTACAGGTACACCTCGCCGTCGACCGGGTCGACGAATCGGTGCAGACCCTCACCGGTGTTGGAGTACCGGCAGTCGGCCTCCACCACCAGGACGTTGGTCTTCTCCAGCCCCCGCAACGGAATGCCGGTGGACTCGTCGTAGGAGGACACGTCGATGTCGCGGCCGTTGAGGACTGCACTGTGCACCGTGTCGGCGGCCAGGTCGATATAGGTGTCAGCGCCGGGCAGCGCCTCGAACTCGACCGTGGTGGTCGACCGGAAGTTCGTGTCGGAGAACGTGAGGTCCAGGACGATCCGATAGTTGCCGACGGTGACCAGAGCGGCGCGCTCGATGGCCTCGTCACGAGTGAGGTTGGGTAGTGCCACGCGTCCAACCTAACGTGACTTACTTGCACGTGCGGCATTGCCAGCCGTGGGTTCCCGCGCTGGCAATCCCAAAGTTTCTGGTGTTGGCGCGCGGATGCGGGAACAGTGAACTAACGGCACGAGTTGAGTTAGACGTCTGCGTCCATCGCTGGGAGGAGCTCGCATGTCCGAGAAGTCGAAAGCCGGTTTTTGGTTCGACCCGCTGTGCCCCTGGTGTTGGATTACGTCGCGCTGGATCCTCGAGGTCGAAAAGGTGCGCGATATCGACGTCGACTTCCGGGTGATGAGCCTGGCCGTTCTCAACGAAGGTCGCGACCTGCCCGAGGAGTACCTCGAGATGATGAAGAAGGCGTGGGGCCCGGTCCGGGTCGCCATTGCTGCCGAGCAGGCTCATGGCCGCGAGGTCCTGTCGTCGCTCTACACCGCGATGGGCACGCGCATCCACAACGAGAACAACAAAGACTTCGACGTCGTGATCAAGGAGTCGCTGGCCGAGGTGGGCTTGCCCGCAGAACTCGCCGAGGCGGCCACCACCGACAAGTACGACGACGCTCTGCGTAAGAGCCATCACGAGGGTATGGACGCTGTCGGTGAGGACGTCGGCACCCCGACGATCCACATCAACGGGGTGGCGTTCTTCGGCCCCGTACTCTCCAAAATTCCGCGCGGCGAGGAAGCCGGCAAGTTGTGGGACGCGTCGGTGACGTTCGCGGCCTACCCGCACTTCTGGGAACTGAAGCGGACGAGGACCGAAGCCCCGCAATTCGACTGAGGCCCCCGGCGCCGAGATCGACGTTTTGCGGCCAGTCAGTCGAACTTTCCCTGCCAAACGTCGGTTTGGGCGAGGGTTAGTAAGGTAGCGGCCATGCGCGTCTACCTCGGCTCAGACCATGCCGGATACGAACTCAAGCAAGCCATCATCGAGCACCTGAAATCCGGTGGTCACGAGCCCATCGACTGCGGCGCTTACTCCTACGACGCCGACGACGACTACCCGGCCTTCTGCATAGCCGCGGCGGTGCGCACGGTCGCCGATCCCGACAGCCTCGGCATCGTGCTGGGCGGCTCCGGCAACGGGGAGCAGATCGCGGCCAATAAGGTGCCCGGTGCGCGCTGTGCACTGGCGTGGAGCACCGAGACCGCATCGCTGGCCCGCGAGCACAACAACGCTCAGCTGATCGGCATCGGTGGACGTATGCACACGCAGGAGGAAGCGCTGGCGATCGTCGACGCGTTCCTGTCGACTCCGTGGTCGAAAGCCGAACGGCATCAACGTCGTATCGACATCCTCGACGAATACGAGCGCACCCGCATCGCGCCGCCGGTGCCCGGCGCCCCGGCCTGATCCCATGCCGGAAGGGCATACCCTTCACCGGCTCGCGCGGCTACACCAGCGCCGGTTCGCCGGTGCCCCCGCCGCCGTGTCGAGCCCGCAGGGCAGGTTCACCGACGCCTCGATCGTCACTGGGCGGGTGTTCACCCGCGCCTCGGTCTGGGGCAAGCACCTCTTCCATCACTACGACGGCGGCCCGATCGTGCACGTCCACCTGGGGTTGTACGGATCCTTCACGGAGGCGCCGGCGCCAATGCCCTTGCCTGTCGGCCAGGTGCGCATGCGGATCGTTGGCGGCGAATGGGGCACCGACCTGCGCGGTCCGACGGCCTGCGAGGTAATGGATGAGGCGCAGGTGTCGGCCATCGTGAGCCGCCTCGGGCCCGACCCGCTGCGCCGGGATGCCGATCCAGCGTTGGCATGGGCCCGAATCTCCAAGTCCCGCAAGTTGATCGGCGCTCTACTGATGGATCAGGGCGTGCTCGCAGGAGTGGGCAACGTGTATCGCAGCGAGTTGCTCTTCCGGCATCAGATCGACCCCTACCGGCTGGGCCGCGACGTCTCCGAGTTCGAGTTCGCCGATGTCTGGACCGACCTGGTCAAGTTGATGAAGATCGGCGTGCAGCGCGGCAAGATCGTGGTCGTGCGACCGGAGCACGATCACGGGCCGCCGTCGTACGCGCCGAACCGTCCGCGCACGTACGTCTACCGGCGTGCCGGCGAGCCATGCCGGGTGTGCGCGACCCCGGTTCGGACCGCCGAACTGGAAGGTCGCAACGTGTTTTGGTGCCCCACCTGCCAGGTGTGATCGGCGCCGTCGCGGGCCACCCGCGAGAATGCCTGGATGGAACTGATTCTCGTCGTCGTGGGGGCCATCGTTGTCGCGGCGATCGCCAAGCAGCGTGGCGTCGAGCCCGCCCTGATGATCGTCGTCGTCGGCATTGCGGTGTCGTTCGTGCCGGGATTCGTCGCTCCTGAAGTGGACTCCCACATTCTGCTGAGCGTGGTGCTGCCACCGTTGCTGTACTCCGCGGCGCTCGATTTCTCTTTTCCCGCGTTCATGCGCAACATCAAGCCGATCCTCGGCCTCGGTGTGGGCCTGGTCGTGGTCACCGCATTCACCGTCGCAGCGGTCTCCGCGTGGCTGGTGGTGGTGCCGTTGACCTTCGCAACCGCGCTGGTCCTGGGTGCCATCGTCGCGCCGCCCGACGCCGTCACTGCCGTCGCGGTCGGCCGCAAGCTGGGCCTGCCCAAGCGGGTGATGACGATCTTGACCGGTGAGAGCCTGATCAACGACGCCGCAGCGCTGGCGTTATTCTCGATCGCGGTCGCCCAGGTCGCCGGCACCCACACCTTCATCAACAACCCGCTGCTGCTGTTCGGCTACAGCGCGGTGCTCGGCCCGCTGGTAGGGGTCGGGCTCGGCTACGTGACGCTGTGGATCCGTGAGCGACTCAACAGTGCGAGCCTGGAAACCATCCAGGGTCTGGTCGTCCCTTTCGCGGCCTACATCACCGCGGAACGTTTTCACGCTTCGGGAGTACTGGCCGTCGTGGCCGCCGGATTCGTCGTCGGCAGCGGAACGCTCAGCGCCGGTTACCAGACCCGACTTCAGGAGCGTTACGTGTGGCATTCCGTGGACGTGCTGCTGGAGGCATTGGTGTTCGCCTACATCGGGCTGCATCTGCGGTTCGTGCTAGAAGACCTGCGCGACGCCCACGAGTCCCTTGCGGAGGTCACCGTTGCGGCGGCGGTGGTGCTGGCGATAGTGCTGGCGATCCGTCCGCTGTCAGTGTTCGTGATGTTCGGTCGTGGAGTTCTGTTCCGCCACGTCGACCGCAAACTGAGTGTGCCGATTCCCGCGGCCGGCGGTCGAGGTGCACTCGGTGTTCGAAAACCTGCGCGGCCAAAGGGCAAGTGGCGGTCGATGATTGACCACACGTCTTTGACCTGGCAGGAGAATGTGGTGGTCTCCTGGACTGGGATGCGCGGCGTGGTGACGCTGGCCGCCGCGGCCGGTATTCCGCCGACCGTCGCCGGCGGCGAGCCGTTCCCCGAGCGGGCCACCATTCAGGCGATCGCGTTCGTGGTGGCCGTCGGCACGCTGCTGCTGCAGGGCTGGACTCTGCCGCCACTGATTCGCCGGTTGAATCTGTCGTCGCCAGAAGATGACCGCGCGTACGACCGGGAGGAGACGGCCAAAGCCGAAAGCACCGTCCACGCTGCGGCCGACGAGGTGCTCGCCTACTTCGAGGCGCACCCCCCGAACGGTCTCGACCCCCACGTGCTGACCGATATTCGCAACTGGATCGCGCGGCACTCCAAGGACGCCGACGAGATGCCCGATCCCGACGAACACGACCCCCGAGCCGAAGTGTTCTCGGCGTTGTACCGCAACGTACTTGCCGCGCAGCGCGCGGCACTGATCGCCGAGCGCGATGAGGGACGCATCGACGACGAGGCCGTGCGCGCCATGCTGGGCCGATTGGATCTGCAGGAGGCCAGCGTGACCGCCCGGATGGAGAGTCGGCTTTAGAAGTCGCCGAACCCGCCGCCGAAGTCGCCGCCACCCCAGCCGCCGCTGTCGCCGAGGCCGCCGCCGTCCCAGCCGCCGCCATCGCCGCCCCAGCCGCCGCCATCGCCGCCCCAGCCACCGTCCTGGCCGGCCGCGTCCAGACCTTGGTCGTAGCCCTGGTCGAAACCCCCGCCGAAGCCGTTCTCGAATCCCGAAGCGCCGTAGTCGACCCCGTGCATGCCGGAGAACAACGCATCGAACAGCAGCACCGAACCCAGCCCCCAGGCGCCCGCGACCAGCGCCGTCTTCCACCACGGCTCCGAGTACCAGCCGGCCGGCACCGGACGGCCCGCGACCCGGCCGCCGGGGTAGTAGTTGGGGGTGCGCTGGCTCGGTGTCGGGGAGGCTTCGATCTCGCGTCCCTCGAATTGGACCTTGCGGTCCTCGGTGACGGCGCCTGCCTGCTGTTGGCCGGCCACCGTCTCCAGCTCCGGGCCCGGGTCCATGCCCATCGCGGTGCGCGCGGCACGCACGTAGTACAGCCCCTCGATCGCGCTCTCCTTGGCCAGCATCGCCTGCTTGGCGGTGGTGGCCTGGTCGATCTGGGAGGAGGCGGCGGTGAACCGTTCGGAGGCGTCAGCCAACGCCTGGGTGGCGGCGTCGTTGTTGCCGGACAGGTTGAGTACCTGCCCGCCGAGCCGCTCGATCACCCTCCTCGCATCGGCCTTGGCGTCGGCCAGGGAGGCCGCGTTGCGATTGCCTGAGGCTCGCGACGAGCTCACCACCGCCAGCACGATCACACCGATGACGACCAGGATGAGCACGACCAGCACACCGTTCATGGCGTCCACAGTACCGATCCTGTGAAAGTGCTCCGGGGAACGAGAATTTGCTTGTCAGAGCACGCCGAGAGCGCGGTAGACCTCATCGCTGAGCGCGGTGCTGCGCGGGTCGGCGTTGCACTTGGTGGCGTCGAAATAGTTCATCACGTAGGCGTAGCCGATGCGGTGTTCGAGGTCGACGAACCCGTACGAGCCGCCCGATCCGCCATGGCCGAAGCTGCGCAGGTTCGGGCCGGCGACCCCACGCTGGTTGAGCATGTAGCCCAGCCCCCAGCCGTGATCTGCGACCCGGGCCCCGAGTACGACGTCGGGGTCGAAGCCGCCCTGTGAGACCCGGACCAACTCCAGGTGTTCGCGGCTGAGCAGCTTCTCCTGCGCCAGCCCGTTGTAGAACGTCGCCAGACCCAGCGCTGAGACGTGGCCATTGGTGCTGGGGAATTCGCTCCTGCGCCAACGCTCGAGCGCGTTGGAGCCCAATTCGTCGTCGGGGACGAAGCCCATCGCGACCGCCATACCCGCCATCGGATGTTCGGCCAGCGACGTCGGGTAGCCCGGCGCTCGACCGTTGGCCAGGACGTCGCGGATGTGTGGCTTGTTGATCATGTCCGCGCACCGGTGGTGTTCGGCACGGGGCAGGCCGATGTGCACGTCGATGCCCATCGGTTCGGCGATCTCGGTCCGCAGATACTGGCCGACGGTGCGCCCGGTGACGCGACGAACCACCTCGCCGAGGATGAAACCGAAGCTGACCATGTGATAGCCCTGGGCCGTGCCCGGCGGCCACCACGGTTCGGCTGCGGCCAGGTCGGCGCACACCCGGTCCCAGTCGGTGGTGTCGCTCCAGTGCATCCGGGCCCGCGGGCCGATCACCCCGGAGCGGTGGCCGAGTACCGACGCGATTGTGATGTCGCCCTTGCCGTTCTGAGCGAACTCTGGCCAGTACCGGGCGACCGGCGCGTGCAGGTCGAGCTCCCCGCGATCGGCGAGCAGATGCACACAGGTGCTTGTCAGCCCTTTGGTACCCGAGAAGACGCTGGCCAGGGTGTCCTGTCGCCACCGGCGCCGCAGGCGGCCGTCGGCGTATCCGCCCCACAGATTGACCACCAGGTCGCCGTCGACCCAGACCGCAACGGCAGCGCCCACCTCATCGCGAGCGGTGAAGTTCGTCTCGAAGGCGGCGCGCACGGCGTCGAAACCCGCGGCGCAAGCACCGCTGATGGGGATCTGGTCGCTCAATGCGCGCCTCCTGGCCGCCGGGTATGCGCATGAATCTACGGAGGCCACGGTAGCCAAGAAAGTTGTGCGGACGATTGGAGCGGAATCGCAACCGGCTCGTAATTAGCGTGGCTGCTCATAAAGTTGTTCATCTGGAGTTTCCGGTCGCTTCCGCGGTCTCGCAGGTGCTTACGTCACGATCCAAGGGTGGAGATTCCCGATACCGGCATTCCGCCGGCGCTCGCCGGCCGGATGACGATGGCGGAGCAGTACGAATGGCATCGGGCGTACTTGCGCGGCCGCCCGGTGTCGCGGCGCAACTTCCTGCGCGGATCGGCGGCTGCCGCAGCTGTCGCAGCGCTGGGTGCCGCACCGTTCGGCAGCCGGGCCTACGCCCAGGACGCGCCACTTGCGGTCGCCGCGCGGCGAGTCGGATACGGGTCGGACGCCTCGAGCCAGCTACGGCTGGCCGCTGCGCTCTCCCGCAATCCCGGCACAACCAAGGTCTTCGTCGACCATGGTCCGACGCCGGGGCTTGGCGCGACGATCGAGGCGGAGGTCCGCAATCTGGTGACGCAGATCCCGGACAGTACGGGCGGAGTGCTCTCGGCGGAGCAGTTCTACGTCCACGCGCCGGTGGACGGTCTGCCTGGGCGCATTCCGCACTTCTATCGCTGGCGCACCGACGATGGGTTCGTCAGCGACGTGCTGTCGGCGACCACCGCCATGCCGAGTGCGCGCAAAACCATGGGCTGGTTTCGGTTCACGATGATGGGGGATCAGGGCACCGACGAAACACCGGTGGCGCCACCAGGTCTCACCCGCGGTGATTACGACGACGGCTATTACAAGCCCGACAACGATCCGTCGGTATCGCACACCGGCAACGTACTGAACCAGATAGCCGCTTCGCGGCCCGACTTCCATGTGCTCGCCGGTGATATCGCGTACGCGGATCCCTCCGGAGCGGGAAAGCCACCGCAGTTCGTCCGAAAAGGAGTTCCTCCCAAAGGGTTTGACAAATTCAACCCCTACGTTTGGGACGTGTACCTCGATTCCATCGAGGCCAGCGCCTCGACGACGCCATGGATGTTCGCCACCGGAAACCACGATATGGAGGCCGCCTATCCGGTGCACGGGTATGGCGGGCATCTGGCGAGACTTGACCTACCGGGCAACGGCCCTCACGCTTGTCCGTCGGTTTACACCTTCACCTACGGCAATGTCGCGGTGCTCTCGCTGGATGCCAACGACGTCAGTTACGAGATCACCGCCAACACCGGGTACTCCGATGGTTCCCAAAGCAAGTGGGTGGAAAGGACATTGGCAGCGCATCGAGCTGACCCCGATATCGACTTCATCGTCTGCTTCTTTCACCACTGCGCGTACTCCACCACCGAAGCGCATGCCAGCGACGGGGGAGTGCGCGCTGCATGGGTGCCGTTGTTCGACCGCTACCAGGTCGATCTGGTGTTGCAGGGTCACAATCACGTGTTCGAACGGTCGGACCCGATCCGGGGCGGGGCGCCGACCAGGGCCGCTGAGGACAACGCGATCGTCTACCCGGAGACTGATGGCACCGTCTATTACACAGTGGGCTCGGCAGGGCGGCCACGCTATGCCTTCCAGCCAGGGGAGCCGGAGAGCTACCGCGGCCACGAAACGCCCGACACCTTCGTGGGAAACAGCTATGTCTGGACGGCCGACGGCCACAAGCAGGCCGAAGGCGTCGGCTGGTCACGGGTGCGGTTCCGCAACTACGCGTTCATCCGGGTCGATGTCCGGCCGGGCAACTTGCTGAGCGAGATGGACGTGACTGCCGTCGACGAATATGGCCGGGAGTTCGACAAGCTGACCTACCGACGGCAGGTTCGCGGCTGAAGCTCCCCGGCCAGGTCCCAGCGCACCGCGCCTCGGTGCACTATGGTTCGGTTCAGCCATGATTCGTACGGTGCTGGCGCTGCTGACGGTGAGCGTGCTCGCGCTCGCCGGATGCGGGGTGCGATCCCATCCCGATTCGCTTTCCGCGCAAGCTGTTTCAGGCCCGTTCGCACTGCTGCTGGCATCGTCGGCGAACCTCGGTGATTCACGCGCGCCAGCGGTGCAGCTGACCGCGCAACTTCGCGGCAGGCAAGCCCCGGATCGGTTGCAGCGCTGGGCAACCGCCAACGGCCTATCGGTGCGTTGGGAGCCTGGCGCCGGGTGGGCTGTGTTGCAAGGCCCACCTGCCGCGGTCTCCGCCGCCTTGAATGTGCCGGTGCACGACTACCGCAACCAGTCCGGCGAGCAGTTTTACGCCTCAGTTGACCAGCCGACGATCCCTCCGGCGCTGCGCGATTCGGTGTCCGGCCTGGGTCGGATACTCAGCTACACGCCGTATCACTCCAGCAGCCCGTCGATTCGGCCCCTTCCCACCGATGTGCCCGACCACAGCCTGCCGCCCGACGCGCTGCGCACCATCTACAACGTGCGCCCGCTGGCCGACGCGGGCTACACCGGCAAGGACACAACGATCGTGGTGTTCGCGTTCGACGGATTCGACCAGGCCGACCTCGACATGTATGCCGCGACTTACGGGTTGCCGAAGTTCAACCCCGAAGTCGTGGGAGGGATGCCCGAGCAGCGCAACAACGAAGCGTCGATGGACCTGCAGGTCGCCCACGGGCTGGCGCCCGACGCGCGCAAGGTACTGGTCAATGCCCGTCCGACGGTCGGCGGTGGCGGTACCTACGTCAAGATCGCCGACATGATGCGGGACGTCGATCGGCGGTTCCCCGGAGCGGTGTGGACTCTGTCGATCGGCTGGGGCTGTGACCGGATGATCACCGCCGCCGATCTTGCGCCCGTGCGGGAAGCGGTGGCCGACGCGGTGTCACGGGGAACCACGGTGTTCAACGCCAGCGGTGATCTCGCCGGCTTGGAATGCAAACGCGGCCACGACTGGTCGGCACCGCCCGGCCCTTCCGACGTCGGACTGGACGCCGTCGCCTCGCTGCCGGAGGTGACGACCGTCGGCGGGACGACGCTGTCGACCGATGAGAACTACCGGTGGCTCGCGGAATTCGGCTGGAGTGACGGCCCGCTGACCCAGGGCAGCGGCGGTGGTACTTCCGCGTTGTTCGAGCGCCCGCCGTGGCAGAGTGCGGCACCCGACACCGCGTTGCGCCGCCTGACACCTGACATCTCAGCCGTCGCGGACACCAACACCGGTGCGGTGATCGTGCTGCATCAACAGTTGGTAGTCGGCGGTGGGACATCGCAGTCGGCGCCGTTGTGGGCCGGTATCGCGGCGGTGATCAACCAGTTCCTGATCGACAGCGGGGGACGCCCGTTGGGTGAGTTCAATCCGACGTTGTACCGCATCGCCGCCGGCGCATCCCGACCGGCGTTTCACGACATCGTCTTGGGCACCAACGCGGTGGCCGTCGCGGGCCCCGGCTACGACATGGTCACCGGCCTGGGCACACCCGACGTCGACAACCTGGCCCGCGACGTTCTCGACCTGCAGCGAGGCCTGGCATGACCGGGCCTGCCGACACCATGCCGTGCCGGGTGTGCGGGCACGACGTACCGGCGGGCCGGTTCTGCGAGCGATGCGGCGCACGGCTCGTGCGTGAACGAGGTGGCGGCCCGGACTGGCTGCGGGGCAGCGCCTTTGTCGCGGCACCCGGTGAAAAGGTGCTACAGCCTTCGCTTGTCAGTTCTCTGTTCCCGCATCTGCCGCGCCGCTCACTCAGCACGTTCCGGCTCGGGCTGGGTCTGGTATTCGTTCTGCTTGTCGTGTCCTGCGTGTTCCACTGGTATGTGCCGATGGTGGCGGTCGCCACCTTCGCCCCGCTGCTGTTGTTTGCGATCTACCTGGCAGAGACCGGCCTGATCGTCGACTTGCCCTGGCGGGTCTGGGCTTTGACGGTGGTGCTCGGCCTTGTGGTCGGACTTGGCTGGGCGCTGCTCACCGCCGCGATCGTCAAAGAGTCCTACAGTCTGGGGCTGGGCTCGGAAGTGCCTACGGCGCGTTTGGTGCGAGACGCGGTGGTGATCCCGTTCGGTGGATTGCTGGTGATGCAACTGCCCACTGTCCTGGTTCGGTTGACCCGTCCGCCGATTCGAGAGTCGTTGTACGGCTTTGCGATCGGGGTGCTCGGCGCGACAGTGTTCGCCGTGACGGTGACGATGGTCCGTCTGATGCAGGAGATCGACGCCGGGATCACGATCAGTGGTCAGTCGGTGACTGATTTGTTGATCGAAGCCGGTGTCCGAGGGCTGACGATGCCGCTGACTGCGGCGTCGGTGAGCGGGCTGGTCGGAATCGCGTTGTGGTACTCCCGACGGCCGGGCACTTCCCGCATCCGCCACCTGGCGGCCGGCGGGTTGGTGTTGGTGGTGGTCGCCGCGGCCTACGCGAATGTCGGAGTTGTCGAGGTGCTGGCGATCGCCTCGGAACTGCAGCTTCTGGTGCACGTGGCCTTGGCGCTGGCGGCAGTGGTGGCGTTGCGGGTGGGGATACAGGTCGCAGTGCTGCACGAGCCGCAGGATCCGTTGCACCCGGACCTGCCGATCCTGTGCCCGGGATGCGGGCACGTTGTCCCCGATGCCGCGTTCTGCCCGGCCTGCGGTGTCGCCGCGCACACCGCCTCGCGCTCGTCGCGAGACGCGCGCCGGCGGGACCGTCCGCAACCCACGACCGAGTTGGTGGAGCAATGAGCACCCCCGTGGTGGCGCGCGAACTGGCGCCCGGTTACTCGGTGTTGTCCGGTTCGTATTCGGCGGAGCCGGTGCGCTATACGCCGGTGCGTCGGTTGTTGCTGCTGTTGAGCGCGGGGCTGACCGTCGTGGTCGGGGCGATGACCGCGGCCTCGCTGCTGACGGCCGCGCCGGCGGTCCGCTACACCTGCCCGCCGGAGTGTGGCCGGCCACCCACCGGGATTCCGGTACAAGCGAATCCGCGCTTCACCGCGGCTGACGGTTCGTTCTCGGTGGCGTACCCCAGTCCGGGGTCGGCGTACGAGATCACCAAAGAGGATGGCGGCGTATCCGCCAAGTTCACCGCAGGCGACGGCGGCGAGATGGACCTGTTCTCCGTTCCGGCCAAGGGCCGCAACGCAGAACAGGTTGTCGACGATCTAGTGCGCGAGAAGCAGCCCGACGCCACCATGGCCTACGTACTGCCCAACGCGACGGTGGGCTATCGGCTCGGATACGGGGCGGTTCTCGACGTGTATCCGCAAGGCACGTCCGGCAGCATCCGGCGCAACCGCATCGTTGTGATGGCCGCGGTCAAGAATGATCTGGCGCTCATCGGCGGCGCGATCGGTCCGTATCGCCCGTTCCGGCCCGGTGACGGTCCGGGTCTCCCGTCAGGAGCGAACCTTCAGCTTGCCCAGGATCTGGGCAAGTACGTCAACAGCTTTCAGTGGAAGGGCGATCCGCCCCGGTAGCGGTCAACTCCGATACCGCGCTCATGACTGTCCGGCGACCGCAGGTTCTTTCGCGATGACCTCCTTGGCTGCCCGCTCACCCGAGCGCACCGCGCCGTCGACCCAGCCGTGCATGACCCCGGACGTTTCGGTGCCGGCCCAATGGATCCGGCCGCAGGGTTCGGTTATCGCGGGTCCGAACTCAGTGAGTACACCGGGCGGGCAATGGCTGAGCATGCCTCCGCCCGAATACCTTTCGACGCTCCAGTCCTGATCGAGGTACGCCACGGGGGTCGCAGCCTTTTGGCCGAGGCGCTCCACCAGATTCTCCAGGACCTCTTTCTCCCGCGCGTCGGCGTCCATCTTGGTGTACCTGCGCGCTTCCGCGCCCTCGGTGATCACACACATCACCCCGGGCCGAGGTGCGTCGGTGGATGCGTCAATGGTGAGGGTGGCCAGCGTTCCGGGTGCAAACGTCTGGCCCGTCAGCCCATCGTTGCGCCAGAACGGTTCGTCGTACACGATGTTGATCTTCACGACAGCGCCGCTGGGCATGCGCTGGTGCAAGAACGACCGATCCACGGGAAGCATCGGTTCGTACAAGATCTGGCTGGCGATCGCGACCGGCACGGCCACGATCACGCGTTGTGCACGTACGGTCATGCCGTCTGCCTCGACGGTGACCCCGTCGTCGTCCTGAACGATGCGGCGCACGGGCTGACTCAGGTGCAGCGAGTCACCGATCTCGGCGGCCATCTTGCTCGAGACCGCACCCATGCCGCCGATGATGCGCGAGTCTTGGGATCCGTCCTTGATGCCAAGCACGAACGACGGGCCGCCCCCGGACGCCAGCTGACGTAGGACGAACAACATCGAGGTCTCCGACGCCGCCGATGTGTACAGACCGGCGATCGCGGCTTCCAGCAACGTGTGAGCGGGCTTGGACAGTGTGCGGTCGTTGAGCCAGGACGCGTAGGTGATGCGATCCAGCTTGTCGGCGTTCTTGGCTTCCCAGGGAGCTTCGAGTGGAATCGTCTTGCACAGCCGGGTCAGGTCGAGGAAAACCGCGCCCATGTTGAGTGCTGCCCACGGGCTCATCGTCAGCGGGATCGTGCCCTCGTAGCGGTAGTGCTTGCCCTCGACGACCATCATCGCCTCACCGTCGATGTACTGCTTGTAGCTGCCGACGCCGAATTCCTTCATCAACCCATAAATGGCATCCTGACCGGGCCCGATCCATGCACCGCCCCGGTCGATCCAGATGCCTCCGGGGCCTTCGACAGTGAATGTGCGCCCGCCGACACGGTCCCGGGCTTCCAGAAGGGCCACCGACCGGCCCGCTTGTTTGAGTCGCAATGCGGCAGTCAGCCCGGCGAAACCCGCGCCGACCACGCAGAAATCCACATCAGCCATGGCTCATGGTGCGCCTCGCTCTGTGCATCCTGTGCGCCTTTTGGCAAAGTGTTAACCTGCTCGACCACGGTCCCGGGAGGACGATGAGCACCGACAGCACCGTACGCACCGCCGTGGTCTTCGTGCACGGTTTGTTCGAACGCCGCCCCATGGACGTTCTGGACGATTTCGCCAAGACGGTGTTGACGCCCGAGGGGGGCCGGTGGGAGTACTACCCGCAGCCCATCGAGATCACCGATTCCTATGAGGCACGCCGCTATACCGCTCCGTCAGGCGTCGACCTCTATGAGTACGACTGGTCGTTCCTGATGACGAGCGCTCGTTACGCGGGATTCGTCCCCGCCCTGGCACGGGTGTTCCTTCGCCGTCGGCGCCACGTGCCCGACCAACTGGTCGGCGTCTGGCGCGCGGTCCTGCTGGCTGTGCTCGTCCCCGTCGCCGTGCTCGTCGGATTGTTCGTCGTGGGCGGCTACTTCCTGCACACCGGGGTGGCCGGGTGGATCATCGGGGTTGCCACCAGCGTGGTGGTGCTGACTGTTGCGCTGGCCGTGTTCCGTCTTCTGCCGCGCGCCTTGACCCGCAGCTTTCTGACCACCGGCTTCGTCAACGTCGCTCGCTACTTCGACATAGCACCGGAATCCCAGGCGGCCCGCCGCGCGATCCGTGGCGGGCTCGTCGACCTGTTGTACACGCTGCAACAGGGGCGCTACGCGCGCGTCGTCGTGGTTGGCCACGGCCTCGGTGGCTACATCGCCTACGACGCGCTGACGACGCTGTGGGCTGAGACGCACGAACTCCGGGCAGCACCTGGCCCCGATCTTCGTTCGTCGACCGAGCCGCAGGACCACGGCTCGGCCGAGGACTGCCAACAACAACAGTTCGCCATCTGGCAGAACCTGCGTAAGCAGGGAAATCCCTGGCGGATAACCGATTTCGTCACCGTTGGAACTCCCATGGCATTGGCCGACGTGTTTGTGGGCCGTCCGCCCCTCATCAGTGGTTTGGGCCGTATCGACAGACGGCACGCGCTGTTCGATTCCATGATTCATCGGGGTGTGGTGTCCTGTTGCCCACCGCCGGCCAGTGAGCTGGGCGGGTTGTCGTCGTTCGGGGTGACCCGCTGGACCAACATCTGGTTTCCGGTGCGGCGGGGCAGTATTCGTGGCGACTGGTTCGGCGGTGAGCTCGCGCCACTGTTCGGGCCGGGTATCCGAGAGATCGCGGTGAGCGGCAACCGTCCCGAACGGTTGACGCCCGGCGTGGCGCACACCCGGTATTTCAAGTATTCGGAGCGCGACAGCGATGGCGACGTTGCGTTCCATCTTCGGAGAGTCCTTGCCCTCGGCAATCATTCGGGACTCGATGCGTCGATGAATGCCCCTGAGCCAGACCCCGCGGCGGTCGGGCGGGTGGTCTATCGGTCGTGGCAGCGAAGTATGTGATGACGAGTGGACGGCCCGTTGTCGTGCGCGCGCTATGCGCACTTGGCGCTGTTGCGGCGCTGCTCCTGGCCGTAGTCGCCGGGAACGATCTGTACTTCGCCGGTTTCCCCGACTCTCATCTCACCGAATACGACAAGGCCGCCGAGATTCCCAAGCGGGTGCTGATGTGGGTGGAGTGGGCATTTGTGGTCGGCTTCCCGCTCCTGGTGGTGTCGCGGATAGCTGCCAAGACGCGGTTTGCCTGGCTGTTCGCCGGACTGGTCGCCCTTGCTCTGGTCGCGATCGTTCAATGGGTCGGCCTCCCTTGGTATTTCATCAACCATCGGGGACTCGACAACGGAATCGGTGGCTAGCCGCTGTGACGTAGATCACTGCGATGCTGTGAACCATCTGCACGGTCCCTGTCGTGACCGAGGGAGTCAACGAAGACGAAACCCACGGAAGGTCGGGGCGATGACACGTGCCACATCGAGGGCTATCACGGTTACGGCGATGAACGTCCTCGCCACGGCAGCAATGCATTTCACGAGCAATCCACCTTCGACAGCACCACCCATACAAGCCCGGCCATTGGCCCTGGCGGTATCGCTGAGAACCGAGCCCCGCCCCGCCACTCCGAACAAGCTGATCGCTGCCGGCTATGAAATATCAATCGCCCGTGTGCCATTGGCCTTGTCGTCGGTCGTTCCTCGCGGCGAAGGCGTGCCCATCACTGCATCAATCGTGTCCCGAATTGTCAGTCCCACCCCGACCCCCTCGGTCGTCGTGCACCCGCGCGCGAGCGTCGTGGACATCAGTGTTCATCGGCAGACCGCCGCAGTGCCGGCGCTCCCAACACCAGAAGCCGTCGGCGACCAGATCCGCGCGTTCGTCGCCGTCTACATCAGTGACGGCACCGCGGCCCATCCCGACGCGGGTCTGTTGATAGGCAACGGCTTCGACGGCGGGATCGGCCAGGACGGTGGTCGTGGCGGCATGTTGTTCGGCAACGGTGGTCGTGGCGGCGACGGACTGCAGTCGATCGAAAACGGCAGGGCAGGCAACGGCGGCAGCGCCGGACTGTTCGGCAACGGCGGCGACGGCGGCAGGGGCGGTGACTTCACCGGGACGACGAACGTCGTCTCCGTCGGTCGCCAAGGCGGTAAGGGCGGCAACGGCGGGCTACTGATCGGCAACGGCGGCAAAGGCGGCAACGGCGGCACTGGCCAGAATCTCGACACCGGCGGAACAAACGGCGGCATCGGCGGTCAGGGTGGCGACGGCGGGGTGTTCGGCCGTGGTGGCGACGGCGGCCAGGGCGGTACCGCCAACAGCGGTACCGGCACCGCCCGTGCCGGCGAGGGCGGCAATGGCGGCCGATCGGGAGTGGTGGGCAACGGCGGCGCCGGCGGTGGCGGTGGAAGCGGCTCCAGCAAGGGCAACGCCTTCGGTGGTGATGGCGGCACAGGAGGAGAAGGTGGACAGGTCGTCGGAAC
Organism: Mycolicibacterium sp. P1-5; assembly: GCF_008329565.1. Classification (GTDB taxonomy): domain Bacteria; phylum Actinomycetota; class Actinomycetes; order Mycobacteriales; family Mycobacteriaceae; genus Mycobacterium. The sequence goes on from NZ_NPKT01000020.1 coordinate 54,130, forward strand.
CGGCGGTGTGGGTGGCACCGGTGGTTCAGGAGGCAGCAATAGCCAGGCGGGCACGGCGACCGGCGGCCACGGCGGCAACGGCGGCGATAGTCACGGTGTGTTGCGGCCGGGCAGCGCCGGTGGTAGCGGCGGCAACGGTGTGGCCATGCCCGGCACGGGAATCGGCGGCGATGGTGGGAATGCCGGCCGCAGCGGGCCCGGGGGCAGCCAAGGCGCGGCCGGCCTGGGTGGCGTCGGTGTCGGTAGTACCCCCGGCACTCACAACGGCAAGGCGGGCAGCGGCGCGCCGTAGCTTCGCCTGCAATCACCGGCGCCTGGCACAGCGATGTGTTAGTCAGGCAGGGTGGTGAGATTCGGCCTCGTCGGCGCCCTGCTGGCCAGCGGTTTGTGCATGTCGCCCGTCGCGCAGGCGGACCGGGCTGAACCGCCGCCGCTATACGGCTACTACAACCTGTACATCGACTTTTCGAAGCAGACATTCGACGGGGCGCCCACACCGATGAACCCGATTGCCTTTCCCGTCGCGTTCACCACCCGCTGCGACGTGAACGGTTGTGTCGCAACGCTGGACAACACCGACGACCACGCCCGCAATCCGGGCGCACCACTGGCATACGACTACCGCTGGACCGGTGACCGATGGGAAACCAGCGGTGAGTATCCGTACTTCTGCGACCGCAACGACCCCAATAGCGTTGTGACAGCGCAACGCTCGGATTACTGGATCCCGAAACCCGACGGCAGCTTCTCCGGCGAGCGCACCCTGATCATCGGGGGAGCGGGCTGCCCCGGCGAAGGGCCGGGCGCCCACTGGCTACCGATATCCCTCGCACCGATCGAGCCGCCACCGGCGGGGTAAGTCGCTCAGTGAGCCGTAGCGCTCCTGGCCCGCTTGCTGGTGCCCTTGCCCGCTGTCGCGGACGGCGTCGACTTCGTGGCGCCGCTGACCTTGGCCGCGGTGGGGCTGAGCGTCGTCCGGCCAGTCGCCGCAGTCGAACGTCGGGTGCCTCCGGTGGGGCGCGTCGTTGTCGCGACCCGATTTGCCGTCTTGATCCGTGCCTGCGCTGACGCCGAGCTGCTGGCGCAGCTCTGGCCCGCGAAGCAGACCGGGAACTTCGGCACCTGCGGGATGTGAAGGAACCTCAGCCCGGGGTTCACCGTGTCGGCGAAGCCGTTCCACGCGTAGGCGGTCGCGGCGAACGCGACAACAACGCCGCTGAGTCCGATCGCCGCAAGGCCGGGACCCGCGCCGACACCGAGACTGTTCAGGTATTCCAGAATCGACGCCGCGAACGCGAGAAAGTCCGGCGGTGCGGCGGTGTCGTCGGCGGTCTGGCTCGCTGTGGCCGGTCTGGGAACGGACACCGGCGAAGTAGTGACTGCCACCAACTGGACCGCCCGGACTTCCGTTCTGGGGACGGCGACACTCGGTGGTGCTGTTGCCAAACCCAATGTGAGGATGCCGACGGCTGCCACCGCAGCGAACGGACGAACAGCCATACTCTGCAATCCTCGGCGCATCATTACCTCTGGTAGTCGGCCATCCGATCGGGCGAATCGATCATGACATCCGTCCATGCGGCGGGCGTTGATTTCTCCAACATTATTTGCGCGCACGTCAGTGCAGTTTGCGTGTTCACGGATTTGGACATCATGGGACGGTGAAACTCCTTCCGACGACTGAGCTTGCCGACTCTGACGTCGAAGACGCCCTGGGCCGGGCCGTCGCGGTCATCAATCCGCTGCTCGACGTGTTGTGGGGGACCGACCCACTCGGACTCAAGCGGCAAACCCCGCCGACCGCCGTCTCCCGCGTCCTCAACGCTGCCGACGTCCCGGGCACCCTCGCCTGGGACGACTTGAGCACTGACGACCGGATCAGCTGGTGGGTGTGGCGGGTCGGTGCGCTGAACACCGTTGTGGTGGCTGTGCCCGGTGTGCTGGGTGTCATCGGACGCCGACTGCCGATCCAGGATCTCCTCGGGTTCGCCAATCAGGCCATCGTGCTGTGCGCTGTGGCCCGTGAACTCGGCGTCACCGACCATCGCCGCCAGGCCCGGATGCTCGCCGCGGTGCTGTGTGGGCGGGATTTGTCAGTGGTCGTCCACGATCCCGGCGATTCGTCGGTGCACATTCCGTTCACCCCGAAGGGCATCGCCTCGGCGGTGTGGAAGCTCGTCGGTGTCCTCGACGCCGTCGGCGACGAACTCGATAAGCGGCCGCACCCGCGCGCCCCATTCCGGTACGTCGCGATGCTGCCCGGGCTGGGCGCGGTGGCCGCTTACCTGGGCGAGTGCGGTGCGCTGGCCCGTGCCGCCAAGGCGGGCCGGCGGTGGATCGAACAGCAGGGGATGCCCGCGTAGAGCGATGCGGTTGTCCTATGGGACTTGGGGTTTGATCTCCTCAATGACCCACTGCGCGTAGTCAAGGTATTCGTCGACCGTCCGGACCGGCGGCAGCGGCACCGCGCTGACCGTCACGCCCTGCTCACCCAGCCAACCGAGGCGTTCGACGAGTTCCTGCTCCGACATGCCCGGGCGGACGTCAGGATGCTCGACGACGGCGTGGCCCTCGCCGACCATAGGTGTCGATACGCCGTGCATCACGTCGAACGGTCGGCCGTCATAGGTCGGTTGGGATTTGATGAAGTCGATACGGTCGGCGATTTTTTCCGGCGGAGTCAAGAACGCCCACCATCCAGAGGCGAAACGTGCAGCCCGCTTGAGCACGACGTCGGCGTCCCCGCCGATCCAGATCGGGACATGCGGCTTCTGCAGGGGTTTCGGGGCGAAGGCGACGTCGTCGAATGACACGTACCTGCCCTGAAATGACGGTGAGTCGCTAACCCACAGTTCGATCATGGCGGCCAGGTACTCGTCGGCCATCTTGCCCCGCTCCCGGAACGGCACACCGAGCAGTTCGAACTCGTGCTCGAGCCATCCGACCCCGACGGTCACCATCATTCGTCCGCTGCTCATCCAGTCGGCTGTGGCCAGTGCCTTGGCGAGCATGATCGGGTTGTGCAGGGGCAGGACAGTGACGCAGGAGTTGACGCGGATTCGTGAGGTAGCGCCTGCGATGTAGGCCTGGGCGGCCGTGGAGTGCATGTAGTGCGCACCCGACAGTTCGACATGCGAATTCGGTATCAGGAAGTGCTCGGGAACCGCGATCATGTCGTAGCCCCACTCGTCGGCGCACTTGATCATTCGAGTCTGATCGGCACCCGTGACCTCGAGCTCCCAGGGCTGCATCATCGCCTTGAGCTCCAGCATGTGGGGAAGGTTGAAGGTCAGTTGCATTTCGAGCGTTTTCGAAGATCGTTGTTGGACAGAGTTACTCGGGCAATCCGATGGTCTTGATAGCGAGGTATTCGGTGTAACCGAGGTCGCCGTTGCGGTAGCCGAGCCCGCTCTGCTTCGTGCCGCCGAACGGGCTGCCGATGCCGAAGTGCGACTTTCCGTTGATGGTGACGTTGCCGGTCCGCATCCGTGAGGCCACCGCCAGTGCCCGATCCACGTCAGCGCTGGACACCTCACCGGACAGACCGTAGATCGAGTTGTTGGCGATTGCGATCGCCTCGTCATCGCTGTCGTAGGGGGTCACAGTCAGCACAGGACCGAAGATTTCCTCCTGGGCGACCTGGCTGTCGGGATCGACGTCGGCCAGCAGCGTGGGCTGCGTGTAATAGCCGACCGGGAGGTCGGCCGGAATGCCGCCGCCGGTGACAAGGCGCGCGCCGGACTCGACGCCGGAGCGGATCAACCCGAGCACCTTCTGCCGCTGGGCTTCGCTGATCTGCGGCCCCTGCATGATGCCCGGCGTCCACGGGTCGCCGACCGGAAAGGTCTCCATCATCGTCTTGAGGATCTCGATGCCCTCTTCATAGCGACTGCGGGGCAACAGAATCCGACTCGGCAGAATGCAGGACTGGCCCGACATCACGCACGCCATCATCGCCGCCAGCGGCAGCGCGGAGCTGAAGTCGGCGTCGTCGAGCACGATGTGTGCGGACTTTCCGCCCAATTCCAGCAGCGTCTTTTTCACCGTCGGGGCACCGGCGGCCAGGATTGCGCGTCCGGTCGCGGTGGAGCCCGTGAAGGTGATCATGTCGACCCGCGGGTCGGCCGAGAGCGCGGCACCGACCTCGTTGGCGTTGGACACCACCACGTTGAACACCCCCGCGGGAATGTCGGTCTCCTCGGCCACGATCCGGCCGTATTCACTGCCCGACCACGGGGTGAGTTGGGCGGGCTTTAGCACCACGGTGTTTCCGGCCATCAACGCCGGGATGGTCTCGGCGATGTTCAGATAGAAGGGGACGTTCCACGGGGTGATGGCGCCCACGACGCCGACTGGCTCATAGTGCAACCTGCGCCGCGCCGGGCCCATCTGCGTGGGGTGTACGCCGGTGTCGACCACATAGTCGAAATTTCTCCCGTGCTCGGCCCAGTGCGCGACTTCTTCGATGGGACTCTCGATCTGGGAGCCCGACACCGTCACCGGACAGCCCACCTCGGTGATCAGGACGCGTCGCAGCCGTTCCTTGTTGCGGTCCAGGGCGTCGTGCAACTGCGTCAGGCAGTGATGCCGGAACTCGACATCGCGCGCCCAGTCGGTGGTCTCGAACGCCCGGCGCGCGGCGCCGACCGCCCGTTCCATGTCGGCAACGGTGCCGTCGGTCGCCTGTCCGGCGAGCTGTTCGGTGGCCGGGTGGACGACGTCAAACGTCGCGCCGCTGCCGGTGGTGACCAGTTCGCCGTCGATGAGCATCCGTGGTTCACCCGCCAGCACGCCAGCGTCACTGTCTACAGCAGTCATCCCGGTGTTCCCTTCGATTCGACGAGCGCGTGACCACTGACTCTATATATGTAGAGTTCGGGGGCGGGGGGTTTGGTGGACTGAATTACGGCTTGGGGGAACGCCGAGGCGAGTACGGCGCCGGGTGGCGATCGGACGTGACGATTCCCGAGACGAGATCGGCCATGATGCGGTCGAGCTGCTCTGCGGAGGTGATCGTCGGGTTGCCGGTAGTGAATGACAGCATCACTCCGCTGATAAAGGTCATCAGTACGTATGCCTGCTCGTCAGTGACCGCTGCATCCGACGGCGAGGTCACCGGGCGGTGCAGGCGGACCGCCTCGCGAATCAGATCGAGATAGCGGTCGTTGAAGCGTTCGAAGATCGTGGCGAGTCGCGGATCACGGTTGGCCTGCAGCATCAACTCGAATCGGGCCTTGGTCCTGTGCAACGATGCGCCGGTTCGCGAGCGCATGACCAGTCTCGCCAGGCCCGAGGGTCGAGGGTCGGGGGCGTCTGCCGTCGTTGGAGCGCGCCCCGGATCGGATGTGGCGGCGCTGAGATCGGCGAGGTCGAGTTCGGTGACTCGTTCGGTGACCGCGTGGACCAGGGCCGTCCGCGTTCGGAAGTAGAAGGATGCGGTGCCGTCGGGCACGCCGAGTTTGCGGTCCAGCTTCAAATGGCTCAGGCCTTTGGCCCCGTCGTCTGCAAGCAGGTCGATGGCGGCATCGCAGAGTTCGCGACGGCGTGCGTCGGGGTCGGGTTTTCTACGCATTTGCCGAGGTCAGTGTGGTCATCACGCCCTGGCTCACGTCATTTCGGTCTGTGTGATCACGGCCGACTCTATTGTCGTAGAGCCTAAGCGTTCGGGTATCCCCGCGTACCAGCCAGTGCCTCAGCGGCTGTCGCGCTTGGCCTGTCGACGGGCGCCGGCGGCGATCGACCCCGCTTCGCGCTTCTTGCGTCCTGGCGACTTCCTGCTCTCGTCGACGCGCGTGCGCCGTGCGGAGGCGACCTTGCCTGTCTCCTTCGATGTCGGCTCACCCGCGACGGCGTCGGCCCGGGCTCGGGTCAGTCGCTCCTCCTTTAGTTCGCGCGCGCTTCGCTTGGCCACGATCCCCAGCTGGCGGCTCACGCGGCCGAGCGCACCTTCGAAGACTTCCGCGCGAGCGGCATTGCGCTCATTGGACTTTCGCGCGGTTCCCCGGGAACCCTTGCGCGCGACCTTGCTGGCGCCGGCGCGTCGGTAATTGCTGATGTGTTTGTTTCGGGCTCGACGCACCCGGGCGTGCAGTTCGACCAGATCGTCCTCATCGAGTTCCACCAGCTGTTGGGACTCGGTGGCACGGACAAGTCGAAAATCGGCCTCGCTCAGTGACTGGAGCAGCTTCTTCTGCATGGGACCCATCCGATCGTCATTGATCTGCGATTCTCATGCTAACTGAGCCGTCGTACCAGGGGACTGCCGCAGAAGGCGCTCGAATGGCCGCTCGAGCTGCGAAAATCGCCCACGTAGAGCCTCTGTGTGGAGCGGGCGACGGGAATCGAACCCGCGTAATCAGTTTGGAAGACTGAGGCTCTACCATTGAGCTACGCCCGCGTGCTTGCGCGTGCCCAAATGTACCGGTCGACGTGATCAAATCCGAATCTGCCCACCTGGAAGCGCGTCGCCGAGGTCGATTGCCGGTGAGCAGGCTCCTGCCCGTAGGATTCGGGCGCAAGAAACACAGCACCGGGGTGTAGCGCAGCTTGGTAGCGCATCCGCTTTGGGAGCGGAAGGCCGCAGGTTCAAATCCTGTCACCCCGACACGCCCGTTTACGTCCACGACCGAAGATCGACCCGAGGAGCACCGCAGTGAAGAGCACCGTCGAGAAGTTGAGCCCGACCCGGGTTCGCATCAACGTGGAGGTGCCCTTCACGGAATTGCAGCCGGACTTCGATCGGGCCTACAAGGAACTCGCCAAACAGGTTCGGCTGCCCGGCTTTCGTCCCGGCAAGGCACCGGCCAAGCTGCTCGAGGCCCGGATCGGCCGCGGCGCCGTCCTGCAACAGGTCGTCAACGACGCGCTGCCCACCCGCTACAGCGAAGCCGTCACCGCGACCGAGGTGACGCCCCTGGGCCAGCCCGAGATCGAGGTCACCAAGATCGAGGACGGCGAGGAACTGGTCTTCACCGCCGAGGTCGACGTGCGGCCCGAGATCGAGCTGCCCGACCTCAGCGCGCTCAAGATCGAGGTCGACGCCATCGAAATCGCCGATGACGAAGTGGACGCCGAGCTGGAGTCGCTGCGTGCCCGCTTCGGCACCCTCAAGGGCGTCGAGCGTCCCGCCCAGACGGGTGACTTCGTCTCGATCGACCTGTCGGCCACGGTCAACGGCGAGGAGCTGCCCGACGCCGCCACCGAAGGCCTCTCACACGAGGTGGGCTCCGGTCAGCTGATCGATGGCCTCGACGACGCCATCGTCGGCCTGTCCGACGGTGAGTCGAAGGTGTTCACCACCAAGCTGGCCGCCGGCGAGCACGCCGGCGAAGAGGCCGAGGTCACCGTCACGGTCAAGTCGATCAAGGAGCGCGAGCTCCCCGAGGCTGACGACGAATTCGCCCAGCTGGCAAGCGAATTCGACACCATCGAGGAGCTGAAGGAAAACCTCGTCGAGCAGGTGAAGCGGGTCAAGCGCATCCACCAGGCGGAGAAGATCCGCGACAACGCCCTCGAGTTGCTGCTGGAGAAGACCGAGGTGCCGCTGCCCGAGGCGATCGTGCAGGCGCAGGTCGACCAGACCGTGCACAACGCGATCCACGGCCTGGACCACGACGAGGACAAATTCGCCGAGACGCTCGAAGCCGAGGGCAGCTCGCGTGAGAAGTTCGACGCCGAGACCCGCGAGGCCGCCGAGAAGGCCGTCAAGACCCAGCTGCTGATGGACGCCATCGCGGACGACCTCGACATCCAGGTCGGTCAGAACGACCTGACCGAGCGGTTGGTGCTGATGTCGCGGCAGTACGGCATCGAGCCGGCGCAGCTGCTGCAGGTTCTGCAGCAGAACAACCAGCTGCCGGCGATGTTCGCCGATGTGCGCCGTGGGCTGACCGTGGCCGCGGTCGTCGAGGCGGCCACCGTCACCGACAGCGAGGGCATCGTCGTCGACACCGCGGAGTTCTTCGGCCCGCCGGCCGGAGCCGAGGACGACGAGGTGATCGAGGACGCGGACGACGTCGACGTCGATGAGGTCGCCGAGATCGCCGAGGCTGTTGAGCAGGAAGCCGAGAAGTCCGAATAACGCCGACAGCGAAAGCGCACTCTCCCGGGAGTGCGCTCCGCTGTGGGTTCGTTAGGGTCGGGTAGAACGAAGTCCGTAGAAAGCAGGTATCAAGTCGTGACTCACATGCGTTCGGGCGCGCCAGGGCTGAACCTCACTGACTCGGTGTATGAGCGGTTGCTCGCCGAGCGCATCATTTTCCTGGGTTCTCAGGTCGATGACGACATCGCCAATCGGCTGTGCGCGCAGATCCTCCTGCTGGCCGCAGAGGACCCGACCAAGGACATCAATCTCTACATCAACTCGCCCGGTGGCTCGATCAGCGCCGGCATGGCGATCTACGACACCATGGTGCTCGCGCCGTGTGACGTCGCCACCTACGCGATGGGCATGGCCGCCTCGATGGGTGAGTTCCTGCTTGCGGCCGGCACCAAAGGCAAGCGTTTCGCGCTTCCGCACGCCCGCATCCTGATGCACCAGCCATTGGGCGGTATCACCGGTGGCGCGGCCGACATCGCCATTCAGGCCGAGCAGTTCGCGCTTATCAAGAAGGAGATGTTCCGGCTCAACGCCGAGTTCACCGGCCAGCCGATCGAGCGCATCGAGGCCGACTCCGACCGCGACCGCTGGTTCACCGCGCAGGAAGCGCTGGAGTACGGGTTCGTCGACCACATCATCACCCAGGCCCACTTCAACGGAGCGACCAATGCCTGATACGACTCCCTTTTCCGAGGCAGATGCGCGGCTCACACCGCAGGGCCGCTACATCCTGCCGTCGTTCGTCGAGCACTCCAGCTGGGGCGTCAAGGAATCCAACCCCTACAACAAGCTGTTCGAGGAACGCATCATCTTCCTCGGTGTCCAGGTGGACGACGCCTCGGCCAACGACATCATGGCCCAGCTGCTGGTGCTGGAGTCGCTGGATCCCGATCGCGACATCACCATGTACATCAACTCCCCGGGTGGTTCGTTCACCTCGCTGATGGCCATCTACGACACCATGCAGTACGTGCGCGCCGACATCCAGACGGTGTGCCTGGGCCAGGCCGCCTCGGCGGCCGCGGTGCTGCTGGCAGCGGGCACCCCCGGCAAGCGCCTCGCACTGCCGAACGCCCGCGTGCTCATCCACCAGCCGTCGCTGGGCGGCGTCATCCAGGGCCAGTTCTCCGATCTGGAGATCCAGGCCGCTGAGATCGAGCGCATGCGGACCCTGATGGAGACCACGCTGGCCCACCACACCGGCAAGGATCCGGCCGTGATCCGCAAGGACACCGACCGGGACAAGATCCTGACCGCGGCAGACGCCAAGGAGTACGGGATCATCGATACGGTTCTGGAGTACCGGAAGCTCTCGGCTCAGAACGCCTGATCGCTGCGAGCGAATCCGCGCTCCGCGAACATGCCCCCTCTCGGTTCGGTAACAGCGGCGACACGCCAAAAACACGGCGGTGCGTCCGACGGGACGAGAGGCGCGTCAGGGGATATGTTCACCACACGCCCGAATACCACCGACGCGATTCGGCTTTATCTGTCGCACCGTGGCAGAGCAAGCGGGTAGCGTCGGGACATAGCCCAACGCGGACTTGATAGCAACGATCGAAGACCCGGCGACGGAAAGTAGGACCCCACCACCATGGCACGTATCGGAGACGGCGGTGACCTGCTGAAGTGCTCGTTCTGCGGTAAGAGCCAGAAACAGGTGAAGAAGCTCATAGCGGGTCCGGGCGTCTATATCTGCGACGAGTGCATCGACCTCTGCAACGAGATCATCGAAGAGGAGTTGGCCGACGCCGACGACGTCAAACTCGATGAGCTGCCCAAGCCGGCCGAGATCCGGGAGTTCCTGGAGAGCTACGTCATCGGCCAGGACACCGCCAAGCGCACGCTGGCCGTTGCGGTCTACAACCATTACAAGCGGATCCAGGCGCAGGAGAAGCACCGCGACTCCCGCTCCGAGCCGGTGGAGCTGGCCAAGTCCAACATCTTGATGCTGGGCCCGACAGGCTGCGGTAAGACCTATCTGGCGCAGACGCTCGCCAAGATGCTGAATGTCCCGTTTGCAATAGCGGATGCGACGGCATTAACCGAAGCAGGCTATGTCGGTGAGGACGTCGAGAACATTCTGCTCAAACTGATTCAGGCCGCCGACTATGACGTCAAGCGCGCCGAGACCGGCATCATCTACATCGACGAGGTCGACAAGATCGCGCGCAAGAGCGAGAACCCGTCGATCACCCGCGACGTCTCCGGTGAGGGTGTGCAGCAGGCGCTGCTGAAGATCCTCGAAGGCACGCAGGCGTCGGTCCCGCCGCAGGGCGGCCGCAAGCATCCCCATCAGGAATTCATCCAGATCGACACCACCAACGTGCTGTTCATCGTCGCCGGTGCGTTCGCCGGGCTGGAGCGGATCGTCTCCGACCGCGTGGGCAAGCGCGGTCTGGGCTTCGGTGCCGAGGTCAAGTCGAAGGCCGAGATCGACACCCAGGATCACTTCGCCGAGGTAATGCCCGAAGACCTGATCAAGTTCGGCCTGATCCCGGAGTTCATCGGTCGTCTGCCCGTGGTGGCCTCGGTGACCAACCTGGACAAGGATTCGCTGGTGCAGATCCTGTCCAAGCCGAAGAACGCCCTGGTCAAGCAGTACACCCGGCTGTTCGAGATGGATAACGTCGAGCTGGAGTTCGACGAGGAGGCGCTCGACGCCATCGCCGAACAGGCGATCCATCGCGGCACCGGTGCCCGCGGGCTGCGCGCGATCATGGAAGAAGTCCTGCTGCCGGTGATGTACGACATCCCCAGCCGCGACGACGTCGCCAAGGTCGTGGTGACCAAGGAGACCGTCCAGGACAACGTCCTGCCGACGATCGTTCCGCGCAAGCCGGCCCGCCCCGAGCGCCGCGACAAGTCCGCTTAGGCTCAGTGCCGGATGCGGTCGGCGCGACTGTAGACGTTCATCGATTCCCCGCGCAGGAACGCGACCAGTGTCAGCCCGGACTGGGTGGCCAGGTCGACGGCCAGCGACGACGGCGCGGACACCGCGGCCAGCACGGGGATGCCTGCCATCACCGCCTTTTGAGTGAGTTCGAAGGACGCACGGCCGCTAACCAGTAGGACGGTGCCTGCGAGCGGGATGTGGTTGCCTTCCAACGCCCAGCCGATGACCTTGTCGACGGCATTGTGCCGGCCCACGTCCTCGCGCACGGCGAGCAGGCTGCCGTCCGTCGTGAACAGCGCGGCGCCGTGCAGTCCTCCAGTGCTGGCGAAAACCTTTTGCGCCGAACGCAGTTGCTCGGGCATCGCGGTCAGTACCGCGGTCTCGACGGTCGACGGGTCGTCGCCGGGGGAGTGCCGGCTGGTCAGCCGCACCGCGTCGATCGAGGCTTTGCCGCACACACCGCAGGACGAGGTGGTGTAAAAGTTTCGGGTGACGTCCACGTCGGGCATCGGGACGTCGGGGCGCAGCGTGACATCGAGGACGTTGTAGGTGTTGGCTCCGTCGGCCTCCGAGCCGCGGCAGTACCGGACGGTCAGCACGTCGTCGCGCTGGGTGATGACTCCCTCGGTCAGGAGGAAGCCCTGTGCCAGTTCGACATCGGACCCCGGCGTGCGCATGGTGACTGTCAGCGGTGTGCCGTTCACCCGGATCTCCAGCGGCTCCTCGACGACCAGGGTTTCCGGACGCTCGGTGGCGGTGCCGTCGAACACGTGACTGGCCCGCCGCCGCGCCGTCACCCTACCCATGGGCTTCCAATCGAATGACCACCGCTTTCGACGCCGGCGTATTCGACCGCGCCGCAACGTGATCGAGCGGCACCAAGGGATTGGTTTCCGGGTAGTAGGCGGCCGCGTTGCCGACCGGGGTGGCGTAGGACACCACGAGGAAGTCCTTGGCTCGGCGCTCCTGCAGCCGGCCCTGGCCGTCGGTGAACTCCGAGACCAGATCGACGCGGTCACCGGCTGCCAGTCCGAGTGACTCGATGTCGGAGGGGTTGACGAACACCACGCGGCGGCCACCCTTGACCCCGCGGTAGCGGTCATCGAGGCCGTAGATCGTGGTGTTGTACTGGTCGTGGCTGCGCAAGGTCTGCAGCACCAGCCGCCCCGGCGGCACCGGCACCCAGCGCATCGGGTTCACCGCGAAGTTCGCTTTGCCCGTGACCGTGGGGAACTCTCGGGAATCGCGTGGCGGATGCGGCAATTGGAAGCCGTCAGGTTGGCGCACCCGAGCGTTGTAGTCCGTGCATCCTGGCACTACGGCCGCGATCGCGTCGCGGATCGTGTCGTAGTCGGCGGCGAGGCTCTCCCATGGGACGGGATGGTCGGCGCCCAACACAGTGCGGGCCAGTCCGCAGACGATCGCGACTTCGCTGCGGACCTCCTCGCTCGGCGGGGTAAGGCTGCCACGGGAGAGGTGCACCATCGACATCGAATCCTCGACGGAGACAACCTGTTTGCGGCCGGCGACGAGGTCACGGTCGGTGCGGCCCAGGGTCGGCAGGATCAGCGCGGTGCGGCCATGTACCACGTGGCTGCGGTTGAGTTTCGTCGAGATCTGCACCGTCAGCGCGCAGGTGCTCAGCGCCGTCTCGGTCACCGCGGTGTCCGGGGTGGCCGACGCGAAGTTGCCACCCATCGCGAGGAACACCGAGGCGTGTCCGTCGCGCATCGCCCGGATCGCGTTGACGGTGTCGAAGCCGTGCCGCCGCGGACTGACGATGCCGAATCGGGTGTCGAGGGCGGCCAGGAATGTCTCGGGCGCCTTCTCCCAGATCCCCATCGTGCGGTCGCCTTGAACGTTCGAATGCCCACGCACCGGGCATACCCCGGCGCCGGGCTTTCCGATCATGCCCCGCAGCAGTAGGAGGTTGGTCATCTCGGCGATGGTGGCTACCGCATGGGTGTGCTGGGTGATGCCCATGGCCCAGCAGACGATCGTGCGCTGCGAGGTGGCCAGCATGTGGGCCACCCGGTCCAACTGCGGGCGGGCGATTCCCGTGGCTTCGGTGACGGTGTCGAGATCGACCGTGCGGGTCTCGGCGAGGTACTCGTCGAAGCCGTGGCAGTGCGCGGCGATGAAGTCGCGATCGATCACGCTGCCGGGGGACCGGTCGTCGGCCTCGACCAGCAGTCGGCCCAGCCCTTTGAACAAGGCCAGGTCGCCGCCCAGGCGGATCTGGACGAACTCGTCGGCGATCGGCACGCCGTGCCCGACCACTCCGTGTACCTTCTGCGGATCCTTGAACCGGATCAGGCCGGCTTCGGGGAGCGGGTTGACCGCGATGATTTTGGCGCCGTTGGCTTTCGCCTTCTCCAGCACGTAGAGCATCCGCGGATGGTTGGTGCCCGGGTTCTGGCCGGCGATGACGATGACGTCGGCGTGCTCGATGTCGTCGATGGTCACCGAACCCTTGCCGACGCCGATCGAATCGGTCAGCGCGGTGCCCGATGATTCGTGGCACATGTTGGAGCAGTCCGGCAAGTTGTTGGTGCCGAAGCTGCGCACCAGCAACTGGTAGAGGAACGCGGCCTCATTGCTGGTGCGCCCGGACGTGTAAAACACCGCCTCGTCCGGGGATGCCAGTCCGTTCAGATGCTCGGCGATCAACCGGTAGGCGTCGTCCCAACGGATCGGTCGGTAGTGCTGATCACCGGGCCGAAGGACCATCGGGTGGGTCAGCCGGCCCTGCTGGGACAGCCAGTACTCGGGCTTGTCGGCCAACTCGGCGATCGAGTGGCGCGCGAAGAACTCCGGGGTGACCCGGCGCTTGGTGGCCTCCTCGGCAACCGCCTTGGCGCCGTTCTCACAGAACTCGGCCAGTTTGCGGTTGTCATGTTCCTCCGGCCACGCGCAACCCGGGCAGTCGAAGCCGTGGCGCTGGTTGATCCGCGCCAAGGTCACCACAGTGCGGACGGGCCCCATCTGTTCGAGCGCGCGCTGCATGGTGACGACGACAGCTTCCACCCCGGCGGCCTTGTTCTTGGCGCCGGTGACCTCGACGGCGCGTTCGTCGTAGTCCGCGTCGACGTCTTTGGCACCGGTCATGGCTCCAATCTAAACGTCGGAATCGTCGGCCGATTCTGGGTGCAAACGCAGCGAGACGAACTCCATAGAGATAACAGAGTTCGTCTCGCCTCGCCGCAGTGCTTAGGTGAGCCCGGCCTTAACGCTCATCGGGCCGACTCGGCGGCCTCGTTACCGTGGGTCCGCGCAGCTTCGCGCTTGCTGGATGCCTTCCCCGGATTGGCGGAATGCTCGCTACCGGTTTGACTCCTCCTGCTACCCGGTGCGGCCGCGGACCCCTTGGTTTGGCTCTTGCCCTTGGTCGTGGCAGGAGCCTCGGTGTCGGTGCCCTCCTTGACCGTGTTGCCGGCGGTTTCGGTGTCGGCGGCGTCGTCGGTCGCGGTGGTGCCGTCCGTCGCGGTGGTGCTGACGGTTGTGGCAGCGGCAGCGGTCTTGGCGGCGGTCGTCTTGACGGCAGCCGCGGTGCCGGTGCTACCGCCGAGGTTCAAACCGGTCACCGCCGACCCGATGTTCGACACCACCTGTTGAACGACCGGGGTGATGTTGGTGATGGCCTGACCAACGGCCGACACCACATTCTGGAACCCAGCCGCCACCGCTGCGCGCAACCCGTCGGAGCCCAGTGCTCCCACCACGCTGCCGACCGCAGCAGTCACGGCGGTGAGTACCGGTGCGAACGCACCCGGCACGGCGGCGGCGATGGTGAGCGCGCCCTGAACCAGGTTCGGGGCGATTGTCAGAATCCGGACGACGCCCGTGAGACCGGTCTGGATGGCGGTGCCCAGGCCGCCGCCGATGCTACCGGCGAGCTGACCGCCGATGTCGGTCAGCACCTGACTCAGTGAAGCGCCAGACTGAAGCTCCGTGATCGCCGTCGATACAGCGGTCTGGACCGCGGTCAGAAGGTCGGGGTTGGCGCGGAAGAAGGAATTCAACAGGTCACTGAGGCCGGAGAATCCGCCGCTCGACCAGCCTGAACCGCCACCGCCGCCCGACCAGCCACCGTCCTCGGGGTGCGATGTGGAATCGGATTGATTTTGCCAGGCGTTCCCGCCGAAACTGTCGAACCAGTGATCAGTCGCCCGGGTGAGCGAATAGTTGATCGATGCGAGCTGCGGCGACTGGATCGGCTGCAGGAACAGAACCGCTCCCGCGACGACGGTAGCGGCGGCGAAGGGCGCGACAAATCGAGAAACGTGCATGGTGGTTTCCCCCAACAACATTGAACATTGAACTGAAGCGACCCGACGATATATCAGCTTTGCTGATCAGGTTGACGTTTCGGCAACGTTATTTCTTCCGTGTCGTTTGACGGATACGTAAATAGCTGACCGGCAACCGATTTCGGTGCTGCGGTTGTGACATTGCGACTGAAATAAGTTGTTACACAATCTGTTCCGCACAACGGATGACATCCATGTTGACTGTTGCTCCCGTCGGTGGGAGCCTCCGGACCGATTGGCGACACCGCGACGCGGGCGGATTCGTGACGGCAGCTACAGCGTCGTCGATGAGTTCCGCGGCGGCCACGGGTCTGTACCTGCATGACTGTTACCTACACGTTTGACGTCTTCTCCAGCCTGGACGGATTCGGGGGCGCCAACGGGGGCGACTGGGGCGGCTACTGGGGCAAGCAGGGTCCCGAACTGCTCGACCGCCGCCTTGCCCTCTATGACGATAAGCAACGCATGGTGTTCGGCGCCAACACATACCGGGCGTTCACGCAGTTGCTCGACCTCAGCGAAGAGGCGTCGGGCAATGACCTGTGGGTTGCCCGGATGAGGCATCTGCCGGCGACGGTGGTGTCGACGACGCTGGACGGACCTCTCGACTGGCCGGACGCGACCGTCGAGAGCGGCGACGCGGTCGACGTCGTCGCCCGGCTCAAGCAAGAGTCCGACGTGCCGTTGCGCTCGCACGGCAGCCTGTCGATGAACCGGGCCCTGATGGCGGCGGGTCTGGTGGACCGAGTGCAGGTGACGATCTTCCCGGTGATCACCGGTCAGACCGGGGACGACCCGATCTTCCAGGGCGCCGCTGACTTCGACCTGGAGTTGATCGAGGCCCGAACGCTCGACGGCAGCATTCAGGAGCTCACTTATCGGCCGACTCTGCATCCTTGAGGTGTTCGCCGAAGAACGCGAAGATTCGCTGCCATGCGTCCTCGGCCTCGGGACGTGAGTAGGCCATCCCCGCCACACCAACGATGGTCTGTACCGGTGCGGGAATGTCCCAGTCGTTCATGAAGGAGTGCCCGACTCCCGGATACTCCTTGATGTCTCGGGGTACATCGCGCTCGGCGAGCAATCCGTCGAGTTTGTCGGCCGCGCCCTTGAGCATCCAGTCCTTGGCGCCGTAGCTGGCCACCGTCGGGCAGGAGTTCGGGATCGCTGAGATGTCCTTGGGCCATTCCCCGTAGTTGGGGGCCGCGGCGTCGAAGAGCCCGGTCGGTGCCAGCACGAGACAAAATCCGCCGCCCATGCAGAACCCGATGACGCCGACCTTCCCAGTGCACTGGGGATCGGCGACCAGGTGATCACGCGCGGCGATGAGGTCGTCGACGGCCGTACCCTTACCGTTCTTGAACGCCTGCAGCGTCCGCACCACACAAAGCAGCCGGCTGCCCCGGTGATACAGCGCCGGGGTGATCGCCAGGTAGCCGTTGGCGGCGAACCTGTCGGTGATGCGTTTGACGTCGCTCGTCATGCCCATCGCGTCGTGCACGATGACGACACCTGGCCACGGCCCGGTGCCCGTCGGCCTGGCCAGATATGCCGGAAGCGGACCTGCGGGGGCGGAAAACGTGGTGTCCATGGACGCATCTTGGCACCCATGGTCCCGATTAAACAGACTCGCCCGCCCGGATCTTCATTCATGCGCCCTTGATCGAATCGCGCGACACCATCGTGACGTCGACGGGCCGGCCGTTGTTGAGTGACTGCACGCCTGCCTCACAGACCGCGGCGGCGGCGTAACCGTCCCACGCCGAGGGACCGTCTGTGTAATTTCCGGTTGACGATCCCTTCCGCACGGCATCGACCCAGCGCTGGAATTCGGTGTCGTACGCGGCACCGAATCGCTCCCGGAAACCGGGGGTGATCTGACCGCCCCAGTTGCCCGGCGCGGTCTTGCGGACCAAGCCGACATCCAAACCGATGATGGCGCTGCCCTTTTCGGCGACGACCTCCGCGCGCACCTCGTAAGCGACACCCGTGGTGACGAACAGTTCGACATCGACGTGCTTACCGGATGCGGTCCTCATGATCGCTATCTGCGGATCGGCCAGGCCCTCGGGCGCAGCTGGGTTGGCCGACGGTGTGATGATCTGAATCGAGACGATCTCCTCGTCGAACAGGAAGCGCGTCACGTCGACCTCATGCACCAGCGAATCGCGCACGATCATCGCGCTGTCGAAGGACGGTGGCACCGCAGGGTTGCGGTGGGCGCAGTGCAACACCAGCGGGCGGCCCAGCTGACCAGAGTCCAGCATCGCCTTCAACGCTGCGTACTCGCGGTCGAAGCGGCGCATGAAACCGACCTGGATGAGCCGCTTTCCGAGCTCGGCCTCGCGCTTGACCACCTCGAGCGAGGTTTCCATATCGGTCGTCAGCGGCTTCTCGCACAGCACCGGCTTGCTGTGCTCCAGACAGGCCAGCAGCTGCTTCTCATGGGTGGGGCCCGGGGTGGCTAGCACGACCGCGTCGACGCCCGCATCGGCGATCGCGTCGAGCGGATCCGCGATCACCCGGCACCCCGGGATGCCGGCGGCGATCCGCTCGGCCTTCTCGGCGAGGTAGTCGTTGACGACGGTCACCTGCGCGCCGGAGATCTTCGACGTCAGGCGGGCGACGTGGTCGGCGCCCATGATGCCGACACCGAGTACGGCGACACGAAGGTCAGACATGGCTCTCAATCTCCTGAACTAAAAACGGACGGACGGGACCCCGCAGGACCCGAGGTAGTTGCGGGTGCGCTTGGCGATGGGCAGCGGGGTCTCGGCCTCGCAGGGGTACATGTCCTGCTCGACGATCGCGAACACATCGATGCCGAGCTTCTCGATCTCAGCGAGAAGCGTTGGTATATCCGGGATTCCGCGCGGCGGCTCGGTCATGGCCCCCCGCTTGACCGCCTCGCCGAACGGCAGGTCCTCGGCTTCGACCTTGGCCCGCAGCTCGGGATCGACCTGCTTGAGATGCAGGTAACCGATGCGCTCGGGGGCGCGACGGATGATCGCGATGTTGTCGCCGCAGCAATACGAGATGTGACCGGTGTCCAGGCACAGGCTCACGAAATCGCCGTCGGTGCCGTCGAGGAAGCGGTAGACGTTCTCCTCGGTGTCGACGTGGCTGTCGGCGTGCGGGTGGTACTGCGCCCGCACCCCGTACTGCTCGAACATCGCCTTGCCCAGTTCATTCATGCCCTGGGTCTTTTTGTGCCACTGCCCGGGGGTCAGGGTGCGGTCTTCGAGCACCGCGCCCGACGACGGGTCGCGCCACATCTCCGGGATGACCACCACGTGCTTACCGCCAACGGCCGCAGTCAGTTTCGCGACGTCTTCGACCTGCTTCCACACCGCATCCCAGGAATCATCCTGATGCAGGTGCTCGAAGACGGTGCCGGCAGATAGCTTGAGGTTGCGGGCCGTCAGCTCATCCGAGAGCTGCTTGGGGTCGGTCGGCAGGTAGCCGAACGGGCCCAGTTCGATCCACTGATAGCCCGACGCGGCGACCTCGTCGAGGAACCGCCGGTAGGGCGTCTGCTGAGGATCTTCTGGGAACCACACGCCCCAGGAGTCGGGGGCGGATCCGACGAGAATAGTGCTCACTTCTGCTTGCCTTATGTTTCGACGGGTAAGCGATCTGACGGGTTGGCGGATGGCTTGAGCAAGGGGCGTTGAACTTTCTTCCAGTCCGCATACCGCTGGTAGGCGGCCTGGGTCGACTCCAGGGTCGAGACCTCACTGACCGGCACGTCCCACCAGGACTGGCTGTCCGGCGCGTAGATCAGCGGATCGGTCTCTACGTGAATCACTGTGACGGTGTCGCTGGCCTTGGCGACCTTGACCGCGTCGGCGAACTCCGCCGCCGTGCCTACCTTGATGAC
This sequence comes from Mycolicibacterium sp. P1-5, assembly GCF_008329565.1. Classification (GTDB taxonomy): domain Bacteria; phylum Actinomycetota; class Actinomycetes; order Mycobacteriales; family Mycobacteriaceae; genus Mycobacterium. Next base: position 73,314 of record NZ_NPKT01000020.1, read on the forward strand.
ATCGGCGCCCAAGCTGGCGGCGTTGGCGGCCAGGTCGACGGGCAGCTTGTCACCGTCGAGCCGACCGTCGTCGCCGCGGTAGCGGTAGGCCGTGCCGAAGCGCTGCGAACCCAGCGACTCCGAAAGTCCACCGATGGAAGCGAATCCGTGGTTCTGCACCACCACAGGGATCACCTTGACGCCCTCCTGGACGGCCGTCACCAGCTCGGTGGCCATCATCAGGTAGGAGCCATCGCCGACCATGATGAACACATCGCGGTCGTCGTCGGCCATCCGTACGCCGATACCGCCGGCGATCTCGTAACCCATGCACGAGTAGCCGTATTCGACGTGATAGCCCTTCCGGTCGCGGGTGCGCCACAGCTTGTGCAGATCACCGGGCATCGAGCCGGCGGCGCACACCACGACGTCACGCGGGTCCGAGAGGGTGTTGACCAGGCCGATGACCTGATTCTGGTTGAGCTGCACGCCGTCTTCACATTCGTACACCGACGACACGGTGTCGTCCCAGTCAGCGGCCAGCTCGGCTACTCGGGAACGGTATTCGTCACTGACGGTGTAGCCCTTCAGTGCGGAGTTGAGTGCCTCGAGGGCCTCCCGGGCGTCGGACACCACACTGACGCCACCCTGCTTGACCGAATCCAGCGAGGCCACATTGATGTTCACGAACCGCACATCGGGGTTGTTGAACGCGGTTCGCGACGCCGAGGTGAAATCGCTGTAGCGGGTGCCGATCCCGATGATCACATCAGCGTCTGCGGCCAGTGCGTTGGCGGCGGTGGTACCCGTCGAACCGACAGCGCCGACCGCCTGCGGATGGTCGAAGCGCAGCGAGCCCTTGCCTGCCTGGCTTTCAGCGACCGGGATACCGGTCTGCGCGCAGAACGCCGCCAACGCCTGCTCGGCCTCCGAGTAGTGCACGCCGCCACCGGCGACGATCAGAGGCTTGCCCGCCGCGGCGATGATCTCAGCGGCACGCGCGATCACCGAACGTTCCGGAAGCGGCCGGGCGACATGCCAGGTCCGTTCGGCGAACAGCGATTCGGGCCAGTCGTGGGCTTGCGACTGGACGTCCTGGGGGATCGAGATCGTGGCCGCACCGGTTTCGACCGGATCGGTCAGTACCCGCATAGCGCCGAGCAGTGCGGCGGGCAACTGCTCGGGTCGCCACACCCGGTCGAAATAGCGGGACAGAGGCTTGAACGCGTCGTTGACCGTGACATCACCCGATGACGGCAGCTCGAGTTCCTGAAGCACCGGGGCACTGGCTCGGGTGGCGAAGGTGTCGGCGGGCAGCAGCAGCACCGGCAGCCGGTTGATGGTCGCCAATGCGGCGCCGGTCAGCATATTTGTGGAGCCGGGCCCCACGCTGGCGGTGACGGCCCAGGTCTGCAGCCGGTCCTTCTGACGCGCGTACGCAACGGCGGTGTGCACCATGGCTTGTTCGTTGCGGCCGAGTACATACTTCAATCCCGGCTCCCGACCGGCTTCGAACGACTCGATTTCATCCTGCAGCAGCGCCTGACCGAGCCCGGCCACGTTGCCGTGGCCGAAGATACCGAAGCATCCGGCGAAGAACTTGGTGCGCTGCCCGTCGCGTTCGACGTATTGGTTCGCCAGGAACCGGATCGTGGCCTGAGCCACGGTGAGTCGCACAGTGCCTTCGGTGTCGGGAAGCTTCTCGCCGCCCTTCGGCGCAGTGGATACCACGATCACACTCCTTGCCCGGACGGGCTGCCCATCGGCAGCCGGGGATCGATCTCCTGGTGCTCCCAGCTGCCGCGCAGCCAGGTGTGATTCGGGTCGTCGCAGATCAGCCACGCCCGGTTCGGTCCGGAGCCGGCCATGACGTTGAGGTAGTACATGTGATGACCGGGCGCGGCGATCGACGGGCCGTGATAGCCGTGCGGCACCAGCACCACATCGCCGGAGTGGACCTCTTCGAGGACCTCGATCGGGCGCTGCGCAGTGCCGTAGACGCGGTGATAGCCGAAGCCCGGAGTGCCGGCCGGGCTGTCGTCGATCTCGAAGTAGTAGATCTCCTCGAGCTGCGTCTCGACGTCGGTGTTCTCCTCATGCTTGTGCGCGGGATAGCTCGACCAGTTGCCGCCCGGAGTGATGACCTCACAGGCGATCAGCGAGTCGGCCTCGAATGTGGTTGCGGTACCGAAGTTGTGCACCTGGCGGCTACAGTTTCCCGCACCCCGCAGCTCGACGGCCACGTCCGCCGCTGCGACCCGGCGGTTCGGGAACGGCCGGGTGGCGCGGGCGCCGCAGATCGCGAAGCGGCCTTCGCCGGACAGGGTGTAGGTCTGGTCGATACCGAGGTAGACCATGTCGGCCGGCCCCTCGAAGACTGATTTTCGCCAGGACAACTCGAATGTCTCACCAGCACAACTGATCCTGCCGCCCCCGACCAGCGGCAGGATCATGACCTCGGTGGCGCCGGTGGTCAGCTCGATTCTTTGGCTGTCATCGAGCTCGACCACCTGCAACGACGACTCCGCCCATCCGGCGGACGCAGGCGTGATGTCGACGGTGAACGGCAATTCGGCGCTGCGCGCGGGAATGTAGTACGTGCTGTTCATCTTTCTCAGGCCTTTCCCGTCGCTGCGCTCGCCCCGGACCTCACCATCGACACGGCGGTCGCAACCGCGGAACTCACGTCGTCATCAGCCGGATAGAGCAGGGTGCGGCCGACGATCAGACCCCGCACCGACGGCAACGACAGCGCCTTCTCCCAATTGGCGAAAGCCTCGTCCGGATCGGTGGGGTCACCGCCCAAGAGCAGTGTTGGCAACGTAGTGGAGTCCATCACCCGGTCCATTTCGGAGACGACCGGCAGCTTCAACCAGGTGTAGGCAGAGGTGGATCCCAGCCCCTGGCTGATGTGGATGGACTTGATCACCGCATCCGGGCTCAAATCGTTGCGGACCTTGCCGTCGACCCGGTTCGACAGGAACGGCTCCAGCATCGCGATCAGGCCGTGCGCGGCCAGCTGGTCGACCGCCTGCGCACACGCGGCCAGCGTTGCAACCGTACCCGAATCGCCGAGATCGATGCGGCACAACATCTTTCCGCCGTTCATCTTCGCCGCAGCGGTCGCCGCGGCGGTGGCGGCGGTCATCCGGTCGTCGAGCTCGAAGCACGCGCCGGCCAGCCCGCCGCGGTTCATCGAGGAGAACACCACCTTGTCGTCGAGTGCGCCGAGCAACAGGAGGTCGTCGAGGATGTCGGAGGTTGCCAGCACGCCGTCGACCCCGGGATCGGCCAACGCGGTACGCAGCCGGTCGAGCAGGTCGGTGCGGCTGTTCATCGCGGTGGGACGAGAGCCGACGGCCAGGGCGCCGCGGGCCGGGTGGTCGGCGGCGACGATCATCAACCGTCCGTTGCCGCGGACCACCGGTCGGGCGGTGCGCGTGGCCCACGCCTTGGCGATCGCGGCGGGGTCAGCGGCACGCAGATCGGTGATATCGGCGTAGTCCTTGCAGGGGCTAGACATTGACCGCCTCCAATGCGATCTGCTCGGCCAGTTCCGCGACTTCACCGGCGGTCGGCATCGCGGTCGAGCACTCCAGCCGCGAGGCGACGATCGCGCCGGCGGCATTGGCGTAACGCAGCGTCTTCTCCAGCGGCCAGCCGTGCAGCAGCCCGTGGCACAAGCTTCCGCCGAAGCTGTCACCGGCGCCGAGTCCGTTGATGACGTCGATCTCGATCGGCGGCACTGTCACCGACGTGCTGCGGGTCTTACCCAGCACGCCGCGCGGCCCTTGCTTGACGATCGCCAGTTGCACGCCGAGATCGAGCAGTGCATCGGCGGCCTTGTGCGGGTTGGTTTCTCCGACGGCGATCTCACATTCTTCGCGGTTGCCGACCGCTACGGTGACGTGGGATAGCGCACGCTGAACCTGTGCCGACGCAGCGGCGGGGGAGTCCCAGAACATCGGCCGGTAGTCGAGGTCGAGAACGGTCAACGGCTGGCGTGCGCGGGCCTCCCAAGCGGCGAAATGCGCACCCCGGCTTGGCTCTTCGGAAAGCCCGGTGACCGTCGACCAGTACAGCCGGGCGTTGCGTACGGCATCGAGATCGAGCTCGGTCGGGGCGATCTGGAGATCGGGTGCCGACGGCTTGCGGTAGAAGTACAGCGGGAAATCGTCGGGTGGGAAGATCTCGCAGAACGTCACCGGCGTCGGGTACTCCGGATGGACGGTGACGTGGCGGTTGTCTACCCCGAGACGGCTCAACTCTTCGAGAACGAACCGGCCGAACGGGTCTGCGCCGGCTCCGGAAATCAAGGCGGTGCGGTTACCGAGGCGTGCGGCAGCCACCGAGACATTGGCCGCGCTGCCGCCGAGGAACTTGCCGAACGACTCCACGTGCTCCAGGCCGACGCCGACTTGCAGCGGATAAATGTCGACGCCACTACGGCCGATGGCGAGTACGTCGAAAGGCGGGTCAGTAGTCACGTCAGCTCTCTTCAGGGCTCGTTGGGGACTTGTTAAAGGGTGCCCCGCGCCACGGCGGTATGTCAATACTTTGTCCTGACATTCTATCTTTGTGTCAATCGGTGTTAGGCTTTAGCTACTGTTGGGGTTTCGAGTTCGAGATCGGAGTCGATGTGCCGTTTGTGGTTGAACTGGACAGGTCAAGCCCCATTCCCCTCTACTATCAGCTCGCCCAGGCAATCGAGGCGGCCATCCGTGGTGGCGAACTCGCTCCCGGTGACCGGTTCGAAAATGAACTTGCTTTGGCCAAGCGATTGACCCTGTCGCGGCCCACGACGAGGCGTGCGATTCAGGAACTCGTCGACAAGGGTCTGCTGGTTCGCAAGCGCGGCGTCGGGACTCAGGTCGTCCAGAATCCGGTCCACCGTCGCGTCGAACTCACCAGCTTGTTCGACGACCTGTCCCGGGCGGGTCAGGAACCAACCACCCAGCTGCTGGACTACCACGTCGGGCCGCCCGACGAAGACGTTGCGCGCGAGCTGAGCCTGGCCCAAGGCCGGGAGGTCGCCCGTATCAAGCGACTCCGGTGCGCCAACGGTGAACCGCTGGCCCTGATGATCAATTACCTTCCGGTCGAGATCGCGCCGGACGCTGAGGAACTCGAGCGAAGCGGTCTGTATCAGGCGCTGCGCGGCCGCGGAGTGCACATCCGACTGGCCAGTCAGCGCATCGGCGCCAAGGCGGCCACCCGAAGCGAAGCGAAGCTGCTCGACGAGAAGCCCGGTGCCCCGCTGCTGACCATGGCACGCACGGCGTTCGACGATTCCGGTCGGGCGGTCGAATTCGGTACTCATTGCTATCGCGCCGCCCGGTACTACTTCGACACCACGCTCGTCGACCGCTGACGCGGGGGAGCGGGAAACCGCTAAAAGCCCTTGCGTGAACGCATAAAGCGGTACCTGGCGAATTGATCTCTGTTCGCGGGCACGGCATTCACAGTGCAGAAAAGCTATTCACCTGCCGGCTTGGCAAAGCATATCAAGATCAGATCGCAAATCCAGTCGCTGCCTTGGGTATTCGAGAAATGTGAATTGATCGGTCAAGACGCCCGACGCGTGTGACAATTTCACTTTCCGGCTGCGTCGAAACGGCGGGGGGACAGTGACAGAGAGCCACTCGTTTCGCGCGCTGTGGGTACTGATGGTCGGGCTATTCCTTATCGTGGTGGACTCGACCGTGGTCGCGGTGGCCAACCCGGTGCTCAAAGACGACTTCGGCGTCGACTACGGCTCCGTCCTCTGGGTGACCAGTGGCTACCTGCTCGCGTTCGCGGCACTGCTGCTGATCGGTGGACGCCTCGGTGACCGGTTCGGCCCCAAACACGTCTATCTGGTCGGGTTAACGATCTTCACCGCGTCATCGGTGTGGTGCGGCCTGTCCACGTCGATCGGAATGCTGACCGCCGCACGTGTCGTCCAAGGCGCAGGCGCCGCGCTGCTGGCGCCGCAGATCTTGACGACGATCACGCGGATGTTCCCTGCCGAACGGCGTGGCATGGCAATGAGCGTCTGGGGCGCCACCACGGGAGTTGGCCTGTTCGCCGGGCCAATCCTCGGTGGTGTGCTTCTCGACGAGTTGGGCTGGCAGTGGATCTTTTTCATCAACGCCCCGGTCGGTGCGCTCGGTCTGGTGCTTGCGACATGGCTGGTTCCGGCGCTACCCGGCCGGCATCTGCGCATTGACGTCCTCGGCGTACTACTGTCCGGCGCGGGTATCGGTCTCATCGTGTTCGGTCTGCAGGACGGCCAGCGTGACGGTTGGTCCCCGTGGATCGCGACGGCGATCGTCGGCGGATTCGCCTTGCTGGCAGCCTTTTTCGGTTGGCAGGCCGTGCACCCGCATGAGCCTCTGATTCCGCTGCGGCTGATTCTTCATCGGAACTTCATTCTTTCCAACGCCGGCATCGCATGCGTCAGCTTCGCCTTCGTCGCCTTCGTGATTCCGCTGATGATCTTTCTCGAAGAGGGGTATGGACTTTCGCCCGTTCGCGCCGCGCTGCTCACCGCGCCGATGGCGGTCACGACCGTTGTCTTGGCGCCCGTGGTCGGCAAGATCGTCGACCGAGTTCATCCCCGTCCGATCGTGATTGCCGGCTTTGCGCTGCTGGCCGTCACATTGTTCTGGCTCGCGCTGGAGATGAAGCCGACCACGCCCGTATGGCAGCTGGTACTACCGCTGGCGATGGTGGGCGCGGCCAGCGCATGCACCTGGGAGCCCTTGGCGGTCATCGCATCCCGCGCGCTACCCGTCGACCTCGCCGGCGCCGGATCGGCTCTGTGCAACACGGCCAGGCATCTTGGGGCGGCGTTGTCGAGCGCCAGTGTCGCCGCACTGACAGCAGCCCTATCGGCCGGAGATTCGGAAGCGTCGCTGGCGGGCACCATGTCACAGTCGATGATGTTGCCTGCGGTGGCGGCCGCACTGGGCGGGGTGACCGCATTGTTCTTCGTCGATCGACACCGTGCCGTCCGGGTGCCGGCCCCGGTGCGGCGCGATGTGAGCGTGCCGATATGACCACCCTTGCCGGAACTCGGCATTCGACAGTGCACGAGGCCGAGTCGCTCACTGATGACGAGTTGCGCGACCTTTTCGCGTACCCCGAGGGGCTGAATCAACCGTTTTTCCGGGCGAACTTCATCGCGAGCATCGACGGGGCTGTGACCCTCGACGGGTCCGGCCGAAAGCTGGGTACACCGACTGATCGCCGGGTGTTCAGCCGGTTGCGTGAGGTTGCCGACGTCGTGCTCGTGGGTGCGACGACGGCGAAGTCCAAACCGTACGAGAACCTTCAACTGGACGCGGACGCCCAAGCGTGGCGGTTGTCGAGGGGGTTGGCGGTGGGTCTACCCGTCGCCGTGGTGTCCAGTCGCGGTGTCGTTCCGCCCGCGGTGCTGAGCAACGCGGTGGCCCCGCCGGTGGTCTTCGTGTCCGCGAGCGCCGACGTCGCGGCGCGGCGTGTGCTCGAGCAATCCCGAGCGCACGTCATCGAGGTCGCGGGAGTGCGAGTCGGTTCGGCTGCGATCCGGGACGGGCTGCGAGCATTGGGGTTGCAGCGGGTACTCGTCGAGGGCGGACCCTCGTTGTTCTCACAAATGGTGTCGGACAACGAGATCGACGAGCTGTGTCTGACCACGAGTCCCAAGCTGGTGGCCGGACCGGCCCGCCGCATCGCCGCGGCGGACCACCACGTCGAGATCAACATGGCGCGCCGCGGCATCTTGGTCGGCGGCGACGGCACCGTCATCGTCCGGTGGGCGCGCTACTGATTTTCTTACGCGAGCAGACGTGAACTCCCCCAAAGTTTAGCAATTTTGGGCGAGTTCACGTCTGCTCGCGGGGGAGACCCGTCAGGAGAACGCCGCGCGGAACGCCGCGAGCGCCTGTTCGCTGTCACCGGACGCCCACGCCTCCAGGCCGATGGTCCCGCGGTAACCCATGTCGCGCAATGCCATCGCGACCGCCGGGTAATGGATCTCGCCGGTGCCCGGTTCGCAGCGACCGGGGACGTCGGCCACCTGGATCTCGCCGATCGCCGGGCCGCACCGTCGAACCACCTCAACGAGATTCCCCTCGCCGATCTGGGCGTGGTAGAGGTCGAGCATCATCTTGACGTTCGGATGGTCGACCGCCTCGACGAGTGCCAGCGTGTCCTTGGCGCGTGCCAGCGGGACACCGGGATGGTCGACGATCGTGTTCAGATTCTCCACGCAGAATGTGACGCCGGCGGCGGCGCCGAGCTCACCGATCCGCATCAGCGATCGGTGCGCGGTCAGCCACATCTGGCCGGTGGCCCGCTGTCGCGGCCGGGCGGCCCGGCCGTCGACGAGTTCCGCGGTGTGCAGGTTCAGCCGCGGTACACCCAGTGCCTCAGCGGCTTTGATGCTCAACTCGGCCGTCTGCACAACTTCGTCGGCGCTCGCCGGGTCGATCAGGTCACCGTGCAGATAGCCGGTCATCGACGAGAACCGTGCACCGGTGGCGGCCAGCGCGGGCAGGTCCTTGTCGTGCCAGCTCCAGATCTCCACCGCGAAGCCGAGTTCATCGATGCGCCGGACTCGCTCGAGAATCGGCAGTTCGCGGAACACCATCTCGGCGCATACCGCGAGGTCGAAGTCGCTCACACCCGCACCCTAGCATTTGACGTGCAGTCCAAATGTCCTAACAAAGCCTTGACTTTCCGCTGTGAGCCGTATTACATCGAGGGAGGCGTGTCGTGTGCGATGTGAACAACAAGGAGTCGGCATGAGGTTCAATCGGCTAGCGGCCGTGGCAGGCGCGAGCGCGCTCGTGATCGTGCTGGCTGCGTGCTCTGCGACCGGCGGGAAACCGCGGGACAACGGCAGCGGTTCGGGCGGCGGCACTGTCGACACCCCGCGCTTCACCGTTGCGATGATCACCCACGAGGTGCCCGGTGACTCGTTCTGGGACCTGGTCCGCAAGGGTGCCGAGACTGCAGCGAAGAAGGACAACATCGATCTTCGGTACTCCAACGACCCCGAGGCGCCGAACCAGGCCAACCTCGTGCAGAGCGCGATCGACAGCGGTGTGAAGGGCATCGCCGTCACGCTGGCCAAACCCGATGCGATGGCTCCCGCGGTCAAGGCCGCCGAGGCGAAGGGAATTCCCGTGGTCGCCTTCAACTCCGGATACGACAACTGGAAGGCCATGGGCGTTCAGGAGTACTTCGGCCAGGATGAGAAACTGGCCGGCATCTCGGCCGGCGAGCGCCTGACCACCGACGGCGCGAAGAAGGCGCTGTGCGTCATCCAGGAGCAGGGCCAGGTTTCTCTGGAATCCCGTTGCGCGGGTGTCACCCAGGGCTTCAAGGGCCAGACTGAGCTGCTGAACGTCAACAGCAAGGACATGCCGTCGGTCGAGTCGACGATCACTGCCAAGCTGCAGCAGGATCCCTCGATCGACACCGTGGTCGCACTGGGTGCGCCGATCGCGCTGACCGCGGTCGTGTCCAAGAACAACGCCAACAGCAAGGCCAAGATCGTCACCTTCGACACCAACGCTGCGCTGGTCAGCGCGATCCAGAAGGGCGACGTCCAGTGGGCGGTCGACCAGCAGCCCTACCTGCAGGGATACCTCGCCATCGATTCGCTGTGGCTGTTCGTGAACAACAAGAACCTGATCGGTGGCGGCCAGGCGACCCTGACCGGGCCGTCTTTCATCGACAAATCCAACATCGACGCCGTGGCCGAGTTGGCCAAGGGCGGAACGCGATAGCGATCGGCGGGGAAGAACAATGACGACGCAAGCAGGCCCCGAGGTCGGTGACCACAAGGTCGTTCGCGATGAGCGTGTCAAGGAACGGAACAGGCTGCAACGCCTGCTCATTCGGCCTGAGATGGGTGCGGCCATCGGTGCGATCGGGATCTTCGTATTCTTCCTGATCGTGGCCGATCCCTTCCGGCAGGCCTCCTCGCTGGCCACCGTGCTGTACGCCAGCTCGACCATCGGGATCATGGCCTGTGGCGTCGCCGTCCTGATGATCGGCGGTGAGTTCGATCTGTCGACGGGCGTCGCGGTGACCTTCAGCTCGCTCGCGGCGTCGATGCTGTCCTACAACCTCCACCTCAATCTGTGGGCAGGCGCCGGCCTGGCGCTCATCCTGGCGCTTGGCGTCGGCTTCCTGAACGGTTTCCTGGTGATGAAAACCAGGATCCCGTCGTTCCTCATCACGCTGAGTACCTTCTTCATGCTCGCCGGTATCAACCTGGCCGTCACCAAACTCCTTGCCGGACAAGTTGCGACGCAGAGCGTCAACGACATGGAGGGCTGGGACTCCGCGCAGAAGGTATTCGCGTCGTCGTTCACGCTCTTCGGGGTAAGTATCCGCATCACGGTCGTGTGGTGGCTGGTTTTCACCGCGGTGGCGACCTGGGTGCTGTTCAAGACCAAGATCGGCAACTGGATCTTCGCCGTCGGTGGTGACGCCGAAAGTGCCCGCGCGGTGGGTGTTCCGGTGACCAAGGTCAAGATCGGGATGTTCATGTTCGTCGGGTTCTGCGCCTGGTTCGTCGGCATGCACCTGCTGTTCGCGTTCAACACGGTTCAGTCCGGCCAGGGCATCGGCAACGAGTTCTTCTACATCATTGCCGCGGTCATCGGTGGCTGTCTATTGACAGGTGGATACGGCACGGCGGTGGGCGCCGCCATCGGTGCGTTCATCTTCGGTATGACGAACCAGGGCATCGTCTACGCGGGCTGGAACCCCGACTGGTTCAAGTTCTTCCTGGGCGCGATGCTGCTGTTCGCGGTGATCGCCAACAACGCCTTCCGCAACTACGCCGCCAAGAGGTGAGAGAAGTGACTGCGACCGTGGACCGTCCCACCGAAGAAGCCCCGTCCGGCGGCCGAGTGCCGCTTGTCGAGCTCACGAGCGTCGGCAAGAGCTACGGCAATATCACTGCGCTCAAAGATATCTCGCTGCGGGTGCACGCTGGGGAGGTTACCGGCATCCTCGGCGACAACGGTGCGGGCAAGTCCACGCTGATCAAGATCATCGCCGGCCTGCACCAACCGACCGAGGGCCAGCTGCTGGTCGACGGTGAACCCACGAAGTTCACCTCGCCCGCCGATGCGCTGGGCAAAGGCATCGCCACGGTGTACCAGAACCTCGCCGTCGTTCCGTTGATGCCGGTATGGCGAAACTTCTTCCTGGGTCAGGAGATTCGCAAGAAGCATTTCCCGTGGGCATTGGACGCCAACGCGATGCGGGCCACCACGCTCACCGAGTTGTCGAAGATGGGCATCGATCTGCCCGACGTGGACGTGCCGATCGGCTCGTTGTCCGGCGGACAGCGCCAGTGCGTGGCGATCGCCCGGGCGGTGTTCTTCGGCGCGCGGGTGCTGATTCTCGACGAGCCGACCGCAGCGCTCGGCGTCAAGCAATCCGGTGTGGTGCTCAAATACATCACCGCTGCCAAGGAAGCCGGCTTCGGCGTGGTGTTCATCACCCACAACCCGCACCACGCGCATATGGTTGGCGACCACTTCGTGCTACTCAACCGTGGCCGCCAGAAGCTGGACTGCACCTTCGACGCCATCACCCTGGAGCACCTGACCCAGGAGATGGCCGGCGGTGACGAGCTGGAGGCGCTCACACACGAGCTGGGCCGCTGAGCTACCGCGGCGTCAGCGCGAACAGCCGCAGCTCCCGGTCGGTTCGGGTGCGGTAGGCCTGGTACATCGGGTACGCCAGGAACCGTGCTAGTCCTGTGTCCCGTTCGGGCCCGGTCACCAACGCGGCGGTAACCGGAATCTCGGTGCCGTTGATCGCGACGACGGCCTCCGGGTTGGCGAGCAGGTTGAGGCTCCAGGCGGGGTGATGCTGCTGGCCGAAGTTGCTCCCCAGCACCAGCAGCCTTTCACCGTCCCTCAGGTAGCTCAGTGCCGACAGCCGCGGCTGGCCGGACTTGCGGCCCGTCGTGGTCAGCAGCAATTCGGGCATCGAGGTCGGGCCGAACAGGGTGTACTTGCCGTTGGTCGCCCGCAGTACACGGCGATCCCACGGCACGAGCGCCCTGATGAAGCGCGAGCCAAGTGCCGTCGAGGCGAACGCATAAACCGGCTTGAAGAGCGGCGAGATGTCTTCTCGCCCCCAATGGCCGTCGGGGAATTGTTGCGGCATGTCTGCCATCGTGCCCGATCGCGCCGCGATGCAGTACCCCGGTTCAGCGCGGCGACAAGCCTGCCGCCCGATAGGCGGCGTCCACGTAATGCATGTTCTGTACGGCGTCGTCGACACCGAGCGGCAGCGGCGCACCGTGGAGCACATGTGCCGCGAACGCCTCGAGTTGGTAGGTATAGGACGGCCGGGTTCCCAGGTGCTCCATCCGAGGGCCGTCCGGTGTGCGAATGGTGATCCGGTCATCGAGGTGGGGCTTGATGAAATTGTGGGCCAGTGCGTCGCCCTTGGTTCCGACCACCTTGAGCGTGAACGAGAATGCCTCTGCAGTCATGGTATTGGCGCTGCAGCCGGTGGCATCGGACGGAAAGCGCAGTTCGACGTCGCACCACTCGTCGACACCGGGGCTGCGCTCCGAGGCATGGGCCGCGGTGATCGTCGGGCGGCCCAGTCCGCGTGCGCCGAACTGGCGCATGATGTGCAGGCCGTAGCAACCGAGATCCATCAGGACGCCGCCGGCCAATTTCAGCGACCAGCGCGGGTCGCCGGGATCGGGTGCGGGCATCGCCATCCGCACCTCGACGTGGCGGACGTCGCCGAGCTCAGCATCGGTCGCCAGCTCGAACATCCGCTGAGTCACCGGATGGAACAGATAGTGGAAGCCCTCCAGCACGCTGACGCCGGCGGTCGTGGCGGCGTCGGCGACCTGCTGTGCCTCGGGGTGGTTGCGTGCGAACGGCTTTTCGGTGAGCACCGGCTTGCCGGCCATGATCGCCGCCAGGTTCCACGGGGCGTGCAGGGCATTGGCCAGCGGGTTGTAGACCACGTCAACCTCGGTGTCGGCGATCACGTCGGCATAGCTGGCGGCGACCCGCTCCACGCCGTAGACGTCGGCAAATTGCCTGGCCCGCTGCGGATCTCGGGCAGCCACCACGACCAGCCGGTGGCCGAGATCCTGAGCAGGCCCGACGATCGCCTGCTCGGCGATGCGGGACGCGCCCAGCACGCCGATACGCAGGTTCATGCCGGTAGGCCGTCGGTGACCTTCTGGAGGTAGGCGACGCTGGCCAGCACATCGCGCAGCGGGCCCTGGCCACGTGGGGCGCCATCCAAGATGGTGTCCTGTTCGAGCACGAACCAGCCGTCGAAGCCATTGTCCTGCAATGTCGTAACGATGCCGGCAATGTCGACGTCGCCGGTGCCCAGCGGGGTGTACATACCCCGGGCCACCGCTTCGGTGTAGGTCAGCTCGCCGGACTGCACGAGAGCGGCCAGCGCCGCGTCGACGTCCTTGAGGTGGGTGTGCGCAATGCGTCTCGGCACGGCGCGTGCCAGCTGCAGCGGATCGGTACCGCCGATCAGCAAGTGCCCGGTGTCCAGGCAGAGCGAGATCGTCGAGCCCGCAAGCACCCGGGCAACTTCGTCAGCCGTCTCGACAAGCGTGCCCACATGCGGGTGCAGCACCGCGGTGATGCCCCTCTCGGCGGCCGCCGCCGACAGCCGATCGAGGTTGGTCAGCAGCGTCGACCACTGTGCGTCGTCCAGGTCGGGCCGGGAGTCATAGCCGTCGGTGCCGGTTGCCGCAGCCAGCACGAGCATCGAACGCGGCCCGTTCCCCGAGTCGCTTCGCTCCTGCCTGCCGGAGCTTGCCACAAGGGATTCCAGCACACCGGTGACGTCGGGCACCGGGTCGTGGCCGGCATCGTGCAGCACAACCGGCGCGAAGCTGCCGACACAGCTCAGGCCGTGCCGGCTCAGCGTCGCGGCCAGCTCACCGGGCTCCGCGGGCAGAAAGCCCTCCGGACCTAGCTCGGTGGCGGTCAGGCCCGCCTGGTGCATTTCGGACAGCACCCGCTCCGGGGGGAGCTGATAGCCCCAGCCGGGCACTTCGCACACACCCCAGGAGACGGGGGCTCCGGCGATTCTCACTGACGTACCTCCTCGATACGAACGGGCGCGCCCCGGCGTAGCGACTCGGTGGCCGCCTCGGCGATCCAGGCGACCTCGACGGCGTCGGCCACGGTGGCACCGAGCACCGGTGCTCCCTTGACGACATCGACGAACCCGCTCAGTTCGATGCGGAACGCCTCGGTGAAGCGGTCCATGAAGAAGTTGTGCGGCTGCCCGGTGGGAAAATCGTTGCACGGGTCGGTGTTCCGCACCGGAACCCCTTGGTCCCAGCCGGCGACGACGGTGTCGTCGAAGCCGTGCACCTCCAGCCGGCAATCGTAGCCGCGGCCGTTGTAGCGCGCGTTGGAGATGACGCCGAGTGCGCCACCGTCAAACCGGACCACTACGGCCGCAGTGTCGACGTCGCCGTAGTCAGCGAACAGCGGATCGCCCTGCACGGTGCCGGTGGCGTAGACCTCGACCGCTTCCTGGCCGGTGATCCAGCGGACGATGTCGAAGTCATGCACCGCGCAGTCGCGGAAGATACCGCCGGAGCCGGCAATGTAATCCATCGGCGGCGGCGCGGGATCCATTGTGGTGCTACGGATCGTGTGCAATGCGCCCAGCGCACCGCTGTCGACGGCAGCCTTGGCCGCGGCGAACGCGGCATCGAACCGGCGCTGATACCCGACCTGCACCGGCACACCGGCTCGCGCGATGGCGGCGGCAACCGCGGCGCTCTCGGCCGCGGTGGAGGCCACCGGCTTCTCGCAGAACGTCGGCAGCCGGCGCTCGACCGCGGCCAGTGTCAGCTCGGCATGCGCCGGGGTGGCGGCGGCCACCACCACGCCGTCGATACCGGACGACAACAGCGCGTCCACCGAATCGACGGACCTGAGACCATATTTCGCCGCAACCTGGGCGACAACGTCGGGACGCTCGTCGGTGACGACGAGGCCGTCGACACCATCGAGCTGGCTCAGGGTGTCGGTGTGGAAGGCACCGATTCGGCCGAGGCCGATGACACCGAGTGTGGTCATGGGATTCTCCGTTCGTTCTGGTCGCGCAGCGCGAGGTCGAGGGCGTCGGGGGTCAGGTCGTCGGCCAGTGCGGTGAGCACAACGTCCACTTGGCTTGGCGGCGCAAGGCTTCCGATTGGCTGGTCGCGGTCGAGGTTGGTGGGGAAGGGGTAACCTTCGGCGGTGGCCACCACGGCGTTGAGCAACTCCGCCGCCGGCCGGCCAGCCGCCTTCATGGCCCGCAGCGCGGGGTATACCGCACGCACCATCGCCGTGCGATCCAGGGCTTCCATCGCCCGGCCGAACGGGGATGAGATCTGCAGCAGGTTGGCGATCCGCCGCACGTCCGCGGACGTGTTGACGCCCGCGCCGTGATAGAGCGCCGGATTGAAGAACACCGCGTCACCCTTACTGAGCGGAATCTGAACATACTGTGCGGCAAAGTAATCAACGAATTCTGGACGGTTGAACGCGATGTAGCCGCCTTCGAACAGCTGCGAATACGGCAGCAGCATGGTCGGGCCGCTCTGCAGCGGCATGTCGGTGTGCGCGACCGCACCCTGCAATGTCAGCGTCGCCGACAGCCGGTGCACCTGCGCAGGGTAATCGGTGAGCTGCCCGGGGTCGATGAACCCGAGGTGGTAGTCGCGGTGCGGAACCTGTCCCGCACCACCGGGATTCACAACATTGACCTGAGAGGTGACCTGGTAGCGCGGGCCCAGCCAGGCCTGGGAGACCAAGGCCAGCAGGTCGTTGGCGTAGTAGTCGGCGTAGACGTCGGGGGAGTGCAGCGCGAGTTTCTGGGCGGCGTTCCACACCCGGTCATTGGCACCGGCCGTGCCGAAGTGGTCACCGCCCGCACCGCCGGCCCGCCGCTGATCTCCGATCAGAGCGGAGAACGCTGCGGAGGCCGCATCGACGACCGGAGCCGAGAACGCGCCGCTGAATACGACGACGCCGGGCCCCTCGGCCAGCGCGGTGATGAGCTCGGCCTGCAACACCCGCCGGTCGGCTCGTGCCATGTCGGCCGCGGAGTACACCAGGACGTTCTGCCGGACCTCGGCGGCGTGCGGGTAGGCATCGAGATCGGTGTCCCGCTCGGTCAGGGCTCGCAGCGCGTCGAGCTGAAATGACGCCTCGCTCAACCACGGCTCTAACCGCGCGCTCACGTCGACCATGCGGCAAGTCTTGCTGTGACTCAGGCTGCAATCAACACCAGAAAGCCATCAAAAAGCCATCAGCGGAGGTAGGGTGCGAAAGATGGCGCACCGCTTCAAGGTCCGCGAGATCGCCCAGCAGTCCGGGCTCTCCGAGGCGACGGTCGACCGGGTGCTCAACCACCGGCCCGGCGTCCGGGCCACCACCCGCGCCGAGGTGTTGCACGCGATCTCCGATCTCGAGAAGCAGCAGTCCCAGCTCCGGCTCAACGGACGTCGTTTCCTTCTCGACGTCGTGATGCAGACACCGCGCCGGTTCTCCGACGCCTTCCGTGCCGCGGTCGAGGCCGAGCTTCCCGCGTTCGCACCTGCGATGCTGCGCGCCCGGTTCCATCTGTGGGAGTCCGGGTCGGCAGGTCAGACGGTGGAGACGCTCGATCGGATAAGGGGCAGTCACGGGGTCGTGCTGAAGGCGCAGGACGAACCCGAGGTGGCCGAAGCCGTTGACCGGCTGGTCGGCGCCGGCGTCCCGGTGGTGACGTATTCGACCGACATCCCGGCCAGCGCGCGCTGCGCCTACGTCGGCATCGACAATCACGGGGCCGGAGTCACCGCGGCCTATCTGATGGACCAGTGGTTGGGCGAATCGCCAGCTGACGTACTGATCACGTTGAGCCGCACCGTCTTTCGAGGGGAGGCTGAACGTGAGGTCGGCTTTCGGACGGCACTGCGCAAGTCTGGGCGCACCGTCGTCGAGGTCAGTGACAGCGACGGGATCGACGCCACCATCGAACGCCTGGTGGTCGATGCACTGAAGCGCCATCCCGACGTGGCGGCCGTTTACTCCGTCGGCGGCGGCAACACGGCGACAATCGCGGCGTTCGAGGGATTGGGCCGCGCGTGCAGAGTTTTTATCGCCCACGACCTTGACGCCGACAACCGGCGGCTGCTGCGCGAGGGTCGGATCTCGGCGGTGCTGCACAACGACCTGCGCGCCGACGCCCGGCTGGCGATGCGGCTCATCCTGCAGCAACACCGGGCGCTGCCCAGCGAGCCTGCACGTTCCGTCCCGATTCAGGTGATCACCCCCTACAACCTGCCGGGCTGAGCTCGTCGAGTCGTCGATTCGAAGAATTCGCGACTAGCATTCCGCGCCGACGGCGACGATGGGGGCGCCGAAAGATTTGAGACTCAGAGGAGAGCGATCCGTGCCACGACACCGCGCTGAGCTCGTTGCCGGCGTGACCGTGCTGGGCAATCTGGCCGTCGACGTCATCAACGGCGGCCCGAAGACCCCGGGCGGGTGTGCATCGTTCTCCGGGGTGGCGATGGAGGCCGCCGGGGGCACCGGCGGGATCGTCGCGCTCGCGGCCGACGAGGACCACTCGCTGTTCGAACCGCTGCTCGATCGGTTCGGCCCGCTGATCCGGATCCTGCCTGCGGAATGCACCAGCGCGTTCCGGCTGGACTATGAGGACGTCGACCATCGCCGGATGTCGGTGGAGGCCATCGGACCGGTGTGGAGCGCGGCGGAGGTGGAGTCGGCAGATCCCGAAACGGCATGGGTTCACCTCGCTCCGCTGCTGCGCACCGATTTCCCCGCCGAGACGCTCGCTCTGTTGGCGCAGCGCGGCCACCGGGTCGCCTACGACGGACAAGGCCTGGTTCGCGCCGACCGGGTCGGACCACTGGTCGTGGATCGCCATTACCCACCGGAACTGCTGAACCACCTCAGCATCCTCAAGCTCGCCGAGGACGAGGCCGTCATCGTCGCCGACGGTCCCTTCGACGAGTCGACCGCGGCACACCTGGGAGTGCCCGAAATCCTGGTCACCTACGGGTCCGAGGGCTGTGACATCTATACCGGCGACACCCGCGTACGGGTGCCGGCTGCCTGGCGGGTCGAAGGGGTACAGACCACCGGCGCCGGAGACATGTTCACCACGTGTTATGTGGCAAATCGGGCAGCCGGCGCCGACCCGTGCGCCGCGGCCAAGGAAGCCAGTGAACTCGTCGCGGGAGAACTCGAGAAACGCCAGGGAGCGCGCCGCAATTGAGAGCTACCCGCCGGTAGCTACTTCTCTTAGAGAACGCCGTTCTCGATAGGTGACGAACGACACACTTCTGTCTCATGCGGCTCCTGAACATGTCCGTGAGCTGTGACTTCGATGCGGGCCGCACGGCGTGTCAAGATCGCGGCCCGCTCGGGCTTGCCTAAGAAAGTGCAATAATCGGTACTGCGAGTGACAGCAACTCCCGGGCTGTCGATTCCGACGGCGCGTCCACCTGATAGCGACGCGGGATCTGCGCCCGGCGGGACAGGACGAAAGGCGGGGACGTGGGTCCGAACGGCAACGGAGCTACGGGTAACCGGCAGAAGCTGGAAAAGGTCGTCATCCGGTTCGCGGGTGACTCCGGTGACGGCATGCAGCTGACTGGTGACCGGTTCACCTCAGAGGCCGCGCTGTTCGGCAATGACCTTGCTACCCAACCGAATTACCCGGCCGAGATCCGCGCGCCACAGGGCACGCTGCCCGGCGTCTCGTCTTTCCAGATCCAGATCGCCGACTACGACATCCTCACCGCCGGTGACCGTCCCGACGTGCTCGTCGCGATGAACCCCGCTGCGCTCAAGGCCAACATCGGCGACCTGCCGCGCGGCGGTCTGGTGATCGCCAACTCCGACGAGTTCACCAAGCGCAACCTCGCGAAGGTGGGCTACGAGACCAACCCGCTCGAGAGCGGCGAGCTCGACGACTACGTCGTGCAGGCCGTCGCGATGACGACGTTGACCCTCGGTGCGGTCGAGGCGATCGGCGCAACCAAGAAGGACGGCCAGCGCGCCAAGAACATGTTCGCGCTCGGCCTGCTGTCATGGATGTACGGCCGGCCGATCGAGACCAGCGAGACGTTCATCCGGGAAAAGTTCGCCCGCAAGCCCGATGTCGCCGAGGCCAACGTCCTGGCGCTGAAGGCCGGCTGGAACTACGGCGAGACCACCGAGGCGTTCGGCACCACCTACGAGATCTCGCCGGCCAAGCTGGCTCCCGGCGAGTACCGGCAGATTTCCGGCAACACAGCCCTGGCCTACGGCGTGATCGCCGCCGGCCAGCTCGCCGACACCCAGGTGGTGCTCGGCACCTACCCGATCACGCCGGCGTCGGACATCCTGCACGAGCTGTCCAAGCACAAGAACTTCAACGTTCTGACCTTCCAGGCCGAGGACGAGATCGCCGGCGTGGGCGCCGCGATCGGTGCCTCTTACGGCGGCGCGCTTGGCGTGACCAGTACGTCGGGCCCGGGCATCTCGCTGAAGTCCGAGGCCATCGGCCTGGCCATGATGGCCGAGCTGCCGCTGCTGGTGATCGACGTCCAGCGCGGCGGACCGTCCACCGGCCTGCCCACCAAGACCGAGCAGGCTGATCTGCTGCAGGTGATGTTCGGCCGCAACGGCGAGTCGCCGGTGGCTGTGCTGGCCGCCAGCACCCCCTCGGACTGCTTCGAGGTGGCCATCGAGGCCGCCCGGATCGCGCTGACCTACCGGACGCCGGTGATTCTGCTGTCCGACGGCGCGATCGCCAACGGCTCTGAGCCGTGGCGGATCCCCGACATCGACTCCTTCGAGCCGATCGAGGTCAACCACGCCAACGCCGGCGAGGCGTTCCAGCCCTACGCTCGCGACCCCGAGACGCTGGCCCGCCAGTTCGCGGTTCCGGGTACGCCCGGCTTGGAGCACCGCATCGGCGGTCTGGAGTCCGCCAACGGCTCCGGCAACATCTCCTACGAGCCGGCCAACCACGACCTCATGGTCCGGTTGCGGCAAGCCAAGATCGCCGGCATCACGGTGCCCGACATCAAGGTCGACGACCCGACCGGTGACGCCGAGCTGCTGATCCTCGGGTGGGGGAGCTCCTTCGGGCCGATCGGTGAAGCGTGCCGACGCGCGCGCCGCCGCGGGATCAAGGTCGCCCAGGCTCACCTGCGGCACCTCAACCCGATGCCGGCCAACCTCGGGGAGGTACTGCGCAAGTACCCGAACGTGGTGGTCCCCGAGATGAACCTCGGCCAGCTGGCGCTGCTGCTGCGCGGCACGTATCTGGTCGACGTCCGGTCGGTCACCAAGGTAGAAGGTATGGCGTTCCTGGCCGACGAACTGGAAGGCATCATCGATGCCGCCCTCGACGGAACGCTGGCTGAAAAGGAAAGCAACAAAGCGAAATTCGCCAGGCTTGCGGCAGCTACCGTGAGTACTGGCACAGATGTTGGCGCGGGAGTGAACGCATGACTGACCTGATCGGCTCGGACCTGCTGGCACCGAGTGTGTCCAAGACGGCGTTGGTGCCGACCACCGACGAGCCGCAGAAGGCCAAGGACTTCACCAGTGACCAGGAGGTCCGCTGGTGCCCCGGCTGCGGTGACTACGTCATCCTGAACACGATCCGCAACTTCCTGCCGGATCTGGGCCTGCGCCGGGAGAACATCGCGTTCATCAGCGGTATCGGCTGCTCGAGCCGGTTCCCGTACTACCTGGAGACGTACGGTTTCCACTCGATCCACGGTCGCGCGCCGACCATCGCCACCGGCTTGGCGCTGGCCCGCCCGGATCTGTCCGTGTGGGTGGTGACCGGTGACGGTGACGCCCTCTCGATCGGCGGCAACCACCTCATCCACGCGCTCCGCCGCAACGTCAACATCACGATCCTGCTGTTCAACAACCGGATCTACGGGCTGACCAAGGGCCAGTACTCACCGACCTCCGAGGTCGGCAAGGTCACCAAGTCCACTCCGATGGGCTCACTGGATCATCCGTTCAACCCGGTCTCACTGGCGCTGGGTGCCGAGGCCACGTTCGTCGGCCGGGCGCTGGATTCCGATCGCAAGGGCCTGTCCGAGGTGCTGAAGGCCGCTGCCCAACACCGCGGTGCCGCACTGGTCGAGATCATGCAGGACTGCCCGATCTTCAACGACGGCTCGTTCGACCTGTTACGCAAGGAAGGCGCCGAGGAGCGGATCATCAACGTCCGCCAGGGTGAGCCGGTCACGTTTGGCGCCAACGGCGAATACTGCGTGGTCAAGACCGGATTCGGGCTCGATGTGGCGAAGACCGCCGACGTTGCAGCCACGGACATCGTGGTGCACGACGCGACCATCGCCGACTCCGCCTACGCCTTCGCGCTGTCACGGCTGAGCGACCAGAACCTCGAGCACACCGTCATGGGCGTGTTCCGTCAGGTCAACCGGCCGACGTACGACGACGCCGCCCGCGATCAGGTCCGCCTGGCTCGAGAGGCCACCCCGCACGACCGGCACGCGCTGCAGTCGCTGCTGCGTGGTCGCGACACCTGGACCGTCGACTAGCCCGAACCTAGACGCACCCGTGAGCACGCCCGCCCCGCCGGCCGCCGTAGTACTGGCTGGTGGGGCGTCGCGGCGCATGGGTCGCGACAAGGCCACGCTGCCGCATCCCGACGTTGGCGGTACCACGATGGTTGAGTACACCGTTGCCGTACTCAGTTCCCGCTGTGCGCCGGTGTTCGTCATCGCCGCACCCGGTCAGGCGCTGCCGGCGCTGGATGCGCAGGTTTTGCGTGACGAGGTGCGCGGGGTGGGACCGCTGCTGGCCACCGGACGCGGGCTTCGGGCAGCGGCCGCGGCCGGGGTGGAGCGTGCATTTGTCAGCGCCGTCGACATGCCGTTCCTGTCCACCGACCTCATCGACGAACTCGCGTCACACCGGGGCGTCGACATCGTGTTGCCCTGGGACGGCCGCGATCACTACTTGGCCGGCATCTACCGCACTGACCTGGCCGACCACATCGATGCCTTGGTCGCCGCGGGCGAGCGCAGCATGCGCGCGCTGGCGGAGACGGTCGTGACTCAGCGGATCGTGATCCCGGCCAGCCGGGCGCTGGCCAACGTCAATTCACCGGCCGATCTGGCGCAGCAAATCGCCGGATAATCGGCATATTCGTTGATATCGGCGCCGATCGAGCATTCGGCAGACGCCCAGATTCGTGTGCGGAGCCGGCCTCCCGAGGTGGACGGCTGGATCGCCTGAGCGGCAACCTATTTCAGCGCTCAACTCTTCTACTCCAACGCGCTCGCCGGAATTCTCGGGCTTGATCCGGAACGGACACGCGCGACTGTCCGCGACTGGCCGTGCCGCTGGCTAACCGATTCGCCGCCGCGGGACTGTTGGGGCAGTTGGGACCGGATAGCTTGTTGTGATGTGCCGATTTCGCAAAATATGAATCCTTGCGTTATCGGAATTCTGTGTGCCAGGCCACAAATATTGCGTGATTAGCATCACGCAATTTACGTATATGTCAACAAAATACCTGGTCGAGAAATGGCTGGCTGACCTGCACAGACAACTCATAGATTTCGCCCGTAACCATCTTGTGATCTGACCGATATAGGCGCATCGCTGATGTGACTTCGCTTCTTGGGCTTTGTACGGTCCTACCCGATCCCTTTGGGGAGCAAACAACTGCAGATATGACTCCACACATTTGAACCCTGCGTGTGAGCGGGGCCGGGGAGGTCTGAAGGACCTTCTGTGGATCACCCGATGATCGATCCGCGGTGATACCGGCCGCCGCTGTCGTGCCCGACCGAGACGGCGCGACCCGAAAATCCGGCTGTCCTTCGAGGACTGCACCGTCGGAAACGACGGACCGGTTGTCGGCGCGTGCGCAGCGAAAGGAAAACCGTTGAACAACGTCCGCACGACGCTCGCTCGATCCCTCGGCATGGCCGCCATCGGTGGCGCAGCTGTCATCGCTCCCATCACCCTCGGCACCGCCACTGCGTCAGCTGACGGCATGAACTGGGATGCGGTCGCAGCGTGCGAATCCGGCGGCAACTGGGCGATCAACACCGGTAACGGCTACTACGGCGGACTGCAGTTCACCCTGGGCACCTGGCGTGCCAACGGTGGTGCCGGTTCGCCGCACAACGCTTCGCGTGAGGAGCAGATCCGCGTAGCGGAGAACGTGCTGCGTAGCCAGGGCCGAGGCGCCTGGCCGGTGTGCGGCCGCCGCGGCTGATACAGCGCTTACAAGGGTGGCGTCGGGTCGATGACTCGGCGTCACCCTTATTTCTTGCGCCACTTCCTTATCAAATTTCTCATAGAAATCAATCGACGCGCCCGTAACAACTGCATCACAAGCTGCGATTCACATCACAGCGGCACACCAAGTGCCCCCTTTGTCGGGAAGGGAACCACCAAATGAGCACTTTGCGCAGGATCGTCACCCTCGCAGTCATCTCCGGAGCGCTTGGGATCGCCGGGTTCGTTCTGAGCATCGGAAATGCCAGTGCAGACAACGGTGTGAACTGGGACGCGGTCGCGCAGTGCGAGTCCGGCGGCAACTGGGGCGCCAACACCGGTAACGGCTTCTCCGGTGGCCTGCAATTCAGCGACGCGACCTGGAAATCCAACGGCGGTATCGGCAGCGCGGCCCATGCGTCCCGCGAGGAGCAGATCCGGGTCGCCGAGAACGTCGCCCGCAAGCAGGGCATGGGCGCGTGGCCGAAGTGCGGCCAGGCCGCCGGCGCCCCGGCATTCGCCACCCCGGTCTCCAGCGGTATTGCTGCTCCCGCCCCCGGTGCCTGCGGAAACGTCCTGAGCGGCCCGTTCAAGTCGATCGACTTCAACAAGATGTGCCAGGCCTTCCACGATCCGGGCCGTGCGATCGCCAACGCACTCGGCCTGCACTGATACTTCGGTGACGGTGCCCAGCCGGCTCAGGCCGACTGGGCGTCGTTCCCTGTAGGCAGCCGGAATGCCGACCGTGCGGCGATCGACGCCAGGTGGCGGGTCACCAGGAACTCGGGCAGGACCACGGTGGCGCTGCTGGCCAGCGCGCTGAGCGCTGCCGGCCGCAGGTTGACCACCCGGCCGATCAGCCGTGATTCCGTGGCAATAGTCCGAACCCGGCCACGTCTGAACGATTCGAACGCCACGAACGCCGTGGGCAGGTCGGGGCACAGGTCGACGAACGCGCCCAGTACCGCGGCATCCTCCAGCGCCTGACAGCCGCCCTGGCCCAGATGCGGCCGCATGGGGTGGGCGGCGTCGCCGACCAAAACCATCGGACCCACCGCCCAGCGCTTGGCGGGGCTGCGGTCGTAGAGGTCATTACGTAGCACCTCGGCGGGCTCGGTGGCGGCGAGCATCGCGGGGATTGGTGCCGCCCACGACGCGAACTTGGTCCGCAGATACGCCCGTTCGCCCTCCGGCGCCGATGCGCCCTCGGTAGCGCGTTCGGTGGCGAACCAGTACGTGCGGTCGGGGCCCATCGGGACGTGGCCGACTTCCGCGCCGGCTCCCATCGTTTCCCCCGCCAAGTCCGGGTCGATCGCGATCGAGGCCACCCCGCGCCAGGCGGTGTACCCGGCGTAGCGGTGGGTCAGCGCGCCGTTGAGGTGGCGGGCCACCACCGAACCGGTGCCGTCGGCGCCGACCACCGCGTCAGCGTCGCGGATGGAGGAGTCGGTTAGCTGCAGCCGCACCCCGGTAGGAGTGGTGGTGACGGCGCGCACCGCCACCCCGTCTACGACGGTGCCCGGCGTCAGCGCCGCGGCCAGGACGTCCCGCAGTGCGGCCCGCTGCAGCACGACAAGCGGTTCGCCCAGAGCGGTGACGATTCGCTCGCCGGCCGGGCGGCGCAGCCATCGGCCGTCCTTCCAGCGGATCGCGCCCGCGGTTATCCGGCCGCCCGCCGCGCGCACTTTGTCGCCGAGGCCCAGCTCGTCGAGCGCCGCGAGCGCATTGGGCCAGATGCTGATGCCGGCTCCGGAGCTGGTGTCGGTGCGCTCTTCGATCACGGTGACGGAATGCCCACGCTGGGTCAGCGCCGCCGCTGTGGCGAGGCCGGCGATGCCAGCTCCGACGACTGCGATCTCGGCCATGTCCTGAACCTACGGGAGCACCCGGCCGTTTCGCCGGACGGCACACAGGTGGCGTCACCCGCGGGACATCGTCTACATCCGAGCTGGCATGCGAATAACGTTGTGCCAGTTGGATATCAGGTCTGACGATTGATCGCAGCTGACGGCCGACCGGGATCGGCGGCCGGCTTCGGTGACCTGGACTGACCCGCCCGGTAAGTTGGCCCTATGACGGCAGCGCAGAGAGAATTCGACATCGTCGTATACGGGGCCACCGGATTCGTGGGCAAGCTCACCGCCGACTACCTGGCCCGCAACGGTGGCGATATCAAGGTCGCGCTCGCCGGCCGGTCGCCGGGAAAGCTGCTCGCCGTGCGGGAGACGCTCGGCGAAGGGGCCCGCGACTGGCCGATTCTGACGGCCGACGCCGCCTCGCCGTCGTCGCTGGCGGATATGGCCGCGCGCACCCGTGTCGTCATCACCACCGTCGGCCCCTACAGTCGCTACGGTCTGCCTCTGGTGGCGGCGTGCGCCGCAGCCGGCACCGACTACGCCGACCTCACCGGTGAGGCGATGTTCGTGCGGCAGAGCATCGACGATTACCACAAGCAAGCCGTCGACACCGGCGCGCGGATCGTGCACGCGTGCGGATTCGACTCCATCCCTTCGGATATGAGCGTGTACGCGCTGTACCGGCGGGCGCAGAAGGACGGCACTGGCGAGCTCGGTGACACCGACTTCGTACTGCGCGGATTCTCCGGCGGCGTGTCGGGCGGCACGGTCGCCTCGATGATCGAGGTTTTCCGCGCGTCCTCCAATGACCCGAACACCCGGCGCATGCTCGAAGATCCGTACACGCTCACCCAGGACCGGGCCGCTGAGCCCGAACTCGGGCCACAGCCCGACCTGCCCTGGCGGCGGGGTCGCGAGATCGCGCCCGAGCTGGCCGGCGTGTGGACCACCGGCTTCGTGATGGCGATGTACAACACCCGGATCGTGCGCCGCAGTAATGCCCTTCTGCAGTACGCCTACGGCCAACGGTTGCGCTATGCCGAGTACATGAGCGTCGGCTCGTCGGTCGCCGCGCCGGTGGTGTCCGCCGTGGCGAGCGCGGCCAACAACGGTGCCGTCGCGCTGGGCAGCCGGTTCTTTCGGTTGCTGCCGCGCCGGCTCGTGGAGCGCATCGCACCCAAGGCCGGCACCGGACCCAGCGAGCAAGCCCGTGAGCGCGGTTACTACCGCGCCGAGACCTACACGACCACCACCTCCGGTGCGCGCTACCGCGCCAGCATCCATCAGGAGGGTGATCCGGGTTACAAAGCGACGTCGGTGATGTTGGGGCAGTGCGGTCTGGCGCTGGCGCTCGACCGCGACAAGCTGTCGGATCTGCGCGGGGTGCTGACGCCCGCTGCCGCCATGGGTGATGCCCTGCTCGACCGGTTCCCGGCGGCCGGCATCTCCCTGGAGACGGTCCGCCTCGACGACTAGTTCGCGCGCATTCCTAGAATTGTCGGGTGACCACCACTGACAACTCTCACGCCGACGCCCTCCCCAAGTCGTGGGATCCGGGGGCGGTAGAGACCGAGATGTATCAGGGCTGGGTCGATGCGGGCTACTTCACGGCCGACGCCACGAGCGGCAAACCGGCCTATTCGATCGTGCTGCCTCCACCTAACGTCACAGGCAGCCTGCACATGGGCCACGCCCTGGACCACACGCTGATGGACGCGCTGACCCGCCGCAAGCGCATGCAGGGCTACGAGGTGCTGTGGCTGCCGGGGATGGATCACGCCGGCATAGCCACCCAGAGCGTGGTGGAAAAGCAGCTCGCTGCGGAAGGCAAGACCAAGGAAGACTTCGGCCGCGAGCTGTTCGTCGACACGGTGTGGGACTGGAAGCGCGAGTCGGGCGGCACCATCGGTGCCCAGATGCGCCGCCTCGGCGACGGCGTCGACTGGAGCCGGGACCGGTTCACCATGGACGAGGGCCTGTCCCGGGCGGTCCGCACGATCTTCAAACGGCTGTACGACGCCGGCCTCATCTATCAAGCCGAGCGGCTGGTCAACTGGTCGCCGGTGCTGGAGACGGCGATCTCGGATCTCGAGGTCAAGTACTCCGACGTCGAGGGCGAATTGGTGTCCTTCCGTTACGGCTCGATGAGTGACGACGAGCCGCACATCGTGGTGGCCACCACGCGAATGGAGACCATGCTCGGTGACACCGCTGTCGCGGTGCATCCCGACGACGAGCGGTACCGGCAGCTGGTCGGTCAGACGTTGCCGCATCCGTTCCTGGACCGGCAGATCGTCATTGTTGCCGACGCGCACGTCGACCCCGAATTCGGCACCGGCGCAGTCAAAGTCACTCCGGCGCACGATCCGAACGACTTCGAGATCGGCGTGCGGCACAATCTGCCGATGCCGTCCATCCTGGACACACGCGGCCGGATAACCGACACCGGAACTCGGTTCGACGGGCTCGACCGGTTCGAGGCTCGGGTTGCCGTGCGCGAAGCACTGGCTGACGAGGGTCGCATCGTCGCCGAGAAGCGGCCGTATCTGCACAGCGTCGGGCATTCCGAACGTAGCGGTGAGCCCATCGAGCCCCGACTGAGCCTGCAGTGGTGGGTGAAGGTGGAGTCGATGGCCAAGGCGGCCGGCGACGCGGTGCGCGACGGGGACATCGTGGTCCACCCGAAGAGCCTGGAGCCGCGCTGGTTCGGCTGGGTCGACGACATGCACGACTGGTGCATCTCCCGGCAGCTGTGGTGGGGCCACCGCATCCCGATCTGGCACGGGCCCGGCGGTCAGAAGGTCTGCGTCGGCCCTGACGAAACCCCGCCGGAGGGCTGGGAGCAGGACCCCGACGTACTGGACACCTGGTTTTCTTCGGCGCTGTGGCCGTTCTCCACGATGGGTTGGCCCGAGCGCACGCCGGAGATCGAGAAGTTCTATCCGACAAGCGTTCTGGTCACCGGATACGACATCCTGTTCTTCTGGGTGGCGCGCATGGTCATGTTCGGCACGTTCGTGTCGGGCGACGAGGTGATCACCCTCGACGGCGGGCGCGGCCCGCAGATGCCGTTCGAGAACGTCTTCCTGCACGGGCTGATCCGCGACGAACACGGCCGCAAGATGAGCAAGTCCCGCGGCAACGGAATCGACCCGCTGGACTGGGTCGAGCTGTTCGGTGCTGACGCGCTGCGGTTCACCCTGGCCCGCGGTGCCAGTCCGGGCGGCGACTTGTCGATCGGCGAGGACGCGGCCAGAGCCTCGCGCAACTTCGCCACCAAGCTGTTCAACGCAACCCGGTTCGCGCTGATGAACGGTGCGGCTCCGGCGCCGCTGCCAGATGTCACCGAGCTCACCGATGCCGACCGTTGGATCCTCGGGCGCTTGGAAGAGGTTCGCGCCGAGGTGGATTCGACCTTTGACGGCTACGAGTTCAGTCGGGCCTGCGAATCGCTCTACCACTTCGCCTGGGACGAGTTCTGTGACTGGTACCTGGAGCTGGCCAAAGTTCAGCTCGCCGAGGGCTTCTCGGCTACCACATCGGTTCTCGCCGCGGTGCTCGACACCCTGCTCAAGCTGCTGCACCCGGTGATGCCATTCGTCACCGAGGCGCTGTGGAAGGCATTGACGGGTAATGAGTCGCTGGTGATCGCCGAGTGGCCGGCGGCTTCCGGTGTCGGGCTGGATCAGGTTGCCGCCCAACGTATTGCCGATGTGCAGAAGCTGGTGACCGAGATCCGCCGGTTCCGCAGCGACCAGGGCCTCGCCGACCGGCAGAAGGTCCCCGCCCGGCTTTCGGGTATCGATGCGGCCGGGTTGGGTGGCCAGGTCGCCGCGGTGACCGCGCTGGCCTGGCTGACCGACGCGAACGCGGACTTCAACGCCAGCGCCCATATTGAGGTGCGGTTGTCGGCAGGCACCATCAACGTCGAGGTCGACACGTCGGGCACCGTCGACGTGGCTGCCGAACGCCGTCGACTGGAAAAGGACCTGGCGGCGGCGAACAAGGAATTGGCAGGCACCACAGCGAAACTCGACAACGAGGCATTCCTGGCAAAGGCGCCCGACGATGTCGTCGCCAAGATTCGCGGCCGCCAGCAGTTGGCGCGCGAGGAAGTCGAGCGAATCACCGCTCGCCTGGCTGCGCTGGCATGACCGACCCGACACCCGACGAGATCGCCGCACTCCTGCAGGTGGAGCACCTGCTCGACCAGCGCTGGCCGGAAACCAAACTCGCGCCCAGCACCGCGCGCATCGAGGCGCTGATGGAGATGCTCGGCTCACCGCAGCTGAGCTACCCGAGCATCCACATCGCCGGGACCAACGGCAAGACATCGGTGGCCCGCATCATCGACGCGCTACTGACCGCGTTCAGCCGCCGCACCGGGCGGACCACCAGCCCGCACCTGCAGTCTGCGGTCGAGCGCATCGCGATCGACAACGAGCCCATCAGCCCGGCCCGGTACGTCGAGGTCTACCGTGAGATCGAGCCGTTCGTGCAACTCGTCGACGCGCAATCGCAGGCCGAAGGCGGCCCCGCGATGAGCAAGTTCGAGGTCCTGACCGCGATGGCGTTCGCCGCGTTCGCCGATGCGCCCGTCGACATCGCTGTCGTCGAGGTCGGGATGGGCGGGCGCTGGGACGCAACCAACGTCGTCGATGCACCCGTCGCCGTGATCACCCCGATCGGCATCGACCACGCTGAATACCTCGGTGAGACGATCGGCGAGATCGCCGGTGAGAAGGCCGGCATCATCGGGGCGCCGCGCGGCGAGCTGGTGCAGACCGACACCGTCGCCATCATCGGGCGACAAGCTCCCGAAGCGATGGAAGTGCTTCTGGCCCAAACGGTCTCCTCCGACGCCGCGGTGGCGCGCGAGGATTCCGAATTCGCGATCCTCGGCCGCCAAGTCGCTGTCGGGGGACAGGTGCTGCAGCTGCAAGGCCTCGGCGGGGTGTACTCGGACGTCTTCCTGCCACTGCACGGCGAGCATCAGGCCCACAACGCAGTCGTCGCGCTGGCCGCGGTCGAGGCGTTCTTCGGCGCCGGCGCCGACCGCCAGCTCGACGTCGACACGGTGCGGGCCGGGTTCGCCGCGGCGGCCAGCCCCGGCCGGCTCGAGAGGATGCGCAGCGCGCCGACGGTGTTCCTCGACGCCGCGCACAACCCGGCGGGCGCTGCCGCCCTGGCGGACGCGCTGACGTCGGAATTCGACTTCCGGTTCCTCGTCGGCGTGCTGTCGCTGATGGGGGACAAGGACGTCACCGGCATCCTCGCCGCGCTGGAACCGGCTTTCGACGAGGTTGTGGTCACCCACAACGGCTCGCCTCGTGCGCTCGAAGTCGACGCCTTGGCGCTGCGGGCCGAGGAGATTTTCGGGCCGGACCGGGTGGCACGAGCCGACACGCTGCCCGATGCGATCGAAATCGCCACCGCGCTGGTCGAGGACTCCGCGGCCGAAGACGGGTTCGCTGGGGCCGGGATCGTCATCACCGGATCCGTGGTGACCGCAGGCGCGGCGCGCACTTTGTTCGGGAAGGATCCCCAATGAGCGACACCCCGTCAGCTCCACCCGATCCCTGGAAAAGCTTCCGCGGCGTCATGGCCGGCACCCTCATTCTCGAGGCGATCGTCGTGCTGCTGGCGTTGCCTGTGGTGAGCATGGTCGGTGGCGGCCTGAGCGGCTGGTCCACGGCCTACCTCGTGGGATTCGCGGTGTTCCTGGTGCTGCTGGCCGGCCTGCAGGGCAGGCCGTATGCCATCTGGCTGAACCTGGGTGTGCAGCTCATCCTGCTTGCCGGGTTCGCCGTCTATCCGGCCGTGGGAATGGTCGGAGTGCTGTTCGTTGTGGTGTGGGCGATCCTCGCCTACCTGCGCGCGGAGGTCCTGCGCAGGCAGCGCCGCGGCCTGTTGCCCGGCCAGCAGCAACCTCCTGACTGACAGGTACGCTGTGCGCCGTGACTGCGACCGAGCGGACCCTGGTTCTGATCAAGCCCGACGGCGTGCAGCGGCAGGTGGTCGGGGAGATCATCGGCCGAATCGAACGCAAAGGCCTCACCCTCGCTGCGCTGGAGCTCAAGGCAGTCAGTGACGAGCTGGCTCGCGCGCACTACGCCGAACACGAAGGCAAGCCGTTCTTCGATTCGCTGCTGGAGTTCATCACCTCCGGCAAGGTCGTGGCGGCGGTCCTGGAAGGCCCTCGCGCGATCGCGGCGTTCCGGCAGCTCGCCGGTGGCACCGACCCCGTCGAGAAGGCCACTCCCGGCACGATCCGCGGGGATTTCGGCCTGGAAACACAGTTCAATCTGGTGCACGGCTCGGACTCCCCGGAGTCGGCCGAACGCGAGATCAGCCTCTGGTTTCCCGACATCTGACCGCACTTCCCGCGCCACTGTCGTCCGAACCGCACCCGCGGTGTGGGATACTGGCTGCGGATGAGCCCCCAAAAGCCCATCCGGATGAAGACTTACGACGTGCGCGACCACCATTTGGTGAGGCGCCGACCGTCACAGCCGTCATTCAGCCAGGCACCGAACGTGTTCTTCACGAACGCCTCGGAGCGAGACCATAAAAAGTCCGGGGAAAGTTACCGGGCACATAGCGGAAGCCCTCGCGTGGCCGCGTCGACAGGACGCGCCCGGGGGCTTGAGGAGAATACGTGGCCAACGATGACCTCTATCAGGATCTACCCGAAAACCCCACCCCGTCGCAGTGGGAACCCCCAGCGCCAGCTGCTGGTGACGACCTGCCTGAACGCTTGAGGGTGCATTCCCTGGCACGCGTGCTCGGCACCACCAGCCGGCGCGTGCTCGACGCCCTCAGCGAGCTCGACGGGCGTACCCGCAGCCCGCACTCCAGCGTTGATCGCACCGATGCGGTGCGGGTGCGCGACGTCCTGGCGGCCAGCGCCGAGGACACCACCGACGGTCCCGTGGAGGCCGCGCCCGTTGTGGCGGAGGACACCGCGGCACCCGAGGCTGAGGCGCCCGACGTCACCGAGACGCCCGAAACCGCCGAGGAGCCGGAGTCGCGGCTGATCCTTGAGACCGCCACCTCGGAGAGTTCCGAGATCGTCGAGACCGAGCAGCCGGCGTACATGCCGCTGTTCGTCGCACCCCAGCCCGTCGAGGCCGAGCGAAAGACCCGCAAGGTCGAGGTCCCGGTCGAAGACGACGACGAGGCCGAGGACGAGGACGAGGACGACGAGGACGAATCCGGCGGCGAAACTGACAGTGACCAGTCCGAACGTCCGGCTAACCGGCGTCGCCGCCGCGGTCGCCGTGGCCGCGGCCGTGGCCGTGGCGAGCAGGGCGGTCCCGAGGGTGACGGCGGAGACGACGCCGAGGGCGACGAGACCGCCGAGTCCGGCGACGAGTCCGACAGCGATGACGACGACAGCGACGACGAGTCGAGCACCGCTGAAGGCGCGACCCGGCGCCGCCGCAGGCGGCGGCGCCGCAAGTCCGGCGGCGGCGGCGATGATTCCGAGAACGGGTCGACCGACGACCCGCCGAACACCGTCGTCCACGAGCGTGCCCCGCGAAGCAAGGCCGAACGCGACCCCGATGCGATCCAGGGCATCAGCGGCTCGACCCGGCTGGAAGCCAAGCGTCAGCGCCGCCGCGACGGTCGCGACGCCGGCCGCCGGCGCCCGCCGATCCTGTCCGAGGCCGAGTTCCTGGCGCGCCGTGAGGCCGTCGAACGCGTGATGGTGGTGCGCGACAAGGTCCGCACCGAACCGCCGCACGAAGGCGCCCGCTACACCCAGATCGCCGTTATGGAAGACGGGGTCGTCGTCGAGCACTTCGTGACCTCGGCGGCTTCAGCTTCTCTGGTCGGCAATATCTACCTGGGCATCGTCCAGAACGTGCTGCCCTCGATGGAGGCGGCGTTCGTCGACATCGGCCGCGGCCGCAACGGTGTGCTCTACGCCGGCGAAGTGAACTGGGAGGCCGCTGGTCTGGGCGGCGCGCAGCGCAAGATCGAACAGGCCCTCAAGCCCGGCGACTATGTCGTCGTGCAGGTCAGCAAGGACCCGGTCGGTCACAAGGGTGCGAGGCTGACCACTCAGGTGTCGCTGGCCGGACGTTATCTGGTCTACGTGCCGGGGGCATCCTCGACCGGCATCAGCCGCAAGCTGCCCGACACCGAACGTCAGCGGCTCAAGGAAATCCTGCGCGACGTGGTGCCCGACGACGCCGGCGTGATCATCCGGACCGCCTCGGAAGGCGTGAAGGAAGAAGACATCCGCGGCGACGTCGAACGCCTCCAGGAGCGCTGGAACAAGGTCGCCGAGGAAGCCGAGCGGGTCAAGGGAAACAAAGCCGGCGCCGCCATCGCGCTCTACGAAGAGCCTGACGTGCTGGTCAAAGTGATCCGCGACCTGTTCAACGAAGATTTCTCGGGGCTGATCGTTTCCGGCGACAGCGCCTGGGAGACCATCAATGACTACGTCAATTCCGTTGCGCCCGACCTTGTTTCGAAGCTGAAGAAGTACGAGCCGGCGGGCGGCTCAGATGGCCCGGATGTGTTCGCCGTGCATCGCATCGACGAGCAGCTGGCCAAGGCCCTGGACCGCAAGGTGTGGCTGCCCTCGGGCGGCACGCTGGTGATCGATCGCACCGAGGCGATGACGGTCGTCGACGTCAACACCGGCAAGTTCACCGGTGCGGGCGGCAACCTCGAGCAGACCGTCACCAAGAACAACCTCGAGGCCGCCGAGGAGATCGTGCGCCAGCTGCGGCTGCGCGATATCGGCGGCATCGTGGTCATCGACTTCATCGACATGGTTTTGGAGTCCAACCGGGACCTCGTGCTGCGGCGGCTGACCGAAGCGCTGGGCCGCGACCGCACCCGCCATCAGGTGTCGGAGGTGACCTCGCTGGGCCTGGTCCAGCTGACCCGCAAGAAACTGGGCACCGGGCTGATCGAGGCGTTCTCGACCACCTGTACGCACTGCGCCGGCCGGGGCATCGTGCTGCACGCTGATCCCGTCGATACCGCTGCGGGCGCCGGGCGAAAGTCCGAGTCGGGGAGCGGCGGCGGCAGCGGCCGGCGGGGCAAGCGGGGCAAGCGGGGGCGCGCCGAAGAGGCGCCGGTGGCGAAGGTCCCGGCGCACACCAGTGAGCACCCGATGTTCAAGGCGATGGCGGCTGCCAACGGCAAGCACGAGGATGACGAGGCCGAAGAGGAGCTGGCCGACGAGCTCGAGCGCGAGACCGAGGCCGAGGACTTTGATGAGTCCGAAACCGATACAGACACCGCCGCGCAGGTCACCGACGAGGACCTGGACGACGATGACGACGAGGACTCGGACGACGAGGACGAGGACGAGGACGAAATCGACGTCGACCTGGATGAAGACGACGAAGACCTCGACGAGGACAATCTGGACGTTGATGACGACGACGAAGAAGACGAGGATTCCGACGACGACCTCGACGACGAGGATGACACCGATTCGGACGAATATGACGATGACCAGCCCGTCGTGAGCCCGGCACCAGTGGTGTCGGCGGGTAGGCCGCGGCGCCGGTCGGCGGCCCGACCCGCCGGGCCACCCACGTCTTAGAGTGGCGGTTTGACCCTCCCGGTGCTGGTCACGTACCCTTGACCAGTTGTCGCCAGGCGTCCGTCGCCGGTGGCAGCGGGCTCAAGATCCCGCACCCCAGACCCGCGCACGCAGCCTCGGTTAGCGCGCGCCCGCAGAGCAAGAGCGAAGGACCCACGATGGCAGCCGACAAGGTCACGTACGCAATCGTCAAGACCGGTGGCAAGCAGTACAAGGTTGCCGTCGGAGACATCGTCAAGGTCGAGAAGCTCGAGGTCGAGGCCGGCGGCTCCGTTTCCCTGCCTGTCGCGCTCGTCGTCGACGGCGCCAAGGTCACCAGCGACGCCAAGGACCTGGAGAAGGTCGCGGTCACCGGTGAGGTGCTCGAGCACACCAAGGGTCCGAAGATCCGCATCCACAAATTCAAGAACAAGACCGGCTACCACAAGCGGCAGGGTCACCGTCAGCCGTTGACCGTGCTCAAGGTCACCGGAATCAAGTAGCTAGAGGGAGCGAACTGACATGGCACATAAGAAGGGCGCTTCCAGCTCACGCAACGGTCGCGACTCCAACGCCCAGCGGCTCGGCGTCAAGCGATTCGGCGGCCAGCTCGTCAAGGCCGGCGAGATTCTCGTCCGCCAGCGCGGCACGCACTTCCATCCCGGCGTGAACGTCGGTCGCGGCGGTGACGACACCCTGTTCGCCACGGCCCCCGGCCTCGTGGAATTCGGCCAGAAGCGCGGCCGCAAGACCGTCAACATCGTTCGCACCCCGCGACCGGAGTAGGTCTGCATCGCGAGTGTGAATCCACTGCGGGGTTGAGACCGATTTCTCGCAGCACGTTCACATTCGACGATTGAAAGGACTCTCCGATGCCCCGTTTCGTCGACCGCGTCGTCATTCACACCCGCGCGGGCAATGGCGGTCACGGGTGCGCCTCGGTCCACCGGGAGAAGTTCAAGCCACTCGGCGGTCCCGATGGCGGTAACGGCGGACGGGGCGGCAGTGTCGTCCTCGTCGTCGACCCGCAAGTTCACACGCTGCTGGACTTCCACTTCCATCCGCATGTCGCGGCGCCGTCCGGCACGCAGGGAATGGGCAACAATCGTGAAGGCGCCAACGGGTCCGATCTCGAGGTGAAGGTGCCCGACGGCACCGTCGTGCTCGACGCCAATGGCCGTCTGCTCGCCGACCTGGTCGGCGCCGGCACTCGCTTTGTTGCCGCCGAGGGCGGCCGCGGCGGTCTGGGCAACGCGGCGCTGGCGTCGCGGGCACGCAAGGCCCCCGGGTTCGCGCTGCTCGGCGAGAACGGCGAGGAACGCGAGCTCACCCTGGAGCTCAAGACCGTCGCCGACGTCGGGTTGATCGGATTCCCATCGGCGGGCAAATCGTCACTGGTGTCGGTGATCTCGGCGGCCAAACCCAAGATCGCGGACTACCCGTTCACCACGCTCGTGCCCAATCTCGGCGTCGTGTCGGCGGGCGACCACACGTTCACCGTCGCCGACGTCCCGGGACTGATCCCCGGCGCTTCGGAGGGCCGCGGACTCGGGCTGGATTTCCTCCGGCACATCGAACGCTGCGCTGTGCTGGTACACGTGGTCGACTGCGCCACCTTGGAACCCGGCCGCGATCCGATCTCCGACATCGAGGCGCTGGAGGCCGAGTTGTCCGCGTATCGGCCGACCCTGCAAGGCGATACGACGCTTGGCGATCTGGCCGACCGGCCGCGGGCGGTGGTGCTCAACAAGATCGACGTCCCCGAGGCCCGCGAATTGGCCGACTTCGTGCGCGCTGACATCGAGAAGCGGGGCTGGCCGGTGTTCGAGGTGTCGACCGCCAGCCGGGAAGGCTTGCGCGAACTGACATTTGCGCTGTGGAACCTGGTGGAGGCCTATCAGGCCGCCCAACCCGAGGTGGTACCGCGCCGCCCCGTGATCCGGCCGATCCCCGTCGACCAGACCGGATTCACCGTCGAGGCCGACCCGCACAACCCCGGCGGGTTCGTGGTGCGCGGTGTCCGGCCCGAACGCTGGATCGCTCAAACGAATTTCGACAACGACGAAGCCGTCGGCTACCTCGGTGACCGACTGGCCCGCCTCGGCGTGGAAGACGAGTTGCTGCGACAGGGCGCCAAATCCGGCTGCGCGGTGACCATCGGCGACATGACGTTCGACTGGGAGCCGCAGACCCCGGCCGGTGTCGACATCACCCCGACCGGCCGCGGCACCGATGTGAGGTTGGAGCGCAACGACCGGATCGGTGCCGCCGAGCGCAAACAGGCCCGTCGGCAGCGTCGCGAGCACGAGGACGAGGACGAGAAGTGAGTCAGTACCGCGATGCCGTCCGCACCGCGCGCGGCGTCGTCGTCAAGATCGGCACCACCGCACTGACCACGAAATCAGGGTTGTTCGACGCCGGCCGGCTGGCCAAGCTGGTCGACGCCATCGAGGCGCGGATGAAGGCCGGTTCCGACGTCGTGATCGTGTCCTCGGGTGCAATCGCGGCCGGGATCGAGCCGCTCGGCTTGAGGCGGCGCCCAACCGATCTGGCGACCAAACAGGCCGCGGCCAGTGTCGGGCAGGTGGCGTTGGTGAACGCGTGGAGTGCGGCCTTCGCCCGCTACGACCGAACCGTCGGCCAAGTGCTGCTCACAGCGCACGACATCTCGATGCGGGTGCAGCACACCAACGCTGCGCGCACGCTGAACCGATTGCGGTCGCTGCATGCGGTGGCGATCGTCAATGAGAACGACACCGTGGCCACCAACGAGATCCGG
This sequence comes from Mycolicibacterium sp. P1-5, assembly GCF_008329565.1. Lineage (GTDB taxonomy): Bacteria > Actinomycetota > Actinomycetes > Mycobacteriales > Mycobacteriaceae > Mycobacterium. Next base: position 110,757 of record NZ_NPKT01000020.1, read on the forward strand.
TTCGGCGACAACGACCGGCTCTCGGCGCTGGTGGCCCATCTCGTCGGCGCCGACGCGCTTATCCTGCTGTCCGACATCGACGGCCTGTACGACGCTGACCCGCGCAAGGCCGATGCCCGGTTCATCCCCGAGGTGGCCGGGCCCGACGATCTCGACGGGGTGGTGGCCGGCGACGGCAGTCGGCTGGGCACCGGCGGCATGCGCTCGAAGCTGTCCTCGGCGCTGCTGGCCGCCGACGCCGGGGTTCCGGTGCTGCTGGCAGGTGCGGCCGATGCCTCGGCCGCGCTGGCTGATGCGTCGGTGGGAACGGTGTTCACGCCGCGGCCCGACCGGATGTCGGCGCGCCGGTTCTGGGTCCGGTACGCCGCTGAAGTTTCGGGCGCCCTGACGCTGGACGCCGGCGCGGTGCGGGCGGTGGTCAAGCAGCGGCGCTCACTGCTGGCGGCGGGGATCACCGGAGTATCGGGCCGGTTCTTCGGTGGCGACGTCGTCGAACTGCGTGACCCGGACGGCGAGATGGTCGCCCGCGGAGTAGTGGCCTACGACGCCGCCGAGCTGACGACCATGATCGGCCGGTCGACGTCGGACCTGCCTGCCGAAATGCGCCGCCCCGCAGTGCATGCCGACGACCTGGTCGCCGTTTAACTCGCGGAGGTCAAGCCGGACAGTTCGCCGGCGAGCAGCGCAAGCATCGGTGAACACCCGCTGTCCACTTTGACCGTCGCGAGGTCGTCACCGCGGGTGATGCCGCGGTTGATGATCGCGATGGGTATGCCCAGGGCGGCGGCGTGGCGCACGAATCGGTACCCGGAGAACACCGTAAGCGAGGACCCGGCCACGAGCAGCGCATCCGACTCATCAACCAGTGAATAGGCTTCAGCGACTACATCTTTGCGGACGTTCTCGCCGAAGTACACGATGTCGGGCTTGAGCACGCCTGCGCACGACGGGCAGTCGATGAAGCGGAACGATTCGGTGTCGGTGACCATGGCGTCCGCGTCTGGTGCCACGGCGATACCGCCGAGCCGCTCGGCGCGCTCGGCGAATCCCGGGTTGGCCGCCTCGAGTTCGTCGGCCAGCGCCGCGCGCGACATCGTGTGCCCGCAGTCAAGGCACACCACCTGCGCGTACGTGCCGTGCAGGTTGATGACGTTGCCGCTGCCGGCCTTAGTGTGCAGCAGGTCTACGTTCTGGGTGATGATGCCGCTGACCACGCCGCTGCGCTCCAGGTGGGCCAGCGCCCGGTGCCCGGCGTTGGGCAGGGTCTGCGCCATGTGCCGCCAGCCCAGATGGTTGCGCGCCCAGTAACGCTGCCGGAACGCGCGACTCGAGGTGAACTGGCGAATCGTCATCGGGTTGGCGGGCGGCGAATCGGGGCCGCGGTAGTCGGGTATGCCCGAGTCGGTGGAGATCCCGGCGCCGGTGAGCACGGCGACGCGCCGGCCCGTCAACAGCGCGACGAGTTCGGGGCTTTCCACGCTCTCCAGGGTAGGCGGGCTCACCCGGGTTGGTGCCCGGGCTCGGTACGTCGTGAGCGAACTGCATTCACAGGTGTTCCATCGCCCGGGCCATCGCGGCGTATTCCAGGAATTCGTAGTGGGCGGTGTGGCACTGGTGGTCGACCCGAGCATGGTGAGCCGCTCGGCGGGCCGCGATCCACCGCGAGACCATGCCCGCCCCGGCCGCGGGAGCGACGGTGGCCGCCGTCAGCATCCTGACTTCGTGCTCGGTGATCAGCATGGTCGGCTGGGTGTCGACGGCACGGGGCGTCGGACGGACAGGCGCGTGTATGGACATTTCGATCCCCCGATCTGTTCGGCCGGCGGTCTCCGGCCCCTAGGGGAAACGTACGACTGCAGCCATGGATGAGAGCGAGTAGAGCCCTACTCGAAAACGGTGCGCAGCCGACGATGTGCTAGCTGGTCAGCGCTTGCGCCGATAGTTCTTTGAGCATGGCATTGGCCCAACGCATTTGGCGCAGAGACTGGGGATGGCAGCGTTGCGAAAGATTGATCAGATCAACGTCTTTGGCGCCCTGGGCGCCCTGGGCGAGCAACTCCCAGTCCAATGAAACTCCCGCCGCCCGGCGGTGCAGGCGGCGCAGGTCGGCCAGCAACAGCAGTGCGGGCTCGGGGCGACGGCCGACCTTGTCCGACACCCACTCTTGGGCCGACTCGGTGACCGCCCTGGTCCGCGGGTGTGGCCGCAGATTCACGTCGTACCGCTCTGCGGCATCGGCGATCAGTGCGATGTGTTCGCGTGACCACACCGACAGGTCCATAGCTGTGTGGTAGATGCCGTGATCGTTGTGATGGCGTGCCGCGATGGCGTCCAGCGAGCGCGCGAGCTTGGTTTCCGAACGGTGCAATTCACGCAACGCCCACCCGAGCTTCATCGACTGCCCCCTCCGGCAAGAACTTCCTCGGCTTGCGCCGCCGGTCCACCGACGGTGTCCGGCACCTCCGCGGAAACCGGCGCAGACGCAGTCGTGGTCGGGGCGGGGGCCGCTGACGTTGCCGCACCCACCTTGTGAACCTGTGCGGCCGCGGTCTTGAAGATCGGTTGCTTGGACACCGGGTCCCAGTCGGTGATCGTCAGCTCATTGGCGGCCCGGTGATGGCCGGTGCTTTCGGTGTCGCAATCCCAGTAGCCGTAGTGAAAGGGCACGAACACCACCCCGTCGCGGATACCGCTGATCCGGCACGGCGCGGTGACCGATCCCCGTGCAGTCGTCACTTCGACGACATCACCCTCGCTGATACCCAGCCGTTGACAATCGGAAGCGGACATACCGACCCACGGCTGCGGCGCGGCGTTCTGCAATTGCGGCGCCCGGCCGGTCTTGGTTCGGGTGTGGAATTGGTACAACGTGCGGCCGGTGATCAACACGAACGGCCGTTCCTCGGACGGAACCTCATGCGGCGGAACATATTCGGCTGCCTTGAGGATGGCTTTGCCGTCGGGGTTCATGGCCTTGTACTCGGAGACCTCCAGCGGTGCCCCGGTGATCAGGTCGCGGCCGTAGGACTCGCAGTACGACGGTGTCGCCCAGAACTTGCCGTCGGCGTAGAGGCGTTCGGTGCCGTCGGGATTGTCGGCGTTGCAGGGCCATTGGATGCCGCCGGCGTCCCGCAGCTTGGCGTAGCTCAGGCCGGTGTAGTCACACGGTCGGCCCGCGCTGCAGCGCTTCCACGCCTCGAATGCCGACTCGGCGTCATGGAATGGCGGCAGTGGGCTGCCGTCCTTGTCGCGGAAATCCATCCGCCGCGCGTAGTCCAGGAAGATGTCGAGGTCAGGACGCGCCTGTCCGGGTGGGTCGATCGCCTTCTCGGACAGGTGCACGGTCCGGTCGACGTTCGTGAAGGTGCCGGTCTTCTCCGCCCATCCCGCAGCAGGCAGCACGACGTCGGCCAGTTCGGTTGTCTCGGTGGGGAACATGTCCTGCACCACCAGGAAGAGGCGGTCCTGGGCCAGGATGCTGCGGATGCGGTCAAGCTCCGGCAGTGACACCGCCGGGTTGGTGGCGCTGACCCACAACATTCGCAGGCTGCCCTGCTCGGCGTAGCGGAACATCTGCATGGCGTGCGTCGGCGGTGCGTAGTGCGGAATCTGGTGCAATTCCAGGTTCCAAAGACGAGTCAGCTCGCCGATATGAGCGTCGTTGGACCAATTGCGGAAACCGGCCATATCGCCGTCGGCGCCGCACTCCCGGGTGTTCTCCGCGGTCGGCTGGCCGTTCATCTGCAACACTCCGCAGCCCGGCTTGCCGAGCATGCCGCGCAGGATGTGAATGTTGTTGACCTGGACGGCCGCTGCCGTTGCCTGGTTGGACTGGTAGAAGCCTTGCAGCACCGTGGACAGCAGCGCCTCGGCGGTGCCGATGATGCGGGCCGCCTCGCGGATGTCGGCGGCGGGGACACCACAGATCTGCGCGGATCGTTCGGGCGGAAATTCTGCGACCCGCTTGGTCAACTCTTCGACGCCCACCGCGTGATTGTCGACGTACGCCTGGTCGATCCACCCGTTGCGGACGATCTCGTGCAGCAGGCCGTTCATCAACGCCACGTTAGTCCCCGGCAAGGGCGCCAGGTGCACGGTGGCGCGCCGGGCCACCGGGGTCAGCCGCGGATCCACGCAAATCAGCTTCGGCGGGTCCGCACCTTCCAGGCGGTCGAGCATCCGCATCCACAAGACGCTCTGGGTCTCGGCAACGTTGTGCCCGTAGAGCGCAATGACGTCGGCATGGTCCACGTCGGTGTACGAGCCGGGCTGCCCGTCACAGCCGAACGATTCCTTCAGGGCCGCCGCGGCGGTCGCTGTGCACAGCCTGGTGTTGCCGTCGACGTGATTGGTGCCGATCGCCCCGTGCGCAATCATCCCGAGCGTGTAGTACTCCTCGAGGAAGAGCTGTCCGGAGGTGTAGAAACCGATCGCGCTGGGTCCCTGCTCATCGAGGAGAGCCCGGGTGTGGTCGGCGATGCGATCCATCGCGGTGTCCCAGTCGGTTTCCACGAGTTCGCCGCCGACCCGGATCAGGGGAGTGGTGAGCCGGTCCGCCGACGCGTTGGCTTGCCAACCGAAGAGATCTTTGGTGTCGACCCGGCCGCGGTTGACCCGATCGTTGGGCCGGCCGCGAACGCCGGCGATGCGACCGTCGCGCACCGCAAGGTCCAGTCCGTCACCGTTCGAATGCAGGACCGACGCGGTGGGCACCCAGCGGTCTATCGGCTGCTGGTCAACATCGTCGGCGAGGTACTCGTCGATCCGAGTGGGCCATTCTTGGCCGCGGCCATACGGTGTGCGGGCACCCCACGGTTCGGCGATCCTGTCTCGACGCGTCACGAAATCCGGCTACCCGCGACGGGGGCCGACAAACGCTCAGGGCAGACACTTCGCCGCGGACACGATCTCGGCGCTCATGTTGCGTTCCATCATCGCCACGGCCGCCACGCCGAGTTCGGCATCGATGTGGGCGACCGCGTCTTCGGGCACCACCACCGCGTAGTGGCGGACATAGGCGTCCAGGGCGCTGTAGAGGATGCACTGTTCGGTGACCTGGCCGGTGAGGATCACCCGCTCGACCTCAAGCCGGGTCAACAAATAGTCCAGCGGAGTGGCGTAGAAGGCGCTGTGTCGAACCTTCGTCATCACCCGGGCCCCCTCATGGGGGGCGATCGGGCGGACCAGATCCGGGCGGTCACCGTCGAGTGCGGCTCGGATCAGGTCGCTGGGCTCCGCTGTGAAATCGCCATAGTTGTCGTTGACATAGATCAGCTCGACATCGTCGCGGCCTCTGGCGCCGTCGATCAGTCCGGCGAGGGGTTCGACGATCTCGGCGACGTTGCCGGCCAGCACGTCAGCGTCGGGATGCTGGTAGGCGTTGAGCATGTCGACCACCAGAAGTGCAGTTTTGGCCATGGCACGGCGGTTACCCGTTCCCGGACGGGAGACACGCCTGACGAGGCCCAAGGGGTGGTTGCCGTTTCCGCGGCGGGGATGACGGGCAACAATGGGGCCATGGATTTCTACTCCGCCTACCGGCACGGGTTCGTGCGGGTGGCCGCCTGCACGCATCGCACGGTGCTGGCGGACCCCGCAGCCAATGCGGAGTCGGTGCTGCGGATCGCGCGGGAAAGCCACGACGACAGCGTCGCGGTGACGGTGTTCCCCGAGCTCACGCTGTCGGGCTACTCGATCGAGGACATCCTCCTGCAGGACTCCCTTCTGGATGCCGTCGAGGACGCCCTGCTCGATGTCGTCGCGGCGTCGGCTGACCTGTTCGGTCTGTTGGTGGTCGGTGCGCCACTGCGGTATCTGCATCGCATCTACAACACCGCGGTGATCATCCACCGCGGTGCGGTGCTCGGCGTGGTGCCGAAGTCGTACCTGCCGAACTACCGCGAGTTCTACGAACGTCGTCAGGTCGCGGCGGGCGACGACGTGTACGGCACGATCCGCATCGGGAATGCCGATGTGCCCTTCGGTCCGGATCTGCTTTTTGCCGCCGACGACGTGCAGGGGCTGGTGCTGCACGTCGAAATCTGCGAGGACATGTTCGTGCCGATCCCGCCGAGCGCCGACGCTGCGCTGGCGGGCGCGACGGTGCTGGCCAACCTCTCCGGGAGTCCGATCACGATCGGGCGCGCGGAGGACCGCAAGCTGCTGGCCCGTTCGGCATCCGGACGCTGCCTGGCGGCCTATATCTACGCCGCGGCCGGCGAGGGGGAGTCCAGTACCGATCTGGCCTGGGACGGCCAGACGATGATCTACGAAAACGGCCGCCTGCTGGCCGAATCCGAACGGTTCCCGAAGGGGGAACGGCGCTCGGTCGCCGACGTCGACCTGGACCTTTTGCGTTCTGAGCGTCTCCGGATGGGCACCTTCGACGACAACCGACGCCACCATCAGGACCGTCTGAAGTCGTTCCGGCGCATCGGTTTCCAGCTCGACCCACCGAGTGGCGACATCGGGTTGAAGCGGGAGGTGGAGCGGTTCCCCTTCGTGCCGAGCGATCCCCTTCGGCTGGAACAGGATTGCTACGAGGGCTACAACATCCAGGTCGCCGGTCTCGAGCAGCGACTGCGCGCGCTCAGCTACCCGAAGGTCGTGATCGGCGTCTCCGGTGGACTGGACTCGACGCACGCCCTCATCGTCGCCGCCCGTGCGATGGACCGGGAGGGCCGGCCGCGCAGCGACATCCTGGCGTTCACGCTGCCGGGGTTTGCGACCGGTGACCGAACCAAGAGCAACGCGATCAAGCTCTCGGAGGCCTTGGGGGTCACGTTCGCCGAGCTCGACATCCGGGACACCGCCAAGCTGATGCTGACCGAGATCGGCCACCCCTTCGCCCGCGGTGAGAAGGTCTACGACGTCACCTTCGAGAACGTTCAGGCCGGTCTGCGCACCGACTATCTGTTCCGAATCGCCAACCAGCGCGGCGGCATAGTCTTGGGAACCGGTGACCTTTCCGAGCTTGGCCTGGGCTGGTCGACCTACGGTGTCGGCGATCAGATGTCGCACTACAACGTCAACGGCGGTGTACCGAAAACCCTTATCCAGCATCTGATCCGGTGGGTTATCCGGTCCGGGCAGTTCGAGGACGAGGTCGGCGCGATCCTGCAGTCGGTGCTCGACACCGAGATCACACCGGAACTGGTGCCGACCGGCGAGGACGAGGAAATCCAGAGCAGCGAAGCCAAAGTGGGCCCGTACTCACTGCAGGACTTCTCACTGTTCCAGGTGTTGCGGTACGGATTTCGGCCGTCCAAGATCGCGTTCCTGGCCTGGCACGCCTGGAGCGATCCCAACAGCGGCAGCTGGCCGCCGGGCTTCCCTGAAGGCAAGCGTCCGGCCTACTCCCTGAAGGAGATTCGACACTGGCTTGGGGTCTTCGTGCAGCGGTACTACTCGTTCAGCCAGTTCAAGCGTTCGGCATTGCCGAACGGACCCAAGGTGTCCCACGGCGGATCGCTGTCGCCGCGTGGCGATTGGCGGGCTCCGTCGGACATGTCGGCCCGGATCTGGCTGGCCGAGATCGAGCAGGAGATTCCCCAAGAGTGACTCGTCGGCGCGGGTGGCTACAACCTGCCGTCGATGCGCAGAACCGGATGCACCCAGTCCGGCGAGCGCCGTTCTTTGAATGCCATGAATCCCTCGATGGATTCGGGCGATCCGAGGCTGCGCTGCATCCCAATCCGGTCATAGAGCCCGAGGTAGTTGTCGATGCTGGACTTCACCACCGACCGCGCAACCGGAGCGGTGCGACAGGACTGGGCGAGGATCTCTCGCGCCGACTCGGCCAGTTCGTCGTGCGGAACCACCCGGGCGACCATGCCCCAATCGAGCGCCTCCTCGGCGCTGAGCGTCCGACCGGTGAACATCAGGTCGCGGGTCCGGACCGGACCGATCAGCCGGGCGAGCATCTGGCTGTAGTACGTGTCGGCGATGCCGCGATAGAGCTCGGGCACCCGGAACGTCGCGCGGTCGCTGACCACCGCCATGTCGGCGCATAGCGCGATCTGCAGCCCGCCGCCCTGGCACAGCCCGTTGACTGCGGCCACCACCGGCTTGGCGGACTGCCGCAGCGTGTCGAAGGGCAGCGCGTCCATCCCGAGCGCCGCCCCGAAGGTCAGCCAGTTGTCGGCCCCGCCGCCGCCCATGTCACCGCCGGGTGCGAACACGTCGCCGGTGCCGGTGATCAGGAGGCCGGCCAGCTCCGGGTCCGACCCGACGTGGTTGACCGCGTACTTGATGCCGAAGTACATCGCCGGCGTCATCGCGTTGCGCGCCTCGGGGCGGTCCAGGGTGCACACGCCGAAGGCGCCTTCCCGGCTGAACTTCAGGAACGGTGTGCCGAGCCAGTCACCCTCGGGCGGTCTGGGAGCGTCGCTGTGTGTCATCGGATGCAGACTATCGCGCCAACCGTAACGGCTTCAGTATTGGGTGAGGGCATCGTCGATCGCCTCGCTGCGCGGTGCGCAATCGCCGGCGCCGGGGATCAGGGTTGCCAGCGCGCCCGCAGCGCACGCCCGCCGAAGGGCGCGGTCACGGCCGGTCAGCCAGGCGGACGCAAGCACACCCGCGAAGACATCACCCGCGCCGGTGGTGTCGACCGCCTCCACCTCGGGACCGGATATGTCGACAGCCCCGTCCGGGCTGCGGTAGGTCACACCCCGAGACCCACGCGTGACAATGAGATGTCTTGTGGGCCAATGCCAGTGCGGTTCCTCCGCCTCGTTGAGGATCACGACATCGGTGACGTCGGCCAGCTCGGCCAGGCCCGGGTCCGCGCTGACGGGGGAGGCGTTGACCATCACGGTCGCCCCGACCGAATGGGCTTCACGCGCGGCGGCCACCGCCGTCGCGATCGGCACCTCCAACTGGACCAGCAGCAGCTCGCACCCGGCGATGATCCCGCGGGCGGCCGAACTCAGCGTCAGGTGCCCATTGGCGCCGGGCGCCACGGCGATCACGTTCTCGCCCTCATCGTCGACCAGAATCACCGCGCTGCCACTGGCAGACGACAGCTCCTCGACACCGTCCAGGCCGACACCGTTGGCTTTCAGGTGAGTCCGCAATTCGGCGCCGGCGGGGTCGGCGCCGACGAACTCCACACTGGCCCGGCGCGCGCGGCGGCCACGGCCTGATTCCCGCCCTTTCCGCCCGGTGCGGTCGCCACCGACGAGCTCAGAACCGTCTCCCCGGCCCGCGGCAGCGCGGTGACCAGGAAGACCTGATCGATGTTCACGCTGCCCACTACACACACCCGTGTCACGGCATCCACGTTAGTTTGCTACTTCCCCTCGCAAATGATTGACAAGATCTTTTGGGCAAGTTGAAAAAGTCGCCAACGTCAGTACTGGCACCCGTGTTAATTTGTCGCTGTGGCCGGCTGCCATCATGCAAAGAAGTGCCTGAAACCGAGAACCGGTCGGCACCGGAAACGGTCACGACGTCGTATCGAGCCCTTCGCCTGGCTGGGTGCGGGGGTAGCCGCCGCGGCGGTCGGGGCGGCCTTTGCTGCGGGCCCGGCAGTCGCTTACGCCGACAACGCCGATTCGACGGGGGCGAACCCAGCAGGCAGTACCGCTACCGGACACCAGGCGTCGCGCACGGCATCGCCGGCCAAGTCCGGACCGCGACGTCCGGGCAGCACCCCGGCCGCCGGCGTGACCGCGGGCACGACTCAGGACGGACCGGACGCAACGACGCCGTCCCGGCGACCCGGCATTGGCATGTCGGGACGGGAACGCCATCCGTCGGAATCCGACTCGACCGACACCGGCCCTTCGACGTCCGGCGTCGACGACGCGTCCACCGGCCACCCGGCACCGGCCAAGGCGTCCGTCGCGGTCGCCACACACCCGGCTCCCCCAGCGGCTGCTGACTCCGCCGCCGGCACCGATACTGCCGAGTCCGTGCAGAAGTCGGCGCCGACCGAGCCGACCCTCGCCGCCGTCCAAGTCCCCACCGCGCCAGTCGCCGCTGCAGTGACGCAGGCCCCCGTGATGGTTGTCGCATCACGCGCCGCCGCCGCTGCCGACCTCGCCGGCGGCTATCAGGCGCTGGCCGACGCACTCAATGCCTGGGCGGCGTCCATCTCCAGTCAGCTGGCCGCTGGCAGCTTCGAGTCCCGGTTGCGCGCCGCACTCGGAATCCCCTTGATCACCTCGGCATTGAGCTTGGCCGGCGTCAACTTCGGCCTCGGCAACGTCGGCTCGTCCAACCTCGGCAACGGCAACGTGGGCAACCTGAACCTGGGGTCCGGTAATGCGGGCAGCTCCAATGTCGGTGACGGCAACGTCGGCAGCTCGAACCTGGGGTCGGGTAACGCCGGTGACCACAACGTTGGTTCGGGTAATGCCGGTAGTTCCAATGTGGGGTTCGGGAACCTGGGTAGCTCGAACTTTGGTTGGGGTAACTTGGGGGACTTCAACTTTGGGTTCGGCAATGTCGGGTCGGGCAACATCGGGTTCGGCAACTCGGGCACCGGCAATATCGGGTTCGGGCTGACGGGTACCAATCAGTTCGGGTTCGGTGGGTGGAACACCGGGACCGGCAACATCGGGTTGTTCAACTCGGGTAACAACAACATCGGGTTCTTCAACTCCGGTGACGGCAATGTCGGGTTCTTCAACTCGGGCAACAACAACTGGGGCTTGGGCAACGCCGGCAATCTGAACACCGGTTGGCTCAACGTCGGCAACTACAACACTGGCGGCACCAACGTCGGTCATTCCAACACCGGCTACGGGAACGCCGGCAACCACAACTCGGGCGCCTTCAACGTCGGTAACACCAACACCGGCTTCGCGAACGCCGGCAACACCAACACCGGCTTCGCCAACTCCGGTAACTCCAACACGGGTCTCGCCAACTGGGGCAACCTTGATACCGGTGCCTTCATCTCCGGCAACTCGAGCAACGGATTCTTCGTCACCGGCGACAACCAGAACCTTATCGGCATCGATCTGTCTATCGGCATCCCAGCCATCCCGATCAACTTCCAGATCAGCATTCCGGTCAACGAACAAATCGTCATAGAACCGCGGGACATCAACATCAACGGGGTCACCGTCCCAGCGTTCACCTATTCAGTGACCGGTTTCTCGGCCTTCTTCGGGCCGATCACCATCCCGGCCTCCACATTCGCCACCCCCGGCGTCACGATCAACGTCGGCTCCGCCACCACCGCGATCAACATTTCCATTGTCGGACAGGCTGATCCGTACACCATCACCTTCCTCAAGATCGCCCCCGCGCCCGGTTTCTTCAACTCGACGACGAGTCCGACATCGGGCTTCTTCAATACCGGCGCCGGTGGAGGCTCAGGATTCTCCAATTTCGGCGCTCTGTCATCCGGCTGGGCCAACATGGTCACCGGCGCAGGCTCGGGCCTCTCGGGTCTGCTGAACACCGGCGCCCTGTCATCCGGTTTCGCGAACTTCGGCAACACGATGTCCGGCTGGTTCAACACCAGCACCCTGAGTTCAGCCACCCCCGCGTTCGTTTCCGGGCTGGGGAACGTGGGCGCCAACCTCGCGGGCGTCCTCCAAGGCGTGGCAATCAGTCTCGGCTTCGGCAACCTCGGTTCGCTGAACTTCGGGTTGGGCAATGTCGGGAACCTGAACCTGGGCTCAGGTAATGCGGGTAGCTCGAATATCGGTGACGGTAATGCGGGCGGTTCGAATCTGGGGTCGGGCAACCTCGGTAGCGGCAACATCGGTTCGGGTAACAACGGCAGTTCGAACGTCGGGTTCGGGAACCTGGGTAGCTCGAACTTTGGTTGGGGTAACTTGGGGGACTTCAACTTTGGGTTCGGCAATGTCGGGTCGGGCAATATCGGGTTCGGCAACTCGGGCACCGGCAATATCGGGTTCGGGCTGACGGGGACGAATCAGTTCGGGTTCGGTGGGTGGAACACCGGGACCGGGAATATCGGGTTGTTCAACTCGGGTAACAACAACATCGGGTTCTTCAACTCTGGTGATGGCAATGTCGGGTTGTTCAACTCGGGCAACAGCAACTGGGGCTTGGGCAATGCGGGCAATCTGAACACGGGTTGGCTCAATGTCGGTAACACCAACACCGGTGCGGTGAACGTGGGGCACACCAACACCGGGTATGGCAACACGGGTAGCAACAACTCCGGTGTGCTCAACGTCGGCAATACCAACACGGGCGGGTTCAACCCGGGTGATCTCAATACCGGCTTTGCCAATACCGGCAACTCCAACACCGGTTTCGCCAACTCCGGCAACGTCAACACCGGTGCCTTCATCGGCGGCAACTACAGCAACGGAATGTTCTGGCGCGGCGACTACCAGGGACTGTTCGGCCTGCGCCTCGGTCTGAGCCTCGACCCGTACACGGTGCACGCGGTCATCACCGTTCCCCTCGACATCCCGATCACCACTACCCTCGGCGACGGCACCTTCACGATGCCCACGATCCCGAGCATCCCCTACGGCATAACACTTCTCGGCTTCTTGGACCTCACCGGACAATTGACTTCGGTCACCATCCCACCGGTCACAGTCGTCGCCAACGGGGCGGCGCCGCAGATCCAAATCGGCGGGCCGAACACCCAGCTCGTGGTCGACGCATCAGCGGTCATCGGCCCCCTCAACATCCCGTTCATCGACATTCCCGCCGCGCCGGGTTTCTTCAATTCGACGACGAGTCCGACGTCGGGTTTCTTCAATAGTGGTGTTGGTGGTGGGTCGGGGTTCTGGAATGGTGGTGTTGGGGCGTC
>NZ_NPKT01000021.1 GCF_008329565.1 Mycolicibacterium sp. P1-5
CCCGACCACCGCCACCAACGCACGCGTATCCATCGCCGTCACCTTCTGGGCCATGAACCACTCTGGATCCCAGCCCGATCAGGTGTACGCGATGTCCCGAGACATACCCCTGTACGCGATGTCCTGAGACTTCACAGTTCGCTCAGCGGCGGTTAGCACGCCGAAATCACATCTAGGGCAGCTGCCAATCAATCGGCTCGGCACCCATCCCCGCCAACAGTTCGTTGGCCCGGCTGAACGGTCGCGAGCCGAAGAACCCCCGTGACGCCGACAGCGGCGAGGGATGTGGCGACTCGATCGCCACACAACTGTGCTCGATTCCCGAGTCGCTTCGCCCCTGCCCGCCGGCTCCGCCCTCCAGCATCGGCTTGAGCGTCGACGCATCGCGTCCCCACAGGATCGCCACCAGCGGTTGGTCGCGCGCCACGAGTGCGCGGATGGCGCATTCGGTGACCGCCTCCCAGCCCTTCCCCCGGTGCGACGCCGGGGTGCCGGGCCGCACGGTCAGCACCCTGTTGAGCAACATGACGCCGCGCTGCGACCACGGCGTGAGGTCGCCGGTCGATGGCAGCGGGTGGCCGAGGTCCGCGGTGTATTCGTTGAAGATGTTGGCCAGGCTGCGCGGTAGCGGTCGCACGTCGGGCGCCACCGAAAAGCTCAGGCCCACCGCATGTCCCGGCGTCGGGTAGGGATCCTGGCCGACGATCAGCACCCGAACCTCACTGAAGGGAAAGGTGAAGGCGCGCAACACGTTCGGGCCAGCAGGCAAATAGCCCCGACCGGCGGCGATCTCGTCCCGTAGGAACCGGCCCATCTGAGTGACCTGGTCGCTGACCGGGGCGAGTGCCTGCGCCCAGCCGTCGTCGACGAGTTCGGTCAGCGGTCGGGCGGTGGTCGTCACCGACGTAACCTAACGCGCACCGTCAGTCGAAGGATTGCCAACCCGCCGGGCCGGCCCACCGTTGTCCGTCGAGCAGCACGTCGGGCGAACCGTCTCGCACGGTGCCGATCACCCGCCACCCGGGCGGCACCACGCCGGGGAAGCACGCGACGAGAGCGTGATCTTCACCACCGGAGAGCACCAACGCCATTGGGTCGACGTCGGCGGCGGCGGCCCCGGCAGCGACGGCGTCGACGTCGGGTCGAAACGCGTCTGAGGCGAGATCGATGACAACTCCGGAGCCGTGGGCGATGTGGCCGAGGTCGGCGAGCAGGCCGTCGGAGACATCGGTCATGGCCTGCGCTCCGGCGTCGGCGGCCACCGCACCCTGCCCATACGGCGGCTGCGGCACGAGGTGACGCTGTCGCAACTCGTTGAAACCATCAATGTCTTTGTGCCACAGCAAGTATCCCACGGCCGATCGTCCGAGCTCGCCGGCGACGGCGACCACCGTCCCGGCGCGCGCCCCACTGCGCAGCACCGGCGGACGGCCGCCGAGATCACCGAACGCGGTAACCGACACCACCCACTGTGGGCTGGCGACCAGATCACCGCCGACAATCCCGGCCCCGAGCGTGCCGACCTCCTGCCACATTCCGTCGGCCAGCTCCTGGGCCCGCGACGCCGCAGTGTCGGGCGGAGCCCCGAACGCGACGACGAACGCGCTCGGCCGCGCACCCATCGCCTCGATGTCGGCGGCGTTCTGCGCGATGGCTTTTCGGCCGACCTCGTGCGGTGACGACCAATCCAACCGGAAGTGGCGCCCCTCCACCAGCATGTCGGTGGTGACCACGACCCGACCGTCCGGCAGGTTCACCACCGCGGCGTCGTCGCCCGGCCCGACGGTCACTTCCGCCGGTTGGCGGCGCCCGGCCACCAGCCGGTCGATCATCGGGAACTCGCCGAGCTGACGCAAAGTGGGTTCGCCACCGTCGGCCACTAGGTCTGCCCTCCTGTTGTCGCCCAGGCTGATCGGCACGGCAACCTACGGTACGTTGGGGCCTTGCCGGCACCCGGACATGCCAGTCTAGGTCGGCGCCGCGCGCGGGCGGCCAGTGGAACGAGGAGGCGACGGGTAGTGGAGGCCTACATGCTGATCCAGACCGAGGTCGGCCGCGCCCAAGTCGTCGCCAAGCAGGTGGCCGCGCTACCCGGTGTGCTGTCGTCGGTATACGTCACCGGACCCTACGACGTGGTGGTCCGAATCGGCTCGGTCACGAACGACGAACTGACCGCCTCTGTGGTGCCCAGCGTTCAGCAGGTCGCCGGAATCACCCGAACTTTGACCTGCCCCATTGCCGATGCCGACTGAGCCCATCCCCGCGGTCACCGAAGAAAGCCTGTCGGACGGTCCTCCACGCGCGTTGCTGATCGCCGCGGTGATCGTGGCCGTGGTGGCGATCGGCGCCATCCTCGGCATCGCGGCCACCCGTAAAGCTCCGGTTCAGCGGGTGGTCATCGCCGCCGCGCCGGCGCCGAAAGCCGAGTCTTCGACGTGCCGGGATGTGATCAACGCACTCCCCGACAATCTCGGTGAATTCCACCGAGTCGCGGCGGCCGACCCGGTACCGCCCGGTGTCGCTGCGTGGCGTGGCGCCGCCGATAATTACCCGGTCATTCTGCGGTGTGGCATCGACCGGCCGGCCGAGTTCGTGGTCGGCTCCCCCATCCAGGTGGTCAACGCGGTGCAGTGGTTCCAGATCACCGATCCCGGCACCGACCGCAGCACCTGGGTCACCGTGGACCGCCCGGTCTATCTAGCCCTCACCCTGCCGAAAGAGTCAGGGCCGACGCCCATTCAAGCGTTGTCGGACGTAATCGCTCGCACCATGCCCGCGATTCCGATCGAGCCGAACCCGCCCCGCTGAATCAGCGCAGACCGGTTCCACGCGCAAGCGCGGTCTCGACCATCGCGCCTACCAGCGTCTGGTAGTCGATGCCGCTGGCGGCCCACATGCGGGGATACATCGAAATCGTGGTGAAGCCCGGCATGGTGTTGATCTCGTTGACCACCGGTCCATCTTCGGTGAGGAAGAAATCGACCCGCGCCAAACCCTGGCAGTCCAGCGCCTTGAAGGTGCGAATTGCCAAGTGCCGCAGCTCCTCTGCGATGTCATCATCGACTTTCGCGGGCACGTCGAGCTCGGCGCCGTCATCGAGATACTTGGTGGCGAAGTCGTAGAAGCCGTCGTCGCGGCCACCGATTCCGGCCACCCGGATCTCACCAATTGCGCTGGCTTGCACTGTGCCGTCCGGGAATTCGAGGACACCGCACTCGAGCTCGCGGCCCTCGATCGCGGCTTCGATGATCACCTTGGGATCATGCCGGCGGGCATCGGCGATCGCCGCGGGCAGCTCGTCGGGGCTCATCACCCGATTCACCCCGATCGAGGAACCACCCCTAGCCGGTTTGACGAACATCGGAAAGCCAAGGCGCATGATGTCATCGAGGGTGGGCGCCTTTTCCTGCGGCCGCAGCACGACGTGATCGCCGATCGGCAGGCCGTCGGCGGCCAGCAGCTTCTTGGTGAATTCCTTGTCCATGCCCGCGGCGCTGGCCAGCACGCCGGCACCCACGTACGGCACGCCGGCCAACTCGAGCAGACCCTGGATGGTGCCGTCCTCGCCGTAGGGCCCGTGCAGGATCGGGAAGACGACGTCGACCGCGGTCAGCACCTCGCCGGCGGCCTGGCCCAACGACACCAGCTCCCCATTCCGCTGCGGATCGGCCGGCAACGCCAGGGCGGTACCCGACTCGGCACTGACCTCCGGCAGTTTGCGATCGGTGATGGCCAGGGTCTCAGGCTTGCCGTCGGTCAGCACCCAGGTGCCCTCCGGGGTGATGCCCACCGCGACGACCTCGAAGCGTTCCGGATCAAGGTTCCGCAGGATGCTCCCGGCCGACACGCAGGAGATCGCGTGTTCGGAGCTGCGGCCCCCGTAGACGACGGCGACGCGGATGCGAGAAGTCACAAACTAGAGAGGCTACAGCCCAGCCGGTATGAGCACGATCTGGCGCCGTGAGCAGCGATTATCCGGCGTCCAGGGCCGCGACGACGTCGGAGAGCAGGTCCTCGGTGTCCTCGATACCGGCCGAAATCCGGGCGAATCCGCCTGCCACCGGGTCGCCCCACCTGGCCCGACGGTCGACGGAGGTGTGGATGCCGCCGAAGCTGGTTGCGGCCACCAGCAGCTCGCTGCGCCGCACCAGGGCGTGCACTGCGGCCTCGTCGGCGAGTTCGATCGACACCAGCCCGCCGAAACGCCGCATCTGCTCGGCGGCCACCGGGTGGGCCGGGTCGTCGGGCAGTCCCGGGTAGCGCAGCGAACGGACTGCTCGGTGGCCCTGCAGCACGGTCGCCAGCGCGAGGGCGTTGTGACATTGCCGCTCGAACCTCAGCCCGAGGCTGCCGAGACTGCGCAGCACCAGCCAGGCCTCGAACGGTCCCAGGATCGCCCCGGACAACAGCCGTTCGCGTTCCACCGCGGCGATCAACTCAGGATCATTGCCGGCGATGTAGCCGGCCAGCATGTCGCTGTGT
The DNA here is from genome assembly GCF_008329565.1 of Mycolicibacterium sp. P1-5. Classification (GTDB taxonomy): domain Bacteria; phylum Actinomycetota; class Actinomycetes; order Mycobacteriales; family Mycobacteriaceae; genus Mycobacterium. Next base: position 4,483 of record NZ_NPKT01000021.1, read on the forward strand.
CCGGCCAAGGCCTTCGTGGCGCTGGCCACCACAAGGTCGGCGCCCAGCGAGAGCGGTTGCTGTCCGAGCGGGGTCGCGGTGGTGTTGTCCACCAGCAGCCGCGCGCCGCGGCCCCGGCAGACTTGGGCCAGCCGGCGCAGATCCACCACATCCAGCGCGGGATTCGTCGGGGTTTCGGCCAACACTACATCGGCGGTCTCGGCGGCCTGATAGATCTGGTCGGCGGAAGCTTCCTGGACCGTTATCCCTTGTGGGACAAGATTTTCAGCAGCATAGCGCCGCACCTGGTAGTAGCCGTCCGCCGGCACCACCAGCACCGAGCCCGGCTTGGCCGTCACCCGCAGCGCGGCGGTGATCGCCGCCATCCCCGAACCGAAAACCAATGCAGCTGCGGCACCCTCGAGCTGGGCCAGCGCCGACTCGAGCTGCCGCCAGGTCGGGTTGGAGCCGCGGCCATAGGTGTTCTGTTCGCTGCCCTCATCGTCGGAGAGGTGATATGCCGATGCCAAGACCGGGCCCGGCCCGACCGGATCGCCCGGAATCGGCAGGGAACTCACAGCTTTGACGGCGCGGGTTGAATCGCCGAAGCGGTCGCTCATTCCGGTTTGGTGCTGCGGCCCAGCAACAGCGCCACCGCCTGGTCGACCGATAAACCTTTGTGGCACACCTGGTGAACCGCATCGGTGAGCGGCATCTCGACGTCGTAACTGGAGGCCAACGCCAGAATGGACTGGCAGGAGGTGACACCTTCGGCGACGTGCCCGCCGGCGGCCAGCTGAGCGGCTTCCATGGTGCCGCCCCGTCCCAGTCGTTCGCCGAAGCTGCGGTTGCGCGAATGCGGTGATGTGCAGGTGGCGACCAGGTCACCCACTCCGGCAAGACCGGCCAGCGTCGCGGGCTTGGCGCCGACGGCGATTCCGAGCCGCATGATCTCGGCCAGCCCACGGGTGATGATCGCGGCCGCCGTGTTCTCGCCGAGACCCACCCCGGCCGCCATGCCACAGGCCAGGGCGATCACGTTCTTGCACGCGCCGCCGATCTCGGTGCCGATGACGTCGGCGTTGGTGTAGGGGCGGAAGTAGCCGGTGCTCAGTGAGCGCTGCAGAGTGATCGCGCGGCCGGAGTCCGTGGCGGCCACCACGGTCGCGGCGGGCTGCCCCTGTGCGATCTCGTCGGCCAGATTTGGGCCTGACACGACGGCGACCTGATTGGGGTCGACTCCGCCGGCCTGGACGATCACCTGGCTCATACGCATCAGGCTGTCCAACTCGATGCCCTTGGCAAGGCTCACCAGGGTGGCGTCATCGGCGATCAGACCGCGCCACCGTTCGAGGTTGGCGCGCAAGGTCTGCGCGGGAACCGCAAGCAGCACGGTCGTGAGTCCGTCGAGGGCCTCGGCCGCATCGGTGGTTGCCCGGATCGCGGTAGGCAGCGCGATATCGGGGAGATAGCCGGTGTTGGTGTGCGTGGCGTTGATCGCCTCGGCGACTTCGGCCCGACGTGACCACAGCCGAACCTCTGAACCCGCATCGGCCAGCACCTTGGCCAACGCGGTTCCCCAGGCGCCGGCGCCCATCACCGCCGCGGTGCCCACCGTGCTGGTCATGGTCATTAACGTAACCCACGCCGCTGCGACCAACGCCGACCAGGAATGCAGCCAGCCCGAACGACGCTGAGAGGATGGTGAACATGAGCGCGGACATCGGCGTGATCATCGCGGTCAAACGCCTCACGGCTGCCAAGACCAGGCTGAGCCCGGTGTTCTCGGCGGCCACCCGCGAGCAGGTGGTACTCGCAATGTTGGTCGACACCGTCACTGCGGCCCGTGGCGTCAGCGCCGTGGAGTCCATTACCGTGGTCACCCCCGACGACACTGCGGCGGCCGCCGCGCGCGAGCTCGGCGCGGGTGTGCTGTTCGACGCGACGCCACCGACCGAGCCCGACCCGCTGAACACCGCCGTGCGCTTCGCCTGGGCGACGGTAAGCGCGAAGACAGCGAACACCGTTGTGCTGCAAGGGGATCTACCCGCACTGCAGACCCATGAATTCGCCGACGCGGTGGCCCAGGCCCGCGCCCACCGGCGCAGCTTCGTCGCCGACCGCCCCGGCAGCGGCACAGCGGCGTTGTTCGCGTTCGGCGTTCCACTCGATCCATTGCTCGGCCATGATTCGGCCCGACGGCACCGCGACTCCGGTGCGGTGGAATTGACCGGCGCCTGGCCGGGACTGCGCTGTGACATCGATACCGTCGAAGACCTGGAGGCGGCCCGGTTACTCGGTGTCGGGGCGGCGACCACCAGGGCAATCGCGCATCACTGAGGGTTAACAACGCTTGAACGGGCATCGACTTTGAGCCGCGCCGGTCCGCGCGCCCGGCCGATGAGGGATGATCGAAAGTGTGACGGAGACGGAAGCCGAAGCGCGATCGACGGACGACGACTGGCAGCCCGCAGAGGCCGCGCCGGAGGCGCCACCCGCGGCCACCGCGACCGCCGTCGAAAGCGAACTGCCCGAGGACCGATACCTCAACCGCGAGCTGAGCTGGCTGGATTTCAATGCCCGGGTGCTGGCTCTGGCGGCAGACACCTCGCTGCCCTTGCTCGAGCGCGCGAAGTTCCTGGCGATCTTCGCTTCAAATCTCGATGAGTTCTACATGGTCCGGGTCGCCGGGCTGAAACGTCGCGACGAGATGGGGTTGTCGGTGCGGTCGGCCGACGGGCTGTCCCCCCGCGAACAATTGCGCAGGATCGGCGAACGCACACGCCAGATCTCATTGCGCCAAGCCGAGGTCTTCATCCAGTCGGTGCGTCCCGCACTGGAGGACGAGGGAATCCACATCGTCACGTGGGCCGACCTCACCGACGCCGAACGCAGTGAGCTGTCGACGTACTTTCACGAGCAGGTGTTCCCCGTTCTCACACCGCTCGCCGTCGACCCCGCACACCCGTTCCCGTTCGTCAGCGGGCTCAGCCTCAACATGGCGATCACCGTCAAGTCCCCCGACGACGGGGGCGAACACTTCGCCCGAATCAAGGTTCCCGACAACGTCGACCGGTTCGTCGTCCTCAAGGGCACCAACGGTGACAGCGACGTCGTGCGGTTCCTGCCAACCGAAGAACTCATCGCAGCGTTCCTGCCCGTCCTGTTCCCGGGCATGGAGATCGTCGAGCATCACGTCTTCCGCATCACCCGCAACGCCGACATGCAGGTCGAGGAAGACCGCGACGAAGATCTGCTTCAGGCGCTGGAACGTGAACTCGCGCGGCGGCGATTCGGGTCTCCGGTGCGCCTCGAGGTCGCTGACGATATGACCGAGCACATGCTCGAACTCCTGCTGCGTGAGCTCGACGTCCACCCCGGTGATGTGGTCCAGGTGCCGGGGCTGCTGGATCTTTCGTCGCTGTGGCAGGTCTACGACATCGACCGCCCCGCGCTCAAGGACCGCCCGTTTGTCCCGGCCACCCATCCGGCCTTCGCGGAGCGCGAGACGCCGAAGAGCATTTTTTCGACGCTCCGAGATGGTGACGTACTGCTGCACCATCCCTATGACTCGTTCTCGACGAGCGTGCAGCGCTTCATCGAACAGGCTGCCGCAGATCCGAATGTGTTGGCAATCAAGCAGACGCTGTACCGAACCTCCGGCGACTCACCGATCGTCAACGCGCTCATCGACGCAGCCCAGGCCGGCAAGCAGGTGGTCGCCCTGGTGGAGCTGAAGGCGCGCTTCGATGAGCAGGCCAACATCAAGTGGGCCCGCACCCTGGAAGATGCGGGCGTGCATGTCGTTTACGGGCTGATCGGGCTGAAGACCCACTGCAAGACCTGTCTCGTCGTCCGCCGCGAAGGGTCGATGATCCGGCGCTATTGCCATATCGGAACCGGCAACTACAACCCGAAAACCGCGCGCCTCTATGAGGACGTCGGCTTGATCACCGCCGCACCCGACATCGGCGCCGACCTGACAGACTTGTTCAACTCGCTGACCGGCTACTCCCGCAAGGTCAGCTACCGCAACCTTCTGGTCGCCCCGTACGGCGTGCGCAGGGGAATCATCGAACGCATCGAACGCGAGATCGAAGCTCATCATCAGGGCGGCAATGGCCGGATTCGCCTGAAGGCCAATGCCCTTGTCGACGAACAGGTCATCGACGCGCTGTACCGCGCATCGCAATCCGGGGTGCGTGTCGAGGTGGTCGTCCGCGGCATCTGCGCGCTCAAGCCGGGCGCCGACGGCTTTTCCGAGAACATCGTCGTGCGCTCGATTCTCGGCCGATTCTTGGAGCATTCGCGGATTTTCCATTTCAACGCGATCAACGAATTCTTCATCGGCAGCGCCGACATGATGCATCGCAATCTCGACCGCCGGATCGAGGTGCTGGCTCAGGTGAAAGACCCACGGCTCACTGCGCATCTCGACGAGATCTTCGAATCGGCGATGGATCCCTCGACGAGATGCTGGGAGCTTGGCCCCGACGGCCACTGGACCGCGGCACCGCAGGACGGCAGGCAAGTCCGCGACCATCAGGTGTGGCTGATGGAACGACACCGGCAGCACTGAGTGCACGCGTTGTTGCGACCCACCAGATCCGGTCCCGGGCAGGGGCCCGAATTGATTTGCGGGAGTTGAGGTGGCCAAGAGAGCGTCACATGACAGCTCGAGGACCAAATCGACCAAGAAGTCAGCGACCAAGAAGGGTAAGACGCTTCAGCGGCGGGTCATTGCGGCCGGCGCGGTGTTGTGGCGACCCGACCCTGACACTGGTGAGCTGCACGTCGCGCTGATTCATCGGCCTCGATACGACGACTGGTCACTGCCCAAGGGGAAAGTCGATCCCGGCGAGAACGAACCGGTCGCCGCGGTACGCGAAATCTGGGAGGAGACTTCTCAGCGCTCCCAGCTGGGTCGGCGTCTGATCCAAACCCACTATCCGATCCCGCAGGGCACCAAGATCGTTCACTATTGGGCGGCGCGGGCGCTGGGCGGCGATTTCACGCCCAATGCAGAGGTCGATCGCCTGGAATGGCTGACCGTCGAGGATGCGGCGAAGCGCCTCTCCTACCCGCACGACCGCGAGGTGCTCAAGGCATTCACCAAACAACCGGCGGACACCACGACCGTATTGATCGTCCGGCACGGAACCGCGGGCATCAAGTCGCGCTACAAGGGTGACGACCGGAGTCGGCCGCTGGACAAGAACGGTCGCGCACAAGCGGAATCATTGGCCGGCCAGTTGATGGCGTTCGGGGCCACCGACGTTTACGCGGCCGACCGAACACGGTGCATCCAGACGGTCGAACCGTTGGCGCAGGAACTCGGCGTCACCATCTCCGCCGAAACCAGCCTGACCGAAGAGGCCTACGCCGACGATCCGGACGCCGCGCATAACCGCATCATCAAGATCGCCGCACAGGGTGGCACGCCCGTCATCTGCACGCAGGGCAAGGTTATTCCGAACCTGCTGGCGTGGTGGCGTGGCACCGATAAACCGGACAAGTCACGTAATCGCAAAGGCAGCACCTGGGTGCTGTCCTTCGCCGCGGACCGGATCGTGGCCGCTGATTACATCGACAGCCCACTCGCGACAAGGCCCTGACACGCGAATACGCCGCGGGCATTGAGCCCGCGGCGTATTCAACTTCTGTATTTAGCGACGGCCCTTCTTGGCCGGAGCCTTCTTGGCGGCAGCCTTCTTGGCCGGTGCAGCCTTCTTGGCGGGCGCGGCCTTCTTGGCCGGAGCCTTCTTGGCCGGAGCCTTCTTGGCGGGCGCGGCCTTCTTGGCCGGAGCCTTCTTAGCCGGCGCCTTCTTAGCCGGTGCAGCCTTCTTGGCGGGCGCGGCCTTCTTGGCCGGAGCCTTCTTAGCCGGCGCAGCCTTCTTCGCCGGTGCAGCCTTCTTGGCCGGAGCCTTCTTAGCCGCAGCCTTCTTCACGACCGCCTTGCGCACGGCCTTCTTGGCCGCGGCCTTCTTGACGGCACCGCCGACAGCACCGCGCTTGACCGCGGGGCCTTCCGACGGAAGCTTCTGTGAACCAGAGACGACGGCCTTGAATTGAGCGCCGGGACGGAAAGCGGGAACGGAAGTCGGCTTCACCTTGACGGTTTCGCCGGTGCGCGGGTTGCGCGCCACACGAGCGGCACGGCGCCGCTGCTCGAAAACGCCGAAGCCGGTGATGGTCACGCTGTCACCCTTGTGCACCGCGCGCACAATGGTGTCGACGACGTTCTCCACCGCCAATGTTGCCTGCCGACGGTCTGAGCCCAATTTCTCCGTGAGTACGTCGATGAGCTCTGCTTTGTTCATTCAATTCCTCCGAAGCCAGTGGTCCACTTTGGACCGACTGCAGAACACGGTAAACCCAATAGCCGCATAATTCCAAGAGCCACGCCCAATTTCAGGCTCTACTTAGGAGGATTTCAGCAATCCGCTTGCCGCCCTAGGGCGGTGAATCGAGGGGGTCGGAACCCCCTTTTGGCGGCGGGAATTCAGCGCCCCGCCGCGCTCAGGAGGTCATCGAAACGCGCGGCTTCCAATTCGGACGGGCCGCCTCGAAAGCCTCGATCTCATCGCGTTTCCGCAGCGTAAGGCCGATATCGTCGAGACCTTCCAGCAGTCTCCAAGCTGTGTAATCGTCAATCGTGAACGGCACCACGGCTGTTCCCGCGGTGATATTCCGATCTTGAAGATTGACAGTGATTTCCAGGCCCGGATTCTGCTCGATGAGCTTCCAGAGAAGTTCAACATCATCTTGAGCGACTTCGGCCGCCAGGAGCCCGGCCTTGCCCGCGTTGCCGCGAAAGATGTCGGCGAAGCGGGACGAGATGACGACCCGGAACCCGAAGTCCATGAGCGCCCAGACCGCGTGCTCGCGTGACGAACCGGTGCCGAAATCCGGTCCGGCGACCAAAACCGAACCCCGGTCGAAGGGACTCAGATTCAGGATGAATGAGGGATCGTTGCGCCACGCGGCGAACAACCCATCCTCGAAACCCGTTCGGGTGACCCGCTTCAAATACACCGCCGGAATGATCTGGTCGGTGTCGACATTGGACCGCCGCAACGGAACGCCGATGCCGGTGTGAGTGTGAAATGCATCCATGGTGATGTCCTTAGCGGGTCTAGTTGTCGAGATCGGCGGGTGAGGAAAGGGTTCCGCGCACGGCGGTCGCGGCCGCGACTGCCGGCGAAACCAGATGTGTGCGGCCGCCCTTGCCCTGCCTGCCTTCGAAATTCCGGTTGGACGTCGACGCGCAGCGCTCCCCCGGCGCCAGCTGATCGGGATTCATCCCCAGACACATTGAGCAGCCGGCCTGCCGCCAGTCAGCCCCCGCGGCGGTGAAGATTTCGCCCAGCCCTTCACTTTCGGCCTGCGCTCGCACTCGCATCGATCCCGGCACGACCAGCATCCGGACCCCGTCGGCCACCTTGCGGCCACGCAGCACCTCGGCCACCACCCGCAGGTCTTCGATGCGCCCGTTCGTGCACGAGCCCACGAAGACGGCGTCGACGCCGACCTCACGCATCGGTGTGCCCGCCCGAAGGTCCATGTATGCCAACGCCTTCTCGGCGGCCTGCCGCTCGGCATCGCCGGACATCAGCTCGGGGTCCGGCACCGACTCACCAAGCGGAACACCCTGGCCGGGATTGGTACCCCACGTCACGAAGGGGCTCAGCGTCGTCGCGTCGATGTAGACCTCGGTGTCGAATTCGGCCCCCTCGTCAGTCTTCAACGCCTCCCACGCAGTCACCGCCGCATCCCAGTCCGCACCCGCCGGCGCGTACGGACGACCGCGCAGAAACTCATAGGTCGTCTCGTCCGGCGCGACCATCCCGGCGCGGGCGCCGGCCTCGATACTCATGTTGCAGATGGTCATGCGGCTTTCCATCGACAGCGATTCGATGGTGCTGCCGCGGTATTCGATGACGTAGCCCTGGCCGCCGCCGGTGCCGATCTTGGCGATCACCGCCAGGATGATGTCTTTGGCGCTCACTCCGGGTGGCAGCGCACCGTCGACATTGACCGCCATCGTCTTGAACGGCCGGAGCGGAAGTGTCTGAGTGGCAAGCACATGCTCGACTTCGGAGGTGCCGATTCCCATCGCAATCGAGCCGAACGCGCCGTGAGTGGACGTGTGGCTGTCGCCGCACACGATCGTCATCCCGGGTTGGGTCAGACCCAGCTGCGGTCCCATCACGTGGACGATCCCCTGCTCGGGGTCGCCCATCGAATGCAGCCGGACGCCGAACTCGGCGCAGTTGTGCCGCAATGTGTCGACCTGCGTCCGGGAGATCGGGTCGGCGATCGGTTTGTCGATGTCGACGGTCGGAACGTTGTGGTCCTCAGTGGCGATCGTGAGGTCCGGACGGTGCACCGGACGACCGGCCAGCCGCAGCCCGTCGAAGGCCTGCGGGCTGGTCACCTCGTGGATGAGGTGGAGATCGATGTAGATCAGATCGGGTTCACGCGATGCTCCGGTGCCGGTTCCGGCGACCACGACGTGGTCGTCCCACACCTTCTCGGGCAGTGTCCTGGGCTTGTCGGACTGAGCCATGAGTTCTCACTTCACTTTTCGATTCCCGGAACACAAGTGTGGATATCTCACATTTCGGGACGCTAGTATCTCTCTATGAGACAGGATAGCGGCATCGGCGTGCTCGACAAAGCCGTGGGCGTACTGCACTCAATCGCCGATTCACCCTGCGGGTTGGCCGAACTCTGTGAGCGGACCGGCCTGCCGCGCGCCACCGCGCATCGGCTCGCCGCCGGTCTGGAGGTCCACCGCCTGCTGGCCCGCGACAACGCGGGACGCTGGCGGCTCGGACCCGCCCTCTCCGAATTGGCTGCCCACGTCAACGATCCCCTGCTGGCGGCGGGCGCGACCGTCTTGCCCCGGCTACGCGAGATCACCGGCGAGAGCGTGCAGCTCTACCGTCGGGAGGGCACCACGCGGATCTGCGTCGCCGCGCTCGAACCCCCTGCCGGGCTTCGCGATACCGTCCCAGTCGGAACCCGCCTGCCGATGACGGCGGGGTCCGGGGCCAAGGTGCTACTGGCTTTCAGCGACGGCGCCACCCAACAGGCCGTGCTCCCGACAGCGAAATTCACCGAGCGCACGTTGGCCGAGGTCCGCCGTCGCGGTTGGGCGCAGAGCGCTGCCGAACGCGAACCCGGGGTGGCCAGTGTCTCGGCGCCGGTACGGGATCGCACCGGCGCGGTGGTGGCCGCTGTGTCGGTATCGGGCCCGATCGACCGGATGGGACGTCGGCCCGGCGCCCGCTGGGCGGCCGATCTGTTGGCCGCCGCAGACGCGCTCACCCGCCGACTGTGATCCCCGCGACAGCGCTGTGGGATCGCCTGACAAACTGACGCCATGGGAACGAAGCAGCGCAACCAGATCGTCATGTCGGATGCCGAGATCGCCGATTTCGTCGCACGGAGCCGCACCGGCACGATGGCGACCATCGGGGTCGACGGCCAGCCACATCTCGTGGCCATGTGGTACGGCGTCCTCGACGGTGACATCTGGGTCGAGACCAAGGCCAAGTCGCAGAAGGCGGTCAACCTGCGGCGTGACCCGCGGGTGAGTTTCCTCATCGAGGACGGAATGACCTACGACACGCTGCGCGGCGTCTCCTTCGAAGGCGTGGCGGAGATCGTCGAGGATCCCGACATCATTTTCAAGGTCGGCGTCAGCGTCTGGGAACGCTATAACGGCCCGTACACCGACGACCTCAAGCCGGCCGTCGACATGATGATGAACAAGCGCGTGGCGGTGCGCATCGCGGCCAAGCGCACCCGGTCCTGGGACCACGGGAAGCTCGGTATGCCGCCGATGCCGCTGGCCGGGTCGACCGCGCCCACCGAATAGCCAAGGGCGGCCCGAAACGAGGAATCGCCCGGTCGATGACCGGGCGATTTCGTTTGGTAGCCCCGATGGGATTCGAACCCACGCTACCGCCGTGAGAGGGCGGCGTCCTAGGCCGCTAGACGACGGGGCCAGAACCAAATCTGTGGCACGCCTTGCGGCGTACCGGGTAGCCAGCATAGCTCAGAGGCCGTTGCCGACATAATTGCTGGGGTACCAGGACTCGAACCTAGAATGAGGGAATCAGAATCCCTAGTGTTGCCAATTACACCATACCCCATTCGCTGCCTATAACCGCTGGTCAGAAGCCTTTATCCCCAATGTGGCGAGGAGTGAAGGCCGCTGCCGTTGGTTGCGGGCCGACGAGCAGACTATCAAATATTTTAGCCGTCTTTTTCAACGGCCCCGCCGTGGGCACGCGCCGCCCGCAATCGTTGCAGGCTGCGGTCGCGACCGAGCAACTCCAGCGACTCGAACAGCGGCGGGCTGATCGTGGCTCCGGTGGCGGCCACCCGGATCGGGCCGAAGGCCTTGCGCGGCTTGAGTTCGAGGCCCTCGAGCAGCGCGACCTTCAAAGCGTCCTCGATGGCCGGGGTCGTCCACTCGGCCACTCCGTCCAGCGCGGTGATCGCCGCGTCGAGCACCGGCACCGCGGCCGGGCCGAGCTCCTTGGCGGCGGCTTTGGGGTCGAGTTCGTAAGCGTCGTCGTCGAAGAATTTCAGCAGGGACCAACCGTCGGAGAGCACCACGATGCGCGTCTGAACCAGCTGCGCAGCGGTGGCGAAACCCTGTTCGTCCAGCCCGGTGTCGTGGCCGTGCGCCTCGAAGTACGCCCGTAGCCGGGCGGCGAAATCGGCCTCGTCGAGCCGGCGGATGTGTTCGGCGTTGATGGCGTCGGCCTTCTTCTGGTCGAATCGCGCCGGGTTGGAGTTGACGTCGACGACGTCGAACGCGGCCACCATCTCGTCGAGGGTGAAGATGTCGCGGTCCTCGGCGATCCCCCAGCCCAGCAGCGCCAGATAGTTGAGCAGACCTTCGGGGATGAAACCGCGTTCACGGTGCAGGAACAGGTTGGACTCCGGGTCACGCTTGGAGAGCTTTTTGGTGCCCTCCCCCAGTACCGGTGGCAGGTGCGCGAATTCGGGTACCCGGTCGGCTACACCGATGCGAATGAGCGCTTGGTACAGCGCGATCTGGCGTGGCGTCGACGACAGCAGGTCCTCACCACGCAGCACATGGGTGATCTTCATCAGTGCGTCGTCGACCGGATTGACCAAGGTGTACAACGGGTCTCCGGTAGCGCGGGTAAGCGCAAAATCCGGAACCGTGCCGGAGGCGAATGTCGTTGCTCCCCTGACGAGGTCATGCCAGCTGATGTCCTCGTCGGGCATCCGGAGCCGCAGCACCGCGTTACGGCCATCGGCGGCATAGGCGGCGCGCTGCTCGTCGGTCAGGTCGCGGTCGTAATTGTCGTAGCCCAGTTTGGGATTGCGTCCCGCGGCCAGATGCCGCGCCTCCACCTCCTCGGGTGTGGAGTACGCGAGGTAGGCCTCGCCTGCCTCGAGCAGGCGCGTCAGCACATCGCGGTAGAGCTCGGTGCGCTGCGACTGCCGGTACGGCTCGTACGGGCCGCCGACCTCCGGGCCCTCATCCCAGTTCAGGCCCAGCCATCGCAACGCATCGAGAAGCGCGGCGTAGCTCTCCTCGGAGTCGCGCGCGGCGTCAGTGTCCTCGATGCGGAACACAAAGGTGCCACCGGTGTGCCGGGCATAAGCCCAATTGAACAAGGCAGTGCGCACCATCCCGACATGGGGAATGCCCGTCGGCGACGGGCAGAACCGCACGCGCACCGCGTCGTTGGCGGCCACGGTCATCAATTGCCCTTCCGGATAACAGGATTCGTCAATGTTCCGATGCCCTCGACGCTGATGCTGACGGTGTCGCCGTTCTCGATGGGACCCACCCCTTCCGGGGTGCCGGTGAGAATCAGATCACCGGGCAGCAGCGTCATGACCGCGGAGATCCACTCGATGATGGCCCCGATGTCATGGATCATCATCGAAGTTCGGCTCAGTTGACGCACCTGACCGTTGACCTCGGTGCGGATCTCCAGATCGGAGGGATCGAGGTCGGTGACGATCCACGGGCCGGTGGGACAGAACGTGTCATGTCCCTTGGCGCGCATCCACTGACCGTCGGCCTTCTGCTGATCGCGGGCGGACACGTCGTTGGCGATGGTGTAACCCAGGATGTTCTCCGCGGCACGGGAAGCCGGGACGTCCTTGCAGGGGCGGCCGATCACCACGGCGAGTTCACCCTCGTGGTGCACGGGCGAAGCATTGGCGGGCAATTGAATTGGCACACCCGGACCGATGATCGCGGTGTTCGGCTTGAGGAAAATGACCGGGTCTTCCGGCGCCTCACCGCCCATCTCCTCGATATGGGCTGCGTAGTTCTTGCCCATGCAGACCACCTTGCTGGCCAGAATCGGCGCCAACAGGCGCACATCGGCCAGCGGCCAGGACCGGCCGGTGAACGTCGGCGTGCCGAAGGGGTGCTCGGCGATCTCACGAACGATTTCGCTCCCGGCGTCCCCTTCGATGCTGACGAAGGCGACCCCATCAGGGCTGGCGATTCGACCCAGGCGCATTCCAACACCTTAGTGCTGCACCTACGCGCAGCCGACAACCCCCGATCGACGCTGAGGGAGAAATGATGTGCGTCTGTTCCCGTACATCCTCTACGTCAGCGCTCACCCAGCACCTCGTTCCATATTATGAGAATTTGATTCAGCATCGTGGGATACGCGTGGAATCATGGTTGCATGGCCGTCGACACGATCAGCACCGTGCGGCGCTGGATGATGCTCGTCATCGCGTTGTTCGCGACGTTGTCCGCCAATGTTTTCATCAACGGTGCGGCGTTCCTCATTCCGACCCTGCACACCACGATGGGCCTCGACCTGGCCAAATCTGGTCTGGTATCGGCGATGCCGAGCTTCGGCATGGTGGTCACTTTGATCGCGTGGGGTTATGTGGTCGACCGAGTCGGCGAACGCCTCGTGCTGAGCGTCGGTTCGGCGCTGACCGCGGCGGCGGCGCTGGCAGCGGCCTCCGCTCACTCGCTGATCCTCGTGAGCGTCTTCCTCTTCCTCGGCGGAATGGCGGCCGCGAGCAGCAATTCGGCCAGCGGGCGGCTGGTGGTCGGGTGGTTTCCGCCACATCAGCGCGGGCTGGTTATGGGCATCCGTCAGACCGCGCAGCCGCTGGGTGTGGCATTCGGCGCGTTGGTGATTCCCCGGCTGGCGCAGTCCCACGGGGTCGGTGTCGCGCTGCTCTTCCCGGCGATCGTGTGCGCGGTGGCGGCGATCGTGTGCGCCGTAGCCGTCGCCGATCCGCCGCGACCACCGCGTGCCGAGGCGCCGGCCGAACACCTGGCCAACCCCTACCGCGGCTCGGGCCTGCTGTGGCGAATCCATGCCGTGTCGGTGCTGTTGGTGGCGCCGCAGTGCGTGGTGTGGACGTTCTCGCTGGTGTGGCTGATCGTCGACCGCGGCTGGTCCGCGGAGTCCGCCGGGCTGATGGTGACATTCGCGCAGGTGCTCGGAGCGCTGGGCCGCATCGCCGCCGGCCGCTGGTCGGACCGGCTGGGTTTGCGGCTGCGGCCGATCCGCACGATCGCGATCGCCGCGGCGACGTCGATGTTCCTGTTGGCGCTGACCGACGCCTTGCACTCCCCGCTGAGCATCGCGGTGATGGTCGCGGCGTCGGTGATCACGGTCAGCGACAACGGGTTGGCGTTCACCGCGATCGCCGAGATCGCCGGCCCGTTCTGGAGCGGACGGGCGCTGGGCGCCCAGAACACCAGTCAACTGCTGACCTGCGGGCTCGCCCCGCCGTTGTTCGGCGCTCTGATCGGCGTGGTGGGTTTTCCGATCGCATTCGCGGTGTGCGCGCTGTTCCCGGTCGTAGCGGTGCCGCTGGTGCCGACCGACCCGGCCAGCCGGGACTAGAGCGCCGCGCGGATCCGGTCTCCGACTTCGCGCGTCGACAACGTCGCATCTCCGCGAGTCGCCAGATGGTTGGCGACGGCCTTGTCGACTCGCGCGGCCGCGGCGTCCTCGCCGACGTGACCCAGCAGCAGTGCCACCGACATGACCGCCGCCGTCGGATCCGCGATGCCCTGTCCCGCGATATCTGGCGCGCTGCCATGAACCGGTTCGAACATCGACGGATTGGTGCGCGTGGCATCGATATTGCCGCTGGCGGCCAGGCCGATTCCGCCGCAGACCGCCGCCGACAGGTCGGTGATGATGTCGCCGAACAGGTTGTCGGTGACGATCACGTCGAACCGGCCCGGATCGGTCACCATGTGGATGGTGGCGGCGTCGATGTGCTGGTAAGCAACTTCGACGTCGGGAAACTCTTGCCCCACTTCACCGACGACCCGCGACCAGAGGCTGCCCGCGAACGTCAGCACATTCGTCTTGTGCACCAGCGTCAGATGCTTGCGCCGGGACCGTGCGCGGGCGAATGCATCCCGCACGACCCGCTCCACACCGAATGCGGTGTTCACGCTGACTTCGGTGGCCACCTCGTGTGGCGTGCCGACGCGCAGCGCGCCGCCGTTGCCGGTGTAGGGCCCCTCGGTCCCTTCGCGCACCACGACGAAGTCGATCCCGGTCACCCCGGACAGCGGGCTTTCCACACCCGGGTACAGCCGGCCCGGCCGCAGGTTGACGTGATGGTCGAGGGCGAACCGCAGTTTGAGCAGCAGGCCGCGCTCCAGCACGCCGCTGGGCACCGATGGGTCGCCGATGGCGCCGAGCAAGATTGCGTCGTAGCCGCGAAGTTCCTCGATCGTCTGTTCGGTGAGGAGCTCACCGGTGGCGTGGTAGCGGCGCGCACCGAGGTCGTACTCGGTTTTGTCGACGCCCGGCAGCACCGCATCGAGCACCTGTAGTGCTTCACCGATCACTTCGGGGCCGATGCCGTCGCCCGCGATCACCGCCAATCTCATGACAGGTCCACCACTTCCAGGGTCGTCGCGCCGACGGCATCACGGATCGCCGAGCGAACGTCGTCGGAGACGTCGCGGTCCACCCGGAGCATCAGGGTCGCGGCCGTGCCGCTGGTGTCCTGGCTCAGCTGGGCGGCCAGGATGTTCACGTCGGCGTTGCCGAGCAGGGTGCCGATCTTGCCTAGCGCACCGGGCTGATCGGAGTAATGCAGGACCAGGTTCACACCCTCGGCGCGCAAATCGAAGTTGCGCCCGTTGATCTGCACGACCTTCTCGACCTGTTGTGGCCCGGACAGCGTCCCGGACACATTGGTCGCGGTGCCGTCGGGACCCACCACCCGCACGTCGACGAGGCTGCGGTGGTTGGGGCTTTCGCTGGCCGTTGTCAGCTCGCTCTGCAGACCCCGTTGGGCGGCCAGGTTCGGCGCGTTGACGAAGGTCACCTGCTGATCGGTCACGGTCGAGAAGAAGCCGCGCAGTGCCGAAAGCTTCAGCACCTCAACATCTTCCGAGGCAATCTCGCCGGAGACCCGCACCGACAGGTTCGACGCGGCGCCGGTGGACAGGACCCCGACGAGCAGTCCGAGCTTGCGGGCCAGGTCCAGCCAGGGGGCTACTTCTTCGCTGACCGCACCGCCTGCGACGTTGACCGCGTCCGGCACGAACTCCCCGGCCAGCGCCAGCTTTACGCTCGCCGCCACGTCGGTGCCTGCTCGGTCCTGGGCTTCTGCAGTGGAGGCACCGAGATGTGGGGTGACGACCACCTGCGGCAGCCCGAACAGCGGGCTGTCGGTGCACGGTTCGGTGCTGAACACGTCGAGTCCTGCGCCGGCCACATGACCGCTCTGGACCGCGTCGGCCAGGGCCTGCTCGTCGATCAGGCCGCCGCGGGCAGCGTTGACGATGATCACGCCCTTCTTGGTCTTGGCCAGCGCCTCTTTACCCAGCAGACCGGCGGTCTCCGGGGTCTTGGGTAGGTGCACGGAGATGAAGTCGGCGCGGGTGAGCAGTTCGTCGAGCGGGAGCAGTTCGATGCCGAGCTGGGCGGCGCGGGCCGCGGGCACATACGGGTCGTAGGCGATGACGTGAGTGCCGAACGCGGCCAGCCGCTGGGCGACCAGCTGTCCGATCCGGCCCAAGCCGACCACGCCGACGGTCTTGCCGAAGATCTCGGTGCCGGAGAACGACGAACGCTTCCAGGTGTGCTCACGCAGGGTGGCGTCGGCCGCGGGGATCTGACGCGCGGCCGACAACATCAGGGCCAGCGCATGCTCGGCGGCGCTGTGGATATTCGACGTGGGCGCGTTGACGACCAGCACGCCGGCCGCGGTGGCGGCCTCGACATCGACGTTGTCCAGCCCGACCCCGGCGCGGGCGACGATCTTGAGCTTGGGCGCGGCGGCGATCACCTCGGCGTCGACCGTGGTGGCCGAGCGCACCAGCAGCGCGTCGGCGTCGCCGACGGCGGCCAGCAGTTTCGGCCGGTCCGGGCCGTCGACCCAGCGCACCTCGACCTGGTCACCCAGGGCTGCGACGGTCGACTCGGCAAGCTTGTCTGCAATGAGTACAACGGGCAGATTCACGCCGGTCAGCCTAATGTGTCTCAGTCAGTAGACGACCATCGGCCAACCCGCCGGCGCTGGTGCGGTCTACTTATGCCGTGGACGTCACCGTCGTCGGCAGTGGTCCCAACGGGATGGCTGCTGCCGTCATCTGCGCGCGAGCCGGTTTAGCGGTGCGCGTCATCGAGGCCCAGCCGACGTTCGGCGGTGGTGCCCGCACCGCGCCCGACCCGGAGTATGACGGCATCCGTCACGACGTCTGCTCGGCGGTGCACCCGCTGGCATTGGCGTCGCCGTTCTTCGCCGAGTACGACCTCGCCGCGCGCGGAGTGCAGCTCGTGGTGCCGGAGATCTCGTATGCCAACCCGCTGCCAAACCGTCCGGCCGCGATTGCCTATCACTCCCTGGAGCGCACCTGCGCCGAGCTCGACGACGGCGACTCCTGGCGCCGGTTGTTCGGACCGCTCGCCGAACATCCCGACGGTGTCGTCGGATTCTTTCTGGGCGACAAGCGTTCCGTGCCGCCCGACCTGATCACGACGGTGCGGTCCGGTCTTCGGGTGCTCGCGCAGGGCAGCCCGGCCTGGGGAGTACTGCGCGGCGACGACGCCCGGGCGCTGTTCACCGGTGTCGGTGCGCATGCCATCTCGACGATGCCATCGCCGGTCAACAGTGGCGCGGGAATCATGCTCGGGACGTTGGCGCACACGGCCGGCTGGCCGGTGCCGATCGGCGGGAGCCAGGCGATCGTCGATGCGATGCTCACGGATCTGCGCGACCACGGTGGTGAGCTCGTCCTCGGCGAACCGGTGACCTCCCCTCCCCCCGGCGTTGTCATCTACGACACGGCACCGACCGCCCTGTTGGACATCTACGGTTCCCGAGTGCCGAACAAGTACGCAGAGTCGTTGCGGCGCTACCGTTTCGGCCCTGGTGTCTGCAAAGTGGACTTCGTGCTCTCCGGCGATATTCCGTGGCGCGACGAACGGTTGACGACCTCTCCCACCGTGCACATGGGTGGGTCCAGGTCGCAGATGGCGCTCTGCGAGAAGGAGATCGCCTCCGGCCGGCACGCCGAGTGGCCGATGACACTGGCCTCGTTGCCGCATCTGTCCGATCCGTCGCGCATCGACTCGGCGGGACGGCGACCGTTGTGGACCTACGCCCACGTGCCGGCCGACTCCACCGAGGACATGACCGAAACGATCGTCGGGCTGTTCGAGAAAGCCGCACCCGGTTTCCGGGATCTGGTGCTGGCTTCGCGCTGCACCAGCGCTGCGCAGATGTCGTCGCACAACGCCAACTATGTAGGCGGCGACATCATCGTCGGTGGCGCAACGTTGTTCGCTGCGATGGTCGGCCCGACGCTGCGCTGGAATCCGTGGACCACCCCGATCCCGAAGGCGTACCTGTGTTCATCGGCGACTCCGCCCGGCACCGGCGTGCACGGTATGTCCGGGTACTACGCCGCGCGCACCGTACTCAAGCGCGAATTCGGCCTGCCTTTGCCATCGCTCGCCCCGTGATCCAGCGATTTCGGCGCGTTAACCGCCGCTGAGCGACGGTTAACGCGCCGAAATCACGAGCTAGGCCGTCTCTGTGATGGGCCGGTCGACCCAGCTCATCAGATCGCGCAGCTTCTTGCCGGTGACCTCGATCGGATGCTCGGCGTTCTTCTTACGCAGACCCTCGAGCTCCTTGTTGCCGCCCTCGACATTGGCGACCAGCCGCTTGACGAAGCTGCCGTCCTGAATGTCGGAGAGGATGCCGCGCATCCGCTCCTTGGTGTCGGCATCGATGACGCGCGGGCCGGAGATGTAGCCGCCGAACTCCGCGGTGTCCGACACCGAGTAGTTCATCCGGGCGATGCCACCCTCGTACATCAGGTCGACGATCAGCTTGAGTTCGTGCAGCACCTCGAAGTAGGCCATTTCGGGGGCGTAGCCGGCCTCGACCATGACCTCGAACCCGGCCTTGACGAGTTCCTCAGTGCCGCCGCACAACACGGCCTGCTCGCCGAACAGGTCGGTCTCGGTCTCTTCCTTGAAGTCGGTCTTGATGACGCCGGCACGGGTGCCGCCGATGCCCTTGGCGTAGGACAGCGCCAGCGCCTGACCCTCGCCCTTGGGATCCTGGTCGACGGCGATCAGGCAAGGGACGCCCTTGCCGTCGACGAACTGGCGGCGCACGAGGTGGCCGGGCCCCTTGGGGGCGACCATGCCGATGGTGACGTTGGCCGGCGGCTTGATCAGGCCGAAGTGGATGTTGAGGCCGTGACCGAAGAACAGCGCGTTGCCGTCCTCGAGGTTCGGCTCGATGTCGTTTTTGAAGATCTCGGCCTGCGCGGTGTCAGGGGCCAGCAGCATGATGACGTCGGCCCACTTCGCGACCTCGGCCGGAGTGTCGACCTCGAGGCCCTGCTCGGTGACCTTCTCGCGCGACTTGGAGCCCTCTTTGAGGCCGACCTTCACCTGCACACCGGAGTCGCGCAAGCTCAGCGAGTGAGCGTGGCCCTGGCTGCCGTAGCCGATCACACCGACCTTGCGGCCCGCAATGATCGACAGGTCGGCGTCATCGTCGTAGAACATCTCAACTGACACGATTGAACTTTCCTTCTGTTGTTTTCTTCGGTGGGGTCTTTACTTGGCGCCGGTCATCCCGCGCGGGCCGCGCGACAGTGACACCACGCCGGACTGCACGATCTCGCGCACGCCATAGGGCTCGAGCACCCGCAGGAACGCCTCGATCTTCTCCTGGGTGCCGGTCGCCTCGATGGTCAAAGATTCGGTGGACACGTCAATCACCTTGGCGCGGAACAGGTTCACGGCTTCGATGACCTGGCCGCGGGTTCCGGCGTCAGCGCGGATCTTGATCAGCGCAAGCTCACGATGGACCGAGTTCTCCGAGTCCTGTTCGACGATCTTGATCACATTGATCAGCTTGTTGAGCTGCTTGGTGATCTGCTCGAGCGGCGTCTCCTCCGCGGTGACCACGATCGTCATCCGCGACATGTTCTTCTGCTCGGTGGCACCGACCGCCAGCGACTCGATGTTGAAGCCACGCCGGGAGAACAGAGCGGCCACCCGGGCCAGCACACCGGGCTTATCTTCGACCAACACCGAAAGGGTGTGGGTGACAGTGTTTCCCGCCATCAGGCCCGTCCCTCCTCATTGTCGTCGAACAGCGGGCGGATGTCGCGCGCCGCCATGATCTCGTCATTGCCGCAGCCCGCGGCCACCATCGGCCACACCTGGGCGTCGGCACCGACGATGAAGTCGATCACCACCGGGCGGTCATTGATCGCCCGCGCCTGGTTGATCACGTCGACCACGTCTTCCTCACGCTCACAACGCAGTCCGACGCAGCCGAGCGCTTCGGCCAGCTTGACGAAGTCCGGAATGCGGCGGCTGTGGGTAGCCAGATCCGTTTGGCTGTACCGCTCTTCGTAGAACAGCGTCTGCCACTGGCGCACCATGCCCAGGTTGCCGTTGTTGATCAGCGCGACCTTGATCGGCACCCCTTCGACAGCGCAGGTGGCCAGCTCCTGATTCGTCATCTGGAAGCAACCGTCACCGTCGATCGCCCACACCTCGGCGTCGGGGCGGGCCATCTTGGCGCCCATGGCCGCCGGCACGGCGTAGCCCATGGTGCCCAGACCACCGGAATTCAGCCAGGTGCGCGGGTTTTCGTAGGAGATGAACTGCGCCGCCCACATCTGGTGCTGGCCGACGCCGGCGACGTAGATGGCATCGGGCCCGGCGATCTTGCCCAATTGGGAGATCACGTATTCCGGACTCAGACTGCCGTCGTGCTGAGGGTCGTAACTGAGCGGGTAGGTGGCCTGGATCCCGTTCAGGTACTCCCACCAGTCGGCCTGGTTGGCGCGGGGGTCGGCTGGGTTCATTCCCCCGTCGCTGCGCTCCTGCCCTCCGGTGATCTTGCGCAGCGCCTCGATCAGTTCGCTGATCGCCAGCTTCACGTCACCCACGATCGGCACATCGGCGTTGCGGTTCTTGCCGATCTCGGCCGGATCGATGTCGACGTGAATCACCTTCGCCTCGGGGGCAAAGGAATCCAGCTTGCCGGTCACCCGGTCGTCGAACCGCGCACCAAGGGCGATCAGCAGGTCGCTCTTCTGCAGGCCGGCCACCGCGGCGACCGTGCCGTGCATACCCGGCATGCCCAGATTCTGCTGGTGGCTGTCCGGGAACGCGCCGCGGGCCATCAGCGTGGTGACCACGGGGATTCCGGTCATCTCGGCCAGGGTCCGCAACTCGTTCGTGGCGTCACCGCGGATCACTCCGCCGCCGACATAGAGCACCGGCTTGCGCGCCGCAGCGATCAGCTTGGCGGCCTCCCGGATCTGCCGGCTGTGCGGCTTGGTGTTGGGTTTGTAGCCCGGCAGGTCGATCTGCGGCGGCCACGAGAAGGTGCACTGCGCCTGCAGGACGTCCTTGGGAATGTCCACCAAGACCGCGCCGGGACGGCCGCTCGCGGCGATGTGGAACGCCTCGGCGATCACCCGTGGGATGTCGTCGCCGTTGCGCACCAGAAAATTGTGCTTGGTGATCGGCATCGTGATGCCCGAGATGTCAGCTTCCTGGAAGGCATCGGTCCCGATGAGGGCGCGACCGACCTGACCGGTGATGGCGACCACCGGGATGGAGTCCATCTGCGCGTCGGCCAGCGGGGTGACCAGGTTGGTGGCGCCGGGCCCCGAGGTGGCCATCATGACGCCGACCTTGCCGGTGGCGTGGGCATAGCCGCTGGCGGCGTGCCCAGCACCCTGCTCGTGACGGACCAGCACGTGGCGCAACTTCTGCGAGTCGTAGAGCGGGTCGTAAACCGGCAGCACCGCGCCGCCAGGGATACCGAAGATGGTGTCGACGCCGATCTCCTCCAGCGAGCGGACTACCGCCTGGGCGCCCGTGAGCTGCTGCGGCGCAACGCGCTTGGCCGCGGTCGTGCCGTTCTTACCGGCGGAATGGGCTGCGCCCGGGCTGTCGGCGGTGGCCGACGGCTCGGGTGGTCGCGTGGTGGGTGCGCTCACGATGTCGTCCTTCTCGATCCTGTTCATATCTTCGGGCAAGAAAAAACCCCCGTCAGCTTCGGCGGCTGATCGAGGGTTGCGCGCTGGTGCGTGTGGCTATGCCCGTGTCGGGGCAAGCGCGGCACCAACGCGCTGGCCAATTACTACGAGCATTCCGCCGGTCTTCATAACCTGCGACGGTAGCCTCTGCACTGGTCAAGCGTCAAATCCCGATGCGGGCAGGCGAGGCGGGTGGCCAGGTAGTGGGATGATGGCACTCATGCCCTCCCGTCGTGCACCTGACGAATCGACGACCGAACCCACCCAATCTGTGGTGATCCGGATGTCGCCGATGGCGCATTTCGCCTCCGGCTTCCTCGCACTGGGACTGCTGGTGATGATCACCGTGTTCCCCGCCTGGGGTGCGGTGTTCATGGTGCTGCCCATCCTGGCTTCGGCAGCGATCGTGCGACTGCGCACGGTGGCCGACCGCAGCACATTGACGGCTCGCACGCTGTTGGGCAGCCGCACGGTCGGCTGGGATGAGGTCGACGGTCTGCGCTTCGACCGCACGTCGTGGGCACGCGCCCATCTGAAGAACGGTTCGGATATGTTGCTGCCCGCGGTGACGTTCACGACGCTGCCGCTGCTGGCGGAGGCCAGCGGCGGACGGGTGCCCAACCCGTACGACTAGTGCCCGGCCTTATTGATCAGGCGAGCGGATTGTTGCCGTGCAGGAACACCCACGCAGCGATACCGCCACCGATACCGAGCAGCAATGCGATGAACGACCCGATGAACGGCCGCCTGGCCCAGCCACGTCCGCGGTCGAATCCGTAGCGGCCGGGGCCGACCAGGATGACCGCCGACGCCGCGACGATCAGCACCAGCAGGTACTCGATGCCGTCGGGTCCGAAGACCGCGAAATAGCCGTCCTGGCGCTGTGCCGAGACAATCGTGACCAGGCTGTTCACCAGGTACGCGATCCCGCCGGCAGCCGCGATCGGCGTGAACAGTCCGAGCACCAGCAGGACACCCACCAAGATCTGGGCGCCCGCGCCGACATAGGTCAGCAGGCCGGCGTGCTGATATCCGGCATCGGCGAGCGCGGTCTTGAAGCCGTCCAGACCCTGGCCGCCCCACCAGCCGAACGCCTTCTGCAGTCCGTGGCCGATGAACGCCGCGCCGACGACGACGCGCAGCAGCAACAGGCCGAGGTCCTGGGTGCCGCGGCGGCCCGCGGCCTTCGCGCGTTCCTCGGCGTCGAAAGGTTCGATCTCCATCGGCGTGGCCTGCGAGGGCGTCGGATCCAGATGAGGCTGGACGTACGGCAACGGCTCCGGGTCGTGCAGCAGGCCGTAGCCGGTTGACGGCGCAGAACCCGGCAGTCCCGAGGCGTAATGCGGGATCGTCGTGGTCTCGAAATCACCGCCGTAGGTGGCCGAGGGCAGATCGTCCTCCGGGTCGACTAGCTGGGCCGACGCCGGTCGGGCCGAGGAGTTGTCGGGGCGCTGCCAGTGCGGATCGGGGCCTTGACTCGTCACGAAAGTCAGAGTAAGTGCAGTTCGCCGCAAATCGGGGATTTGAGCGGCGCTTCGAGCGGCCAATGTTGCCTGGAATCCGTGCCGTTACCGGGCCGTCGTGGCGAAGATCGGCGCGATATCCGTAACCTGGCGGGCATGCAGGTGCGCCGGTCAGTTCGCGGAGTGCTGGCCGGGCTCTGTGCAGCGACGATCGTGGCGGGGTCGTCGGCGGGTTGCGCGAAGTTCAACAACGACATCTCGCAGCCGTTCACCACGGCGCCGCAGCTGGCCCCTGGATCGTCATCGACACCACCGCCACCGCCTCCCCTGCCGCCCAAGCCGTTCCCCAAGGCCTGCCCGGCGCCCGGCGTGATGCAGGGCTGCCTCGAGAGCACCAGCGGTCTGATCATGGGTCCGGACAGCAAGACAGCCATCGTGGCCGAACGCACGACCGGCGCAGTGAAGGACGTGTCGGTGAGCGCCGAGCCCAAGATTCGCACGGTCATCCCGGTCGACCCGAGCGGTGACGGCGGACTGATGGACATCGTGCTCTCGCCCACCTACAGCCAGGACCGACTGATGTACGCCTACATCAGCACACCGAGCGACAACGAAGTGATCCGGGTAGCCGACGGCGACATCCCCAAGCCGATCCTGACCGGGATCCCGAAGGGCGCCACTGGTAATGGCGGCTCGCTGATCTTCACCAGTCCGACGACGCTGGTCGTCCAGACCGGCGACGCGGGGAACCCGGCCTTGGCCTCCGATCCGAAGTCGTTGGCGGGCAAGGTGGTCCGACTCGAGCAGCCGACCACGGTGCACCCGGCGCCGCCGACCACCGCGCTGTCGGGGATGGGCCCGGCCGGCGGCATGTGCATCGACCCGACCGACAAGTCGCTCTACATCACCGACCGCTCATCGGCCGGTGATCGCCTGCAACGCATCTCGCCGGACGCCAAGACAACGACGGTGTGGACGTGGCCGGACCGCCCCGGCGTCGCGGGTTGCGCGGCCTTGGACGGCACGATCCTGGTCAACCTGGTGAATGCCAAGCAGACCGTGGCGGTGCGATTGGCCAAAGGCACGGGGTCGGTGACCGGCGAGCCCGAGGTGGTGCGCCAGGACACCCACGGCCACGCCTGGGCCTTGCAGGTTGCTCCGGACGGAAACATCTGGGGCGCAACGATCAACCGCACCGCCGGCGATGCCGAGAAGCTCGACGACGTGGTGTTCCCGCTGTTCCCGCAGGGCGGCGGCTTCCCGCGCAGCAACGCCGACAACACCTGACGTTTCTACCAAACGGGTCTTCCGGTGCCGTTCATTTCCGACCGGCATCCGCAGGTAGCAGCCCTCTAAGCCGGTGCACATTCTGGTAGCGTCTACCAAATATCGGGTCAGCGGGGGGTACCGGAGATCGGCGTTGGGAGGGTCGTGGGGCGTTCGCGCATGACACCGAAGCTCGGCGCCGGCCACGCTTACGACGACGGCACGCGTCGCACCGAGATCCTGCAGACCGCGGCCTCGATCATCGCGACGTCGGGCCTGCGGACGTCGTTGCAGGAAATCGCCGACGCGGCAGGCATTCTCCCCGGCAGCCTCTATCACCACTTCGAGTCCAAGGAAGCGATCCTCGTCGAGCTGCTGCACCGCTACCACGAGGATCTGGACCGCATCGCCAACGAGGCGCAGGGCCGGCTCAACGACCCGGAGTTCCATCCGGCCTTCAACCAGATCGCCGACCTGTGCAAGGCGATCGCGCGCTGCTCAGTCACCCATCGCGCCGCGTTGCAGATGTCGTTCTACGAAGGACCGAGTTCGAATCACGAACTGACCACCCTGGCGGCGCGCCGCCCCACCGCGCTGCTGCAGTCGATGCTGGAAACCCTTCGGGCGGCGCGCTGGAGCGGCTACCTACGCTCGGACGTCGACCTGGCCGTTCTGGCCGAGCGGATCGTGCAGACCATGCTGCAGGTCGGGCTCGACGTCATCCGCGGCAGCGCCGGCCCGGACAAGTCGGCGACTCTACTGTGCCGAATCCTCCTCGAGGGCTTGGCCACCGGCGCTCCCACCGATAAAGAGTTGGACGGATCGGCGGCGTTTCAGGCCGCCGACGCCGTCGTGCGGTCCTGGACCGACGATGCCGACGCCCAGCCCAACGACAAGGCCGCCCACGTACGGGCCATCGCCAGAGCCGAATTCGGCAAGAAGGGTTACGAAGTCACGACCGTCCGTGACATCGCGTCAGCCGCTGGCATGGGTACCGGCACGGTCTACCGGTTGATCGGGTCAAAGGACCAGCTGCTGGCGGCGATCATGCAGTCGTTCGGCGAGAAGGTCGCGATGGGCTGGTCCGAGGTGTTGGCCGCAGATTCCACCGTCGTCGAGAAGCTGGATGCGCTCAGCTGGATCAACACCAACGCAATGGATCGTTTCGCCGACGAGTTCCGCATCCAACTGGCCTGGATGCGGCAGTCCCCTCCGGACACACCGAATCCCGGTTGGTTGTTCACCAAACGGGTGCGTCAGATGAAAACCCTGCTCTCCGAGGGCATCAAGTCCGGTGAGATCAGCATCGACAGCCCATCGAATGATCTGCTGGCACGCTCGGTCATCGGCGTCGGCTGGATTCCCGAAGGCATCCTGCGTGAGGTGGGCACCCGCGCCTCACTGCTGTGCGTCCGCGACACGATGCTGCGCGGCGTGGTGGTGTGACGCCTGGTTCCTACTGCGGGTCGAACAGCACCGGCAACGACGTCGGGGACCGGAAAACCTGTCCGCGGATGTGGGGGTCGTCGCCGTCGGGGTCCATTCGCAGGTTGGGCAGGCGGTCCAGGAGAAGCTTGACGGCGGTGCGCATTTCGAGCCGTGCCAAATGCATGCCGAGGCACACGTGCACGCCGTACCCCCAGCCGAGGTTGCTGCGCGTCTCCCGGAAAATGTCGAACTTGTCGGGATCGGGGAAGCGATCCTCCTGCCGGTTCGCCGCACCCAGCATCGGCATCACGGACGCCCCGGCCGGGATCGGCACACCACCCAATTCGGTATCCCTGGTGGCAACCCGAGTGATGGTCAGCAGCGGCGGATTCCACCGCACACCTTCCTCGATGGCCTGCGGCAGCAGCGAACGATCGTTGCGAACCGCTTCGAGCTGCGCTGGATCCGACAGCAACGCGAACAGCAGATTCCCGAGCGAACGGTAGGTCGTCTCGACACCCGCCGGCAGCAACAGCCGCAGGAACGAGAAGATCTCCTCGTCCGCCAGCTTCTCGCCGTCAACCTCGGCGGCGGCCAGCAGACTGATCAGGTCGTCACGTGGTTCGGCTCGGCGGGCCTCCAGGATCGGCCGGAAATAATCGACCAGGGCCGCCGAAGCCGCAAGTCCCCGTTCGGGATTCATGATCCAGCTCAGCAGCGAGATCGACCATCGCTGGAACTGCGGGTAATCCTCTTCGGGCAGGCCCAGCAGTCCTGCGATGATCCGGCTCGGATAGGTGAACGTGAACTCCTTCACCAGATCGGCCTTGCCGTTCGCGGCGAACGCGTCGATCAGCTCGTTGCCCACCCGCGCGACGAGTTCGTCCTGGAAGCGGGCCAGCGACTTCTGCGAGAACGCTTTCGAGATCAGCGCCCGCAGCCGGCCGTGGACGGGCTCATCCATGCCGAGCATCACCCGCTCGCCAAGCACCGGGCCGAACGCGGCGATCACACCCGACGACGAGAACGTCTCGTTGTCGCGCAGCATCCGCTGAGCTTCCTCGAAGCGATAGACGATAAAGACTGGTAAACCGGCCTCCCCCGGCATCGAAGATCCTTCGATCCGTTGCACTGGCTCGTCTCGGCGCAGCCGCGCCAACTCCGGAAACGGGTCGCGGACGTTGCCGGACACAACGTCGTCGAACGAGCCGAAGTCGTCGAGGTCGTCGAAGAGTTGCTCCATAGGGTGCTCCTTGATATCGGGAATCTCTGTCAGCCGGCTGTTTTCGACGGTGCGCAGGCGCCTTCACCGGCAGGGGGCGGTGTCACGGCGGGGCGGCCGTCCGGCAGGCCCTGCTGCCACGTCGACCACTTGCCCACCGAGAACGGGCCCTGTGCACCGGCCTTCTCCCAGTTTCCCTGCGGGTCATACACCTTGGCCTCCGGATAGGGCCACGGACAGGCCACCGAAGTTGCGGCGCCACTGGCCTTGATCACCCAGAACCAGCCGCCGTAAACGAAATACGACACGTTGATGATCGCGAACATCACCAGAAAGGTGCCGAGCACCGGCTTGGTCGGGAAGAGCTTGGCCTTCGCGGCCAACTTCTCCGCCACCGACTTGCCGGTGTCGTCGCGGTAGACGAGGACCGCCGCCGGGATCATCACGAACGTCACCGACAGCGATTCCCAGAG
The DNA here is from genome assembly GCF_008329565.1 of Mycolicibacterium sp. P1-5. GTDB lineage: Bacteria > Actinomycetota > Actinomycetes > Mycobacteriales > Mycobacteriaceae > Mycobacterium. Next base: position 31,867 of record NZ_NPKT01000021.1, read on the forward strand.
CAGCGGGAACTGAAATGTCGTGCCCGGGAACAACGTTCCGAACGGTATCGCCTGGGCGTAGATGTACAGCCCCGTACGAACCAGGCTGATCTCCAGGATCGCGTCAAAGATGAACCCGATGACCAGAACCAGACACCCGAGGCTGATCAGCGGGTGGCGGGTGACAAAAGACCGGGGACCGCACTTGGCCTGCAGCCTGCGCAGAATCCAGATCGCCGGGAAGTACGGGCCGAAGTAAAACGTGACGTAACCGAACACGATGAACGGCTCGACGGTCGGCGACATCATGACCAGGTACCAGGATTCCGGCCAGTGCAACAACATCGGGTTGTACACCGCATACGGCGACCAGTTCATGATCGGGTCCTGCCACACGATCAGCGTCGTGCACAGCACCATCAGCAGCACCGGGCTGCCAGGATTCTTACGCCAACCGCGGATGAACACGATGGTGAGCACCACGACCATGACCGCGGCACCGATCTGCGGCACCAGCTGCCATTGATCCCACGGGGTCAGGAACTCGACCGGACGGGGCCGCCCTTCGACGTCAGGGTTGGCCACCCTCGGATCGACCTGCGTGCGGCCAACGGCAACGAACAGTCCGAGAAAGCCCAGCCAGGCCACCAGCGATATCAGCCGGCCCCAGTTCGGGGCGGCGCGTTGCTGTTCGGTGGGTACCTGTGCCGGGGCGGACTCCTGCGTTGTCATCGAGTCAGCCCTGATCTCCGAAGCGATCGACCAGATGCGAGTTGACGCCGTCGGCATCGAGCGTGCGCGCCACCAGGTAGCCCGCGCCCATCCACGCACGACGCGTCCATTTGCCCAGCGACACACGGGTTCCCGGTGCCCCGGACGCGGCGGGCATCATCTTCACCCGCTCCAACGCCTCTTTGACCCCCCGCGGGCTGAGCGGATGTGAGTCGGCGAACGCGCGCACCAGCGTTGCGGCCACATCGTGGTTGACCACCGTCACGCAGTATTCGGGACGGCTGCCGTCGTAGCGCTCGGCGTAGCGGTCCAGCCACTCCTGGCCGATCGGGTTGCCCTCGTCGTATTGGTCTACGCCGACCCAGCCCATGAAGGCGTTCCACATGATCGGGTTGACCCACGCGTTCTGGAAGGCGGTGGTGGTGAACCGTGGCGGATCCCAGTTGAGCGCGTCCAACACCGGGTTGACGAAGACGATGCCGAAGCCGAAGCCCAAGTGCACGACGGCTTCTGATTTCGCCTCGTGCAGCGAGCGGACCGCGTCGTCGACGTCTTGCGCCGTCTGGGCGATAGGGGCTTCGGCAACGATGCGAATACCCTTGCGCCGGCATGCACTTCGGAGATTTTTCAGATAGCTCTCGCCGATGAGGCTTTGCTCGACCAGCACGCCGATCTGGGTCAGCCCGCGCTCTTCCACGAGGTCGGCGAGGAAGATCGGCTCGTCGGTCATCGAGCCCTGGGGAAACGAGAACGTCCACTCGCCTAGCCAGTCGTCGGTGCCGGTCACGCTGATCGCAGGTACTTTGAAGCGCTCCTCGATCGCCTCGCGCAGCGGCACGCAGTTGTCGGTGATGTTGGGCCCGAACACCACCAGGCAGCCCTCGTCGACCAGTTCGCCGTAGGCGTCGATCACGGCCTTCACGCTGCCCTTGGGTAAACCCTCGACTTCTTTGTAGATCATTTGCACCGGCCGGTCGATGGAGCCGTCTGCCATGGCCTCTTCGAAGACCAGGTCGAAACACCGGGTGAACGACGCCAGGAGCTCTTCGGGAAAGCCGGGCGGCAGCGTGAAGTCCATCAGATAACCGACCTTGATCGGCTCCGCGGTGTTCTCGTAGGACATTCGATCTCCTGGATCGTCTAGTCGGATGCGCAGAAGTAGACGTCGATCATTTCGGCGAGTCCCCGACCGATGACCGCATCGTCGGTCAACGGACCTGCGATCGCCGCGAGCGCTGCTTCGCGCATCGACAATCCCTCGGCGATCAGTCGGCCCGCGGCGATCAGCACACGGGTCGAGGCCACTTCCCGAAGGCCGCCGGTCTCCAGGCGCCGCACCGCTTGGCCGAAGCGCACCAGTTCAGTGGCCACCGCGGGCTCGACAACCGCCTCGTGCGCGACGATGCCTTCCTCGATTTCTGGTCTGGGAAAGCCGAATTCGATGGCCACCATGCGCTGTCGGGTGGAGTCCTTCAGATCCTTCAGGACGCTTTGGTAGCCGGGATTGTATGACACGACAAGACCGAAACCCGGTGCGGCATCGAGGGTCACGCCGAGCCGCTCGATGGGCAGCTGGCGGCGGTAGTCAGCCAGCGGGTGCAGCACCACCGTGGTGTCCTGGCGCGCCTCGACGACCTCGTCGAGATAGCAGATCGCACCTTCGCGCACCGCACGAGTCAGCGGGCCGTCGACCCAGACGGTCTCGTCGCCCCGCAACAGGTAACGACCGACCAGGTCCGCCGTGGTCAGGTCGTCGTGGCACGCCACGGTGATCAACGGACGGCCGAGATCGTGAGCCATCGCCTCGACGAAGCGGGTCTTGCCGCAGCCGGTGGGCCCCTTCAGCAACAGGGATAAGCCTTGCCGGTAGGCCGCCTTGAAAACCGCCTCCTCGTTGCCGACAGCTTGGTAGTAGGGCCGCTTCCCATCGGGGAGGTAGGTAGCCCCGTTCTGGTGCTCGAGCCCGCCCGGGAGCTGTGGCATGACTATCGTTCCCCTTCCCCGCGTCACTGCGGTGGTTGGCAGCCTATCTCGGAACAGATGTTTGTTTCAAGCGGGTTGGACTGACCCGCGGCGCCGGACCTCAGCGGCCCGGACGGCCGACCGAAACAGCGGCCCGATCACCCCCGTGAGTTGCTCGGGGCGGTCCACCACGGCGTACGCGACACTGCCGAAGATGTTGCGAAGCTCGGCCGTGTCGACATTCGCGCCGACGGTCAGGCATACACAACCGGTGCCACGTCTGCGAGCTTCCGTGAGCGCACGGCGTGAGTCGGCCGCCCCGTAGCCGCGCTCGTAACCGTGGTCGTAGGCAAGGCCGTCCGAAACCACCACAAGCAGTCGCCGCGACGTACCGCCGCGGTCCTCCAACACCCTGGTTCCGTGCCGGATGGCGGCTCCGAGCCGTGAATACGCCACGGGTTGCACGCTGTTGAGCTTGCGCAACACTTGACTGTCCAGGTGGTCGTCCATGCGCTTGATCGGCATGATGTTCACGGCGGTGCGGCCCTGCGAGTTGTAGGCGTACAGGGCGACGCGATCGCCGAGGTCGTTCAGCGCGACAACGAGATTGGCTGCGGCGGCCCGCTGCTGTTCGTGAACCGTCTTACCGACCGTGCCGGCCTCGGCCGACGACCCCGACACATCGAGCAGCACCAGAACCGACAGGTCGCGGCGCCGACGCAGACTGTCCAAGTACACCGCTTCATCCGGCACCGATCCGGCCCGCACTTCCACCCGGGCACCGACGGCGGCGTCGATGTCGATGTCGTCGCCCTGCGCCTGTCGATGCCGGCGATGCAGGCCCATGCCGAGGCGTGCCAGCGGCCGGCGGTATGCGATGGCGTCGTCGATGGCCGCCGATGCTGCGGGTTCGACCTGTGGTTCGACCTCGCGGACCGTGCACCAGTCGGCGCGGTACCGCTTGTGGTTGACGTCCCACTCCGGATACGTCATGCCGCCGACTTTGACATCGGCCCCGTCCTCAGCTCCCGCTGGGGCGGTCGACGACACCGCGTTGGCGCCACGATTGGCCGTATTGGTGCGGTGGGTCGGCGAGTCTGCGCCCGGTGGGCCACCGCCCGAACTGCCCGCACGCGCGGACGCCAGCATCTTCTTGAGCCACTTCCCGATGAACCCGCCGCCGCCGACCGGGCTGCTGAGCAGGTCCGGACCGTCTGCGGCCATTGGCTTTTCACCGTCGTCGAGTTCCTCGAGCTCGGTTTTGCCGCCGCGCCGAGCGACGTGGCCGACAGTTTCACCGCCCGCAGTCTTCGCGGTGCGGCCGATCAGCTCGAGCACCCGCTTCGGTCGGAGTTCGCCGAAACGAGCGGGCGCTTGGGCGATCGGTGCCGAGCCCTTCGCGATCGCCAGCGACTCGGCGGCCGAGTGACTGCGGCTCGCCACCTCGGTGTCGACCAATGATGCCACCGCGCCGGGCAGCACGTCGGCGTTGGCCGCCAGTGCTCGGTGCCCCTCAACGGCCAGGTACCGAGCCGCCACCCGGCTCTTGCGGCTCAGCGCCTTGACGACGTCAACGTCGAGACTGCCCGCCGCGATCAGTGAGGCCTGGACCGCGATCTCCTCGACGACCGCGCGATGGTCCGCACTGGGATGGACGAAGATGTTCTGGCCGTCCGTCCACGCCGGTGACCCGAGTTCAGCACTCGCGACGATCACCGGGTGCCCAGCCATTGCCGACGCGACGACGGCAAGGCTAGCGAGCCGCTCTCCGTCGATCACCGAGCACCTCCGCCATCCCGAACCGCGAACAGACTTCATGACCAAATATCTGTTCCAGACTAGGGTTCGGCCCGACGGCGGTCAACTGACCGGTCCGCGGTGAAAGCGCAAACTCATGACCGGACGGATCCTCCCTATGACCGCCCGCTATCGATTTCATAAAGGAATCGACACGGCCTTGTTTTGACCGTGTGACCCGTTACGGTCTTGATGGCAATCAAGATCGACACGGACGGGGAAGCGTTGTCACCGAACATCCACCGATCGGCATCGGCTGGCATCGCGGCGTTGATCCTGTCGGGCTGGTGTGCCAGTCCGCTGGCCGGAGCAGAACCGGTGGCGACCCCAGGGGTGCCCTGCGGCAACATCATTGAGCAGCTCGCGTCCTCGCCGACCGCTCTGCCGGAAATGCTCACCAGCGCGCTGCCCGACGCGGCTCCAGTGCCACCCGCACCGGTCGCGGTACCCGCCGCAGCGGCGCCTGTTGTGGCTCCGGCACCCGTCGCTGCACCAACGGTGGCGGCCGCTCCGATCGCCGACAGCGCCCTGGTCCCGGCACCGCCGGCCGCGGTGCCCGTTGTGCCTGCGGCCGCCCCGGTTCCAGTTGCGGTGCCGGTGGCTGCTCCGCTTCCTGCTGTTGCTCCGGCGTTGCCGCTCGCACCCCCCGTTGAGGCAATCGCACCGCCGGTGGCCGCGGGGCCGCCCGTAGCCGCTCCGCCGATCACCGATGTCACTCCGGTGGCCGACATCTCGCCCGCGCCACCGGTCGCCGCACCGATTGCGGAAGCCGCACCCGTTGTCGAAGCCGCGGCGGTGCCCGCTCCTCCCGAACCACCGCTGACCGCACCCGCCCCGGGTCCGGAACTGTTCTCGTTGACCGCGGACGCAGTCCCGGCACCGGCAGCGGCCACCGCGCCGGTCCCGGAAGCCGCGGCGGCACCGATCCTTGACGCCGCCCCGGCACCCATGGCCGCTCCGATCGCCGACTCCGCGGCTGCCATCCCGGCACCGGTCCCGCCCGCCGCGGTACCGGTCGTGGTGCCACCAGCACCGCTCCCACTCGGCGTGCCGGTTCCTGTCGTCGCCGCGCCCGCCGCACCCGTTGCTGCTCCGCCGATTCCGGCCGCGTTGACCACACTGCCCGGCACCGCGGCATTGGCACCGCCGCTCCCGCTGCAGGCGCTCGTCGACGCCGTGCCGGGTGGGGGGCTGCTACCCGACCAGATCCCACTGCCCCACGATCTGATCTGCGAAGGCACCGCATGGTCGGCCTCAACAACGATTAAGCACACCCCGCACGACGACCACCGGGGTGACTGGGTCGCTATTCCAGTGGAATCCGCACCGCGACAGTAGTTCCCGATCCCGGCGCCGAGGTGACGCTCAGGGTTCCACCCACGAGCTCGGCCCGCTCGGCCATCGACAACATGCCGTAGCCGGCCGACGACGGAGTCCCTGGGACCGACTCGAAACCCACCCCGTTGTCCGCGACCTCCAGCAGCGCCACGCCATCGTTGACGGCGAACCGGACGGTGGCGACCATCGCACGGGAGTGTTTGACGACGTTCTGAAGTCCTTCTTGCGCAATACGATACAACGCGACCTCGATGTGTTCGGGCAGCCGCTCGTCAACGAGGTGGAGATCGAGATCGACTTCCGGGATCGACGTAGCCAGGCTGGCCAGACCGCCGGCTAGGCCGAGGTCGTCGAGCACGGGTGGGCGCAGACCGCTGATCGCCGAACGCGCCTCGGCGAGGGTGAGATCCACCAGATCGCGAGCCTTCTCGAGCTGCAATGCCGCTGAGGCCTGGTCGGCGTCGTCGACCGCGCGTGCCGCGGCGTCGAGCCGGTAGGTCAGTCCCACGAGACGCTGCGAGATGCCGTCGTGGATGTCACCGGCCAGTCGGCGGCGCTCACTTTCCTGTGCAGCGATTACCTGTTCGGCGAAATCCTCGTGTGCGCGTTCACGTGTGGACAATTGACGGTGCAGCCGAGCCTGATGCAACGCGCCGGCGATCAGCCGGCCGATGACGAGAAGCAGCTCGATGTCGCGGGGAGTGAAATCGCGTCGCTCGATGGTGTGCACGTTGAGCACGCCGACGAGCCCACCCGGTTCGGTCTCCATCGGCACCGAGGCCATCGAGGCGAAGTCCCTGCCGCGCAACGCCGCGATTGGAACATACCGCGGGTCGGCCTCCTTGTCGCTGACGATCACCACCGGCTCGCGGTGGCTGGCTACCCATCCGGACACCCCGGAACCCAACGGCATCCAGATGCGGCCCACCTGTTCGTCGAACGGTGGAGTAGCACCGGCCAGCGTCAACGACTGGTCGGTGTCGTCGAGCACGTGGACGAAGCAGACGTCGGACGCCGTTGCCGCAGTGATCATTCGGGCCACCGCCGCGGCCATCGGCTCGACACCTGGGCCGCTCGACGTTGCGGCGATGATGTCCAGCAGCAGGACGACTTCCCGATCGGCGTCGACGAGGCCGTGGACGGCGTGCGGGCTCACACCCTTCGGCGAAGTCATCGGAAGATGCCTTCCCGCAAGGCGGTAGCCGCGGCGCTGGTTCGATCGCTGACCCCCAACTTGCGGTAGATGGAGCTCAGGTGGGTCTTGACCGTTTCCTCGCCGATCACCAGCTTGGCGGCGATCCCGCGGTTCGACAGCCCGGTCACCACCAGCGACAGGATTTCGCTCTCGCGTTGAGTCAGCCCGTGCCGGGCGCCCGGCCAGAACTGATCACTCTGCAGCCGCGCCGCCGTCTCCGCCGCGCGCGCGGCCAGCCCGGCGTCGATGGCCGTCGATCCGGCATGGACGCCCTCCAGCTGGCGCACCAACTCGTCACTGCTGATGCCCTTGAGCAGATATCCCGACGCCCCCACCCGCATGGCCTGGAACAGGTACTGCTCGTCGTCGTAGACCGACAACAGGATGACCTTGCGGACGGGATCGCGTTCCCGTATCTCCCGGCACAGGTCAAGGCCGCTCGCACCCTGCATCCGCACATCGCACAACACGATGTCGGGGTTCAGTTCGGCGATGACGGTCATGGCCTTCTCGGCCCCGACGGCCTCGCCGACCACCTCGACGCGTTCGGCGAACGGCGCAAGCATCGCCTTGAGGCCCTCGATCACCATTTCATGGTCATCGACCAGCACCACCCGCACCGTCATGGACATCACCGTAGTGGGGCAAGCACCCCCACCGGACCGCAATCGCACTCGACACCTGTCAAGAATGTCGAAAGGTCACGGGCACAAATGATTACATTTGAAAATGCTGAAACTTCAGCCCGTGGCCCACCGGGTCGCGCGGGTGAGGATCCACCCTCCGCTCCCCCGGTCGGGGGATGCTCGCAGTGGATCCAGCGGACGATACTTCGACCGTGGCCACGATGCTTTTGGACACGGTCAGCCGGAATCGATCCTTCTGGTGGGACCGGGCGCGGTGCGCGCATGACGACGCACCGGAACTCGAGGCCGTCATTTTCGACTTCGACGCCCCGCTGGCCGCCACCGAACGCGACGCCCATATGTTCCGCGATCTGATCTGGAGCCTGCACTGCGGCGATATCCGGGTTGGCGTCACCGCGGCGGGTTCCCGCGATCGGGTCGAACCCCTGGTCCGCGAGCTGATCGGCGACGGCGCGGTCGAGGTGCTGATCACCGGCGACGACGTGGTACGGCCGAAGCCGGACCCGGAGGTGTATCACCGGGCGTTGTGCGAGCTTGGGGTCGGACCGGAAGCCGCGCTGGCCTTCGAGCATTCCCCGGCAGGGTTCCACACCGCGCGCTCGGCGGGGCTGGCGACGATCGTCGTGACCACCCTGGGCATCCGCAACCGGGACTTCGTCGGGGCGGCCGCCGTCCTGGACCGCTATGACAGCGACGAGCCGCTCTCCGCCGGCCGCTGTCGGCGGCTGCACGAGCAGTGGTGGATCAGCCGGAGCCGGCTCAGCGCCTAACTAGCTCTGCCCGCAGGCCGTCATCACCAATTCGCGCACCCGCGCGGCGTCGGCCTGACCTTTGGTCGCCTTCATGACCGCACCGACGATCGCGCCTGCGGCCTGCACCTTGCCGCCGCGGATCTTCTCGGCGATATCGGGGTTCGCGGCCAGAGCTTCGTCGACAGCGGTCTGGATCAGTGAGTCGTCGCGAACCAGTGCGAGCCCGCGGTCGGTCATGACTTGTTCGGGCTCACCCTCACCGGCGAGCACACCCTCGATGACCTGACGGGCGAGCTTGTTCGACAGCTTGCCCTCGCCGACCAACGCGACGACCTTGGCCACCTGACCCGGCGTGATCGGCAAAGCAGCCAGTTCCACGCCGGTCTCGTTGGCCTTCTGCACCAGGAAGTTTCCCCACCAGGCGCGAGCCTGCTCACTGCTCGCTCCGGCTTGGACCGTCGCGCTTACCAGCTCGACGGCTCCTGCGTTCACCAGATCGCGCATCACCTCATCGGAGACGCCCCACTCTTCCTGAATTCGCTTGCGGGACAACCACGGAAGCTCGGGGATGGTCTCGCGCAGCCGCGCCACCAGATCGTCGCTCGGCGCCACCGGCTCGAGATCGGGCTCCGGGAAGTACCGGTAGTCCTCGGCGGTCTCCTTGTCGCGGCCGGGTGACGTGAAGCCCGCCTCGTCGAAGTGCCGGGTCTCCTGATGGATCTTGCCGCCATCGATGAGAATGGCTGCCTGGCGGCGCATTTCGTAACGGACCGCTACCTCGACGCTCTTGAGGGAGTTGACGTTCTTGGTTTCGGTGCGGGTGCCGAACTCGGCTTGACCGATCGGGCGCAGCGACACGTTGGCGTCGCAGCGCAGCGAACCCTGATCCATCCGCACATCCGAGACACCCAGTCCACGCAGCAGATCGCGCAGCGCGGTCACGTAGGCGCGTGCGACCTCCGGCGCCCGGTCACCCGTGCCCTCGATCGGTTTGGTGACGATCTCGATCAGCGGAACCCCGGCGCGGTTGACGTCCAGCAGCGACGTGGTCGCACCGTGGATGCGGCCGGTGTCACCGCCGACGTGGGTCAGCTTGCCGGTGTCCTCCTCCATGTGCGCCCGCTCGATGGCGACACGGAATGTGCTGCCGTCGTCGAGCGGGACGTCAAGGTATCCGTCGAAGGCGATCGGCTCGTCGTACTGCGAGATCTGGTAGTTCTTCGGCTGGTCGGGATAGAAGTAGTTCTTTCGCGCGAAGCGAGACCACGGCGCGATACCGCAGTTCAGCGCCAGCCCGATACGGATGGCCGACTCGACGGCCGCCTCGTTGAGCACCGGCAACGCGCCCGGCATACCGAGGCAGACCGGGCACACCTGGGTGTTGGGCTCGGCGCCGAATGTCGTCGCGCAGGGGCAGAACATCTTGGTGGCCGTCGACAGCTCGACGTGCACCTCGAGCCCGAGCACCGGGTCGAAGCGGGCGATGACGTCGTCGTAGTCGAGCAGGTCAGCCTGCGCAGCAGCAGTCATGGAGTCAATCCTAGTGGGTCACCTTTTTCTCGCGAGCAGACGCGAACTCCCCTGGATAGCGCCGAAAAAGGGGGGATTGACGTCTGCTCGCGAGGGGGAATCAGCCGAAGAACGCGGCGGCGTCGTCGTAGCGACTCTGCGGCACCAGCTTGAGCTGACGCACCGCGTCCACGAGCGGTACCCGGCCGATGTCCTGCCCGCGCAGCGACACCATCATCCCGTACTCGCCGGCATGCGCGGCGTCGGCGGCGTTGACGCCGAACCGGGTGGCCAGCACCCGGTCGTAGGCCGTTGGAGTGCCGCCGCGCTGGACGTGGCCGAGCACGGTGACCCGGACTTCCTTCTTGATCCGCTTCTCCACCTCGACGGCCAGCTGCTGGGCCACCCCGGTGAACCGTTCGTGGCCGAACTCGTCGGTGCCGCCCTGCCGCAGCTGCATCGAGCCTTCGGCCGGCTTGGCGCCCTCGGCGACCACGATGATGAAGCTGGACTCGCCCCGCTGGAAGCGCTTCTTGACCAGTCGGCACACCTCTTCGACATCGAAGGGCTGCTCGGGGATCAGCGTCATGTGCGCGCCTGAGGACAATCCGGCGTTCAGCGCGATCCAGCCGGCATGGCGGCCCATCACCTCGACGACCATCACCCGCTGATGCGACTCCGCGGTGCTGTGCAGCCGGTCGATGGCATCGGTGGCGATCTGCAGTGCGGTGTCGTGGCCGAATGTGACGTCGGTGCAGTCGATGTCGTTGTCGATGGTCTTCGGCACGCCCACGACGGGCACACCTTCCTCGGACAGCCAGTGGGCGGCGGTCAGTGTGCCCTCGCCGCCGATCGGGATCAGTACGTCGATCCCGTTGTCCTCCAACGTCTGCTTGATGTCGTCGAGCCCGGCGCGCAGCTTGTCGGGGTTGGTGCGCGCAGTGCCCAGCATGGTGCCGCCCTTGGCCAGCAACCGGTTGTTGCGGTCGTCGTTGTGCAACTGGATCCGGCGGTCCTCCAGCAACCCGCGCCAGCCGTCGAGGAACCCGACGACCGACGACCCGTAGCGGGCGTCGCAGGTCCGCACCACAGCCCGGATCACGGCGTTCAGGCCCGGACAGTCACCCCCACCGGTCAGCACTCCGATACGCATGGGACCTATCCTGCCCCGTCAGACCGCCGTTGGCAGCGAACCGCGTGCAGTCTCGTAAGCCGCACCGACCCGGTAGAGCCGGTCGTCGGCGAGGGCGGGCGCCATGATCTGCAAGCCAACGGGCAGATTGTCGTCGGCCGACAGTCCGGACGGTACCGACATCCCGCAGTGCCCGGCCAGGTTCAATGGCAGCGTGCACAGGTCGAACAGATACATCGCCAGCGGATCGTCGACCTTCTCGCCGAGCCGGAACGCAGTGGTCGGGGTCGCCGGCGACACCAGCACGTCCACCTTTTCGTAGGCGGCGTCGAGGTCACCGGCGATCAGCGTCCGGACCTTCTGCGCCTGGTTGTAGTACGCGTCGTAGTAGCCCGCCGACAACGCATAAGTGCCAATGATGATGCGGCGCTTGACTTCTGGGCCGAATCCGGCCGCCCGGGTCAGCGCCATCACCCCTTCGGCGCTGTGCGTACCGTCGTCACCCACCCGCAGGCCGTAGCGCATGGCGTCGAAGCGCGCCAGGTTGCTCGACACCTCCGACGGCAAGATCAGGTAGTAGGCCGACAGCGAGTAGTCCAGATGCGGGCAGTCGACCTCGGTGACCTGCGCGCCCAGCGCCTCGAGTTGCTCGACGGCGGCGTTGAACGACGACAGGACGCCCGGCTGATAACCCTCGCCGCTGCGCAACTGCTTGACCACACCGATCCGCACACCCGACAGGTCCCCGGTGGCGCCGGACTTCGCGGCCGCGACGACGTCGGGAACCTGGGCGTCGACCGACGTCGAGTCGCGCGGGTCGTGCCCGGCGATCACCGAGTGCAGCAATGCGGTGTCCAGCACGGTGCGGGCGCAGGGGCCACCCTGATCCAGCGACGACGCGCACGCCACCAGCCCGTAGCGCGACACCGTCCCGTAGGTCGGCTTGACCCCGACCGTGGCGGTCAACGCCGCCGGCTGACGGATCGAGCCGCCGGTGTCGGAACCGATGGCCAACGGTGCCTGGAACGCGGCGAGGGCAGCCGCACTGCCGCCGCCGGACCCGCCGGGCGTTCGTTCGGTGTCCCACGGGTTGCGGGTCGGGCCGTAGGCGGAGTTCTCGGTCGAGCTGCCCATCGCGAACTCGTCCATGTTGGTCTTGCCGAGGATCGGGGTCCCGGCGGCGCGCAACCGCGCGGTCACGGTCGCGTCGTATGGCGACGTCCAACCGTCGAGGATCTTCGATCCGCACGTGGTCGGCATGTCGGTGGTGGTGAAGACGTCCTTGAGCGCCAGCGGCACACCGGCCAACGGTGACGGCAGCGCCTCCCCCGCGGCGACCGCGGCGTCGATCCGCGCGGCGCTGGCCAGCGCTTCGTCGGCGGCGACGTGCAGGAAGGCGTGGTAGCGCTCGTCGGTCGCGGCGATCTGGTCCAGGCAGGCCTGGGTCACCTCGACCGAGGAGACCTCCTTGGCCGCGATCTTCTCGCCGAGGGTGGCGGCGTCGAGCCGGATCAGGTCGCTCCCACCTGTCTGTTCTTCGCGCAAGCGGCTCATCACTGGGCCTCGCCCAAAATTTGCGGGACCGCGAACCGGCCATCGATCGACGCCGGCGCCTCGGCCAGGGCTTCGTCCTGGGTGAGGCATGCCTGAACCACGTCGGGCCGGGTGACGTTGACGTCTTTCAGGGGGTTGTCGGTCGCCTTCACATCGGAGGTGTCGACGGCCTGGATCTGGCTGACGTGCTCCAGGATGGCGTCGAGCTGGCCGGCGAAGCTGTCGAGTTCGTTGTCGGTCAGCGCCAGCCGGGCCAGCTTGGCCAGCCGGGCGACATCGTCGCGGGAGATCTGGGACACGGTGCTCAAGCCTAGGTGACTCCCCACGGTCGCCCAGACTGCAGGTGTTGTACGCAAACTGCGAGAGCAACCGCCAACAACTGCAGTCTCAGCGAGGAGCTGCCGGAATGCCGAGTCCAGGCGGCTGTGCAACAGTGTCCGCGTGCCTTCGTATCTGCTGCGGGTCCAGCTGGTCGACCGGCCCGGTAGCCTCGGCTCGCTCGCCGTCGCGCTGGGCACCGTCGGCGCCGACATCCTGTCGCTCGATGTCGTCGAGCGCGGATCGGGCTGGGCGATCGACGACCTGGTGGTCGAACTGCCGCTCGGATCCATGCCCGACACGCTCATCACGGCCGCCGAACAGATCAAAGGTGTCCGGGTGGACACCATCCGCCCGCATACCGGGCTGCTGGAGGCGCATCGCGAGCTCGAGCTGATCGACCACATCGCCGCGGCCCGCAATCGGACCGCCAAGCTGCAGGTCCTCGCCGACGAGGCGCCACGCGTGCTGCGGGTGGGCTGGTGCACGGTGGCGCGAGTCGCGGAGTCAGGTCTGGAGCGCATCGCCGGCAGTAGCGGTGCGCCCGAGACGCCGGCGACCTCGGCGCCGTGGCTGCCGCTCACCCACGCCGAGGCTCTCGACGGCACCGCCGACTGGGTGCCGCAGGTCTGGCGCGACATGGACACGACGCTGGCCGCCGCGCCGCTGGGCGACCCGAATACCGCTGTGCTGCTGGGCCGGCCGGGCGGGCCGCTGTTCCGTCCCTCCGAGGTGGCCCGCTTGGGCTATCTGGCCGGAATCGTCGCGACGATCCTGCGCTGAGTCAGCCCTCGGCTTCGGTCGCCGGCCCCTCCGTCAACAGGGCGCGGAAGCCGTCCTCGTCGAGGATCGGCACACCAAGCTCGACGGCCTTGTCGTACTTCGAGCCGGGCGCATCCCCTGCCACCACGTATGAGGTCTTCTTCGACACCGAGCCGACCGCCTTGCCGCCGCGGCTGATGATGGCCTCCTTGGCCTCGTCGCGGGAGAAGTTCGGCAACGACCCGGTGACCACGATCGAAAGTCCTTGCAGCGTAGGGGTAATCGAGGCATCGCGAACGTCTTCCATTCGCACGCCGGCGGCCCGCCACTTATCGATGATCGCGCGGTGCCAGTCGACGGCGAACCACTCGACGAGTGCGGCCGCGATCGTCGGTCCGACACCTTCGACGTCGGCGAGCTGCTCCTCTCCAGCCGCCATGATCGCGTCCAGGCTGCCGAATGCGACGGCCAGTGCCCGCGCCGCGGTCGGCCCGACATGCCGGATGGACAACGCCACCAGGATCCGCCACAGCGGCCGGTCTTTGGCCTGCTGCAAATTGATCAGGAACCGGGCGCCGTTGGCCGACAACGCGCCGTCCTTGGTCTTGAAGAAGTCCGACGTCAGCAGGTCGGCGCTGGTGAGGCTGAACAGGTCGCCCTCGTCGGTGATGACGTTGGCGTTGAGCAGCGCCGTCGCCGCCTCGTAGCCGAGCCCTTCGATATCCAACCCGCCGCGGCCGGCCAGGTGGAACACCCGCTCGCGTAGCTGGGCGGGACAGGACCTGGCGTTGGGGCAGCGGATGTCGACGTCGCCCTCCTTGGCCGGGGCCAGCGGGGTGCCGCACTCCGGACAGCGGGTGGGCATCACGAACTCACGCTCGGTGCCGTCGCGTAGATCGACGACGGGTCCCAGCACCTCGGGGATGACATCACCGGCCTTGCGGATCATCACCGTGTCGCCGATCAGAACACCTTTGCGTTTGACCTCCGAGCCGTTGTGCAGGGTGGCCATGCCGACAGTCGATCCGGCGATCTTGATCGGTGTCATGACCGCGAACGGAGTGACGCGACCGGTGCGTCCCACATTGACTTGGATGTCCAACAGCTTGGTCTGGGCCTCCTCCGGCGGGTACTTGTAGGCGACGGCCCAGCGCGGTGTGCGCGAGGTCGCGCCAAGACGGCGCTGCAGCGCGAAGTCGTCGACTTTGACCACGATGCCGTCGATTTCGTGCTCGATCTCGTGGCGGCGTTCGCCCCAGTAGGCGATCTTCTCCTCGACGGCGGCCAGTCCGGCCACCTGCGTGGTGTGGTCGGAGACCGGCAGCCCCCAGGCCTTCAGCGCAAAGTACGTGTCGTGCAGGGAGGCTGGGGTGAAACCGTCGGTGCGGCCCAGGCCATGGCAGATCATCCGCAGCCGCCGCTTCGCGGTGACCGCCGGATTCTTCTGCCGCAGTGAGCCCGCGGCGCTGTTACGCGGGTTGGCGAAGGGATCCTTACCCTCTTCGACCAGACTCGCGTTGAGGTTTTCGAAGTCGGCGAGCCTGAAAAACACCTCACCGCGCACCTCGAGAAGCGCCGGAACCGGGAATTCCTCTGACGCAGCGAGGGTTTCAGGGATGTCGTCGATGGTGCGGGCGTTGTTGGTGACGTCCTCGCCGACCCGCCCGTCGCCGCGGGTGGCGGCCCGCTCCAATCGGCCGTTGCGGTAGACCAGCGCGATCGCGACGCCGTCGATCTTGAGCTCGCAGAGGTACTGCGGGTCGCGACCGATTTCGGCCTCCACCCGGTTGGACCAGGCCGCCAGCTCCTCGGTGTTGAACACGTCGTCAAGGCTCAGCATCCGCTCAAGGTGCGCCGCCTCGGCGAAGTCGGTGGCGAAGCCGGCGCCACCGACCAGTTGGGTCGGCGAATCGGCTACCCGCAGCTCCGGGAAGCGCTCTTCGAGGGCGAGGAGTTCGTTGAAGAGCTTGTCGAAGTCGGCGTCGGAGACGATCGGCGCGTCCTTGATGTAGTAGCGGAACTGGTGCTCACGCACCTCTTCGGCAAGATCCTGCCAACGCCGCCGTACATCCGGGTCGATGGGATCAGCCTCGGGATCGGACGTCTCTGGAGCCACCCTCGCAGGCTATCGGAGGCAGCCGACAGAGTTGCCGTGGGAAGGTAGGGGTCATGGGGCATCCGATCATGTTCGACGACGCCGACCCGATCCTGGCTCGAGTGCGCACGATCGCGCTGGCGTTGCCCGAGGCAACCGAGAAGATCTCGCACGGCCGGCCGACGTTCTCGGCGCCGAAGATGTTCGCCGTCTACGGCGGCAGTCAGAAGAACCCCGGCGGCCCGATGATCCGGTACGCCCACGCGCTACTGGTCAAGGTCGACGACAGTGAGCGCGAAGCGCTGCAGCAGGATCACCGATTCTTCTACCCGGCCTACCTCGGCCCGTACGGCTGGCTGGGCCTCGACTTCGACGCCGCCAAGATCGATTGGGACGAGGTCGGCGAGCTGATCGACGCCTCGTTCCGGCTACAGGCCCCGGCGCGGTCGATAAAGCAGCTCGACCGCTAACCGGCCAGAACCGCCTGACGATCTGGAACCTGTTGGGGCCGTGCGAGATTAGCCATGGCTACCCGGGCCAGGATCGACGGTCGCATCAGCCGGGTCGGCGAGTCGAGCATGCTCAGCACCCGGAAGAACTGGCCGTTGACCACCAAATCGGTTTCCACGGCAGTGAGCACCATGTCGGCGAACTTGTTGTTCAGCCGCATACTCACCGGACGATCACCAACGATCTGCGGTAGCGACAGGTCAGCGCTGACGGCGTTGCGCCACGCCGTGCGAACCGTCTTGGCCGCAGTCCGGAAGAACCGCCGGGGCAAGTCGGTATCGCCGCGGCCCAGACAACGACGCAGCGCGATCGCCTCGAGAGCGGCCACCGTCATTCCCTGCCCGTAGATCGGGTTGAAGCTGCATACCGCGTCGCCGGTGACAACGAAACCGTCAGGCAGCCGGGTCATCTCGTCGTAACGGCGCCAACGACTTGACGGACTGCGGTAATGCGCCGTTTCCCCGACGGGTTCGGCAGCCTCGAGTACCTCGAGAATATGACGCGGAAGTCGTCGCCGCGCGAGGCCGAGCATGCCGGCGTAGTCATGCGCAGGTTCCGCACCCGCCATCACACCGACGGTCATCAACCACGTGCCATTCTCGTGGTTGAGAACGGCGACAGTGGTCGCATCACCGGGCTTGGGGAACATCGCCGCCATGTGCTCGTGAATCGCGCCGGGCGGAATTCGGAGCCACTGGCTGGTGTAGCACAGGTCGATCACCAACTCGTCTTCGCGCGGGCGGTCGTATCCGAGATCCTCCAGAAAGACGGGGCCTCGGGATCCTCGGCCGCTGGCGTCGATGACCAAATCCGCGTCGAGCACCGTGGCAGCCTCGGTGGCGCCGCGCCGCGCGACCAGCGCACCGGTCACCCGACGGCGGTTCTGCGACGACGTCAGCCCCACTACATCGTGACCACCGAGCAACGTGACGTTCGGCAGCGCTGAAAGTTGTTTCATCACATGCCAATCCAGGAACGGCCGGCTGGGCATGTACGCCGTCACCGGATTGGGTAGACACCCAGAACGCAGGAACCGATGTCCGCCGTATTCGAGGTACACCCTGCCGAGGTCACCGTCGCTCCAGACCGGAACGCCGTTGGCCACCATCTCGGCCAGGACACCGGGGAACAGTTCGTCGAGCACGGCGATACCGCCTGCCTGCAGCACATGACCATGAGCGGCCTGCGGTACCCCGCGACGGCTGACCGGCCGCTCGGGCGGCATGTCACGGTCGACCACCAGGACGCTCCGATAGTGTTCGGCGGCCACCCGAGCGGCCAGCATGCCCGCCATGCTGGCCCCGAGGACAACAGCGCGTTCTCCCAGTACCGCCATCGTTCACCCCTAACGTCGACCCATCGCTGGTCCGAACGCTAGGGGTGCAGACTTCCGGTGCTACGAGTAGTCGAACACTCGATTTCCGGCGACGCAGCTACACAGGACAGCTATACCGCGTCCGGATCGTCGGCGACGGCCGCCGCCGCCCGTTGGCATAACCCGATCGCGACCCGCGCCCACGCACTGTCGGCCCCGGCCAGGCCGCAGGCCGGACTGATCCCCACCCTGTCCCGAACAACGCTGCGGGAAAAACCGATTCGATCGGTGATCGCCACGGCAGCCGAGGCCACCTCCTCGGCGGACGGCCGAGCCGCCGGGGCGTTCGGGGGGACCAGACCGAAGACCACTGCCCGGCCCGAGTCCAGGAACTCCCCCAGTCCGTCATAGTCGGCATCGCCGAAGGTGCTCACATCCACCGAGACCGCATGGATCATGCTGCGTTGCAATATATTCCACGGCACGTCGGCGCAGGTGTGCAGCAGCACCTCCGCACCCGCGGCGGCCACACATTCGTCGAGCAACCCGATTGCCACCACCTCGTCGACCGGATGCACCGAGTTCAGTGCGCTCACCCCGGTCAGCCGGCCGGCAAGCGCAGCCGAGAGCACCGGCTCGTCGTACTGCACCACCACCGTCGTGGCCAACCGCCGGGCGAGCTCGGCCCGGTGCCGTGCCACCCCCTCGGCCAGCGACGACGCGAGATCGCGTACCGCACCGGCGTCGGTCAGCGCCCGGTGCCCTCCTGCCAGCTCGAGTTGGGCGGCCAGCGTGATCGGACCCGGCGCCTGCACCTTGACCGGTCGCCCCGAGTCGCGCCCGCCGGCCTTCTCCCAGGCCTCCTCGAGGGCATCGATGTCCTCGTCGAGCAGACTCTTCGCCCGCCGGGTGACCGCGCCTGGCCGGACGGCGATGCGGTAGCCGCGCGGCACGGTGTCGATGGCGATGTCGACCAGCAGCGCACCGGCCCGGCCGATCATGTCCGCGCCCACTCCGCGGGCCGGCAACTCGACCAAATGCGGCAGCTGGTGCAATTCCCCGACGACGATCTCGGCGGCTTGCCTCGGCGCCGAGCCCGGCCACGAACCGATCCCGGTGGCCGCCCCGAAAACACTCACCGACCAACCGTATTGGACAGCACGCGTACACCGCGCGGCCGGGCGCCTAACGTGATGCTCATGACGCTGCGCGCGGGGCTGGCCTGCTGCGCAGCGGCGGCGCTGCTGACCGGCTGCACCCAGTGGGTCGACGGCGCGCCGCTACGCGCCCTCGGCGAGCCGCCGTACAGCCCGCCGGGCATCGTCGACGTCGATCAAGTCATGCTCACCCAGGCGCAGATCCAGGCCATCACCGGCGGCGGACAGGACGTGACGATCATCCCGAGCATGGACGGCAAGTCCATGGTGGACGTCGAAGAGCTCGCCAAGGTGGTGCCCCGTGATTGCCGCTTCGTTTTCGCCGAAACCGACACCTTCGGCACCGACGTCGAGGACTTCCACAAGACGAGCTTCCAATACCCGCCACGTCGCGCGTTGATATCCGAAGGTGCCGCTGCCTACCGCGACGACGCCACTGCGCAGCAGGCGTTCAACGCCCTGTCGACTGCCGTACATCGCTGCGCCGACGGGTCGATGGGCGCGGGACTGGTCGGCGACGTCGACGGCAACACCGAGTCGCTGCGCACGCGGCCCGGCCGGTGCGGCCGGGACTACCGGCTGAAGGCCTCGGTGCTGGTGGAGGTGACGTTCTGCGCGTTCCCAGAATCGGTGTCCGAGATCGTCATGACGAACATCCTCAACAAGATTCCCGGCGGCTGAATATCACTCGGCGAATGCGCTTTTCAAAAACGGTGTGGAGTCGGGTAGCGACGCGAGCACGGTGCCGCTGTGGTCCTCTTCGGGATAGATCCGCAGCGTGACATTCTGGTTGTTGGCGATGAGCTGGTCGTAGAACGCCAAGGTCGACGACGGCGGAACGTCGCGGTCGAGCAGGCCGACACCGAGGAAGATCGGGCGGTCGAAACCCGTTGTCGGAGTGCCCATGAAGTCCCTGAGTGCATCGGCCATGCCCGGGATCGAGTGCAGCGGTGCGGTGAACAATGCGGCCGGACTCAGGTGGGCAAGTGCCTCCGAAAGAGCAAGGGTGCAGAGGGTTTCAGCACGGTTGGCGGCATCGACCCCGGCGGGGCTCAGCACGCTGTCGATGTCGAGATCTGGGCGGGCCTCGCGCAGGGCGGCCAGGATGTAGGCGGTATAGGCGTTGGCGATCGGGCCGACTTCTGGGATCTTGAAATCCGGGCCGGCCTGTTCGACGATTTTGTCGATGTTGGCCGGAGTTCCGGTGGCGACGACGCCCCGGTAGTCCAGACCGGTGCCCCGACTGAACTCGGTAGCCCAGCGTGCGCTGCTGATCGCGGCGCCCCCGCCCTGGGACTGGCCGACGATCGCCCATCTCGGTGACAGCGGCAGCCCCATCCGATGGGCGGCGACCACCGAGTCGATGACGCCGTGGGCGGTGGTGACGCTGTTGAGGTAGCTCATCAGTCCGGGAGTTCCGAGGCCGACGTAGTCGCTGGCGACCACCGCGTACCCCTCGCCCAGCCAGTGCGAGAGGTACTCGTTGTCCCGTGCGGTTCGGGGCAGCGCCGAGGGGGTGCACTCGTCGCCGAGGCCGACGGTCCCGTGCGCCCAGGCGATGACCGGGAAGCCGTCGGCGGGAGCCGGCCCCGGCGGCAGGAACACCGCGCCGGTGCTGACGGCCGGCTGGTCGTGCTGGTTGACCGTGGAGTAGAGCACGCGGAAGGCGGGTCCGGCGCCGCGCAGCGACAACGCCGGATCCAGCGGCACGGACGCGATGGTGTTGCCGGGCGGCGGTATCGGCCCGTCGAAGAAGCGGGCATCCAGGCCAGACCATTGCGGCGCATCCGCTCGGCTGACTGCGGTCGGTGACGCACACAGTGCCGCGATCAGCAGCACGCAGAGCCATGCCGTGTGTCGCCACCTCATCGCGCGGGACATCAACGGCTGATCGTCGCGCTGGCGATGACCTCGTCGCCGGCCGGGTCGGGCCGGTAGAGCACCAGCGTCTGCCCGGGCGCGACGCCGCGCAGCGGGGTCCGCAAGGTCACCTTCAACTCATCGCCGGTCACTTCGGCGACGGCCGGCACCACGCCACCGTGGGCGCGCACCTGAACGTCGCATTCCACCGGTCCCGCCGGCGCGACACCGGAGGTGAACACCGGCCGGGCACCGGTCAACGAGCGCACTTCGAGGTCTTCTTTCGCCCCCACCCGCACCGTTTGCGACTCGGCGTCGATCGCGGTGACGTAGCGCGGCAGGCCGTCCGGTCCGGGACCGGCAATGCCGAGACCCTTGCGCTGCCCGATGGTGAACCCGTGTACCCCATCGTGCTCGGCGAGCACCGCGCCGCTGGCGTCGTCGACGACGGTTCCGCGGCGCACACCGATTCGGGCGCCAAGGAAGGCCTGGGTGTCCCCGGAAGGGATGAAGCAGATGTCATGGCTGTCAGGCTTTTCGGCGACGGACAGCCCGCGCCGGGCAGCCTCCTCACGGATCGCCGGCTTTGGGGTGTCGCCGATCGGGAACGCGGCGTGGCGCAGTTGCTGCGCGGTCAGCACCGCGAGCACGTAGGACTGGTCCTTGTCGACGTCGACTGCACGGCGCAGCTTGCCCTCCGACAGCCGGGCGTAGTGCCCGGTGGCCACCGCATCGAAGCCCAGCGCGAGCGCCTTGGCCGCCAACGCGGAGAACTTGATCTTCTCGTTGCAGCGCACGCACGGGTTGGGGGTCTCGCCGCGTTCATAGGAGGAGACGAAGTCGTCGATCACGTCTTCGGCGAACCTGTCCGCGAAATCCCAGACATAGAACGGGATTCCGAGCACATCGGCAACCCGGCGGGCGTCACCGGCGTCTTCCTTGGAACAGCAGCCACGGGAACCGGTCCGCAGAGTGCCCGGCTGGCGGGACAGCGCCAGGTGCACGCCGACGACTTCGTGGCCGGCGTCGACCATCCGCGCGGCGGCCACTGACGAATCGACGCCGCCGCTCATCGCCGCAAGCACCCTCATCGCAGCGCCCCCGGTGACGAACTGGCCAGTGCGGCCTGACGGGCCCGCTCGACCGCGGCGGGCAGCACCCGCAGTGCCGCGTCGATGTCGGCCTCGGTACTGGTGTGGCCCAACGACAATCGCAGCGACCCGCGGGCGGCTTCCGGGTCGGCGCCCATGGCCAGCAGGACATGCGATGGCTGGGCAACTCCGGCCGTGCAGGCAGAGCCGGTCGAGCATTCGATTCCGTTGGCGTCCAACAGCATCAGCAGCGAGTCGCCCTCGCAGCCACGGAAGGTGAAGTGGGTATTGCCGGGCAGTCGCCGATCACCGAGCGCCCCGTTGACGTGCGTGTCGGCAATCGTGTCCAGGACCCCGTTGATCAGCCGCTCGCGCAGGGCGCGCAGCCGCGCACCGGTGGCGTCGAGCGATTCGACAGCGGCATCGAGCGCAGCGGCCATCGCGACCACACCGGCCACGTCGGGTGTGCCGGAACGGACATCGCGCTCCTGACCGCCGCCGTGCAGCAGCGGAACACAGCTGGTGGCGCGGCGCAGCAGCAGGGCTCCGACGCCGGTCGGTCCACCGAACTTGTGCGCGGTCACGCTGATGGCCGACAGGTTGGAGCCGGCGAAATCTACCGGAACGTGGCCGATCGCCTGCACGGCGTCGCTGTGCATCGGGACGTCGAACTCGGCGGCTACCGCGGCCAGTTCGGCGATCGGCATGATGGTGCCGACTTCGTTGTTGGCCCACATCACCGAGACCAGCGCCACGTCGTCGTGCGCGGTCAACGCCTCACGCAACGCACCCGCGGTCACCGACCCGTCCGGCTCGGTGGGTAGGAACGTCACCTCGGCGCCCTCGTGCTCGGCCAGCCAGGTGACGGCGTCGAGGACCGCATGGTGTTCGACGGCGGTGGTCACGATCCGTCGGCGGGCGGGGTCTGCGTCGCGGCGGGCCCAGTAGATGCCTTTGACGGCGAGGTTGTCACTCTCGGTGCCACCCGCGGTGAAGATCACTTCCGACGGCCGAGCGCCCAGGCGCGCCGCGATGCTCTCGCGGGCCTCCTCCATCCGGCGCCGGGCATCGCGGCCCGCGGTGTGCAGCGAAGAGGCGTTACCGACGGTGGCCAGGGCAGCGGTCATCGCCTCGATGGCAGCGGGATACATCGGGGTGGTGGCAGCGTGGTCGAGATACACCGGACCGGCGGTCGGGCTCATAGCCCGTCCAGGATACCGGCCGCAGCAGGGCCTTCTGACCACGCCGAACGTCACACCAGGGTGATGCTCGGTGCCCGACCTGACCCTGGAGCGACGTTCGGCGGCAAAATCAGCCCGCCAGCGCGTGGCTGTGTTCGAAGCGGCGGCCGATCTGGCCCCGCACGGCCACCTCACAGCGCGCCGCCAGTTCCCGCCGATCGGAGCCGGGCAGCTCCAGGGATGCCACCTCGACATCGACAACGGTCACCCGTGTGCGCACCGTGCGGCTCAGCGACTGCCACAGCGTGTCGTCACCGACGAACGCTGTCACCGTCGACGGGCGTCCGTCACGGTGGTGGTACGTCAGCCGCAGCGGTTGCACCGGCCGGCCTGAATCGACGGCAGCCTGGAACATCGCCGGGCGGAACTGGCCGTAAGCCAGGCCGCACCACGTCGTGCCTTCGGGGAACGCGACGACGGTCTGCCCGTTGCGTAACCGCTCGGCCACCGTCGCGACCACCTGCGGCAGCCGGCGCAGACTCGCGCGGTCGATCGGAATGACCTTCATGATCCGCGCCGCCAGCCCGACGGCCGGCCAATCGACCAGGTCGGCCCGGGCGACGAACGCACCGGGTAACACCGAGCCGATGACGAAGATGTCCACCCAGGAGACGTGGCCGCTGACCACAAGCACACCGCGCAGGTTGCGAATCGGTCCACCGGACACGGTGATTCGCACGCCGAGACACCGCAGGAAGGTCCGGCAGTACAACCGTTGCACGCGCCCGCGGCCAGGCAGCGGCACCGCCAGCAGTGGCACCACCAGCAACAGCATCAGCGCCGATGTGATGCGGACGCCTGCGCGCAGGGCCGCGATCAGCCGCCGCGACGGCGGGGCACCGCCGGCGCGCACACAGCTGTCGTCACACAACGCCCTCGGCAGCCAGGCGTGCTCGGTCACCGTCATGGCCTCCCCCCGACTCCATCAGCCATCTCACCGGCCGCAGATACCGACCGCAGCCTGGACAGGTAGCGCGTGTCGGCCTGCCGCTTGTCGAGTAGGGCCGGGAAATCGCCGACGCCGAACTCCGGGTCGTGGGCCGGTTCACCGCACACCCGCGCGCCCAGACGCAGGTAGCCACGCATCAACGGCGGAATGGTCGGCCTTGTCGGCGGCGCGATGTCGTCAAGGCCCACACCGTCCAGCACCACCGGGCGATATGGGTACACCGTGCGCTCGGGAGCCGCGGCGTGGCGGCGCAGCACGAAGTCGCGCACCCCGCGAACTTGCGAACCCGGTGGTGCACCCGCCGAGTCTTCGGAGTGGGTGGGCACCGAAACACATCCGGTGACGTAGTCGTACCCGCAGCGGTCGAGATAGGCCAGGATGCCGGCCCACATGAGCAGCACGACAGCGCCGTTGCGGTGGTCGGCACGCACCACCGCGCGGCCCATCTCCACCAGCGACGGCCGCAGCCCGTCGAGAGAGCTGACATCGAATTCTGTTGCGATATAAAGACTTCCGGCAGCAATGGCACCCGGCGGCGGCAGCATGCGGTAGCAGCCGACGAGCTCTCCCGAGATGTCCTCACGCACCAGGAGGTGGTCGCAGAATTCGTCGAACCGGTCAGCGTCACGTCCGTCGCCCACGGCGGGCAGCGCGTAGCCGGCTTCAGTGGTGAACACCTGATACCGCAGCCGCTGGGCGGCGTCGATCAGGGTGGGATCGGTGGACAGCAGTAGTGAGTAGCGCGGGCCGCGCAATGCGGCGGATTCGTTCCGGTCGGGGGCTATGAGTACAGATGCAGTGCTCATAGCTGCACGGTCGCTGAAGCGTTCAGCGGGATGTCAACGCCAGCGTGACATGTTCGTGCACGCTCGATGACCAATAAAAGCTTCGGCCCCCGACACGCCTTGCGGGCGCGCGGGGGCCGTAGCCTCTGAGTGCAAATTAACCCTTGCGGGCCTTGACCGCTTCGGTCAGCTGCGGCGTGACGTTGAACAGGTCTCCGACGATCCCGTAATCGGCGATCTCGAAGATCGGTGCTTCCTCGTCCTTGTTCACCGCGATGATCGTCTTGGACGTCTGCATACCGGCACGGTGCTGGATCGCTCCGGAAATACCCAGTGCGATGTACAGCTGCGGCGAGACCGTCTTGCCGGTCTGGCCCACCTGGAACTGGCCCGGGTAGTAGCCGGAGTCGACGGCGGCACGCGAGGCACCGACAGCGCCACCGAGCGAGTCAGCCAGATCCTCGACCACCGAGAACTTCTCGGCGCTGCCGACACCGCGGCCACCGGAGACCACAACGCTGGCCTCGGTGAGCTCCGGACGGTCGCCGGCCACGGCGGGCTCCCGCTTGGTGATCTTGGTGGCATTCTCGGCCTGTGCGGGAACCTCGACGGTCACCTGCTCGCCGGCGCCGGCTTCAGGCGACGCGTCAACGGCGCCCGGACGCAGAGTGATCACCGGGGTGTCACCGTTGGCCTGGGCCTCGACGGTGAAGGCGCCACCGAAGATCGAGTGGACCCCCTTGCCGCCTTCCTTGACCTCGATGACGTCGGACAGCACACCGGCACCGGTACGCGCGGCGAGCCGGCCGGCGATCTCCTTGCCGTCGGCGTTGGCGGCCAGCAGCACGGCGGCCGGAGTGGCCGACTCCACCAGCGACGCCAGCACGTCGACGTAGGGGGTGATCAGGTAGCTCTCGGCGTCGTCGGACTCGGCGACGTAGATCTTGGCCGCACCGGCGGCCTTGAGATCGTCGGCGAGCGGCGCGGCGGTGCCGGGGGCACCGACCACGACGGCGGAGGGCTCGCCCAGTGTGCGGGCGGCGGTGATGAGCTCTGCGGTGACTTTCTTCACCGCACCTTCAGCGTGCTCGACGAGCACAAGTACTTCAGCCATAAGTGTTCAGCCTCTTGTTCTTTCGAATGTCCGGGTCGACGGAATGATCTGCTAGATAATTTTCTGAGCGACCAGGTACTCGGCGATCTTCTTACCGCCCTCGCCCTCGTCAGTGATCTTCTCGCCAGCGGTCTTCGGCGGCTTCGGAGTCGAGGACACCACCGACGTCCCGGCGTTGGCCAGGCCGACCTCGTCGCCCTCGACGCCGATCTCGGCCAGCGTCAGGGTGGACACTTCCTTCTTCTTCGCGGCCATGATGCCCTTGAAGGACGGGAAGCGCGGCTCGTTGATCTTCTCGGTGACGCTGATGACCGCGGGCAGTGAAGCCTCGACGGTGAACACGCCGTCGTCGGTCTCCCGCTCGCCGGTGATCTTGCCGCCCTCGACGCTCACCTTGCGCAGGTGCGTCAGCTGGGGCAGGCCGAGGTACTCGGCGATGATGGCCGGGACCGCACCGCCGGTGCCATCGGTGGCCTCGTTACCGGCGATGACCAGCTCGGTGCCCTCGATGGCGCCAAGCGCGCGGGCCAGGGCCCAGCCGGTCTGCACCATGTCGGAGCCGTGAATGCCGGCGTCGAGCAGGTGCACGGCTTTGTCGGCACCCATCGACAGCGCCTTGCGGATCGCCTCGGTGGCGCGCTCCGGGCCTGCGGTCAGCACGGTGACGGTGCCGGCAGCATCGCCTTCCCTCTCCTTGATCAGCAGTGCTTCTTCGACGGCCCGCTCGTTGATCTCGTCCAGCACGGCATCGGCGGCGTCGCGATCGAGCGTGTAGTCACCGTCGGACAGCTTGCGCTCGGACCACGTGTCTGGGACCTGTTTGATCAGGACCACGATGTTCGTCATGAGTCTTCTACGTCCTCCTGGCAGGCGTCCTGCGGCCAGCGAGGGTCGCAAGACTTTTGGTCATTCCGCAACACACATCATGTTACCGATGGGTAACTTAGCGTGGTTCGCAGGAACACCATAGCTGGTCGAAGTTTGTGTATTAGCAGCCCATCGGTACCGAGCAGTTCGCGAACCGCCAACTTCGGGTTAGCCTGCCTTGCAATGAGCGCATTCGTAACTGACGCAGGTGACAGCGGTTTACCGCTGACCGGCGAACGGACCATCCCGGGGCTGGCGGAAGAGAACTATTGGTTTCGCCGCCACGAGGTTGTCTATCGCCGGCTGCTCGACCTTTGCGCAGGTCGTGACGTGCTGGAGGCCGGCTGCGGCGAGGGCTACGGTGCTGACCTGATTGCATCGGTTGCCCGCCGGGTGGTGGCGGTGGACTATGACGCCGCCACCGTGGCGCATGTCGCTGCCCGCTATCCCCGCGTCGAGGTCGTCGAGGGCAACCTGGCCGCGCTGCCGCTACCGGACGCTTCGGTTGACGTTGTGGTGAACTTCCAGGTCATCGAGCATCTGTGGGATCAGCCACAGTTCGTGGCGGAATGCGGGCGGGTGCTGCGACCTGGCGGCCTGCTGCTGATGTCGACGCCGAATCGCATCACCTTCTCCCCCGGTCTGGACACCCCGGTCAACCCGTTCCACACCCGTGAGCTCAACGCACGGGAGCTCGCCGAGTTGCTGACCGACGGCGGATTTCAGATGCGCTCGATGAGCGGGGTCTTTCACGGGGCGGCCCTGGTCGAGATGGACCAGCGCCACGGCGGCTCGATCATCGACGCCCAGATCGAGCGCGCCCTGGCCGACGCCCCGTGGTCGGATGACCTCCTGGCCGATGTGGCGGCCGTTCGCTGTGCGGACTTCGACGTGCTCGACTGTGGACCGCTCGCCGGGTCGCTTCGCTCCTGCCCGCCGGCCGTCGAACGCGAGATCGACGACAGCCTGGATCTGGTGGCGATCGCGGTGCGTAGATGAGCGAAGTCCCCGGCCAGTTCACCCTGGTCCTGCACACCCACCTGCCGTGGCTGGCCCACCACGGGCGCTGGCCCGTCGGCGAGGAATGGCTCTACCAATCCTGGTCGGCGGCCTACCTGCCGCTGATGCGGGTCCTGCGGACCTTGTCCGCCGAGGATCGCCGCGGAGTGATCACCCTCGGCATGACGCCGGTGGTCACCGCCCAGCTCGACGATCCGTACTGCCTGGATGGCATGCACCGCTGGCTGGCCAACTGGCAGCTGCGGGCGCTCGAGGCAGCCACGCTGCGCACGCCGACGGGTGCCGATGCCGGTACCGCCACGACTCCGGAAGCATTGCGCGAGTTCGGTATTCGTGAGTACGACGAAGCCAGCCGGGCGCTCGAGGAGTTCGGCACGCTGTGGCGGCACGGTGCCAGTCCGCTGTTGCGTCAGCTGATCGACGCCGGCACCGTCGAGTTGTTGGGCGGTCCGCTCGCCCACCCGTTCCAGCCTCTGCTCAATACCCGGCTGCGTGAATTCGCGCTGCGCGAGGGGCTTGCCGACGCGGGTCAGCGTTTCGCGCACACGCCGAAGGGCATCTGGGCGCCCGAATGCGCTTATGCCCCAGGCATGGAACACGACTACGCCGCCGCAGGCGTCGGACATTTCATGGTCGACGGGCCCTCGCTGCACGGCGACACCGCGCTGGGCCGGCCGGTCGGGGCGACCGACGTGGTGGCATTCGGCCGCGATCTCCAGGTCAGCTACCGGGTGTGGTCGCCGAAGTCGGGCTATCCCGGACATGCCGCCTATCGGGACTTCCACACCTACGACCACCTGACCGGGCTCAAGCCCGCACGGGTCACCGGCCGCAACGTGAGCTCCGAGGCGAAGGCGCCGTACGCCCCGCAGCGCGCGGACAAGGCGATCGACGCCCACGTCGCGGACTTCGTCGGAGTCGTCCGCCAGCGGCTTATCTCGGAGTCGCAGCGCATCGGCCGTCCCGCGCACGTGGTGGCCGCTTTCGACACCGAATTGTTCGGGCACTGGTGGTACGAGGGTCCGATCTGGCTGGAGCGGTTGCTGCGCGCGCTGCCGGAGGCCGGAATTCGGGTAGGCACGCTCAACGACGCGCTAGAAGCCGGGTTTGTCGGCGCACCTGTCGAATTGCCGGCCAGCTCTTGGGGATCCGGCAAGGACTGGCAGGTGTGGGCCGGCGAGCAAGTGGCCGATCTGGTGCGACTCAACACCGAGGTCGTCGACACCGCGTTGGCGACTGTCGACAAGGCCCTGGCGCACAGCGGCGCATCCCCCAGCCGGGATTTCGTCGCCGATCAGATCCTGCGCGAGACCCTGCTGACGGTGTCCAGCGACTGGCCGTTCATGGTCAGCAAAGATTCCGCGGCGGACTACGCACGCTACCGTGCGCACCTGCATGCCCACGCCGCCCGGGAGATCTCGGATGCGCTGGCGTCGGGCCGGCGCGATGCAGCCGAACGACTGGCCGCTGGCTGGAACCGGGCCGACGGGTTGTTCGGCGCACTCGACGCACGGCGGCTGCCCCGATGAAAATCTTGATGGTGTCGTGGGAGTACCCACCGGTGATCATCGGCGGATTGGGCAGGCACGTCTACCAATTGGCCACCGCACTGGCCGCCGACGGTCACGAAGTCGTGGTGCTGGCCCGGCGCCCCTCGGGCACCGATCCCAGCACGCATCCGACCACCGATGAGGTCCACGAAGGTGTGCGGGTGATCGCGGCCGCGCAGGACCCGCACGAGTTCGACTTCGGCCGCGACATGATGGCGTGGACGATGGCTATGGGCCACTCCATGATTCGCGCCGGGCTGACCTTGCAGGCCAAGGGCTGGCAGCCCGATATCGTTCACGCCCACGACTGGCTGGTCGCCCACCCCGCCATTGCGCTGGCCGAATTCTTCGATGTGCCAATGGTTTCCACCGTCCACGCCACCGAGGCCGGGCGGCATTCCGGCTGGGTGTCCGGCCAGATCAGCCGTCAGGTGCACGCCGTCGAGTCCTGGTTCGTCCGGGAGTCCGACTCGCTGATCGCCTGCTCGGCGTCGATGGTCGACGAGATCTCCGAACTGTTCGGTCCCGAATTGGGTGAGATCGTCGTGATTCGCAACGGAATCGACTCCAGCCGTTGGCCCTTCGCGCATCGCCAGGCGCATCCCGGACCACCGGAGCTGCTGTATATCGGCCGGCTGGAATATGAGAAGGGGGTGCACGAGGCGATCGCGGCACTCCCCCGTATCCGGCGCACCCACCCGGGCACGACGTTGACGATCGCCGGTGACGGTACGCAGCAGGACTGGCTCGTGGAGGTGGCTCGAAAGCACAAGGTGCTCAGGTGCGTTCACTTCGCCGGCCGGGTCGACCACGACGAGCTGCTGCGGTTGATGCGCCGCGCCGACGCCGCCGTCCTGCCCAGCCACTACGAGCCGTTCGGCATCGCCGCGCTCGAAGCCGCCGCCGCCGGCATCCCGCTGGTCACCTCCAATGCCGGTGGACTCGGCGAGGCCGTCATCGACGGCGAGACCGGGGTGTCCTTCCCACCGCGCGACGTCACCGCGCTGGCCGCGGCCGTGCGTCGCGTTCTCGACGATCCCGTTGGCGCACAACAGCGGGCGCTCGCCGCACGCGAACGGTTGACCTCCGATTTCGACTGGCACACGGTAGCGGCCGAGACAGCCCAGGTATACCTGGCCGCCAAGCGCCACGAACGCGATCCACTGCCGCGCCGGCCGATCATCGAGCACGCACTGCCGGGGCGCTGACAGTTCGACGGGCGTCGAATCATTCCGCGCCTAGCGTGCGGATATGCCTGCACATCGCTCCTCGACGCTGACTCTGGTCGCCGCCTACTTCGGGTTGGTGCTGGGCCTGATCGACAGCAATGCGGTCAACCTGGCGTTGCCCGCCATCAGCACCGATCTCGGCGGCGGTCTAACCGCCGCGCAGTGGACCGTCGACGCGTACAACCTGACCTTCGCGGCGCTGCTGCTCGGCGCCGGCGCACTCGGTGATGCGGTCGGTCGGCGCCGGTTGCTGCGCCTCGGCGTCGTCGTGTTCGTGGCGGCCTCGTTGTGCTGTGCGCTCGCGCCGTCACTGCCGATCCTGCTGACCGGTCGCGTCGTGCAGGGGCTGGCCGCCGCGTTCATGCTGCCGCAGGGCCTGGCCATAGCAGCGGCCGCATTCCCGGACGCCGCAGGGCGCGCCCGCGCCACCGCGGCCTGGGCGATGGCGGCGGCGTCCTCCACCGCGCTCGGCCCGATCGTCGGTGGCGTCCTCACCCAGTCTGCGGGCTGGCGGTCGATCTTCTGGCTCAACATTCCCGTCGGCATCGTCGCGCTGGCGATGACCTACCGGTATCTACCGGAATCAGCGGATCCGCGGCAGTCCCGCCTCGATATCGGCAGCCAGCTGCTCACCGCCACCGGGATGGCCGCTCTGACGTCGGCGCTGGTGCAGGGGCGTCATCTAGGGGCAGTCCCCACCACGGGGCTCATTGTGGTCGCGGTCGGGTGCACTGCGGGCTTCGTTGCCCGCCAACGGCACATCGCGCACCCGATGATCCCGCCCGATCTCCTGCGCAGGCGCTCCACGGCGGTCGGGCTGACCGCCACGTTCGCGATGACGTTCGGCACCTACGGCCTGGTGCTGATCAACAGCATCGTGTTCCAGCAGCAGCGCGGCGCCGGCCCGCTGGCCACCGCGTTGCAGTTCATCCCGATGCCGCTGACCTATCTGGCGCTGATCCCGGTGGTCACCGTGGTGGCCCGGCGAACCGGTCCCCGGATCGCGATCACGGCGGGCCTCGCGACGCTGGCGGGTGCACAACTGCTCTACGGCATGGCCGGACCGAGCGCGCCGATCTGGCTGATCGAGACCGCCCTCGTGTTGACCGGTGCAGGCCTGGCGATCACGACCGGCCCCGCGGTGAGCACGGCGCTCGCCGCGATCCCGTCGCAGCGAACCGGGCTCGGCTCGGGGCTGGTGAACCTGTCGCGGCTGACCGGCATCACGGTCGGCACCGCGGCGCTGGGCTCGCTGTTCGGCTCGGGTGGCGGCGTGCTCGCGGCGATGGTCGTCGGCGCGGCCGTCCAGCTCGGCGCCGCGCTGGTGTCGGTGCGGTGGGGTAAGCCAGAGGGAGCAACGGTCACAACGGCACAGAAGGAGACCAGCCATGCGTGACGCCGCTGAATTGCCCAGCGTCGGTGACGCGGATATCGCCGCCGTCGCTTCCCTGCTGGCCGACCCGGCACGCTGCAGTGTGCTGCTGGCGCTTGACGACGGGCGGGCTCTGCCCGCCAGCGTGTTGGCCGACGAGGCCGGTGTCAGCCGGCCCACCGCCAGCAGCCACCTGGCCAAGTTGACCGCCGCAGGACTATTGCGCGTCGAGGCGCACGGACGGCACCGCTACTACCGGCTGGCCGGCCCGCACGTCGCGGAGCTGCTGGAGAACCTGGTCCGCATTTCGCCACCGCGGCCGGTCCGCTCCCTGCGCGAAGGCACCCGTGCCGCCCGGCTCCGCGCCGCGCGAACCTGCTACGACCACCTCGCCGGCCGGCTCGGCGTCGCACTCATGAGCTCGCTGCTGGAGCGCGGTGCCCTGATCGGCGGCGACGGTCGCTACGACCCGAGCCGAGATGTCCATGACTCGCTGAGCAACTTCGGCCACGACGTCCGCTACGAGCTGACGGGCTCGGGGCGCGAGTTCCTCACCGAAGTCGGCGTCGTCCTGCCCGCCGGCGGACGGCCACTGATCCGCTACTGCGTGGACTGGACCGAGCAGCGCCACCATCTCGGCGGCGGCGTCGGCCGCGCACTGCTCGACCGGTTCATGTCGGCGGGCTGGCTGGCGCGCACCCAACGTGGCCGCGCGGTGACCGTGACCGCCACCGGTCAGACCGTGCTGGCCGAAGCGTTCGCCATCGACTGGTAGGTCCCGGCGGTTAGTGAGAGGCCTTCTTGCGCTCGATATCCGCCAGCGCTGCCGCCAGCTCGGCACGCTGGGCGGCTGAGGTATCCCACGCCAGCTTGCGGTTCTTGACGACCTTGGCCGGCGAACCGACCGCGATCGAGAAATCCGGGATGTCGCCCTTCACCACGGCATGGGCGCCCAGGACACAGCCGCGGCCGACCGTGGTGCCGCGCAGGACAGTCACCTTGGCGGCGATCCAGGTGTCCGGCCCGATGCGCACCGGGCTCTTGACGATGCCCTGGTCCTTGATCGGCATCTCGATGTTGTCCATCTTGTGGTCGAAGTCGCAGACGTAGCACCAGTCGGCCATCAGCGCTGAGTCACCCAGTTCGATGTCGAGGTAGCAGTTGATGACGTTGTCGCGGCCCAGCACCACCTTGTCGCCGAACCGCAGCGAACCTTCGTGAGCGCGGATGGTGTTCTTGTCGCCGATGTGCACCCAGCGCCCGATCTCCAGCTGCGCCAATTCCGGGGTGGCGTGGATCTCGACGTCCTTGCCGAGGAACACCATGCCGCGGGTGATGATGTGCGGGTTGGTCAGCTTGAACTTCAGCAGGCGCCAGTAGCGCACCAGGTACCAGGGCGTGTAGGCCCGGTTGGCAATTACCCAGCGCAACGAATCCGTGGTGAGGAAGCGGGCTTGACGCGGATCGCGCAATCGCGAGCCCTTCCACCGCTTGTGGATCGGCGAGCCCCACATCGTCGTCATGGCCTGAGAGCCTAATAGAGGTGCGGCGCGGGTTACCCTCGCCTGTACTGTCCCGATCCGGGATGGCGTGACGGGAAGGTGAGATGAGTGCTGCGGCGACTGCTGGCGTCGGCATCGGCCGCGCTGGTCGTGGCCGGCCTGGCCGGCTGCGGCAATACCGACTCGTGGGTCCAATCCACCGCCGCGCACGGCTGGTCGGCCCAATACGGCGACGCCGCCAACAGCAGCTACACCACCACTGGCGGTTCCGCAGCGCTGCGGCTGAAATGGAGCCGCTCGGTCAAGGGTGAGCTGGGCGCCGGCGCCGCCCTGGGCGACGGCAGCTACCTCGCGGTGAACGGCCAGACCGCGGGTGGCTGTTCGCTGATGGTGTGGGAGAACGACAACAACGGCCGGCAACACTGGTGCACCCGAATGGTGCTCGGCGGCGCCTTCGCCAGCCCGCTGTTCGACCAGTTCGACAACTTGTACATCGGCCAGCCGGGACTAATGGAGTCATTCCCCTCAACGCAGTGGGTCCGCTGGCGAGAGCATGTCATCGGAATGCCCACGACCACAAGGTTTCTCGGCGGTGGCCAATTGTTGGTGGTCACCCACCTGGGTCAGGTGCTGGTGTTCGATTCGCATGGCGGCGACGTGACCGGAACCCCGCTGGATTTGGTAGAGGGCCTCGACCCGACCGACTCCACCCGCGGACTGGCCGACTGCGCCCACGCTCTGCCGCAGTGCCCGGTGGCCACAGCCCCGGCCTACGCCGCCTCGACCCACACGATCGTCGTGAGCCTGTGGCAGCCCGGCGCGACAGCCTCCGCCCTCGTCGGCCTGCAATACCACCCCGGCCAAACCCCGATTCTCACCCGAGAGTGGACCAGTGACGCGATCGCCGCCGGCGTGCTCGGCGCGCCGGTAGCGTCAGCCGACGGCAACACGGTGTACATCACCGGGCGCGATCACCGGCTCTGGGCACTTAAGACCTCCGACGGCAAGCTGAAATGGTCTGTGCCGCTAGACTTTTTACCGCAGACACCGCCATCGCTGTCACCGGACGGATTGATCCTCGTCGGCGGTGGTCCCAACACCCACCTTGTCGCGCTCAAAGACGTCGGTGACCGCGCCCAGGTGGCCTGGCGCCGGGATGACGTCACGCCGCTGAGCACCTCGAGTCAGGCCGGCGGCGTGGCGTACACGGTCGCGGCGAATGCACCCTCGGGCCTGTCGCTGCTCGCCTTCGATCCCGCCGACGGCCACACTCTCAACAGCTATCCCCTGCCGCAGGCCGACGGCTTCCCGGTCGGAGTGTCGGTGGGGCTCGACCGTCGGGTTGTGGTGGCCACCAGTTCGGGACAGCTGTACAGCTTCGACCCGGCCTAATTCAGTTGCAAAGGCGGTAACGCAGTGCGCGGCACCGAGGCCGAGGTGGCTCCGGCGTCCGACGGCAACAGCTCGCCCTGACCGAAGAAGAAGATCACCGCGTCGTCGGTGATGGCGAAGTTCTGGTAGTGCGATGGGTCCAGGCCATCACTGGTGGCAATGACGCCGGTGAGACCGGTCTGCCGCTCCAATTCGCGTTGCACGACCGGAAATATCACGTTGAGCGCCTTGGCCTGCGGTGGGAAAAGGGTCTCGAAGGTGACCGGCTTGCGGTGCGCCACATCATAGGTGAACGCCTTGTACCAGGTCGTCGGGTGAGCGCCGCCGACATCCTGGAACAGCTTGAGCACCGCGCTTTGAGTTCCGCCGGTAGGCGGACCGGAGGCGAATGACTGTGTGGTGACGTCCATTTCGTACTGCGCCTTGCGCACGGCAGGGGTCTGCGCGACGTTGGTGAAACCGTCGCGGTTCTGGGTCAGGTAGTCCAGCACTGCCTGCTCGTCGGCGTAATTGGTGGGAAACCGCAAATCCATCGTGTAACCGGAATCGGCGGTGTGGACATGGCAGATGCTGTCCGCCTCCGCGGTCCCGCCCATCGCTGCGCAGTCGGTCGCTGCGGCGGATACCGCGACGGTCTGCTCACCGAGCAGAATACCCGCGGCCAGCACTGCGGTGAGGGTGAGAATGCGCATGTGTCGATCGTCCTCGCGCTGTGAAGACGGCACCGTAGCCGTTGGCCGCCAGCGTACCCGCGCTATTTAAGAGCGGCCGCCGCTCGGCACAGGAATACCGAAGTGCGCTCTCCCGCACCCGAGCCGATCCGGGTGATCACCAGAGACAACGACGCACGTCCGGCCGGCCGAAGGCGCCGCCGCAATGCATCGGGATCGACGTCGACTCCGCGCACCAGGATTTCCAACTGGCCGCAGCCATACCGTGAGAGTGCCTGGCGCAGCACCTTTTCGCGCAGCGGCAGCTCGTCGAGCACTTCAAAGCCACGGACCCCGGCAGGCACATTATCGCCACTGAGATAAGCGATCGCCGGATCGAGCTGCCACAAGCCGTGTCGGGCGGCGTAGTGCCGAACCAGCCCGGAACGCACGATCGCCCCGTCCGGGTCCACGATCCAGCGTCCAGCGGCACCGACAGGGCAATCATCGGGATCGGCGTCGGTCACCACCTCACCGCGGTCCAGCAGGCAAGCCCGCCGGCGCACGCCCGGAGTCGCCAGTTCAGCCGACCATAAACACGCCTCACGCACCGACCCGCCGGCGGAGGTCACCTCGATCTCACCATCGAAGCCCAGCTGCCGCAGAGCATCGAAATCGATTCCGGGAGCGCACTTCACGACGGTGGGCCGGTCCTGATATGCATCGAACAGCGAGTTCAGTGGTGGCACATAATCGCGCGGGTCGAAGCGGCGTCGACCGCCCGACCGGCGCGCCGGATCGAGCAGCACCACCGCGTCACGGCTGACCGGATGCAGGGCATCGGCACGGCACAGCGCCACGTCCGGCACGTTGTGACGGGCCATCGCCAAACGCACCTCGTCGATATCGCTGCCGATCACCACAGCCGCGGTCGCCCGCAGCGCGGCCAGTTCGGTCCCGATGGAGCAGGTCGCGTCATGCACCACCGCTCCGGCCAGCCGAGCGGCCCGGTGCCGGGCCACCGGCTCGGCGGTGGCCTGCTGCAGCGCCTCGTCGGTGAACAGCCATTCGGAGACATCGCCCAAGGCACCGAGTTTGGGCAGCGCCTTGCGCCGCAACAGCGTCGTCTCGATCAACGCGGTGCTGCGCTCGGCGAATCGGTCGCGGATCGCGGCGACATCGGCAAGCCGGCTGCTATCGGTCAGCCGATATTCGGCGACCTCGGCCAGCGCCGCCGCCCCGGGGTCACTGGTGAGGTAGGTGACATCGTCGAGCCCGAAGGTCAGGACGGTTTGACCCCGGTGATCATGACGTTGTAGTACCAGCCCTTGGGCACGACACGGCGCCAGATGTTGTCGTCCACCCAGCTCAGGCCGATCCAGCTGTTGAACGCGAACTTCGCGTAATTCCAGCCCAGCTTCCCCGGCGGCACGGCAGCCTCCAAGGTGCGCAGCGGCCAGCCCAGCATCGCGGCGGTGAACTCCGTGGTCGAGGTCGACACGTCGACCGCTCCGGCGCTGCGGGCCATCCGTTCGAGGTCCTCGGGGTCAAAGGTATGCAGGTCGACCACGGCCTCCAGCGCCGCGGCGCGCGACGACTCGTCGAGTTCGGCCTGCGGCCGGCGCCAACCCTGAAGGCCCGGCAGCTTGGTGGCATTGGTGGCAACCCGCCAGGTCAGCGTCGACAGCGACCGCGCATAGGTGTTGCCGACGCTGGTCGGCTCCCCCGCGAAGACGAACCGGCCGCCCGGCTTGAGCACCCGGACGACTTCGCGCAGCGACTTCTCCACATCCGGAATGTGGTGCAGGACGGCGTGACCCACGACGAGGTCGAAGGTGTCGTCCTCGTACGGCACGCCTTCGGCGTCGGCAACCCGGCCGTCGATGTCCAGACCCAGGTTCTCGCCGTTGCGGGTGGCGACCGTGACCATGCCCGGCGACAGATCGGTCACCGAGCCGCGCCGCGCCACCCCGGCCTGGATCAGGTTGAGCAGGAAGAAGCCGCTGCCGCAGCCCAGCTCCAGCGCGCGGTCGTAGGGCAGCTCACGCAGCTCCTCGAGTGGCACGGTGGCGTCGAACAGGGTGCGGGCATAGTCCACGCAGCGCTTGTCGTAGGAGATCGACCATTTGTCGTCGTAACTCTCGGCCTCCCAGTCGTGGTACAGGATCTGGGCGAGCTTGCTGTCCTTGAGCGCGGCCTCGACTTGTTCGGCCGTCGCGTGGGGGTTCGGCACCGGAGCCGCCTGGCCGGCGACATCGGACTCAGCATCGATTGTCGTCATCAGGGCAGCCTAACCGCCGCACCGGACGAGAAGACCTCCCCGTAGCGTTCAGCCTGGTCACCGGCAGTGAGGCCGCCGTCGATCAGAGCCTTGGCACCGGCCAGCGCACTCGGGGCCGCTTCGACAAAGCGGCTTGCCCAGACCGCGGCGCCGTCGAAGACATGGTCGGGAGCCACCATCTGGTCGATCAGTCCGATCGCGAGCGCCTCCTTGGCATCGACGAACCGGCCGCTGAACGCCAGGTCCTTGGCGCGCGCCGGACCAATCGCGCGTGCCAGCCGTTCGCCGCCGCCACCGCCCGGAACCAGGCCGGCCAAGATTTCGGTGGCGCCGAGCTTGACGTTGTCGCCGCCGACTCGCCAGTCGGCGGCCAGCGCCAGGCTCAAGCCGGTGCCCAGCGCATAACCGGTGATCGCCGCGACGGTCGGTTTGGGGATCGCCGCTACGGCATCGACGGTGTCGCGGCGCAGCCGGTCGGCGGCTTCTGCTTCACCACGGTTCAGAGTGCGCAGTTCGGGGACGTCGTCGCCGGCGGAGAAGATTTCGTGACCACCGAAGAGGACCACCGTCGCGATGTCGGCGCGCTGCGCCACCTCGTCGGCCGCATCGATGAGCTCCCGGTAGGTCTGCCGGGTCAGCGCGTTGGTCGGCGGCCGTGACATCAGCAGCACCCCGATCCCAGGGTGCTGCTCGCCGACATGCACGCTGACGAATTCGCGCACCTCAGTCGCCGCCGTATCCCTGGGGCGCCCGGCGGTTGCGGGCCTCGTTGTAGCGATCGCTGTTGAAGAATTCGATCTCCCAATTGCCTTCGTGGACAGCAAGATTGGGTTGCACAACCACGATCTGACGCTCGAGGGACAGCACCTCGTCGACGGTGCGCCCCGCGAGCGAGTCCAGCTGTGTCCAGGTCGGCGGCAACAGGAAACTCCGTGCCTCGGCGAAATCCTCGAGCGCATCCTCCGGGCTGGTCCACGCCGCCTGCTCGGATTCGGTGTTGTGACCGTCGGCCCGCTGCCCCTCCGGCAATGCGCCGACGAAGAAGTAGGTGTCGTAGCGGCGGGTGCGCTCCTCTTCCGGGGTCACCCAGTTGGCCCACGGTCGCAGCAGGTCGGCGCGCAGCACCAGGTTCTCGCGGCGCAGGAACTCCGAGAACGACAGACTGCGATCGACGAGAGCCGTACGGGCGTCACGGTAGACGGACGCGTCGGCGACGATGCCGTCCGGATCGTCGGCGGGTCCGGCGAACAGCACTCCGGATTCCTCGAACGTCTCGCGAGCTGCGGCGCAGACCAGCGCCTCGGCGAGATCGTCATCG
The DNA here is from genome assembly GCF_008329565.1 of Mycolicibacterium sp. P1-5. Lineage (GTDB taxonomy): Bacteria > Actinomycetota > Actinomycetes > Mycobacteriales > Mycobacteriaceae > Mycobacterium. Next base: position 70,842 of record NZ_NPKT01000021.1, read on the forward strand.
ATGCCGAACCGCTGAGCCCACCAGTCCGGGCCGGGGCCGTACCAGTCGATGTCGGAATTGCGGTCGCGGTCGTCGACCCCGCCGCCGGGGAACACCATGACCCCGCCGGCGAACTCCATCGCGCGATGCCGGCGCATGAGGAAGACCTCGAATCCAGCCTCAGCGGTGTCCCGGATCAACATGACCGTCGCCGCCGGACGGATCGGCAGCGGTTCGAGCTTGTCGCTCATCAGCGCCTCCTGTGTGCGGCGCGACTCCGCACGCGCCGGGCGAAGTAGCGGCCGTCGATGACGTCCAGCGCGATCGATTGCCCGAAGGCGGTGGACAGGTTCTCCGCTGTCAGCGTGTCACGCAACAACCCGGCGGCCACCGCCTGGCCCTCGGACAGGATCAGGCAGTGGCTGAAGCCCGGCGGAATCTCTTCGACGTGGTGGGTGACCAGCACCATCGCCGGCGCATCGGGGTCCGCGGCCAGATCGGCCAGTCGGGCCACCAATTCCTCGCGGCCGCCGAGATCCAGGCCGGCCGCAGGCTCGTCGAGCAGGAGCAACTCGGGATCGGTCATCAGTGCGCGGGCGATCAGAACGCGCTTGCGTTCGCCCTCCGAGAGGGTGCCGTAAGTGCGGTCGGCCAAGTGTTCGGCGCCGACGCTTTCCAGCGTGTCCAAGGCCCTGGCGTAGTCGACGTCCTCGTAGTTCTCCCGCCACCGGCCCAGGACGGCATAGCCGGCCGATACGACCACATCGCGGACTATCTCGTCGTCGGGTACGCGTTGCGCAAGCGCCGCGGAGCTCAGTCCCACCCGTTGACGTAGTTCGGCCATGTCCACCCGGCCGAGCCGCTCCCCGAGCACATGGGCGGTGCCGGAGGACGGATGTTCCATCGCGGCGGCGATGCGCAGCAGCGAGGTCTTGCCCGCCCCGTTGGGGCCGATCAACACCCAGCGCTCGTCGAGTTCAACCTGCCAGGTGATGGGTCCGACCAGAACCCGGCCGCCCCGGCGCAGCGATACTTTACGGAAGTCGATCAGCAGGTCGAGGTCGACCTCGTCGGCGGCATCGGGCACTGCACCATCGTGCCGTATTCGCCCGCGTCTGCACGCCTGGGGTCGCCGTGTTTTCGGCTCTTCCCGAGGATGTTCGCCCAGCCGCTGGCGGCCAGGACCCGATTCGGTGTCAGTCGCAGCACCAGTTGCACCATCGGCCCGATACCGAACGCGTAGATGACGGTGCCGACTCCCACGCTGCCGCCCAGCAGCCAGCCCACCGAGAGTACGGTGGCCTCGATCCCGGTCCGCACCACACGAACCGAAACACCTGTGCGGGCAACCAATCCCGTCATCAGTCCGTCGCGGGGACCGGGCCCCAGACCGGCACCCACATACAGCACCGTCGACACGGCGTTGAGTAGGACAGCACCGAGCATCAGGGCGATCCGAGCCGGCACCGATTCGGGCGCGGTCAGCACGGCCAGGCCGGCGTCGACGGTCACCGCGATGACGATGACGTTCGCGACTGTGCCGATGCCGGGCTTGTTTCGCAGCGGGATCCAGGCCAGCAGCACGACAACGCCCACCACCGCCGAGGCGAGCCCGATGGTCATCGGCGTGTGCCGGGTCAGCCCCTGGTGGAACACATCCCACGGATCGAGGCCGAGCCCGGCGCGCACCATCATCGCCATCGAGAAGCCGTAGCCGCATAGGCCGGTCAGCAGTGTGAGCCCGCGCAGTGCCGCGCTCACCGGTGGTCGGAGAACCGCACGCGCAGGGCGTCGAGGTCCCCGCGCAGCCGGCGAGCGTCGGCGTCGATCTCATCCCCTTTGGACCACCCGGACGATGAGGGATTCCAGGGACCGTGGCCCGGGTCGAGCATTGTCGCGAGGCGGGAGGCCACCCGGGAGAACCATGTACTCATGCGGACGATCCTTCCGATGAAGTGGCTTGCGTATCAATAGCCAGTTCGCTCATACTGGCTTGCAAATGACCGCAACAGCACCCGCCAGGACCCTTGATCCAGACCTTTTGGTCCGGGAACTGGGCAACTGGCGTACCTCTAGTAAAAGTGGCCCCAGCTACCAGGCGCTGGCCGACGCCCTCCGGATGTTGATCGTCGACGGGCGGTTGCCGGTTGGGGCGCGTGTTCCCAGCGAGCGCGTGCTGGCCGACGCGCTGCGGGTGTCTCGCACCACCGTCACCACCGCGTACACCGAGCTGAACGAGAGTGGGTATCTGCATGCCCGGCGCGGGGCCCGCAGCACGGTGGCGCTCCCGCACACACCGGTCGATGTGCCCAGCGACACCGTGGCCGCGATCAACCTGGCCTCCGCGGCACTGGCGGCCCCTGCCAGCGCCGTGCAGGAAGCCTTCACCGAAGCGGCCCAGCAGGCGGCGTCGTACCTGCAGCAGACCGGTCATGACATGCGCGGGATTCTGGTTCTCCGTACCGCTATCGCCGAACGCTATTGCGCCAGAGGGCTGCCCACCACCCCCGACCAGATCATGGTCACCAGTGGCGCGCAGCACGCGATCGCGCTGATCCTGACCACCTACACCCAGCCCGGCGATCGCGTGCTCGTCGAGCAGCCCACCTATCACGGCGCACTCAGCGCGATCGCGACCGCAGGCGCCCGGCCGGTGCCCGTCGCAATGACAAGGGAGGGTTGGGAACTCGACGCCGTAGAGGCCGCGGTCCGTCAACTCGCGCCGACGCTGGCTTACTTTGTGCCCGATAACCATAATCCGACAGGGTTCTCGATGCCGCCCGCCCAGCGCAAGCGAATTTGCGACATCGTCGCCGAGACCCGCACCCGCACAGTCATCGACGAAACCCTTACCGACGTCTGGATCGACGAGCCGGTGCCGCCACCCGTCGCCGCCTCGATGACCTCGCGCACCGATCTGCTGATCACGATCGGATCGATGTCGAAATCGTTCTGGGGCGGCATGCGCATCGGCTGGATCCGCGCCGAACCAAGCGTGCTGGCCACCATCCGCGCGATCCGACCGTCCATCGACCTAGGCACATCGGTAATCGAACAGCTCGCTGCCGCAAGGCTTCTCAGCCTTCGGGCCGACGAGGTCCTGCCCGAACGCCGGGAGATCCTGCGCGCGCGACGGGCACTGCTACTCGAGCTTCTCGACCAACACCTGCCCGAATGGCGTCCGCTGCCGGGTACCGGTGGCATGTCGCTGTGGGTGCAGCTGCCCGCACCGGTGAGTTCGGCCATGTGCGCGTCGGCATCCCGGCTGGGGGTCGAGTTGCCACCCGGCCCGCGCTTCGGTGTGGACGGCACGCTGGAGCGCTTCGTCCGGATTCCGTTCGCGCTGCCCGAAGACGAGCTGACCGAGGCCATCGAATTGCTCGGCCGGGCCTGGCGCAGCATCACCGGATCGACCACCGTCGAGTCAACGGCCGTGGTGATCTAGCGATTTCGGCGCGTTAACGATCGCTGCGCGGCGGTTTCCGCGCCGAAATCGCCGTGAGGGCCTACTCCGGTGGGATCTCGACCCGGCGCAGCACACCGTCGACGGCGTCGGCCGCCTCGATCTCGGCGCGGGTGATGCCGAGGATGAACAACACGGTGTCCAGGTAAGGATGGCTCAGCGAGGCGTCGGCAACCTCGCGCAGCGCGGGCTTGGCATTGAACGCCACCCCCAACCCGGCGGCGGCCAGCATGTCGATGTCATTCGCGCCGTCACCGACGGCCACAGTCTGCTCCATCGGAACGCCGACCTGACGGGCAAAGTCGCGCAGCGCCTTGGCTTTTCCGGCCCGGTCGACCACCTGGCCGACCACCCGGCCGGTCAGCTTGCCGTCGACGATCTCCAGCTCGTTTGCGGCCACGAAATCCAGCATCAGTTCGTGCGCCAGCGGGTCGATCACCTGACGAAAACCGCCCGAGACCACACCGCAGTAAAAGCCCAAGCGGCGCAACGTCCGGATCGTGGTGCGCGCGCCCGGGGTGAGCTCGATCTGCTCGGCGACCTCGTCGAGCACGTCGGCGGACAAGCCGGCCAGCGTTTCCACCCGACGGTGCAGCGACTCGGCGAAATCCAGCTCGCCGCGCATGGCCGCGTCGGTGACGGCAGCGACCGCCTCCTCAGCGCCGGCGTGCGCGGCCAGCATCTCGATGACCTCACCTTGGATGAGTGTGGAGTCGACGTCGAACACGATGAGCCGCTTGGCCCGTCGCTCCAAGCTGTAGTTCTCGACGGCGATATCCAAACCTTGCTCGGAGGCCACCCGCGCCAGGGCCGTGCGCAATTGCGCACCAACACCGGCCGGAACCGACACCCGCAATTCCAGACCGGTCACCGGGTAATCGGAGACGCCCCGGATGAAGTCGATGTTGACGCCCAGTGCAGCGGCTCCGCGAGCCACCACACCGAAAGCTGCCGCGGTGATGGGCCGCCCGAGCACCACGATGGTGTGCGTGGACGGTTCCCGGATGATCGGCATGTCGTCGCTGCGCTCGATCGTGACGTCCAGCCCGACACGATGAATCGCATCGTTGACGTCGTGGCGCAACTGCGCACCGTCGGCCACGCTGGCGTCGCCGGCGACCAACACTCCCAAGGTCAACCGCCCGCGGATCACCACCTGCTCGACGTTGAGCAGCTCCACTTCATGGCGAGCCAGCACTTCGAAAAGCGCCGAGGTGACCCCAGGCTGGTCGACACCGGTGACGGTGATCAGCACCGACACCTTGGACATGCTCATATGCCGAGGTTGCGAATCCCGAGTTAGGTGCGGACGTTCTCGTCGTCGAGCCGCGTCACGTCCCCATCAGCGGGGCCGTGGGAGCGGCCGACGTGGGCCTCCGCACGCATCCGCTCGATCATGTGCGGGTAGTGCAGCTCGAACGCCGGGCGCTCGGAACGGATCCGGGGCAGTTCGGTGAAGTTGTGCCGCGGCGGCGGGCACGAGGTGGCCCACTCCAGCGAGTTGCCGTAGCCCCACGGATCGTCGACCGTGACGACCTCGCCGTAGCGCCAGCTCTTGAACACGTTCCAGGCGAACGGCAGCACCGAGACACCAAGGATGAAGGCGCCGATCGTCGAGACAACGTTCAGCGTCTGGAAGCCGTCCGACGGTAAGTAGTCGGCGTAGCGGCGCGGCATGCCCTCGTCACCGAGCCAGTGCTGGACCAGGAACGTGGTGTGGAAGCCGATGAACGTCAGCCAGAAGTGCAGCTTGCCCAAGCGCTCGTCGAGCAGCCGTCCGGTCATCTTCGGGAACCAGAAGTAGATGCCGGCGTAGGTGGCGAACACGATGGTGCCGAACAGCACGTAGTGGAAGTGCGCGACCACGAAGTAGGTGTCGCTGACGTGGAAGTCGATCGGCGGGCTCGCCAGCAGCACGCCGGAAAGACCACCGAGCAGGAACGTCACCAGGAAGCCCAGCGAGAACAACATCGGCGTCTCGAAAGTCAGCCGGCCCTTCCACATCGTGCCGATCCAGTTGAAGAACTTGATGCCGGTGGGCACCGCGATCAGGAACGTCATGAACGAGAAGAACGGCAGCAAGACCGCGCCGGTCGCATACATGTGGTGGGCCCACACCGCCACCGACAGCGCCGCGATGCTGATCGTGGCGTAGATCAGGGTGGTGTAGCCGAAGACCGGTTTGCGAGAGAACACCGGGAAGATCTCGGTCACGATGCCGAAGAACGGCAGCGCGATGATGTACACCTCGGGGTGGCCGAAGAACCAGAACAGGTGCTGGAAGAGCATCGTGCCGCCATTGGCGGGGTCATAGATGTGCGCACCCAGACGGCGGTCGGCGGCCAGGCCGAACAGCGCGGCGGTCAGCAGCGGGAACGCGATCAGCACCAGGATCGACGTGACGAAGATGTTCCAGGTGAAGATCGGCATCCGGAACATCGTCATGCCGGGGGCACGCATGCAGACCACCGTGGTGATCATGTTGACCCCGCCCAGGATGGTGCCCAGACCACCGACGGCCAGGCCGAGGATCCACAGGTCACCACCGACGCCCGGGCTGTGCATGGCGTCCGAGAGCGGGGTGTAGGCGGTCCAGCCGAAATCGGCGGCACCGCCGGGGGTGATGAACCCGGCCAGCGCAATCATCGCGCCGAAGACGAACAGCCAGAATGACAGCGCGTTCAGCCGCGGGAAGGCGACGTCGGGGGCACCGATCTGCAGCGGCAGCACGAGGTTGGCGAAGCCGAACACGATTGGCGTCGCGTAGAACAGCAACATCGCCGTGCCGTGCATGGTGAACAGCTGGTTGTACTGCTCGTTCGACAGGAACTGCAGGCCGGGCACGGCCAGTTCAGCGCGGATGAACAACGCCATCAAGCCGCCCATGAAGAAGAAGATGAAGCAGGCGACGCAGTACATGATGCCGATCAGCTTGTGATCGGTGGTCGTGACGAGCTTGTAGATCAGATTGCCCTTGGGGCCCATCCGTGCAGGTACGGGTCGAGTAGCCTCGAGTTCTCCCCGCGAAGGCACAACGGCAGTCAACTGTCCTCCAAAAATCGTTAGCGCACCGAGAACGTGTACTTGATCCTAACCGTCGCTCGCTGCCAATGGGGTGTGGGTCCTACATTCTGTCGTATTTGCGGCAGCGACACCTCCAGCCGCAGCTCAGCGACTGTGTAGGAGCTGGGTGTTACCGTCGGCGTCGTGCTGATCGGTGGTGAGCGTGCGGGTGTCGTGATGGCCGCCGGAGCCGTGCTGGCCGCGGTCGCCATGACGGTCGCCAGCGGGTGCTCCACATCGCCGCAGACGCCCGCGCCACCCGGTGCGCACAGCCTGGTCACCAGCACCACAAAGATCGCCGGCGCTGGTGTGTTGGGCAACCAGCGCAGGCCCGACGAATCGTGTGCGGCCGAACCGGCCCGCCTCGACCCGGGCGCCCCGGACCCGCACCGGATCGTGGTGCTGGCCGGTGACGAGCTCGATGCGCTGTGCGCACTGGGTCTTCAGTCGCGCATCGTCGCGGCCGCCCTGCCCGACGGGTCCAACAGCCAGCCGTCGTATCTGGGGACCGTCGTCCACGATCTGCCCGGTGCCGGCACGCGCAGCGCGCCGGATCTCGCCGTGATCACGGCCGCCAAGCCGGATCTCATCCTCGGCTCCCAGACGCTGACCCCGCAGTCCGTGCCCGCGCTATCGGCCATCGCCCCGACGGTGTTCACCGACGGCCCCGCCGCCAAGTGGCAGGACAACCTGCGCGCCGTCGGGACCGCGACCGGTCGGGGCCAAGCCGCGGGTGATCTGGTGGGCGCGTTCACCGAGGCGGCCAAACAGAAGGGCATCGCGAACGACGCCGCACACTTCCAGGCCTCCATCGTCCAGTTCACCGACACCACGATGCGGGTGTACGGCGCGGAGAATTTCCCGGCTTCGGTGCTGGCCGATGTGGGAGTGGATCGGCCTGCGCCACAACGTTTTACCGACAAGCCGTATATCGAGATCGGGATCACTGACGCCGATCTGGACCGCTCCCCGGACCTCTCCCCCGCCGACGGCGACATCATCTATCTGTCCTTCGCGTCAGCCTCGGCCAAGGATCGGGCGCCGGCGGTTCTGGACAGCGCGCCGTGGCGCAAGCTGTCGGCCAACCGCGATAACCGCGTCTTCGTCGTCAACAACGAGGTGTGGCAGACCGGCCAGGGTCTGGTCGCCGCGCGCGGCATCCTCGACGACCTGCGCTGGCTCAACGCACCGATCAACTGACAGCCTCGACTACCGACAAGGCGATGTCGGGATCGAATTTCACCTTTGGCAGCAATAGTTCGAGTACACCGCTGCGAAAGGTGAATTTCGGACGCCACGTGTAGCGTTCGCCTCGTGTTTCATGTGCTGACCATCACTTACGAGAAGCCGTTGGACGAGGTCGACCAAACCCGGCCTGCGCATCTGGCGTTCCTGAACGATGAGGTCGCGGCCGGCCGCCTGCTGCTGGCCGGGCGACTGGAGGCCGGCACCGGCGGTGTCCTGATCACCGCGGATATCAGCACCGAGGACGCCCAGAGCATCATCGACCGCGACCCGTACACGCTGGCAGGCGTCGTGAGCTATCAGCGGATGTCGTTCAACGGCGGGGTACGCGCAGCGGGGCTGTAAACCTCGTCACGTCGGGATTAGGCACCTGCCCCGGCGGGTTATCCCTTTTGGTCGCAACGTTGCGACACAACTTGCACTCAAAACGCTGAATCGATCAGTGCTGCCTGAAACGCGATCACGAGGACACAATGAGCACAGTTACCGCTTACGCCGCCACGTCGGCAACCGAACCGTTGACCAAGACCACCATCACCCGCCGCGACGTCGGTCCGCAGGACGTCAAGTTCGACATTCACTTCGCCGGAATCTGTCACTCCGACATCCACACGGTGCGCGGCGAGTGGGGTCAGGTGAACTATCCGATGGTCGCCGGGCACGAAATCGCCGGGGTGGTAACGGAAGTCGGCTCCGAGGTCACCAAATACCAAGTCGGCGACCGAGTAGGCGTTGGCTGCTTCGTCGATTCATGCCGCGAGTGCGCGAGCTGCAAAGCTGGTCTCGAGCAGTACTGCACCGGCACCGGGATGGTGGGCACATACAACGGTGTCGGACGCGACGGTCAGCCGACGCAGGGTGGGTACAGCGGTTCGATCGTCGTCGACGAGAACTACGTGCTGCGGATTCCCGACGACATCGCGCTGCATGCCGCCGCACCTCTGTTGTGCGCTGGCATCACGCTCTACTCGCCGCTGCGGCACTGGAATACCGGACCGGACAAGAACATTGCGGTCATCGGCCTCGGTGGCCTCGGCCATGTCGGCGTAAAGCTCGCCAAGGCCATGGGCGCGAAGGTCACTGTGCTGAGCCAGTCGCTGAAGAAGATGGAGGACGGGCTGCGGCTGGGAGCCGACGAGTACTACGCCACCAGCGACCCCGCCACTTTCGAAAAGCTGGCCGGCACATTCGATCTGATCCTCAACACGGTTTCGGCCAACCTCGACCTCGGCGCATACCTGAGCCTGCTCACCCATGACGGCACCCTGGTCGAGCTCGGCATGCCCGAACATCCGATGGAAGTGCCTGCAGGCACGCTGATCATGGGTCGACGCAGCCTGTCAGGTTCGCTGATCGGTGGAATCGCCGAGACGCAGGAGATGCTCGATTTCTGCGCCGAACACGGCGTGGCCCCCGAAATCGAGGTCATCCAGCCCGAGTACATCAACGAGGCGTACGAACGGGTGCTGGCCAGCGATGTGCGGTATCGGTTCGTGATCGACACCGCCTCGCTGCGAAGCGAATAGCTCAGTCGCCGACGTCCTCGGACACACCGGCCAGCGGCCAACCGGCCGCGGCCAGTGTGGCCGCCACGCGATTGACGTTGTCTGGACCGGCATCGTGGTGGCTGACGTCCTTGATGAACTCGGCGATCTCGTCCTCGTTGATGCCGCCATCGAGTGCGGTTGAGTTCTTGGCGGTGAGGTTGGCGACGACCTCTTTGATCTGATCCTCGGTCAGCGGGGTCGCGCGCAAGAGCGCCAGCAGCGGGACACGGTCCGGCCCCGGAACTCCGTTGGGGTAGCCGGCTCGCAGCCAGTTCAGAATCGAGTTCAACAGCGACGTAGCGGTCACGCGCTCAGTCTCACGGTTGCATCCGAACTGCGCCAGCACCGATGGGACAGTTCGCTGCCGGTTCACACCGAGTTCACCGGTCGGCAGCGCATTTCGCCAGGAAACTTACGACCGCATCGGCGAACAGATCGTTGCGGTCACCGGCGACCATGTGACCCGCGCCTGCGACGTCGACGAACTCGATCTGCGGGAAGCGCCGGAGGAACTCGTCGGCGCGTTCCCGGGTGACGAGGTCGCTCATCTGACCGCGCACCAGCAGCATCGGTATTCCGGCCGCCAGGATCGCTTCCACCGCGGAGTTGATGCGATCGACGTCCGTCACCTCGATGGGCGGGCGGGACGCGGTGCCGTCGATGAACTTCGGATCCCAATGCCAATACCAGCGGCCCTCGCGCTCACGAAGGTTCGTGCGCAGGCCGTCAAGATCGTCGGGACGGGGCCGATGCGGGTTGTACTCCTGGATCATGTCGGCCACTTCGTCGAGCGATGCGAAGCCGGACTCCATGCGGTCGTACATGAATTGGTGGATCCGCTCGGCCCCGGATGGGTTCATGTCCGGGACGATGTCGACCAGGACCAGCGCGCGCAGCGCCGTCGGATCGATCTCGCCGGCGAGCAGCATGCCGGTGAAGCCACCCAGCGACGCACCAACGATCACCGGACGCGGCGGCAACTGCCGCATGATTTCCAGCACGTCCCCGGCGAAGCTGACGACGCGATAGTCGCCGTCTGGCGACCAGTCGGACTCGCCGTGCCCACGGAAGTCGACAGTGACCGCCTGCCAGCCGCGGTCAGCCACCGCAGCAGCCGCGCGGCCCCACGACCGGCGGGTCTGCCCGCCGCCGTGCAGGAACACGACGGCAGGCGCATCCGGGTCGCCGATGCGGTCGGCGGCGATGCGGACGCCGTCGACACCGGCTGCGCTGAACGGTTCGGGTGTGCTCACGTAATCAGCATCCGTGAGCCGAGGCCAGGGCGGACTAGAAGTCCCAGTCCGCGTCCTCGGTGACCACGGCCTTGCCGATCACGTAGCTGGAGCCCGACCCGGAGAAGAAGTCGTGGTTCTCGTCGGCATTCGGCGACAGCGCCGACAGGATCGCCGGGTTGACGTCGGTTTCGTCGCGCGGGAACAGCGCCTCGAAGCCCATGTTCATCAACGCCTTGTTCGCGTTGTAGCGCAGGTACTTCTTGACGTCCTCGGTCAGGCCGACGGAGTCATACAGATCCTGGGTGTACTCGATCTCGTTCTCGTACAACGCATATAGCAGCTCGTAGGCATAGTCCTTGAGATCCTGCTTGCGCTCCTCGGTCTGGACCGCGTAGCCCTTCTGGAATTTGTAGCCGATGTAGTAGGCGTGCACGGCCTCGTCGCGGATGATCAGCCGGATCAGGTCGGCGGTGTTGGTCAGCTTGGCCCGGCTCGACCAATACATCGGCAGGTAGAAGCCGGAGTAGAACAGGAACGCCTCCAGGAACACCGAGGCGATCTTGCGCTTGAGCGGATCGTCACCGCGGTAGTAGTCGAGGATGATCTGCGCCTTGCGCTGCAGGTTGACGTTCTCCTCCGACCAGCGGAAGGCCTCGTCGATCTCGGTGGTCGAGCAGAGCGTGGAGAAGATCGAGCTGTAGCTCTTGGCGTGCACCGACTCCATGAACGTGATGTTGGTCAGCACCGCTTCTTCGTGCGGGGTCAGCGCATCGGGGATCATGCTGACCGAACCGACCGTGCTCTGGATGGTGTCCAGCAGCGTCAGGCCGGTGAACACCCGCATGGTGAGCTGCTTCTCGTCGGCGGTCAGCGTGCCCCACGACGGGATGTCGTTGGATACCGGCACCTTCTCGGGCAGCCAGAAGTTCCCGGTCAAGCGATCCCAGACTTCCGCGTCTTTCTCGTCAATGACACGGTTCCAGTTGATCGCCGTCGCCCGGTCGATCAGCTTCGTTCCATCGCTCACCGAAACCCCACTTCACCACGCTGTTTGCCCCGTTTCCGGCTGACCACCAAAACACTACCCCTGGGGTGTGACAACGCACCGCAACACAACAACTTGTGTTGCGCCGGTGCCGAATCCACAGGTCCGACGTGCGCCGCGAAGGGACTCGGCGTGTCGGCCGATCAGCTCGCCGCAGCCCGCTCGGAAGCCCGCGCCGAGGCCACCCCGGAGAAGCGGTACTCCGAGCGCTTGAGCGAGCGAATGGCCAACCAGTACTGCCACGTCATACCGCTCCACAGTGTGCGGTTCTTACCGTGCTCGTCGAGGTACCAGCTGCTGCACCCACCGGTGCTCCAGACCGCGCCCTGCAAGTCGTCCTGAAGTTCGGTGTTGAACGTGTCCTGCGCCGCGCGGGTCGGCGCCAGCGCCTGCGCGCGGGCCTTGTCGACGGCTCCGATCGCCTGGCCGACATAGCGGATCTGCGACTCGATCATGAACACCACCGAGTTGTGGCCCAGTCCGGTGTTCGGCCCGAGTAGGAAGAACAGATTCGGCATTTCGGCGACGGTGATCCCACGATGCGCCTGCACACCCTCGCGGTTCCAGCGGTCCACCAGGTCCTCACCGCCGGGGCCTTTGATGCCGACGTAGGTGTAGGAGTCGGTGACGTGGAAGCCGGTCGCGAACACGATCACGTCGACCGCGCGTTCGGTCCCGTCTGCGGTGACGATCCCGCGCGGGGTGATCCGCGTGATTCGATCGGTCACGAGCTCCGAGTGGGGCTTGGCGATGGCACGGAAGTAGTTGTTGGAGAACAGGACTCGCTTGCACCCAACCTGGTACGAGGGGGTCAGTCGACGACGTAGATCACGATCACGGACCTGATGGCGGATGTTCCACTTGCCGGCCTTCTCGCCCAGCACCAGCAGCTCCGGGCGCTTGGTCATGGCGAAGCCGAGCGCTTCTTGGAACCAGTAGATGCCGGTGCGCAGCAGGGCGCGCGTACCCGGCACCGTGCCGAACGCGTTGCGCATCCACCCCGGGATGGGGTTGTTGGACCGCGGCAGCACCCATGCGGGCGTGCGTTGGTAGAGCTGCAGCCCGCCGACCTTGTCGACGATCTCCGGAACGATCTGGATGGCGCTGGCGCCCGTGCCGACGACGGCAACCTTCTTGCCGGTGAGGTCCACGCGGTGATCCCACTGCGCCGAATGGAACGCCTCGCCCTCGAAGTCGGCCAGGCCCTCGAAGTCGGGGACGGACGGGATGTGCAGCGCCCCGGCACCGGAGATCAGGAATTGCGCGACGTACTCGCGGCCATCCTCGGTGAAGACGTGCCACCGATACTCCGCGTCGTCCCAATGTGCACGCTCGACGCGGGCGCCGAAATGGATGTAGCGGCGCAGACCGTGCTTATCGGTCACGCCCTTGAGGTAGTCGAGGATCTCCGGCTGCAGCGACCACATGTAGGTCCAGTCGGGCTTGGGTTCGAAGGAGAACGAGTACAGGTGCGCCGGGATGTCGCAGGCGCACCCCGGGTAGCTGTTGTCGCGCCAGGTGCCGCCAACGTCGTCGGCTTTTTCCAGGATCAAGAAGTCGACGCCACGCCGCTGCAGCTCGATGCCCATCCCCAGACCGGAGAACCCGGTGCCGATGACCAGCGCCCGGGTGTGGACTGGTTCGGTTGTGGCGTCGGCGACGGTCGGTTCCGCAACGGTCATGGGAACCAAAATACCCAATACCGAAGGTATCGGGTTGCCTTATTTCAGCTGACGGCAGCGCGACGCGGTGCGGCGTCGTGAATCGGGCGGTCCGGGTCGAGCTCGATGCCCAGCAGGTCGGCCGTCCCGTTCACCGTCCCGAGCATGATCGTCGTCAGATGATTGATGAACTCGTCGGTCGGCATCGTGCGCTGGCTGTCCCGATCCGGGCCCAGCCACCAGTCAGTGGCCGCGGCCGCCGACCCGTACGCCGCGGCGGCGGCCAGCTGCAGAGCGGCCGGATTCAGTTGCATTCCACGCAGCTCGTTGTTGAACATCTCGGCCATCGCCATGGTGATCTCGCGGCCCTCGTTGAGCGCGCGCTGGGTGGACTCTGACTGCTCGGGAAAGCGGCCCTGCAGCATGAACCGGAGCACGTTGGGGTGCTTCTCGACGAGGTTGACGTACTCGGCCACGCCGCGACGCACCACCTCGCGAGTCGGGTCGGTGGCGGCATCGATATTCGAGAAGATCGCACCCCAGAGCATGTCGCGCAGCCGCTTACCGATCGCCTGGAACAGATCAGACTTGTCGGTGAAGTGCCGGTATATCTTCGGCTTGGCGGTGCCGGCCTCTTCGGCGATCTCGCGCAGGCTGACCTCAGGCCCATGCTTGTCGATCGACCGGAATGCGGCGTCGACAATCTCCGCCCGCACCTTCTTGCGATGCTCGCGCCAGCGCTCACTACGCGCGTCGACCTTGCCGGGTTCCGCCCCGGCACGCGATCTGGACACCCTGCGCACGTCAAGCACTGTACCCGCAGCGGTGGCTGACCAGGGCCGACCTTGCGTGACGACTATTACGGGGGTCTTACACCGCCTTTCGCCGACCGGAGCGGCACCCGGTTCTCCGATAGCATCGGAGCATCCGATTATCGAAGTGAGAGAGACGTAGTGACCGAGCGATTCGACCTGGTGGTAACAGGCGGGGGGCCATCGGGATCCGCGGCCGCGTGGCAGGCCGCGCAGACCGGCGCGAGAGTGCTGGTCCTCGACAAGGCGGAGTTCCCTCGGGACAAGCCCTGTGGTGACGGGCTGACCGCGCGCGCCGTGAGCTATCTGCAGAAAATGGGCTTGGCCCACGAGGTTTCGCAGTTCCACCGCATCAGCGGGGTGACCGTCTACAGCCCATCGGAGTGGGACCTGTCGTTCCCGAACCGTCCTGGCATGCCCGACCACGGCCACACCGTCAGCCGTACCGAGCTCGACACGTTGCTACTCAAGCACGCTGAGTCGGCGGGAGCGGTGGTGCGTCAGGGCGCCGAGGTGGCCGGCCCGGAGCTCGACGAACGCGGCCGGGTGGTGGGTGTGGTGCTCAAGAGCGGTGAGAAGGTCTTCGGCGACGCGGTCATCGCAGCCGACGGTGCCTACTCCCCGATCAAGCGGGCGCTGAAGATCGACTCCGACTACAACGGCTACTCGGCGATCGCGATCCGCTCGGAGATGCACGCCAACCGCGCGGACTCCGACCGCTTCGAGATCTACCTCAAGCTGCTGTTCCAGGGCGACCAGCTGCCGGGTTACGGCTGGGTCTTCCCGATGGGCGGCGGCCGGTTCAACATCGGCCTGGGCTACGTCAACAGCTACCGGAACTGGCAGTCCATCAATGCCACGCATTTCCTGGGTGACTTCCTGCGCAGCCTGCCTCGCGAGTGGGAACTGCCTTCGGTCGAGGAGCTGAAGAAGAACAAATCGGTCCGCGCCTGGCGGCTGCCGATGGGCTTCACGGCCTGGCCGCCGTGGCGTCCGGGTGTTCTGTTCACCGGCGACTCGCTGGGCGCCGGCAAGCCGGCATCGGGAGCCGGCATCTCCAAGGCGCTGGAATCCGGCTTGGCCGCGGGCGAGTGTGCCGTCGCCGCTCTCCAGAACGGCGGGCCCGACGACTTCACCAATTACGAGCAGCGCATGGAAGCCGCGTGGGGTCGCGAATACAAGCGCGGCCGCTATTTCCACAAGCTCGCCGGTTATCCGAAAGTGTCCGAGACCGGTTTGAGGTTGCTCGACAACCATAGGTTCCGCGACTTCATGCTGAAGTCGCTCTACAAAAAGGCGCAGAGCCCCTCCCATACTTAGGCATGATCGGCAACGACGCGGTGGCGATGACGGCGGGCCTGACCGACGAGGAGCTGGCCCGCATCGAGGATCAGTTCGGCTTCCAATTCGCCGACGATCACCGCGCGATTCTGTCTTCTGGTCTGCCAGTCGGGGATTCGTGGCCGGACTGGCGGTCGGCGCCGCGTCGAAGCCTGCAGCAACGCCTACGTCTGCCGGTTGAGGGAATTTTGTTCGCCGTCGAGTGGCGGGGCTTCTGGGGATTGGAGTGGGGTGCGCGGCCGGCGCGGATGAAAGACGCCCTGCGCAGCGCGACCTATCAGCTGGCGCGGGTACCGCAACTGGTGCCGGTGCATTCGAATCACTATCTGCCCGCCGGGCGCGGGACGTCCGGTCACCCTGTGCTGTCGGTCTACCAGACCGATGTAAGTTGTTGTGCTGCTGATGTATTCGACTACGCCAATCCAGATCCTTCGCGGTTGCGAACGTCGACCGTGCAGTTCTGGTCCGACCTGATCGCCTAGATGTTGGACTCGTCGGCCGGGACGCCGCCGGCCGGTGCCGCCGCTCCGCGAACGTCGCTCGACGTGGGTGCTTTGTCGAGGCCTAACGCGTACGACGTCATCGACAGAGACCCGTGGGCACAGCCGTCGGTGAGCACTTCGACGCCGCCGCCGTTGTGGGCGGCAAGTCCGGCGAAGTAGAGCAGCGGCAGAAAATGATCCGGCGTGGGTACCGCAGCGGCGTAGTCAGCGTGTTCGCGTAGCCGGACGCTATCGCCTGGGTTGTTGAGCACCTGCGCTCGCGCTTGGTCATCAAAGCGTTGCGCCCAGTCAAAAGCCTTGTCCCCCAACGCTGGGTCCATGCCCGCCAGATTGTGGACGACGTTACCGCTGCCCAGGATCAGCACACCGCGTTCGCGCAGGGTTGCCAGCTTGGCGCCCAGCCCGAGGTGATACTCCAGCGGCTTGTAGGCATTGATGGCAAGTTGCACGACGGGCACCGACGCGTCCGGGAAAGCATGCACCAGAACCGACCACGTGCCGTGGTCGATGCCCCAGCTGTCGACGTCGACACCCACCCAGGTCGGCTGGACCACGTCGGCGACCTCGTCGGCGAGCTCGGGCAGGCCCGGCGCCGGGTACTGGACATCGAAGAGCTCGGCGGGAAACCCGTAGAAGTCGTGGATGGTCCGCGGGACCGCCATCGCGGTGACCGCGGTGGCGTTGATGTACCAGTGCGCGCTGACCACAAGGATCGCCCGCGGCCTTCCGATGGATTCGAGCACGGACTGGCCGAACGCCCGCCACGCCGAGGTGTAGCGGTTGAGCTCCAGGGCGTTCATCGGACTGCCGTGCCCGATGAATGCTGCCGGCATGAGTGCGGTCATGGGCGTCGACTCCTCTTGGCCGGACTCGGCGTTCGGGCGACCTTCCCCGCGGCAGCGCGGGCGGCCTGCTTAGCCAGCGCCTTCTCCCGCGCGGTGCGCTTCGGGGCCGACTGTGTCTGGCCACGCGACGAACTGGGTTTGCGGCCACGCACGATTCCGGTGAATTCGTCGACCAGTGCCGACTGCGACCCCTCCGGGAAGGCGAGCACCACAGCGCACGTCGGCGCATCGGAGATCGGGCGATACGTGAGGTCCCTGCGGTGATACAGGCGGGCCAGCGACTGCGGGACGATCAGCACACCCAACCCGGCGGCGGCGAGTTCGACTGCAGCCTCGGTGGTTTCGGGTCGATGATCGATAGGGACGCCGGGAGCTTGCGCCCAGGCGACGACGTCGTCGAGCGGCAGCAGTCTCGGCTCGTCGGCGAGGTCAGCCGAGGAGACAGTGTCGGCCGCACTGAGGAAATGATCGGTCGGCACCACCGCCACGGCCGTCTCCTCATAGAGCGGGATGACGGACAGTCCGGATGTGTCGGTCGGCAGCCGCAGCAGCGCCATGTCGACGGCTCCGGCCCTTAGTTCGGCAGCCGCGTCTGCTGCATCGATTGGGCACAGTTTCAGCGGGACGCCGGGGTGCCGCTGCGCCCAGGTCCGAGCCCACTTCGCGGGTGTCCCGCCCGGGACATACCCGAGGGTGAGCGAGGACTGGGTCACCGCCTCAGGCTACCGATAGGCTCGGGTCATGAGCAGGCCGAACGCGCAGTCGATGAAACCCGCCACGGCGGCGAAGAAGCTGGACGTATACCTGCCGGCCACGCCTGAGGAGTTCCAGAGCAAGGCGATCACCCGCGACGAGCTGGCCGCGTTGCAGGAGGACCCGCCGCAGTGGCTCAAGGATCTCCGCAAGAACGGGCCGCACCCGAAGAATCTGGTGGCGGCCAAGCTCGGCGTCTCGATTGCCGGCCTCGCCCGCGGCGGTGTGGTGGACGCGCTGACCACCGAGCAGATCGAAGCCCTGCTCGCCGAGAAGCCGGACTGGCTGATCGCGGAGCGCGAGAGCTACCAGAACGTGCTGGCCGAGGAGCGGCGGGTGAAGGCGCTACGCGCACAGAAGACCCGTTGACACCGCACTGGGATCGAGAATTTCGCCGAGACCTCGCTCTCAGTACTATCTCAACGCGCGGTGTCCATCCAGAAGATCTGCCAGGAATGGCCGTCGAGGTCGTTGTAGCTGCGGCCGTACATGGACCCATGGTCTTCGGCATCACCCTCGGTGCCGCCGGCGGCGATGGCGCGATTCACCAACGCGTCCACCGCATCACGACTGTCGACGGTGAGGCAGACGACGCATTCTTTGACCTTGGCGGCGTCGGCGGTCTCCACCGGGTGGAATGAGTCGAACAACTCACGCTGCACCAGCATCGCGAACTGGTTCTCCCCCAACACCAGCGTCACTGCATTGTCACCGCTGAACTGATCATTGAATCCGTATCCGAGATCAGAGAAGAATTGTCGTGAGTGCTCGACGTCGGCGACGGGCAGGTTCACGAGCATCATTGCGTGCACAGGTGCCTCCATAGGTGTTGCGGGATCGCGCTGGATGCCGTCGCAGAGTTAGACCGGGGCTGAACGCAAAAGTCATCACCGTAAAGACAAAAGTAGGCCAGGGTTTGCCCTGGCCTACTTTTACTTAGCTGACCTTACAACATGCAGCTGACGCAACCCTCCACCTCAGTGCCTTCCAGAGCCATCTGGCGAAGGCGGATGTAGTACAGCGTCTTGATGCCCTTGCGCCAGGCGTAGATCTGCGCCTTGTTGACCTCGCGAGTGTCGGCGGTGTCCTTGAAGAACAGCGTCAGCGAAAGCCCTTGGTCCACATGCTGAGTGGCCGCAGCGTAGGTGTCGATGATCTTCTCGTAGCCGATCTCGTACGCGTCCTGGTAGTACTCCAGGTTCTCGTTGGTCATGTACGGCGCCGGGTAGTAGACGCGGCCGATCTTGCCTTCCTTGCGGATCTCGACCTTGCTAGCCACCGGATGGATCGAGCTCGTCGAGTGGTTGATATAGGAGATCGATCCCGTCGGCGGCACCGCCTGCAGGTTCTGGTTGTAGATGCCGTGGGTCTGCACCGACTCCTTGAGCCGCAACCAATCCTCTTGAGTCGGAATGCGAATGTCCGCCTTGGCGAACAGCTCACGCACCCGCTCCGTCGCCGGCTCCCACACCTGCTCGGTGTACTTGTCGAAGAACTCACCCGACTTGTACTTCGACTTCTCGAAGCCCTTGAACGTCGACCCACGCTCGATGGCGATCTTGTTCGACGCCCGCAGTGCGTGGTAGAGCACCGTGTAGAAGTACATGTTGGTGAAGTCGATGCCCTCTTCGGATCCGTAGAAGATCCGTTCGCGCGCAAGGTATCCGTGCAGGTTCATCTGGCCCAGGCCGATGGCATGCGAGTCGTTGTTGCCCTGCTCGATCGACGGCACCGACCAGATGTGCGTCTGGTCGCTCACCGCGGTCAGACCGCGAATGGCCACCTCGATGGTCTGCGCGAAGTCCGGCGAGTCCATCGCCTTGGCGATGTTCAGCGAGCCCAGGTTGCAGGAAATGTCCTTGCCCACCTTGGAATACGACAGATCCTCGTTGAACACCGACGGCGTCGACACCTGCAGGATCTCCGAGCACAGGTTGGAGTGCGTGATCTTGCCGTCGATCGGGTTGGCCCGGTTCACCGTGTCCTCGAACATGATGTACGGGTAGCCGGACTCGAACTGCAGCTCGGCCAGCGTCTGGAAGAACTCGCGGGCCTTGATCTTGGTCTTACGGATCCGGCCGTCATTGACCATCTCGTGGTACTTCTCGGTGACCGAGATGTCGGCAAAGGGAACGCCGTAGACCCGCTCGACGTCGTACGGCGAGAACAGGTACATGTCCTCGTTCTTCTTCGCCAGCTCGAACGTGATGTCCGGAATCACCACGCCCAGCGAGAGGGTCTTGATGCGGATCTTCTCGTCGGCGTTCTCCCGCTTGGTGTCCAGGAAGCGGTAGATGTCGGGGTGATGCGCGTGCAGGTACACCGCACCGGCACCTTGGCGCGCGCCGAGCTGGTTGGCGTAGGAGAACGAGTCCTCCAGCAGCTTCATGATCGGGATGACACCCGAGCTCTGGTTCTCGATGTTCTTGATGGGCGCGCCATGCTCACGAATGTTGGTCAGCAGCAAGGCGACACCACCGCCGCGCTTGGACAGCTGCAGCGCGGAGTTGATCGAGCGGCCGATCGACTCCATGTTGTCCTCGATGCGCAGCAGGAAGCAGCTCACCGGCTCGCCGCGCTGCGCCTTGCCCGAGTTCAGGAACGTCGGGGTGGCCGGCTGGAACCGTCCGTCGATGATCTCGTCGACCAGCTTCTCGGCCAGCATGGTGTCGCCGGCGGCCAGCGTCAGCGCCACCATCACCACCCGGTCTTCGAACCGCTCCAGGTAACGCTTCCCGTCGAAGGTCTTCAGCGTGTAGGAGGTGTAGTACTTGAACGCACCGAGGAAGGTCGGGAACCGGAACTTCTTGGCGTAGGCGCGATCGGTCAGCGTCTTGACGAAGTTGCGCGAGTACTGATCGAGAACCTCACGCTCGTAATAGTTCTCGCGGATCAGGTAATCGAGCTTCTCGTCCTGATTGTGGAAGAACACGGTGTTCTGGTTGACGTGCTCGAGGAAGTACTGACGCGCGGCCAGGCGATCCATGTCGAACTGGATCTTGCCGTCTGCGTCGTACAGATTCAGCATCGCGTTGAGCGCGTGGTAGTCGGTCTCCCCCGGCAACGCGTGCCCTGACGTCGTTACAGGCTCAGCAGCTGTGACTGTAGGTGGCACGTGTTTTCGTCCTTCCAGAATTTCGTTAACTCCGCACGGACGGCTTCCACGTCCTCTGCGGTTCCCATTAATTCGAAGCGATAGAGCATCGGCACCTTGCACTTGTATGAGACCAGCCTGGCCGCAAAGCAGTACTCGGCGCCGAATTGTGTGTTTCCGGCCCCGACCACAGCGCGGATGTGGGACCGATTGTGCGGATTGTTCAGAAACGCGATGACCTGCTTGGGCACGTATCCCTTGGCGTCGAGGTGCGGGGTGTCGCCCCGACCCCTGCCGTAGGTCGGCAGGAGCAGGACGTACGGCCGGTGCACCTCGATGCGCTCGTGAAGGGGAATCCGGATGGCCGGCACGCCCAGCTTCTGCGCGAAGCGGTGGGTGTTCTCCGAAACGCTGGAGAAGTACACCAACCGCTCCGGGCCTGCCAGGCTCGGGCTGCCATCCGGATTCATCACATCTCTTTCCGTGGCGCCCGCTCCGCTAGGCGCTGAGTGCGGTACTGGCGAGGGCCTTGATCCGGTCAGGCCGGAAGCCGGACCAGTGATCACCGCCGGCAACGACGACCGGCGCCTGGAGGTAACCCATCGCCATCACGTAGTCACGGGCTTCGGCGTCCTCGGAGATGTCGACGACGTCGTAGGTCAGACCCTGCTTGTCCAGGGCCTTGTAGGTCATGTTGCACTGCACGCAGGCGGGCTTGGTGTACACGGTGATGGTCATCTGCGAATGGCTCCTCAGCGAAACATAGAGATCGACTCAACAAGACTGTCTGTGCGCAGGCACTCACGAACTTTCAGCAAGCTGTCGGACCTTGAAATTCCTGGCCTTCGGAGCCGCCCGGACCGACATCTCAGCTTCGGTTCCGGCGATCCGGCGAGCCTGTGAATCTCTGGTCTGTCGGCTTGTCAGACACTACACCTAGTGTCCGACAGCGAGAAGAGATACAACATGTTCTGAATAACAATCCTGAAATTCCCTGGTCGTAAGCACTTCATCCCTTCTCCGTACGGCGTGTCGCACGTCACAACACGCCGAGCGGCGCGGACTGTGCCTAGATGTACCACTGGGCACCGACACCGCTGCTGCGCGTGGCTTCGCCGACTGCCCGCACAGCAAAAGCCGCCGATGCGACGGCACCGGCGGCTTTGTAGCTGCGACGACGGGGTCAGCTCACCTCGGCGGCGAGCTTGCCGACCACGTCCCGCACGGCAGCAGACACCTCGGCGTTCTCCCGCGGATGCTTGCCGTCGAACGTCTTGGAGGGCACAGACAATTTCAGCGTGTCCACCACCCGAGGGCCGGCGATACCGAATGACTTGCGCGTCTCGTCGTGCGCCCACACTCCGCCGTACTGACCCAGCGCCGACCCGATGACGGCCAGCGGCTTGTCCTTGAGCGCGCCGTTGCCCCAGGGCCGCGACAACCAGTCGATGGCGTTCTTCAGCACGCCCGGGATGCTGCCGTTGTATTCCGGGGTCACCACCAGCGCGGCGTCGGCCTGCGCAGCCGCGGCCCGCAGCGCCGCCACCGCCGGGTGTGCGTCCGCGGTATCGATGTCCTCGTTGTAGTGCGGCAGGTCGCCCAGCCCGTCATAGACGGTGACGGTGACGCCGTCGGGCGCCGACTCCGCCGCGAGCTCGGCGAGCTGGCGATTGACCGACGCCGCCCGCAAACTGCCTACCAGCGCCAGCACGTTGATGTCCGTCATGTCGCAATCCCTTCAGTCGTTCGCCATCCTCCCACGACACAACCGGACCATGGTCCGGTTTATTTCCCACTGAGCTAAAGTGTGGGAGTGAGCGCGATTTTCGGGGCCAATGAGCTGTCCCTTTCCGCGCCGCAAGAACGAGGCGATGCCGCTCGAAACCGGCTACTACTGCTCGATGCCGCCCGCACCCTGATCGCCGAACGAGGTGCCGACGCGGTATCCATGGACGAGATCGCCGCGGCGGCCGGCGTAGGCAAGGGCACGCTCTTCCGCCGATTCGGCAGCCGCGCGGGACTGATGATGGTCCTGCTCGACGAGGACGAGCGCGCCATTCAGCAGGCATTCTTGTTCGGTCCGGCTCCCTTGGGCCCGGAAGCGCCTCCCCTGCAACGACTTCTGGCCTTCGGCCGGGAACGGCTGCGCTTCGTCCAGACTCACCGCGACTTGCTCGTCGATGCCAACCGCGACCCCGAGTCCCGGTACAGCGCACCATTCGCGGTGATGCACACCCACATCCGGGTACTGCTCGATGCCGCGGGCAGCACCGGTGACCTCGACGCCCAAGCGGACGCACTGCTGGGGCTCCTGGACGCCGACTACGTCACCCGTCAGCTCGTCGAACGCGGCTACACGCTGGACAGCCTGGGCGACGCCTGGGACAGCGTCGCGCGCAAGTTGTGCGGGAAGTGACCGCACCACCAGCCCGCGACTGGATCCTGCACGTCGACCTCGATCAGTTCCTGGCTTCCGTCGAACTGCGTCGTCACCCCGAACTCGTGGGGCTACCCGTGATCGTCGGGGGCAGTGGCGATCCCACCGAGCCGCGCAAGGTGGTGACATGTGCGTCGTATGAGGCGCGCGGCTTCGGCGTACATGCCGGGATGCCGCTGCGCAGCGCCGCCCGCAAGTGCCCCGATGCGACATTCTTGCCGTCGGACCCGCCTGCCTACGACGAGGCCTCCGATCAGGTGATGGGCCTGCTGCGCGATCTCGGCCATCCCGTCGAGGTGTGGGGCTGGGATGAGGCGTACGTCGGGGCTCACGTCGCCGACCCGGTGGAGCTGGCTGAGCGGATCCGGACGGTGATCGCCGCCGAGACGGGACTGGTCTGCTCGGTGGGGATCAGCGACAACAAGCAGCGCGCCAAGGTCGCGACCGGCTTCGGCAAGCCCGATGGGGTCTACATGCTCACCGACGCCAACTGGATGGAGCAGATGGGCGCCCGCCCCGTCGACGCACTATGGAGCGTGGGACCGAAGACTACGAAAAGGCTTGCTGATCTTGGCATTACGACAGTACGAGAACTCGCCAACACCGATGCCGAGCTGCTCACCGCCACCTTCGGGCCCCGCACCGGCCTGTGGCTTCTCCTGCTGGCCAAGGGCGGTGGAGACACGACGGTCAGCGCCGAGCTGTGGATACCGCGCTCGCGCAGTCATGTGATCACCTTTCCGCGCGATCTGACCGAGCGCGCCGAGATGGACGCCGCTATCGTCGATCTCGCGCAGCAGGCGCTCGACGACGTCGTCGCCCAAAGTCGCATCGTGACCCGCGTGGCCGTCACGGTGCGCACCAACACGTTCTTCACGCGGACCAAGATTCGCAAACTCGACGAGCCGAGCGTCGACGGCGAGGTGATCACGGCGGCAGCACTGCGGGTGCTCGACCTGTTCGAGTTCGACCGCCCCGTGCGCCTGTTGGGCGTGCGCCTGGAACTAGCGCCACTGGAGTGATTTCGGCGCGAAAACCGTCGCTGAGTGAACGAAAACGCGCCGAAATCGCTCAGACTGAGCCGCGCGGGCGCATCACCCTGGTGAAGAAGACGTTGACCCGCCGCATCGCCACGCTGTAGGGCCACCACGCCAGCCGTTTGAACGCATAGAGTGCGCGGATGTCCTGCGAGGTGTAGATCAGGAAGCGGTTTTTGGTAGTGCCGGCCAGAATTGCCTCGGCGACCTTCTCCGGCGACACGGCGTGCCCGCTGAACCGCTTGACCCACCGCTGCACCTTGGGATGGTCGCGATCGACACCGGCGATCTGAACCGTGTGCACCAGCGGCGTGTCGACCGCCCCGGGCACCACCAGGGACACCCCGATGTCGTGGCGCGCCAGATCGAAGCGCAATACCTCCGAAAGTCCGCGCAGCCCATACTTACTCGCGCTGTAGGCGGCATGCCACGGCAGTGCGACCAACCCGGCGGCGGAAGAGACGTTGACCAGCTGACCACCGCGGCCCGCAGCGACCATCGGCGGCAGGAACGTCTCGATGACGTGGATCGGGCCCATCAGATTGACCTCGATCATCGACCGCCAGTGCCGGTGCGTCAGCTGATCGACGGTCCCCCACGCCGAGATGCCGGCGATGTTCATCACGATGTCCATCGCGAGGTGGCGGGTGTGGATATCAGCGGCGAACCCGGCAACCGCGTCGTAGTCGGAGATGTCCAGCGCGCGGTGCTCGGCCACCTCGGCACCGAGTGCGCGGACGTCGGCGACGGTCTGTTCCAATCCGTCGGCGTTGACGTCGGTCAGGTACAACTCGGCGCCGGCGCGGGCCAGCCGAAGGGCGGTCGCCCGGCCGATGCCGCTGGCCGCTCCCGTGATGAAGACCCGCTTGCCCGCGAAACCGTCAGCCATGGCTCAGTCGCCCACCTGTCCGCCCCAAAGCGCATGCAGCCAGAGCTTTTCCAGAATGAGCACGGCCTCGTCCATCTTGCGGTCCGGGCCGACGAACGCGGAGTCGCCGGACAGTGTGAACGCTGTCGTTGCCGCGAGTGTTCGGACCAGGCCACGGATGTCATCGCTGATCGGGTCGGCGGTGTGGTTGCGAATCTCGGCCTCGACGATCGGCACGATCTGGTCGACGACCGCCTCGTTGTAGGCGTCGAGGATCTCCCGGATCTCGGCGTCGGTGTGGCGGGCGGCATTGCAGGCCGACATCACCGGATCGTTGTGGGCGTAGACCACCGCGGCACTGCGCACCATACGTTCGGCGAACGCCGTCGGCGTCTCCTGAGGTCCGCGCGGGGCGAACGACTGGGTGAGCTCCTCGAGTTCATGCGCAGCCTCGCCCACGATGTGGGCAAGCACGGCGTACTTGGAGTCGAAGTAGAAGTAGAAGCCCGATCGGGCGACGCCGGCCCGGTCGCTGATCGTGCTGACCGACAGTTCGGCGAACGGCTTCTCTTCGAGAAGCTCACGCACGGCCCGCACGATGGCGTGGCGCTGCTTGTCGCCGCGACGACGAGGCACCTCGACGGGGTCTTGCTGCGCGGTCACCCGATTACCTTGCACCACGCCGCGGCCGAAATGAAACTTGACATGCGTCAAGAACGTTGGCGAGGATGGAAGAAACCTGTGGTGCCGGCCACACCTCGGCCGGCCTGATGTCTGTTTTCCCGAGGAGCGTCGATGCCCACGATCAGCACCCCGCACTACGTACTGGACCAGGCGCGCCGCCGGTTCACGCCGACGCTGAACACCATCCCCGGGATGGGCGAGGTCGAGAAGCGGTTACGCGAGCGGGACTGGCCGCAGTTCGTCCTGGCAGAGCCGCCCGCGGGAAGCGGCCTCAAGACTGTCATGGGCGACTCGGGCCTGCCCCTGCTCGGTCACATGATCGAGACTTTCCGCGGCGGTCCCGACTACCTGCTGCAGGTCTACCGCAAGTACGGGCCGATTCACTACGCGTACTCGCCGGCACTGCCCGCGGTGACAGCGTTGGGCCCGGATGCCACGCAGGCGGTGTTCTCCAACAAGAACAAAGACTTCTCCCAGAAGGGCTGGCACCCGGTCATCGGGCCGTTCTTCAACCGGGGCCTGATGATGCTCGACTTCGATGAGCACATGTACCACCGCCGCATCATGCAGGAGGCGTTCACCCGCACCCGACTGTCGGGCTACGTCGAACACATCGACCGGGTGGCTTCTCAGGTCATCGCCGACGACTGGGTTGCCAATGATTCGCGCTTCCTTTTCCATCCGGCGGTCAAGGAGCTCACCCTCGACATCGCCTCGGTGGTGTTCATGGGCCACGAACCGGGATCCGACCACGATTTGGTCACCAAGGTCAATCAGGCGTTCACCACTACCACCCGTGCCGGTGGGGCGATCATCCGTACCGCCGTTCCGCCCTTCAAGTGGTGGCGCGGCCTACAAGCACGCAAGGTCCTGGAGGACTACTTCTTCGAGCGACTCAAGGAGCGCCGCAACGCCGAGGGCACCGACATGCTGACGGTGTTGCTCCACACCGCCGACGACGAGGGCAACACGTTCACCGACGACGACATCGTCAACCACATGATCTTCCTGATGATGGCGGCCCACGACACCTCTACCTCGACGCTGACGACGATGGCCAACCAGCTGGCCGCCAACCCCGAATGGCAGGAGCGCTGCCGCGATGAGTCCGACCGGCTCGGCGATGGTCCCCTCGACATCGAGGCGCTCGAGAAGTTGGAGACCCTCGACCTGGTCATCAACGAGTCGCTGCGGATGGTGACCCCGCTGCCGTTCAATGTGCGCCAGGCGGTGCGCGACACCGAGTTGCTGGGCTACTTCATCCCGGCCGGCACCAATGTCAACATCTGGCCGGGCCTCAACCACCGGCTGCCCGAGTTGTGGACCGATCCCGAGAAGTTCGACCCCGCTCGCTTCGCGGAACCGCGCAACGAGCACAAGCGGCATCGTTATGCGTTTGCCCCGTTCGGCGGTGGCGCGCACAAGTGCATCGGGATGGTCTTCGGGCAGCTCGAGATCAAAACCGTCATGCATCGCCTGCTACGCAACTACCGGCTGGAACTTCCGCACCCCGGGTACCAGCCCCGTTACGACTACGCGGGCATGCCGATGCCGATGGACGGTATGCCGATCGTGCTGCGCCCGCTGCGCTGACGCCGAGATCGACGTTTCGCAGGGATCTACTCGCACTTTCCCTGCGAAACGTGAGTTTGGGCGTCAGGAAATCAGCCGGTTGGCACAGGCGATGATGGCCTGCAACGCCGACTCGGTGGCGTCTTCCGACCAGCCCATCGCCCATTCCCGTCGACGTCCGTCGCTGCCTTGGACGAACGTGGCCGTGTGCGTTGCTGCGGCCAGCTGGTGGAAGCGGGTCATCTCGACGCCGATCCCCCGGTCGTAGAGCATCACAGTGAGCGCGGCGACCGGACCGCTGGCGTGCACGGTCGCGGTTTCAATGCGCTCACCGACCGCCAGCGTCGCGCAGAACCGGCGCGGCTGCGGCCCAAGGCGCGTGGCGCGCTCGTCGCACTCCCAGGACCTGAGACGCACGAGGCCGTCGCTCGGGCTATAGGTGTCGGTGAAAGCGCTCCACGACATGGCTTCGGCGTGTTCACGCAGCTCGAAGGGCAATGGAGCGCAGAAATGCGGTAACGGTTGAGAAATCGTGCTGGTCATGTGAATCGGTCTTCTCGCTCGAGATGAGGCTGACCGACGTCGTAGTATTCGACCCACAGCGGGGGGTCGGTCTGGATCAGACCCCGCTGCGGGTGGCTACTACGGCAAGCGCACGATGCATGGTCGCCAAGGTTAGACCTCCGCGGGCGGACGATGCAAACACGTTATCGTCGCCCGTAAGCTGCCAAGCCGGAGGAGTTGATATGTGCTATCCCGTGGAATGCCCCACCTGCCACAAGACCAGCTGGGCGGGTTGTGGCGAGCATGTCGACCAGGTGATGCGCGACGTGCCGCCGGCCCAGCAGTGCACCTGCGGGCAGAGCGGCCGAAGTTAGACGAACGGGTTGTCCCCGGTCGCGACCCGCACCCCGAGGCTTATCAGCCGGCTCGCCGAATCGTGCAGGCGCTCACCGGCGTCGCGGTGCGCCTGACCCGCCAGATACCGCGAGTAGGTGCCCTCGATGACGATCGCCAGCTTGAAGCAGGCCATCGCGATGTACCAGTCCAGGTGCTCGGTCGACCGGCCACCGGCATCGGCGTAGGCCTCGACCAGTTCGGTGCGCGACGGCAGGCCGCCGAGTGCCGCCAATTCCCGGCCGGCGTTGATCGGGTCCGGATCGTCGGGCCAGCACACCAGGATCCATCCCAGGTCCAGCAGCGGATCACCGATGGTGCACATCTCCCAGTCGACGAAGGCCGCGACCTCGGGTACCTCGCGGCGCAGCAGAACGTTGTTGAGGTGTGCGTCGCCGTGCATGATGCCTGGCTCGCCGTCGGGTGGCCGGTGGTGACCCAGCCAGTCGGCGAGCCGCCTTACCTCGAGCGCCTCCGGCCGGTAGCTCTCATGGCGGTAACTCTCGAGCAGGCCGAGGAAGTTCGGAACCTGCCGCGCGAGAAAGGATCCCGGCCGGTGCAGCTGTTGCAGCGGGCGACCCTGCCACGGCGCTGCGCTCAGGCGAGCCAGGTCGGCCGCGTAGTTCAGGCCGACGCGACGCCGCATCTGCGGGTCGGCGACGTAGGCCTCGGCCACCTCGGTGGCCGGGTTGAAGCCGTCGACGTCTTCCATGAAGTAGAAGACGACGCCCAGCACGTCGAGGTCTTCGCAGCCGGCCACGAATTCGGGGTGCGGAACCGTGCTGCCGGCCAACGTCTGCAGCACCGCGATCTCGCGCTGCATGGTGCGGTTGCTATTGGGACGCGGATGCGGTGGCGGCCGGCGCAACACCAACCGGCGGCCGTCGACGCGCAGTCGCACCACCACGTTCTGGGTGCCGCCGGCCAGCGGCTCGACATCGCTGACCGTCGAGCCGATGCCCTGTTCCCGCACCCAGGCGCTCAGGGCCGCCACGGCCGCGGCGTCAAGCGTTCCGGGAACCTCGGCAGCCCGGTCGTCGATGCCGGTCACGCGTTGGCCGATCCTCGAAAGTCGTTGGCCCCCAGACTCCCTCCGAAGCGCACTGCGACCACGCAGACGTCGTCGTTACGGGGCGGTGGCGCCACGGTCTGGGTGAGCTCCCGGCAGGCCGAGGGTAGGGTCTCGTCGCCGCTCCAGTCACCGATGAACTGCTCCACGCGAAGCATTCCGGATTCGATGTCCTGACCGCGCCGCTCGATGAGTCCGTCGGTGTACATGAGGAAAATGTCGCCCTCTCCGACCTCGACGCAGCCTTCGCTGTAGGACGCCCGCTCGACCGGGCCCAGTACCGGGCCATGTGCACCAGCGAGGCGGATGACCGTCCCGGTCGACGCGCGCCGGAGCATCGGCGGCGGGTGGCCCGCCGAGGCGTAGCACAGGGTGGCCGTTGCCGGATCCAGCACTGCCACACCCATTGTCGCGAACTTCCCGTTACTGGCGCGGCGAGTGAATGCGTTGAGCGCGGCAAGCAGCTGAGCCGGGGGCAATCCGTGCATCGCGAGCGCCCGCCCGGCACTGCGCAGTTGCGCCATGTCCTCTACGGCGGGCAGACCGTGGCCCACCACATCTCCGACCGCCAGATACGTTCGGCCGTACGGCAATTCAAGCGCGTCATACCAGTCCCCACCGAGGCCCTGCACCAGATCGGCCGGTTCGTAGCTCACCCCGACGTCCACGCCGTCGATCGGTGCCGGACTGGTCGGCAGCACCGCAGCCTGCAAGACAGCCGCGCGGGCGTGTTCGTCGGCGTAGATCCGCGCACGGACGAGTGCCTGCGCGATCATCGTGGCGACCGCCGAGGTGTAGGCAAGTTGTGCGGTGTCCAGCGGCTGGGTGTCGCCCCACGCCAACACCAGCGCCCCAATGGCTTTGCCGCCCGCCGTCAGCGGCCAACTCACGACGGCCGCGCCGCCGCTGGCAACCATCCACTTGGCATTTTCGGGGTAGCGGCGGCGGTACTCGGCGACTGTTCGAATGATCACGGGCTCACCTGTGCGGACCGCGTCGGTGGCCGCGGTGGGCTCGCTCAAAGCCACACTCTCGTGGAACTGATGCGCCGCGAAATCGGGGTAGCCGCCCATCGCCAGCCAATCGAGTGCGGTGCCGTCGTCGTTGAGCAGTGCCACCGCAAGTGCCTGTGCGCCCGCTTCGTTGATCACCTGTCCGAGTACGGCGTCACCGATCTGATTTTGGGTGAGTGCGCCGGAAAGCATCTGGCCGAGGTTGGCGAGCGTTTCCAGTCGCTCCCGTTCGCGTCGTTCCGCTTGGCGTTGCCGGACCGCCGTGACCCGCCCGCCCGCTTCCTGCGCCGTCAACATCGCAACCAGTACGACGACGGCGATGAACGCCTGGGCGATAACGAGCTGTCCGGGCCGACGCAGGTCGAGGTTCTCGAACGTCGTATATCCGGCGTTGGCCATGCCGTTGGCGGTGAAGGTAAGCGCCCCACCACAGAGCGCAGCCCCGAGCATGTCGAGCCGCAAGGCGGCCCAGGCCATCACGGGTAGCAGGAACAACGCGGGCGGGAGTGCGAGCCGGAATGACACCACCGTCAGCACGGCCATGCCGGTCAGGACCAACATGGTTTCCAGCATCCGGGACCGCAGGATGTGGGACTGTAACGGCCACAACAGAATCGGCGCGCCGATCAACAAGACACCGATTCCGTCCCCGGCCCACCAGTGCAAAACGGCCATGGGCCAGTCGAGCTGGTTGCGCAGCGCGGTGCCGACCCCACCGATGACGCCGCCCGCCAACGGCCCCAGCAGCATGGCACCGGCCACGAATCGGGCCAGGTCCTCGCGCTTGCGGAGATCAGGCGGTCCCTTGCACCAGGCCAGCACCAACGAGGCGCCGACGAGGGGCTCTACCGAGTTGGCCACCGCAAACCCCGCCGCTGCCTGCCACCCAGCTCCGTAGCGAAGGTCGACGGCCAGCTCGGCGACCACGACCGCGGCGACGATCACCGGCCACATCGTCCGCCGGGTCAACAGCATGGCCGCCACCGTCACGCCCGCGGGCGGGAAGAACGCGGGGCCGATCCCGCCTCCGAAGGTCTGCCAGGACAACACCGACCCGGCGAGGTAGGGCAACGCGACCCAGCCGAACAAGCCGGCGGCGAATCCGATCCGATCGCGCACGTTCGAAGAGCTCACGCAGCCCCACTTCGTGGTCCGTGGATCAGCCGGGCCGCAAGCACGTCACGAGCGTAGTCACCCGTCGGCAAACCCGAGGGGTTCTTCAGCGACCCTGACGGTCGCGTCGACGCCGATCGAAGAACTCGACGGCTTCCCGGATCGACTCGTGGACGTCGCGGGGCTGCCAGCCCAGTTCGCGGACAGCCTTGCTGTGGTCCATCGGCGCCATGATCCCCATCAGCCGCACGGTGGTCGGATTCAGTGGCAGGTCACGGCGAGTGAGCGCGGCGGCGACACCGCCGACGACCCCGATCGCCTTCATCACCGGTTTGGGAATGCCCAACCGCGGCGCCGGCCGGCCCGCGGCACGAGCCGCCGTCTCGTACAGCTCGCGGTAGGGCAGATAACGCTCGGAGATGATGTAGCGCTCCCCTACCCGGCCGTGGTCGGCGGCCAGCAGCAGCGCCCGGGCGGCGTCCGTGATACCGACGACCTCGGCGGCCATTCCGTCCATGTAGAACGGCAGCTTGCCGGCAGCGGCCGCAGCCACCAGCGACCCGTGCGGCGTTGGCTGCCAATCGCCGGCGCCGTAGGTATTGGAGACGCACAGCGCGATGGCCGGCAGCGCCTTGTCGCGGCTGTACTCCAGGACCAGCTTCTCGGCCGCTATTCGCGAGGCGATGTAACCGCCGCCCTTGCTGCCCCAACTGACCGGAGTCTCCTCGTTCACGACTCCACCGGTGCCCAGTCCAATCGTGCCGATCGTGCTGGTGAACACGAACCTGCGCAGATCGGCTTTGACTGCCGCGTCGAGAACGTGACGCAATCCCTCGACGTTGGTGCGATACAGCGGTGCGGGGTCGCGCAGGTTGGCCCGGGTGTCGACGACGCAGTAGTAGACGACGTCGCAGCCGTCCATAGCTTCCTTGAGCGCGGCGTCGTCGAAGATGTCGCCGTAGCAGCGCTGAACCGACAGGTCGTCGATGCCGCGTGTGGAGCTGCTCTTGCGGAGCATGACGCGGACGTTGTCACCGCGTTCCACCAACTGCCGCGTCACATGCGAGCCGAGGAAACCGCTCGCGCCCAGAACTAGTTTGTCGGTGCCTGCCACGCCCCGCAGCATGCCCGATGACTGTCGCGCACGACAAGATCGCGGATCTGTTCACTGGGACATGTCGGGCGCCCAGTTCTTCAGGTGTTACTTGATCAGCGGGTCACGCGGCATACCGAGGATGCGCTCGGCGATCTGGTTGCGGGTGATCTCCGATGTTCCGCCGGCGATGGACAGGGCGCGAGACCCCAACGCCATGCGGCCGGCCATCTCACCCTCACCGCCGTCGAGCGCCGCGTCCGGACCGACCAGGGCCGCGGCAATCGTGCCTTGCTCCTGAAACTGCTCTGCCAGAATGAGTTTGGTGATGTTGCCTTCCGGTCCCGGGCCGGCACCTTCCAGCGCGCGAACCACCCGGCGCAGGTTCAGCAGGCGCAGCGCCTGATCCCTCGCCAGGAACCGGCCGACCCACTGGACCGCGCCGGCGACCCGCTCACCGTGGGCCTTGGTCAGCGACACCAGCCACGCAGCGGCCGGCGCGATCGTGCCGGCGCCACCGCCGATGCTGACCCGCTCATTGCCCAGCGTGGCCCGAGCGACGGTCCAGCCCGCGTTCGGCTCCCCGACCACGTCCTCGTCGGGCACGAACACGTCGTTGAAGAAAACCTCATTGAAGTCGGCGCCGCCGGTGATCTGGCGCAGCGGCCGCACCTCGACGCCGGGCGCCTCCATGTCCAGGATCACCGTCGTGATGCCGGCATGCTTGGGCACGTCGAAGTCGGTGCGGACGGTGGCCAGGCCGCGCTTGCAGTAGTGCGCCCCGCTGGTCCACACCTTCTGGCCGGTGATCTTCCAGCCGCCGTCGACCCGGGTGGCCCGGGTCTTGACCGCGGCGGCATCCGAACCCGCCGACGGCTCGGAGAACAGCTGGCACCAGATCTCCTCTTTGCGCAATGCCTTCTCGACGAATCGCTCGATTTGCGAAGGCGTTCCGTGTTGGACGAGGGTCAGGATCACCCAGCCGGTGATGCC
Source organism: Mycolicibacterium sp. P1-5 (assembly GCF_008329565.1). Lineage (GTDB taxonomy): Bacteria > Actinomycetota > Actinomycetes > Mycobacteriales > Mycobacteriaceae > Mycobacterium. The sequence continues at coordinate 104,204 of NZ_NPKT01000021.1, forward strand.
GTAGTCCGGCCGTTTGACACCGGCGGCCGCGAACTCCTCTTCGATCAGCAGTTGCTCGACGGCACCGGCGGCACGTCCCCACGGTTTCGGCCAGTGCGGCATGACGTATCCGGTGGCGATCAGCTCGTCGAGTTGGGCATTCTCGTCGAGTTTGGCGAGTTCGGTTGCATCGGTGCGGATCTGGGTGCGCAGTTCATCGGCCTCGGGCGGCAGGTCCAGGCTGTTGGCCCGGCTCACGCCCGACTCGGTCAGGGTGTACACGTCGGTGACCGGACCGTCCCCGCCAAGCACCGCCTGCACGGTCAGCGCTCGGCGCAGATGCAGATGCGCGTCGTGCTCCCAGGTGAAGCCGATGCCACCGTGGACCTGAATGTTCAACTCCGCGTTGCGAACATAGGCCGGGAACGCCAACGCCGCGGCGGCGGCGGCGACCAGTTCGAATTGCTTCTGATCTTCACCGGCCGCGCGGGCGGCGTCCCACGCCGCGGCGACCGCGGACTCGGAGCCGACGATCATGTCGGCGCAGTGGTGCTTGATCGCCTGGAAGGTCGCGATGGTACGGCCGAATTGCTCACGCACCTTGGCGTATTCGACGGCGGTGTCGACGCAGTCCGACCCACCACCCGCGGCCTCGGCGGCGAACAGCGTCCGCGCCAGGGCCAGCGCAGCGGTGCGCGCCCCGGCCAGCACATTGCTGGCCACCGAGACGTCGCTCAGCGACACCCGTCCCGAGCGTCGCGCCCGGTCGAGGCTGCCCGGCAGCTCGACCGACACTCCGCTGGCATTGCGCTCCACGAGCACCACGTCGTCACCGGCGGTGAGCACCAACAGGTCAGCAAGGCCTGCACCGAGGACCACACCGGCGTCGCCGCCGGCCGTCTCGCCCGACAGCGTGACGTCGCCGCCGAATCCGATTGCTGCAGTGACTGATCCGTCGACCAGGCCGGGCAACAGGCGTGCCTTCTGCTCGTCGTTGCCGACGGCGGACACCACCGCCGATGCGACGACGGTCGGCACAAACGGGCCCGGCGCCACTGCGCGGCCGAGCTCATCGATCACGACCACCAGCTCCGGCAGGCCGAAACCCGAACCGCCGTAACGTTCGTCGACGTGCAGCCCGAGCCAACCCAAGCCGGCCAGCTCGGTCCAGAACGGCGGACGCGCCTCCTCGGCATCGTCGGCGAGCAGTGCGCGCGCCGCCGCCCGGGCCTTCTGCGTGGTCAGGAATGAGCGAGCCACCTCGCTGAGTTCACGGTGGTCGTCGGTCAGTGCGATACCCATCGGATCCTCCTCGAGGCGGCGGTGCCCATTGCTCTAAAGCCCTACCACAGGCCGTCCTTGCCGCGGTAAGGCGGCCGGATCACTTAGGGGCGAAGCGCTGTCCGGCGTCCAGACGGATGCACTGGCCGTTGAGCATCGGGTTCTCGACGATCGCCGAAACCAGCATGGCGAATTCCTCGGGCCGGCCAAGGCGCTTCGGGAAGGCGGCGTCCTTGGTCAGCGCCTTGGCGAACTCGTCCGGAATGCCCTTGGTCAGGCCGGTGGCGAACAGGCTCGGCGCGATCGCCAGCGCGCGGATCCCGACCGGGCCGAGGTCACGGGCCATGGTCAGGCACATCCCGGCGATACCGGCCTTGGCTGCGGTGTAGGCGACCTGGCCGATCTGGCCTTCGAACGCGGCGATCGAGGCGGTGTTGATGATGACGCCACGCTCCTCATCCTCGGGCTCGTTGTTGGCCATGTGCGCCGCCGCGAGTCGACTGATGTTGAAGCTGGCGATCAGATTGAGATTGATCGTGCTCTGGAAGGTCTCCAGGGCGTGCGGGCCGTTCTTGCCGAACGTCTTCTCCGCGACACCGCCGCCGGCGGTGGTCAGCACGACGTGCAGGCCGCCCAGCTCGTCGACCGCCTGCTGCAGCACCTTCTCGGTGCCCGCGAAGTCAGTGACGTCAACCGGGATGAAGGGGCCGCCGACACCGGAAGCGACCTCGGGACCGTCGGTGCCTTCGCGGTCGAGGATCGCCACCTTGGCGCCTTGCGACGCCAGCCGCTCAGCGCTCGCCCGACCGAAGCCTGATGCGCCGCCGATGACGACCACCTTCTTGCCCGAGATCTCCATCCGATACTCCTGTCAGTTGACGCCGGCACGGCTCCCGTGCGGTTAGGCGTTCGCAGTTCCATTCGTGGGGACACCCCGGTGGCGCCCGAGCCGGTACGCACGTTACCGCTCGTCATCAATCGGTAATGACCAAGGGTGCCTACCCAGCGGTAGGTTGGCTCGCATGGCCAGATCCACCGTCGGTCTGCGAATGGGAGCCGGCGTAGCGGCCGCCGCGGTCGCCCTCGGCGTGGTCCAGCTGACAGCTGCGTTCTTCTCACCGGCCGCCGACGCTCGCACCGCCGTTGGCACGGCGGTCATCAACGCGACACCAGGGCCGGTGAAGGAATGGGCGATCCAGACCTTCGGCACTGCCGACAAGCTGTTCCTGTCGGTGGCGGTGATCGCGGTCGTCGCGGCGCTCGCGGCCGCCGCCGCGATCTGGGAGCGGTCGCGCATCCCGGTCGGCTCGGTGGCATTCGCACTCGCCGCAGTTGCCGGAAGCGCCGCGGTGCTGGCCCGTCCCGGCGCTCGCCCGGTGGACATCATCCCCACCTTGCTCGGCGCGGTCTGCGGGATCGTGGTGCTGCGCCTGCTCACCTCAGGCCGAATCACTGAAGGTCGAGCTACCGCTGCCACCGACGCCGAGGGGGTGGATCCCGGACGCCGGCTTTCACTGGCAACACTCGGATTCGTCGGACTCGGGCTACTCGGCGGAGTCGCCGGCACGGTGATCAGTCGACGGTTACATAGCGTGTCCGGCGACCGGAACAGCTTCGCCCTGCCGTCTGCGCCGCCGCCGTCACCGGTTCCCGCCGACGTCACACCGGCCGGCGTCCAGCTGCCCAACTTCATCACGCCCAACGGCGACTTCTACCGCATCGACACCGCGCTGAGCGTCCCGCAGCTCTCGCGCGCCGACTTCCGGTTGCGCATCCACGGGATGGTCGACCGGGAGGTCACCTACACCTTCGACGATCTGAAGAAGTTCGAGCCGATCGAGAAGGTCGTAACCCTGACGTGCGTGTCCAACCCGGTAGGTGGCGATCTCATATCTAACGCCACCTGGACCGGTTACCGCGTTCGAGACCTGTTGCGCGACGCTGGAATTCACGCAGACGCGGACATGGTGCTCTCGACATCGGTGGACGGGTTCACCGCAGGCACTCCGGTGGAGGCGCTGACCGACGGGCGCGACGCCATGCTCGCGATCGGGATGAACGGCGTGCCGCTGCCGGTCGAGCACGGCTATCCAGCCCGGTTGGTGGTGCCCGGGCTGTACGGCTACGTCTCGGCCACCAAGTGGCTGGTGGATTTGGAGCTGACCCGATTCGACAAGGTGCAGGCCTACTGGAGCAAGCTCGGCTGGTCCGAGCGCGGACCGATCAAGACCGAGTCGCGGATCGACGTGCCGCGCGACGGCCAGAAGGTAGGCAAGGGGCCGGCCACGTTCGGCGGGGTGGCGTGGGCGCAGAACCGGGGCGTGAGAGCCGTCGAGGTCCGCATCGACGGTGGACCATGGCAGCCGGCGCAACTCGGCGCTGCGTACTCAAACGACACCTGGCGGCTGTGGAGCTTTCCGTGGACGGCCACCCAGGCCGGCACGCACGCGATCACGGTTCGCGCCACGGACAACGCCGGCGCGGTCCAGACCGAGGACCAGGCACCGCCGGCGCCGGACGGCGCGACCGGCTGGCACTCGGTGTCCTTCGAGGTTGTCTGACGCTCCGCGGCGTTGTCGGCACGCCGTGCCAACCTGGAGGCATGTTGCTTGGCGATGTGGCGGCCGCGTCGGCCGATGTGTCGGCGACGTCGTCACGCCTGGCCAAGGTGGCGCGCATCGCCGAGCTACTGACAGGCGTCGGGGACCCGCACGTGGTGCAGGTGGTGGTGTCGTGGCTGTCCGGGGAGTTGCCCCAACGGCAGATCGGCGTCGGCTGGGCCGCACTGCGCTCGCTGCCAGCATCGGCCGACGAGTCCTCGCTGACGGTATCGGCGGTCGACGCGACATTCAGCGAGATCGGTGCGGTCGCGGGCAAGGGCTCGCAGGCGCGGCGGGCCGAGCTGCTGGACCATTTGTTCAGCGCGGCCACCGACACCGAGCAGGTGTTCCTGCGTCGGCTGCTCGGCGGCGAGTTGCGCCAGGGCGCGCTGGCCGGTGTGATGGCCGACGCCGTCGCGAAGGCGGCCGGCCTGCCGGCCGCGACCGTCCGCCGAGCCGCCATGCTCGGCGGTGATCTGCCTGCGGTGGCGGCCTCGGCGATGACCGGCGGAGCCGAAGCACTCGATGACTTCACGCTGAAAGTCGGTCGACCCGTCGGCCCGATGCTCGCCCAGACCGCGACCGGCGTGGCCGATGCCCTCGAACGCCTCAGCGGGGACGCCATTTTCGAGGCCAAGCTCGACGGCGCGCGCGTGCAGATTCACCGCTCCGGCGAAGACGTCACCGTCTACACCCGCAGCCTCGACGATGTCACCGCCCGGCTGCCCGAGGTGGTGGACGCGGCGCTGGCACTGCCGGTCACGGACCTGATCGCCGACGGTGAGGCGATCGCCCTGCGCTCCGACAACCGCCCACACCGATTCCAGGTCACCGCTTCGCGATTCGGGAGAAGCATCGACGTCGCCGCCGCACGGGCGACACAACCGCTTTCGGTGTTCTTCTTCGACATTCTCCACCTCGACGGCGTCGACCTGCTCGACGAACCGACCCACGCCCGGCTCGCCGCACTGGACATGATCGTGCCCGCCGAGCAACGGGTCGACCGGCTGGCCACCACGGATGCCGTTGCAGCCCAGAAGTTTCTGGACACCACGCTGGCCGCCGGCCATGAAGGGGTGATGGTCAAGTCCCCCAGTTCGCCCTACGAGGCGGGCCGCCGGGGTGCGGGCTGGCTGAAGGTCAAACCGGTACACACACTTGATCTGGTGGTGCTGGCCGTGGAGTGGGGTTCCGGACGGCGCACCGGCAAGCTGTCGAATATCCATCTCGGCGCCCGCGACCCGGACACCGGCGGGTTTGTGATGCTGGGCAAGACCTTCAAGGGCATGACCGATGCCATGCTGGAGTGGCAGACCGCGCGGTTCAGCGAGCTCGCGACGGGGCCGCTCGATCAGTACGTCGTGCCGGTTCGCCCCGAGCAAGTCGTCGAGATCGCGTTCGACGGCGTACAGGGCTCCAGTCGCTACCCCGCCGGCATGGCATTGCGCTTCGCCCGGGTGCTGCGCTACCGCGACGACAAGAGCCCGGCTGAAGTCGACACCATCGAGACGGTGCGGGCCTTCTACGAGCGCGACTAGCGAGTCGGGATGGGCTGGTCGTCGACCCGCGTGCCGAAGACACCGAATCCGTTGATCATCTCGTCGGTGGGGGCCGGCGCCCAGTCCCACGCGGCGATCTGCTGCAGGGAACGGCGACTCAGGTTGGCGCGCAACAGTTCATAGCCGTCGGCCCGCAGGAGGGTTGTGGGTTCTCCTGAGCCGCAGCTCCATTGCTGGCCGTCCTCATCCTCGATGAGCATGGACGGGGCGTCCCGCAGTTGCCTACCGAGGTAGCGCATCGTCACATCCAGGAATGGCTGCCAGCACTCGCGGTCCGCCGGGGGAAGGCCAAGTGCCTCACGCAGATCCGCCTCGTGGCAGACCGTGTCGATAGCCAGGTTGGGTCCGTAGAGCTGGTCATCTGTCAGGGTGGCGTCGGCGTCCGCGCCGATGCGATCCCATTCGTCCATCAGTTCGCCAACCGGTGTGCGCCGCCGCTCCCGGACGTGACGTGCCGTCCACTGATCGCTCGTCACACCGTCCAACCGTCCGCTGATGGCGTCGGCCGCACAACCGACCAGGTGTGCCAACAACTCGTGCACCGTCCATCGCGGCGTGGCAGGCACGTGTGATCGAAGCTGCTCGTCGTTGAGTGTGTCGACAAGTTCGCGCACCCGACAACGGGCGGCGCGATAGGTCGTCTCGAGCATCAAGATCTCCCTTGTCAGTAGGCGGTGTTCTGCGAAAAGGCCAGCGACCAGCCGTCGCCAGTGCGCACGGCGACACTGGTGTTGCGCCGAGCGACGCAACGCAACCGTCCGGTGATCGCCGCGCGGGCCTGGATCAGCGCCACGTCGGGCGTCAGATAGCGCAGCCGGGTTATCTGAGTTCGCCCTTTTCGACGGTTGGCCTGCAGGCCCACCAGCGCGCGAATCGCTTGCTCGTCGTCCTGGCTCAGCGACGAGTGCGACACGGGTGCCGGGACATACCGCGCAGGTCGCGGATGTCGGAGGTTGGCGAGCAGGATGCGCGCGAACAAGGACGGATCCCGCAGCCGTTCGGGCGGGTCGATGAGACCGCGGACCCGCAGGATCCGTTCGGTTACAGCGATGTCTGTGCTGGCGGCGCGCGTTGCCGCCTGTTGAAGCCACGAGCGCACGCGTTGCGCCGGCACCCGTTCCCCGGTAGGCGGGGCCTGGTCGATCGCCCTGTTCGCCGCCCACACCGGCCCGATGTCTTCGCCGGCGGCGCGATAGAAACGCTGCGGCAGGTCGGCGCTGCCCGCGCGCAGGCAGTCACGAAGCGAAAGCGCCTGCAGGGCAGCCATCGTCATGCCTTGTCCATGCAGTGGATTGAGACTGCACAGGGCGTCACCGAAAACAATCAAACCGGTTGGCAGATCGGGCATCTGGTCATAGCGTCGCCAGACCGCACGGGTGTTGCGGGAGATCGAGATGTCCCCCAGACATGTCGCTTCGCGCAGGCCGGCCGTGATCGTTGTCGGCAGCAGCGGCTCGGCCAGGCGCAGCATCTCCGCGAATGTCTCCGGCGGAAGCCCGTCTTCATCCGAGCGGGAGATGGCCAACATCCAAGTGTCGTGTTCGTAGGCAACGAGCAGCGCCCCCGGCGCACTGCGGCCCTGGTTGACGAATGCCATCCGTTGGCGAATGCGTCCGGGCGGGATGCTCAGAAGCTGACTGGAATATCCCCCGGATGACGTGATTCGCTCCTCCGGCACGACCCCGAAGGCCTGAGTCGCCAGGAAGTGCGCTGATCGCCCGGTCCGTCCCGTAGCGTCGACCACTAAGGACGCCGGCAAAGTCGAGGCGGTCCCGCTGTCGCGGTTGATGATTCGCACTCCGCTGACGGAGTCGCCGTCCATGACCGGCGCCACTATGTTCCGGCGATCGAGGATCCTGACGTTGTCCAGCATGCTCACCCGTCGCCGGAGGTGGCACTCCAGGAAGGGACGGCTTGCCTGGTATGCCGCCAACGGCTTCGGATCGGCCAGGCGGCCTTTCGGGTTGAGCTCGTACCGTCCCACGCGCACATAGAGCCTCGACAGATCGTCGCCGTCATCGACGATCGCGCCTGCCCCGGCGAGCTCGCCCAGGACGCCGGGGAACAACTCGTCGATCACCTGCGCACCCCGCGCCAGGAGACTGTGCAGATGTCGGCCCTGCGGCACCCCCGTGCGCTGCTCGGCGCGCTCGGGCAACGCGTCGCGTTCGACGACGGTGACCGACGGATGAAACTCGGCCAGTACCCGAGCCGCCAGCAGCCCAGCAATGCCGGCTCCCAAAACCACTGCGCGCGAATCAGTCTCGGTCATCTCGGCCGCCTCCATTCAGGATGAGAGCGCGCCTGCAGCCCGACGCATACCAAACCGTACCCCAAAAATAAGAAATATAAGAGAAACTTGTGGTTACATTAAGAACCGTCCAGTCGGAAGTGTCCCTACATCGCGAGACCATGCGGCGTTTCGAGGTTCCCCGAACGGCCGAACCTGTGAATGGAAGGATCACCACACAGCCTGGCACTGACACGTCTCGGCAAGGAGAAACACTGTGGCCGCACCGACCGGCACGCCGTCGGAATACATCGAAGAGACCAAGGGCGATGTCACCTACATCCGCACCTACCCCGATCTACCACCGGTGGCGATCGTCGACCGGTCGCCGATCACTCTCCGACACAAACTGACCTTCGGCGCCATCGCCGTCCTGGGTGCGGTCGCGTGGGCCGTCATCGCGTTCTTCCGCGGCGAAACCGTCAACGCAGTGTGGTTCGTCATTGCCGCCATCTGCACCTACGTCATCGGCTACCGGTTCTACGCCCGGCTGATCGAGATGAAGATCGTTCGCCCGCGCGACGACAACGCCACTCCGGCCGAGATTTTCGAGAACGGCACCGACTACATGCCCACCGACCGGCGGGTGCTGTTCGGTCACCATTTCGCCGCTATCGCGGGCGCGGGCCCGCTCGTCGGCCCGGTGCTGGCCATGCAGATGGGGTATCTGCCCGGCACGATCTGGATCATCCTCGGCGCGGTATTGGCCGGCTGCGTGCAGGACTACCTGGTGCTGGCGATCTCCACCCGACGCCGCGGACGCTCGCTGGGGCAGATGGCTCGCGACGAGCTGGGCGCCATCGGGGGCGTCGCGGCGATCATCGCCGTCCTGGCGATCATGGTGATCCTGCTGGCGGTGCTCGCCCTGGTCGTCGTGAACGCGCTCGACGACAGTCCGTGGGGCGTGTTCTCCATCATGATGACGATCCCGATCGCCATCTTCATGGGACTGTATCTGCGCTTCCTGCGGCCCGGCCGAATCTCGGAGGTGTCCCTGATCGGCGTCGTCCTATTGCTGCTGGCCGTCGTTGCCGGCGGCTGGGTCGCCGAAACCGATTGGGGTGCAGACTGGTTCAATCTGACCAAGGTCACGCTGTCGTGGTGCATCATCATCTACGGCCTGGCCGCCTCGGTGCTGCCGGTGTGGTTGCTGCTGGCGCCGCGCGACTACCTGTCGACGTTCATGAAGGTCGGCACCATCGCACTTCTAGCAGTCGGCATCCTGGTGGCGCGGCCGATCATGGAAGCGCCCGCCGTCTCGAGCTTCGCCGACGACGGCAGCGGACCGGTGTTCGCCGGCGCGCTGTTCCCCTTCCTTTTCATCACGATCGCCTGCGGAGCGCTGTCCGGCTTTCACGCGCTGATCTCCTCGGGCACCACACCCAAGCTGCTGGAGAAGGAAAGCCAGATGCGGCTGATCGGCTACGGCGGCATGCTGACCGAGTCGTTCGTGGCGATCATGGCGCTGATCACCGCCGCGATCCTCAACCAGCACCTGTACTTCGCTATCAACGCCCCGTCGGCGCAGACCGGCACGACGGCCGAGACCGCCGCAAAGTACGTCAACTCGCTCGGCCTCTCGGGCGCACCGATCACGCCGGGCGAGATCACCGAGGCCGCGACGAATGTCGGTGAGCGCTCGATTGTTTCGCGCACCGGCGGGGCGCCGACGCTGGCGATCGGAATGTCGGAGGTGCTGCATCAGGTCTTCGGCGGACCGGGCCTGAGAGCATTCTGGTATCACTTCGCGATCATGTTCGAGGCGCTGTTCATCCTGACCACCGTCGACGCCGGCACTCGGGTCGCACGATTCATGCTGTCCGACGGGCTGGCCAACCTCGGTGGCCCGTTCAAGCGGTTGCGCAACCCGAGCTGGCGAGTAGGGGCGTGGGTCTGCAGTGTGCTGGTGGTTGCCGCCTGGGGGTCCATCCTGTTGATGGGTGTCACAGATCCGCTCGGCGGCATCAACACGCTCTTCCCGCTGTTCGGCATCGCCAACCAGTTGCTCGCCGCGATCGCGCTGACCGTGGTCACCGTCGTCGTGATCAAGCGAGGACTCCTGAAGTGGTCGTGGATCCCCGCCGTACCGCTGCTGTGGGATCTCGTCATCACGCTCACCGCGTCCTGGCAGAAGATCTTTTCCGGTGACCCGAAGGTCGGCTACTGGACACAGCACTTCCAGTACCGCGCCGCCGCGGAGGCCGGCAAGACGTCGTTCGGCTCGGCCAAGAACGCCAACCAGCTCCACGAGGTCATCCGCAACACCTTCATCCAGGGCACTCTGTCGGTCGTGTTCGCCGTCCTGGTGACCGTCGTATTCATCGCCGGGGTGGTCGTGGCGCTGAGGGCGATCCGCGGCGGTGGCCCACCGCTGAGCGACGACGCCCCGCTGCCATCGAAAATCTTCAGCTCGTCGGGCCTCATCTCCACCTCCGCGGAGAAGGAGGTACAGCAACAATGGGACGCGCTACCCGCACCGCACGCCAGATCGGTTGGTACATCGGCGCATTGATGGGCGACAGCCACTACCGCCGCTATCTGGAGCACCGAGCCCGCACGCATCCGGGTGAACCGGTGCTCAGCGAGGCGCAATACTGGCGCAAACGGCATAGCGATGCCGACGTCAACCCGAGCGCGCGCTGCTGTTGACGGGTCGCCGAACGTAACGCGAGGGTGACGCTCGGCGGCTCAAAGTCAAGCGGTTAGCGCAACGCGGCTAGGCAGCTTGGTCGAGGAGTGCGGCTAAGCGTTGGGCTGGGGTGTCGAGATCGAGCGTGGGCCGGGGC
>NZ_NPKT01000022.1 GCF_008329565.1 Mycolicibacterium sp. P1-5
CGCCGACGACCACTCTGCGGCGGTGCTGCGGATCTTGGAAGACGGCCGGATCGGGGAGACCTACCTCATCGGCGCCAACGGTGAGAAGGACAACAAGACGGTCGTCGAACTGATTCTGACGATCATGGGTCATGAACCGGATGCGTACGAGATGGTTCCGGATCGGACCGGTCATGATCTGCGCTATGCCATCGATGCGACCAAACTGCGTGACGAGCTCGGGTGGTGCCCGCGGTATCCTGACTTCCAGCAGGGCTTGGCGGCGACGATCGAGTGGTATCGCCACAACGAAAACTGGTGGGCGCCCGCCAAAGACGCCACCGAGGCGTTCTACGCCCGGCTCGGGCAATGACAGGGGTATGCGAGTAATGACGGAGCTCGGAAAGACGCTTCGGGCGGCGGAAACGGCGATTCCGGGGCTGGTCATCTGGGATCTGCCCGTTCACGGTGACAATCGCGGGTGGTTCAAGGAGAACTGGCAGCGCGAGAAGATGATCGACGCCGGGATGCCCGACTTCGGGCCGGTGCAGAACAACGTCTCGTTCAACGAATCGGCCGGGACCACCCGCGGCATCCACGCCGAACCGTGGGACAAGTACATCTCGGTGGCGACCGGACGGATTTTCTGCGCATGGGTCGACCTGCGCGACGGCCCGACGTTCGGCACCGTCGTCACCGCCGAAATTGACCCGTCGCGGGCCGCCTTCGTGCCGCAGGGCGTCGGCAATGGATTCCAGACGCTCGAGCCGAACACCGCGTACACCTACCTGGTGAACGATCACTACTCGCCCGACGGTGTGTACAGCTCGCTGAACCCGGCTGACGAAACCGTCGCGATCGACTGGCCGATCCCGCTGGATCAGGCCGAGTTGTCCGCAAAGGACCGGGCCCAGGGTCCACTGTCCGAAGTCGTCCCGATCAAGCCGCGCAAGATCCTGGTGGTCGGTTGCGGCGGCCAGCTGGGCCGCGCGCTGCAAGCGGCATACGAGGGCGTCTCGCACGTCGAATTCGTCGACCTCCCCGAATTCGACCTTACTGCTGCGGATTTCGCGTCGGTGCGCCGCTGGCGCGAGTACTCGACGATTATCAATGCAGCTGCTTACACGGCGGTGGATGCAGCCGAGACCGCGGAGGGTCGTGTTGCGGCCTGGGCGGCCAACGTTGCCGGGGTCGCCGCGCTGGCGCGGATCGCCGCTGAGCACCGCCTCACCGTTGTGCACGTGTCGACGGACTACGTGTTCGATGGCACCGCGACGCGGCCCTATCGCGAGGATGATCCTCTCTGCCCTCTTGGCGTCTACGGACAGACGAAGGCGGCTGGCGATCAGATCATCGGCACGCTGGACCGGCATTACATTCTGCGCACGTCGTGGGTGATCGGTGAGGGCCGAAATTTCGTGCGCACCATGCTTTCTCTGGCCGAACGGGGTGTCGACCCCTCGGTGGTAGACGATCAGATCGGCCGGTTGACGTTCACCTCGGAACTGGCCGGGGCGATCCGCCACCTTCTTGAGGCGCGCGCGCCGTACGGGACGTACAACGTAACCGGTTCCGGACCGGTCACCTCGTGGGCCGATGTGGCGCGGCGGGTGTTCGAACTGGCCGGCCACGACCCCGGCCGGGTGACCGGGGTGTCCACCGCGGAATACTTCAGCTCGGCCACGAATCCGGTTGCACCACGGCCGCTTTCCGGGGTTCTGGATTTGACGAAGGTCGAGTCGACTGGGTACTTGCCCGTAGATGCGGGTGAGAGCCTGGAGGGCTATGTGCGGCTGGAGACCCGGGCCAGGTCGGGTGCCGGCTAGGCGGACGAACTAGACCGTCGCTCTTGGAATTTCGGCTGTCACAGGTTCGTCGTCGTCGCGAGGCAACATGTAGGCCCGCGCCGACGCGCGGGTTCCTTCGGACCGAAGCATGAAGCTGGCCGGGCGCGGACGAACCAGCTGCGGCCACCAGAACCACCGGCCGAGCAGCACGGCGATTGACGGCGTCATGAACGACCGCACGACCAGCGTGTCGAACAGCAGGCCTAGCCCGACGGTGGTGCCGACTTGGCCGATGATCTGCAGATCGCTGGTGACCATCGCAGCCATGGTGAAGGCGAAAACCAGGCCGGCGTTGGTCACGACCTTTCCGGTGCCTCCCATCGCGCGGATGATGCCGGTGTTGATGCCGGCCCCCAACTCTTCTTTGATACGAGACACCAGCAGCAGGTTGTAATCCGAGCCGACCGCCAACAACACGATCACCGACATCGGCAGCACCATCCAGTGCAGTTTGATGCCAAGGATGTATTGCCAGAGCAGTACCGAGAGTCCGAAGGATGCGCCGAGGGAAAGCGCCACCGTGCCGACGATCACCAAGGAGGCGATCAAGCTGCGCGTGATGAGCAGCATGATGATGAAAATCAGGCAGAGCGCGCCCACGGCCGCGATCCAGAGATCGTATTTGGAGCCGTCGCTGAAGTCCTTGAATGTGGCCGCCGTGCCGGCAATAGAGATCTTGGCGCCCTGCAGCGGGGTTGTCTTCAGAGCTTCCTCGGCTGCCGTTCGAATCTGAGAGATGCTTGCAATGCCTGCTGGGGACGCGGGGTCGTCCTTGTGGGAGATGATGAATCGCGCGGATTTTCCGTCGGGGGACAGGTAGGCGCTCATCGCCCGCTGGAAATCCGGATTCTGGAAAACTTCAGGCGGCAGAAAGAAGGAATCGTCGTCCTGCGCGGCGTCGAATGCCTGCCCCATGGCGCCGGTATTCGTGTTGGAGTCGTCCAGCACGCTGAATGTCCCGGACATGGTGCTGTGCATTTTCAGCATCATGTCTCGCATGCCTTCCATGATCGCGATCACCTGGGGGATCTGCTCAAGGAGTTGCGGCATGATCTTGTCCATTTCCGCAAAATGGACGAGCATTTCTTTCATTTTGTCATTGATCTGGCTGATGCCATCGATCGCGTCAAATATCGATCGAATCGACCAGCAGATCGGGATGTCGTAGCAGTGGGGTTCCCAGTACAAATAAGCGCGGATCGGTCTGAAGAAATCGTCGAAGTCGGCCGCGCTGCCCATGAGCAGCTTGACCACTTGGGACATTTCTGTCGTCGTGACGAACGAGCTGTGCGTAATGTCGTTGAGCTGCTTCTGCAGTTCGTACATGCGCTTCATCAACACGATCTGCCTGTCGAGCAGTTTGACCTGCTCAAGCATGTCGGCCATGCGGGCTTTCATGAAAGATAGGCTGCTCTGCATACCCGCGTTCTGCATATCCATCAGGAACGGTATCGAGGTGTGCTCGATCGGTGTTCCCTCTGGGCGGGTTATTCCCTGAACACGGGAAATGCCGGGTACCTTGAAAACCGCCTTCGCCAGTTTATGTAGAATGAGGAAGTCTGCTGGATTCCTCATATCGTGATCGGATTCGAGCATAAGAATCTCCGGCATCATCCGCGCCTGTGAGAAGTGTCGATCGGCGGCGGCATTCCCGACGTTCGCCGGAAGATCCTGCGGGATGTAGAGCCGATCGTTGTAGCTGGTTTGATAGCCCGGCAGTGCGAGCAACCCGACTAACGCGATCGCAATTGTCGAGATGAGAATGGGTACCGGCCATCGAACCACGGCAGTGCCGATCCGCCGCCACCGAGCAGTCTTGATCCGATGCTTGGGATCGAACAGCTTGAGGCGGCCACCGGTGGCAAGAAGCGCAGGAACCAGGGTGACCGCTACCGCGACGGCGACGAACAGACCTACCGCGGACGGCACCCCCATGCTCTGGAAGATCGGTAGACGGGTGACGCTCAAGCACAGCATCGCGCCGGCGATGGTCAGACCGCTACCCAGTACCACAGGCGCGACACTGCGGAAGGTGCTGTAGTACGCGGTTTCGATGTCCTCGCCGGCCTGCCGCGCCTCTTGGTAGCGACCGAAGAAGAAGATCCCGTAGTCGGTTCCGGCAGCCATCGCGAGGCCGACGAGCAGGCTGGTGGCAAACGTAGATAGGCCAATGACGTTGTGATCAGCCAGGAATGCGACCGTGCCGCGGGCGATCAGGACTTCGAGACCGACCGTGAGTAACAATCCCAGGACTGTGACTATCGAACGGTAGACGAAAAGCAAAACCGCCAAGATGATGACAGCCCCGACGGCGGTCATCTTGATCATGGAGTGGTCGCCCGCGTGCTGCATATCGGACACCAAGGCTGCCGGCCCGGTCACATAGACCTTGATCCCGAGCGGCGCCGGAGTCTTCTCGGCGATGCCGCGGACCGCGGCAATTGACTGCTGGCCCAACGTCGTTCCGGTGTTGCCGGCCAGATTCAGTTGGATATAGACAGCCTTGCCGTCTTTACTTTGCGCACCGGACGCGGTGAGACGGTCACTCCAAAGATCTTGTACGTGCTGAACATGCTTCGGGTCGCTCTTCAGAGCGCGAATCAGTCCGTCGTAGTAGGTATGGGCATCGGCGCCGAGTTCCTGCTGCCCTTCCATGACCAGCATGGCGAAACTGTCGGAGTCAGACTCCTTGAAGTTGCTTCCCATATGTTGCATCGCGATCACCGATGGGGCGTCCTGTGGCGCCATCGGTACGGAATGATCGCGGCTGACGGTCTCCAGCCACGGAACGAAGAACGTCACCAGAACGGTGACCGCCAACCACGCCAGAATGATGACCGGTGACAGTATGCGGATTGTGCGCGCTATAGCCGGTCGACGGATCGGGGTAGTCGGTTCGGCCGGCTGCGCTGCGAGTTGGGTGTCCGTCACTTACCGCTCTTGGTTCTGCAACAACGCGCGCACCAATGGGCGCGGTCCGGTCGGTCGGAGCATTGAGCTGGCGGGGCGCGGCCGGACCCGTTGCGGCCACCAGAACCAGCGGCCCAGCAGCGCGGCGATGGATGGCGTCATGAACGCGCGCACGACCAAAGTGTCGAACAGCAGACCTACGCCGATCGTCGTACCCACCTGGCCGATGCTGATCACGTCGCTGACGATCATCGACGCCATGGTGAAGGCGAACACAAGGCCCGCTGTGGTCACGACTTTGCCGGTGCCCGCCATCGCACGAATGATGCCGGTGTTGATACCAGCATGGAGTTCTTCCTTCATTCTGGCGACTAACAATAAATTGTAATCAGATCCGACGGCGAGAAGAATGATCACCGTCATCACGAAGACCGACCAGTGCAACTGTATTCCGAGCAAATACTGCCAAATGAAAACGGCCAAGCCGAAGGACGCACCCAATGAAAGCAATACGGTACCGACAATAACCATAGCTGCAATCAGGCTTCTCGTCATGATGAGCATCACGACAAAGATCAGACACAGTGCAGAAACGACTGCGATTATCAAATCGTATTTCGTGCCCGTGACTGTGTCTTTCACAAGGGCTGCGGTACCAGTGAGAAAGATTGGTGAGCCCTCTAGTGGGGTTCCTTTGAGAGCCTCCTCGGCCGCGTTCCTCATCGCATCAACTCTGCCGACTCCGTCGGGCGAGGTGGGGTCGCCCTTTTGAGAGATGAGCATGCGAACGGCCTTGCCGTCGGGCGAGATGAAGATCTTCATCACCCGCTTGAAGTCTTCGTTCTTGAAGACCTCCGGCGGAACGTAGAACGAATCATCATTCTGGGCGGCGTCGAACGCCTTACCCATGGCGGTGGAATTGGCGCTGTTGCCATCCATCTGGCCGAAGACGCCCGACATGGTGCTGTGCATGGTGAGCAGCATTCCCCGCATGCTCGTCATGATCGCGATCATCTCCGGGAACTGCGCGAGCAGTTGCGGCATGATCACGTCCATTTGATCGAGATTTGTGGTCAGCTGTTGCAGTTTGTCGGTCAGCCCATCGACCCCGTCGAGGACGTCGAATATGCTTCTGACTGACCAGCAGAGGGGAATATCGAAGCAGTGCGGTTCCCAGTACAGATAATTGCGAATGGGCCGGAAAAAGTCTTCAAAATCGGCGATATGATCGCGCAATTCCATTGTGATGTCAGCCATCTCATGGGTGCTTTTGACCATTTTGTGCATCGTGTCCGACATTTGCTTCATCAAGTCGTACATATTCGACATGATTTCGATGGTCCGGCCCAATTGGTTGGCTTGTGTGAGCAAGTCCTCCATGCGCTGTTTTTGGAAGAACATGAACTGCTGCTGGCCGGCCTGTTGCGCGCTCATAAGATAGGGAATCGTCGTGTGAGCGATCGGTGTTCCCTCTGGACGCGTAACGGCCTGAACCTTTTCGATGCCTGGAACGGCAAGGATGGCCTTCGCCAGTTTGTTCAATACGAGGAAATCTGCCGAATTCCGCAGATCGTGATCGGTCTCGACCATCAGGATTTCCGGGGTCATCATCGCTGACGGCGGAAAGTGCCGGGCCGCTGCGTTAATGCCTTGAGTAGCGGGAATGTTCTTGGGCAGGAAGTGCTGGTCGTTGAAGTCGGGCTTGAATCCGGGCAGCGTCAGCAGGCCAACCAGCGTGATTGCCAAGGATGCGATAAGGATGGGTCCGGGCCAGCGGACGATCGCCGTGCCGATTCGTCGCCATCCGCGAGTGCTGGCCGTCCGTTTGGGCTCGAACAGGCCGAAACGGCTGCCGACGGCAATGACGGCGGGAACAAGCGTGAGGGCTACCGCGACCGCGACGAGAATGCCCACGGCACAGGGCACGCCAAGGGCTTGGAAGGCAGGGAGGCGGGTGAAGCTGAGGCAGAATGTGGCTCCGGCGACTGTCAGGCCGGTGGCCAACACGACATGCGCGACACCGCGGTACGTCGTGTAGAACGCCGTCTCCCGGTCTTCGCCGGCCAGGCGCGCCTCGTGATACCGCCCGATGAAAAATATCCCGTAATCCGTTCCAGCCGCGATCACCAGGGCCACCAACAGGTTTACCGCCAGGCTGGTCAGTCCGATGATTTCGTGGTGGCCGAGTAATGCGACCATCCCGCGGGCGGCTTGCAGCTGGACGAAGACCACCAGCAACAATGCGACCACGGTCAGGGGCGAGCGGTAGACGATGAGCAGGATCACCAAGATGACCGCGATGCTCACCAACGTGATGGTGGTGACCGTGCTGTTGCCGCTGACGCTCATATCGGCGGCGAGCGCCGCAGCCCCGGTGACGTATGTTTTGATCCCTGGCGGCGCCGGAGTCTCCGCGACGATGTGCTGCACGGCTTGGACCGACTCGTTGGCCACGGCGTCACCCGGTTTGCCGGTGACAGCTATTTGAACGTAGGCGGCTTTTCCGTCATCGCTTTCTGCGGCCGCACTGGTCAGCGGATCACCCCAGAAGTTCTGGATGTGCTGAACGTGCTTGGTGTCGCTTCGCAGCTGGCGGATCAGCCGGTCGTAGTACTCGTGCGCGTCGTCGCCGAGGCGCTGCTGACCCTCCAACACGATTATTGCCGGGGCACCGCCGGAGGTCGATTCCCCGAAAACCTCGGACATCCGTTGTGACGCTATGAGTGAGGGCGCATCGGTCGGGTTTTGCGATACCGCATGCTCCGCCTCGACCTGCTCCAAGGTGGGCACTCCGAGCGTCAAGCCGACGACGATCGCCAACCATCCCAATATGACGAGCGCCGAGAATCGGCGGATCTTGTCCGCGACGAATGGGCGGCCGTTCTGCAACTGATGGTTACTCATGCGGCCTTCAGCAGACAGGAGATAAACGAACTCACTTCATGCGTCGTGGTCTTCTCGTCCTTGACCACGCCGTCCACGGAGATCCGGCAACCGATGGTATTGCTGTCGCCTTGAGCGGCGATGCTTCCGATACCCGCGGCCGCCGACATCGGGAACTCCAACGACCACGGCAGCGTCGCGTCGGTATGCACCGGGTTGCCGTCTTCGTCGAAATAGCTGATTTGGGCCGATGTCCCCGGCGGTCCGAAGATCTCGTACTTCATCTTCTTCGGGTTGTAGGGCTTGCCCTTGTCATTCTTGGTATCGCCGTAGGAGATCGACTTGTCGCTTCCGAAGATGCCGTGCAGGCGGTACACCGTCAGGCCCCCGGCGGCGAGCACGGCGATGACGACCAACGGGATCCACAGCCGGCCCAATGACTTCAGCACCGATCCCCGATTTCGGCGACCACTCTTGCGCGATCCGCCTGGTGCGGCGGGTGCCGTTGGTGGTTCGTCAGCAGGTTGGAGCGGGTCGTCGTAGCGAGGCAACGTGGTGACATCGGGCTGAGTTTGCTCAACGTCGGGCAAACGTCCTTCGATCACCGCACGCCGACCTTTCCCGTCTTCCAGGTGCTTCTGCTGATGCCAGCCACCGGATGGAGTTTGCGACTACACATCGACGCGCGGCATCTCGCTTAACCGCCAGAGGGCGGGTGTCACGGTGCGTGTGACGACGATCCCCGCAAATTTGCGGCACCGTCGATAGCGCGACCGATCTGGACGAGAGTCAATCATGCTGATGGCCTCCGTGTGGGCTCTTTTCGATGCAACAGCGGAGCATACGCGCTTGCGTGTGCGTAAAACTTCCGTAACGGCTAACTGTTATGTTGGCCCCAGGCTGGTCACATTTACGCGCCCGCAAGCGGAAGACGACGACCTGCCAGCTCCCATTTAACGAACGGTTCGCTAGTCGATCTCACCGGCCAGGCCGAATTCTGTCAGCGTTCGCTCAGCCAACTCGCGCAGTTCGGACCTGGTGGTCACGCGTCCCGGGTGGTACCCCCGCACGCACACGCCGACCTGATTCATCTCCATCGAGGTGCCGACAAAGACGTGCAACTGGCTGCCCGCTCGTTCAAGCCAACCCCGCGTGACGTTCTGGCTCGCTCCTCGAGCGAACATGCCATCGGACAGCGTGCCGTCGGGACGGCTCGCCGCCGGACCCGTATCGCCGAGGCTCGAGCACACCGCGGGTTGATCCGGGTCGCTGACCGCGTAGTCGATCAAATGCTTCCACGCTCGTTTGGGGGTGAAAGGAGTCAGGGCAACGAGCTCCGCTGATTCGTCGGGAGTGTCTTTTGCGTCCTTGAGAGCCTGTTTGATCGCGACGCGGGCAGGAGTCAAATCGGCCGTCATGCCCTCCGGGTCGATGCCGACCCGGACGAACAAGACGGCGACCGCCCGCGCATCGTCCATGGTGCGGGTGTTGACGGTGAGCAGCATTCTCACATCGTCGGCATCACCATGCGTGCGCCCCATGTGCCGGTCGAGCCTCGCGGTGAACGCTGCGTTCAGCGCGCTCACTGTTCCGCCCAATGCCTCCGCGCGCGCGTTCCACTCGTCCAGCCGGATTCGGATCCAGATGTTGGGCACGACCACGAGGTCGTCGGCACCGCTGGTCGGCGGCGCCGGCAACGACGCCTGGGCCTTGGAGTGCACCACATCTTGCTGGCGGCGCCGGGCCTCTTTCACCGCCGCGAGAAATGCCCGACCCGTATCCGGGGCGTCCTGTGCCGTTTCCCGGGCGTCTTGAACCAGGGCCTGCAGCCGGGAGCGTGACCGAGGGGGTGGATAGCCGAGATCGACGGGCAGGCCGAGGAGCGCCTGGGTGACCGCGACGGCCGCGCCGATGCCGTCGATGACGTAGTGGGACAACACCAAGCTGATGGCGGTCGAGCCGTCGCTGAGGCGGACCACGCTGATCCGCCAGCCTGGTCCCGATTCCGGGTCGATGGGCACTTGGGTGCGCTCGTCGAACCAATTGCCGAGCTCATCGCGAGGGCGAACGGTCTCCGCGATATCGAGTTCGGCCGGGTTGGGGTCAGACACCCACCGCCAGCGGCCGAATGGCAGCGGCGAGCGCTCGATGAGCCGCCCCATCATTCCTTTGGCGAGCTCGACGCGAAACCGCTCCAACTGCTCGAGGTCGACCGGTTGTTTGTAGAGCCACCCGACCTGCATCACTTCCTTCTGGCCGGCGGCGTGATGCCCCGCGTAGAAGGCTTGGTCCATCAAGACGAGCCGATTGTCCCGCCGTGCTTCATTGCTGAATGCGCGTGCAGGACGGTCCTGGATTGACACGAGCGTCAGAGTAACCGACGGGCTGTTACTGGATGGCTGATGTTGCGACGTCGTTGACGGTGGCTGTGCAACCGCGCAATACCTTGTCGAAGCGCTCGCAAGGACCCTATTCTGCGGCGGTGACCACAAGTCGATCGGGGGATCGGGGCCGCCCGGTCGCGCTTTTTGTCCTGGGCAACGGCCGTTCGGGGACGTCAGCGCTGACGCAGGTACTGGCCCTGTGCGGTGCGTCCCTGCCGCCCGGACTCCTGGGTGCGACTTCGGAGAACCCGCGCGGTTTTTTCGAACCGCGCGCAGTCATCACCCTCAACCAGTCGATCCTGCACGACCACGGCAGCTCCGGCTACGACATGGCCCTCACGCCGCACAATGACGGTTCGTTCGACGTCGAACGCAACGCCGCCTGGGTCGCTAAGGCCAAGAACTACCTCAGCGGACTGCCTGCCGCTCCGGTCGTGGTCATCAAGGAACCGAAGACGACGACGGTGTCCGGCATCTGGTTCGAAGGCGCGCGGCAGGCCGGCTTCGATGTCGCGACCGTGATAGCGGTGCGCAATCCGGATGAGATCATCGGGTCGCTGGAAAAGCGGGCCGGCAAGCAGAACTACGTCGACTCCTCGCCGGAGCTCACCACCGCGTGGTGGCTCAAATACAGCCTGCTGGCCGAACGCGACACTCGTGGCGTGCCGCGGGTGTTCATCGAGTACAACAATCTTCTCGAGGATTGGCGCCGAGAGGTCAAGCGAATTTCCACCGCACTCGCAATCGATCTCGATGCTGCGGACGAAGCAGCGGTCGACGCTTTCCTCACGCCGAGCCTTCGGCACCACCAGAACCGTGGTCCGGTCACCGAACCCTTTGGAACGGATTGGATCAGCACGGTCTACGAAACGCTGGCGGCGGCCGCACGGGACGAGCATGTGGACGAGGCAGCACTACATCGTGTCTACGAGGCTTATGGGGCAAGCGCGCGTGGCTTCGGGCAGGCTTTCAAGGACGCGCGTCGGTACGAGAATCTCGACCGGCTGCTGCCGCCGGTCCTTGTGAAGCTGGGTCTCGAGTCCCTGGCGTTGCTTCACCGGCGCAAGGGCACGTGGGCGTAGCCCCGCGACCGAAGAACTGGACCATTCGATGAAATTCGTGCTGGCTTTTTACGGGACGCGTGGCGACGTCGATCCCGGCATCGCCGTCGGCCGCGAGCTCATGTGCCGCGGTCACGACGTGCTCATGGCCGTCCCGCCCGACCTGATCGGATCGGTGCAATCGGTCGGCCTTCCGGCCGTCGCCTACGGGCCGGATACGCAGGCGTGGCTGGAGGACACCCGCGACTTCTGGGGCTACTTCTTCCGTAACTTCTGGCGCGTCCGAGAGGTGCAGAAGTATCTTCGCGAATCGCGGGAGCCCGGTATGCGGGCATGGACCGAGATGAGCAGGACGCTCGCATCGGTAGCGGGCGGGGCAGATGCGCTGGTGACCGGGGTCAGCTACGAGGAGCTCGTCTTCGACGTCGCGGAATGCTGCGGTGTCCCGCTGGCGACGGTGTTCTGGTTTCCGATGCGGGTCAACGGCAAGCTGTTGCCGAACCTGCCCGGGCCGGTCCTGCGCGCGGCGATGAAGGTCTACGAGTTGGTGGTCTGGCTTTCGGTGAAGAAGGTTGTCGGTCTGGCGCGGCGTGAACTGGGCCTCCCGCCGGCGAGCGGACCTGTGCCACGTCGAATCGCCGAGAAGGAATGGCTGGAGATCCAGGCTTACGACGATGCGTTGTTCCCAGGGTTGGCGGACGAGTGGGCACAGTGGGATGGCCAGCGGCCCTTTGTCGGCACCCTGACACTGGAGTTGGCCACCGAAGCCGACGAGGATGTCATGTCCTGGATCGACGCAGGGACGCCGCCGATCTGCTTCGGTTTCGGGAGCATCCCGGTCGAATCGCCTGCCGAAATGGTCGCCATGATCGCCGGGGCTTGCGCGCAGGTCGGCGAGCGGGCGTTGGTGTGCGCCGGTTGGACCGACTTCAGCAATGTCGCGCAGTTCGACCACGTCAAGGTGGTGGGCGCGGTGAATTACGCGACGATCTTTCCGGCCTGCCGGGCCGTCGTGCACCACGGAGGCGCGGGCACCACTGCGGCGGGCCTGCGCGCCGGAGTTCCGACTCTGATCCTGTATATGGCGGATGTCCAGATGGTCTGGGGGGCCGCTGTCAAGAAGCTCAAGGTGGGCGCCTCGCGGCGATTCTCCGCCGCCACCGAGAAGACGCTGCTCTCAGACCTGCGCACCATCCTCGCGCCGGACTACCGCACTCGTGCTCGTGAACTTGCGGCCCGGATGATCACGCCCGGCGACAGCGTTGCGAACGCTGCCGATCTTCTCGAGAGTTTCGCCCGCCACAAGCGGGTTAACTAGGGATCCGCGAAAACGCCGTAAACTGACGACCTCGCAAGTTTAGACTCAGCGCCGAAATGCTGGCATGCGAGATAGGGCAGTTTTGACCATCACCGACTACGACGTGCGATCGCTGTACCTCGACCTGCTGCGACGCAACCTGACCAGGTTCGGCATGCATGAGCGGATGCCCTCGGACTGGCCGTTGCGGCGACGTCTCCTACTCAAGGCGGCAAACACCCTCGGTCCCAAACTCCGCGGCGGCGGCGTGAGCGGTCAAAACTATCGCGAGGCGGGCCTGGATTGGCCGGCCGAAGCCGAGACGATGATCGGGATGAAAAGGCTCACCAGCCTGCAGGAGTGCGTTGAGACGGTACTGGCCGACGACGTCCCCGGCGATCTCGTCGAGACCGGCGTATGGCGCGGCGGCGCGTGCATTCTGATGCGCGCGGTCCTTGCGGCCTACGGGGATACCACGCGCAGCGTATGGCTCTGCGATTCCTTCCAGGGCGTTCCACGCTCGGACACCGCCAATTACAAGGCCGACAAGGGGATTCACGCAGAAATCGTTTCGGGCATCCTGGGAGTCTCGGAAGCCGACGTCAAGAAAAACTTCGAGCGTTACGGTCTCCTCGACGGCCAAGTTCGTTTCCTGCCAGGCTGGTTCAAGGACACGCTGCACGACGCGCCGATCGACGCCATCTCGGTGTTGCGGCTCGACGGCGACCTCTACGAGTCCACGATTCAGGCACTCGACGCGCTGTACCCGCGACTGTCGCCCGGAGGCTTTTGCGTCGTCGATGACTACCTCGCAGTGAAGGCGTGCGAACAAGCTGTCACCGACTACCGCACCAAGCATGGGATTACCGCCGAAATCGTCGACATCGACGGCACGGGCGTGCTGTGGCGCAAATAGCGCATGCCTGACGGTTCGGTACGGATCGGCATTCTCGGAGCGGCAGGTGTTACGCCAACGGCGGTGATCAAGCCGGCAAGGGACAATGCTGAGGTTGAGGTTGCCGCGGTGGCGGCGCGCGATGTCGCCCGCGGACGCGCCTACGCTGCCAAACACGGCATCGCCCGGGTGCACGGCAGCTATGAGGCGCTGATCGCCGATCCGGGTGTTGATGCGGTCTACATTCCGTTGCCAAACGCCTTGCATGGCAGGTGGATTCGAGCTGCACTCGAAGGTGGCAAGCACGTGTTGGTGGAGAAGCCGTTCGCCGCCAATGCTGCCGACGCGCGCGAGATCGCCGACCTGGCGGCCACTTCCGATCTGGTGGTGATGGAGGCGCTGCATCACCGCTATCACCCCGCGTCGGTGCGGATCGAGCAGGTCCTCGCCTCGGGGGAGTTGGGCACACTTCAGCGCATTGAGGCGGTCAATTGCTATTGGCTGCGTGACTTCTCGGGCTCCCGCTACAGCTATCCGCTGGGCGGTGGGGCGACAATGGATCTCGGGTCCTACATCGTCGACACACTCCGTGTCTATGGCGGTTCGACCCCGGAAGTTGTTTCCGCACAGGCGAAACTGCGCGGCCCGCAGATTGACCGGGTGATGACGGCAGAGTTGCGGTTCGCCGCGGGGCACACCGGACGGCTGCACTGTTCAATGTGGTCCGCGGAGCTACCGCACTACAGCACCAAAGTGGTGGGTGACCGCGGCGAACTGCGGCTGCATCCCCTGCAGCCTTTCCAACGGTTCTCGGTTCGATCCGCCGACGGCAAACGCGACGAGAAGTTTCCGCTGCGCGCAACGTATGCGTATCAGCTGGATGCGTTCGCCGCGGCGGTGTTGCGTGGCGAGCCGGTGAGAACGTCAGCGGCGGACGCGGTTGAGAACATGACCGTCATCGATGCGATCTATCGCGCCGCCGGCCTTCCCCTCCGCGAACCGGCCTAGCCACCAATTCGGCAGGCAGCGGGTTGCCAGACAGCCAGGCGTCGGCGGTGCGGGCGAAGAGCTCTGGATTGTGCCAGGGCCAGTCATGACTCATGCCGACCGCCAGGCGGTCGACCCCATGAGGCATCGACTGCGCGAGCAGCGCCGCCCAGTGGCGGATTGCTCGCAATTCGTTGGTGCCGGTGACAAACAGTGTTGGCACGTCGGCATTGTCGAGCGTCCTGGGCACGGTGAAACCTGCAGACTCCTGGGCAATTTGGGCGAATTGCGCTCCTGAATTCAAGCGCACATCCTCGCTGTAGTCGGCATCCTGCACCGCGTGGCCGGCATTCCAGTAGCGGTTTATCAGCAGCCATCGGAATGCGGCGGTGCGGGCGAACATGCCCGCCAGGCGCCGAGTGAGCTGGACCGCCGGCAGCGTGTTGATCGAGGTGCTGCTCAACACCGCGCGGTCGACGAGATGCGGCTCGGAAGCCAGGAGTTGGACGCCCACCTGGGCTCCGAGTGAGAAGCCGACCAGGTGTGCCCGGCCAGTTTCGACGCGGGTGCGGATGAGGTCCGCGACCGCGCCGGCCGCTCGGCTCATCTCGAAGGGGCCCTGCTGAAAACTTTTGCCGTACTGCGGTAGATCCGGGACCAGACAGCGGTACCGCCCCATCCGTGCGACCACCGGCTCCCAGGTCCACCCGCTCATGATTCCGCCATGCAGGAACACGACGGCGGGCGCATCGACCGGACCGGAATCGCGTACGAACAGATCCATGTGGTGATGCTATGTCAGTTGGCGAAGTGCACTTCGTTGATGTGTTCGGCGACCCGCAACGCATTGGCTGCGACCGTCAGGCTCGGGTTGATGCCGCTGCTGGACGGGAAGAACGACGCGTCCACCACATACAAGTTGTCCACCTCGTGTGCGCGATTCTGCGGGTCCAGCACGCTGGTGGCCGGATCGGTCCCGAACCGGACGGTGCCGCAGACATGGCCAAGGGTTCCGTTGTTCTCACCGGTGCGCAGCGTAAGTGTCCGGAACGGCTGCAACACGTCTTTGAGCGCGCCCAAGAACACTTCGCGGCGTTGGATCTCGTTGGGATGCAAGCGGTACTGCAGGCGCAGCCGCTGACGGCCGTCGACACTCGGTCGATCGCTGGGCAGGACCCGGTTGTCCCGATAAGGCAGGTCTTCCATGATCGCGGCGAGAACCAGTCCGCCGCTGATCACCCTGTCGTAGATCGGCCGCGCGATGGGGCTGCTCCAGCGGAGCGCCTTGGAAATGAAGCCCGGTTGGTTCATCATCATGTCGATCGGCGCCAACGATGCCATCGAGCTAGCCGACTGCACCGTTCCATACT
Organism: Mycolicibacterium sp. P1-5; assembly: GCF_008329565.1. Classification (GTDB taxonomy): domain Bacteria; phylum Actinomycetota; class Actinomycetes; order Mycobacteriales; family Mycobacteriaceae; genus Mycobacterium. The sequence goes on from NZ_NPKT01000022.1 coordinate 15,614, forward strand.
TCTGGCCGTCGATGAAATAGAAGTCGTTAAGCCCGATTTCTTTGTTCTCGGCGGTGATCTTGCTGCCGCGCTGCGGCCAGATCTCGATCCAGTCCATGACGTGGCGCATGAGGTTGCGGCCCACCATGTCTGACCCGTTAGCCAGTCCACGATTCCAATCGCCCGAGCGGGAGTTGAGCAGCAGCACAGGGGTGGCCAGCGCGCCGGCAGCCAGCACCACCACTTTGGCCCTGAGCGTGAGCATGTCGTTGCGGCGCTGACAGATCACCTGTCGTACCCGCGTCTGGTCTGACTCGAGGCGCAGCACGCGGCATTCGGCCAGCAGCTGAGCGCCGTACTCGGTGACCGCGGGCAGAACACCGCTTCGAGCACCGTCGTTCTTGCAGCCCTTCGGGCAGAGGTAGGCCTGGCACGTCGCGCAGTCGTCGGTATAGTCACAGGCCATTGGCAAGTGATAGGGATGCAGTCCGCGCCCGTTCAGATAGTTCACCAACGGTTGATTGTCTGCGGAAAACGGTGGCGCGGCTGGCAGTCCGACATCGGCCGATTCCGGCCGCAGCGGATCCGGCTGGCCGCGCACCCCGAGAAGCTTCTCGGCCTCCGCATACCAGGGCGCCAGCTGTTCGTAGGAGATTGGCCATGACTCGGGGACGGTGGATTCGCCGGGATCGGTGAAGAATTGGCGAGGCGCGAAATCGTCGACGAAGAACCGTTCGCAGACCATGCCATAGAGCGCCGACGATCCGCCGGGTCCCGCGCCGATATAGGGCACGAACTTTTTCGGGAATCGTCCACTGATATCGGTGATTTCGTCATTGCTGCGACCCGCGCGGGCGAGGGTGTCGTAGTAGGTTTTCTTCGACCGGGAAGCCTGTGGTTCGGCCATTTCGGGCATCGCCGCGCGAATCGTGCCCGGCGTGCCGGGCAACGTCGAGCGTCCCTTTTCGACGAAGAGCACTCGGCGGCCCGCGCGTGCCAGCCGGTGGCCGAGCATGCCGCCGCCCATGCCAGCTCCCACGACGATGACGTCCCACTCGACGCGTTCGGCCTCGCGCCCGGTCAATTCGCCGTCAGGCACTATCGGGCTCCTTGGTACTAAGGCCTAAAGCTGGCCTGATCTAGGCGATTCGGGATGTTATCAACGCAGGCCGAGAAAGGTGGCGAGTTCGTTGTCATGGCGATCTCGCTGAAAGCGCTGAGAAGACTTCTGTGCGCCGTAGGCGAGACGACGGCGTAGGTCTTCGTCCGCTTCGAGTGCCATCAGGTTGGTAGCGAGGGCCTTGGCGTCTCCGGCAGGACTCAGTAGTCCGGCGACACCCGGTTCGATGATCTCCGGGGTACCACCAGAATTGGTCCCGCAGACGGGGAGCCCAGCTCTCATGGCCTCGACGGTGACGCGACCGAATGCCTCGCTTTGACTGCACATCAGGCCCACGTGCGCGTCGGCCCAGTAGGGGTCGAGGTCGCGGGTAGGTCCGTGAATCCTGAGCAGATCGTCAACGCCCAGGCGTTGAGCAAGACTGCGAAGTGGCTGGTGACTTCCCGTGCCCACCAGTGTCAGTTCGATGTCGACGCCGGCCCCCCGGGCAATCGAAATCGCCTCGATCGCCAGTTCTTGTCCTTTGGCATCGGAGAAGTAGCCGACCAGGATGGCGCGCAGGCACTCGCCGGGCCCGCGCTGTGGTGGCGTGCCGAGTCCCGTGTCGACCGCGGGATAGAGCACGCGGGTCTTCATCGTGGGTGCGAGCGCGAGCATTGCGTGCTCGACTGCATGTGAATTGCAGATCACCACGTCCGACAAGCGGCTGACCAGCCGGACTGTTCGGCGGTAGCCGAACAGGAAACAGAGCTGATGGTCGTCCCTGCCGAATTCGCGGACGATCCAGTAGTGCGGGATGCGCAGGATCTTGGCGGCAATCGCGTGTGACGGAATGGTCATCGTATTGGTGAGCACCATCGTCGGGCGCTTCCGCAGGAAAAACACCAACGCCCCCACGATGCCGGGCAGCAGCATCAGGGTGTACGGCAGCCAGCCGATCACCACATGCGGGTCGACTGGGAAGCGCGACCATTTGCCAAAACCCCACCACGGGGTCCAAGCGATCTTGGCGTCGATACCGTCGTCCGCGCATCGCTGCGCAACGTCTCCCTTCTGCGGGATCACCGCGATGAGGTCGGCTTCCGGACGCTGCTTCCGGATCGCCAATAGCATGTCCCGGAATCCGACGACGCCGCCGCCGCCGAACTTGCTTACGTTTGAGACCACCACGACGCGGAGAACTGGGCTGTCACCGGCGGCAAACACGGGCCAGAGTGTATGCGACAACCCACGGTGCTTAATCCTTATTGGGACCCACGAATGGCGGGTTGGCGTACCCTTCATCACGGCTGAACGATGCGAAACAGATGTTAGCTATGCCCGGATTGAACAAGTTATGCAGGGAGCACGTGCACGATGACTGACGTCATGCCGGTCACCGATACGGCGTTGGTGACGTTGTGGTGCCGAGCGAGCGAGGCGCGGCGTGCCGACGCGATCGTCGACGATCCGATGGCGATTCGCCTGGTCGATTCGATGGACTACGACTTCAGCAAGTTCAAACTCTCCGCCGATCGACAAGATCTCGCGCTGCGCGCGCTTGCCTTCGACACTGGTGCTCGCCGCTACCTCTCGGCCCACCCGAAAGCAACCATCGTCGCCCTCGGTGAGGGTCTTCAGACCAGTTTCTGGCGCCTCGATGCGGCCGGACTTGGTTCTGAATTTCGTTGGCTGACTGTCGATTTCCCGCCCAACATCGCGCTGCGTGAGCAGCTTCTTCCGCGCTCGGCCCGGATGTCAGCGGCTGCTCAGTCTGTTCTTGATTTCACGTGGATGGACCAGGTGAATGCTCAGGATGGTGTGTTCATCACCGCCGAGGGTCTGCTGCCGTATTTGGAGCCGAGCGAGGCTCTCGACTTGATCTCCGAGTGCGCGCAACGCTTCCCTGGCGGTCAGATGATGTTCGACCTGCCACCCAAGGTGCAGGCGCTACTGGCTGCCCGGCCACGGCTGTGGACGGTACTGCGCGGCGACTGGCCCAGGACGCCATTCAGCCTGACCGTGCGCGAGCTCGCTGAGTTGGCCGACACCGTGCCAGGGATTCGGGCGGTGCATGACCTGCCCCTGCCTCGCGGTCGCGGCCCATTGTTCGACACGCTTCTGTCGAAGACGCAGGGGCTGCCAATAGACCGGCCGCTTCGACGGTGGGTCGGCATGAACTGGCCGACGATCGCGACGTTGACCCTGCTCGAGTTCGACAGCTAGTGGCGGACAAGCTGCGAATTGGCGTTCTGGGGGCAGCCCAAATTGCGCCGATGGCGCTGATCAACCCGGCGAAGGACCATGCCGAGGTTGCGGTGGCCGCGGTGGCCGCGCGCGACGTATCCCGGGCCCAGGGTTTTGCGGCCGAACATGGCATCGGGCGGGTGCACGACAGCTACGAGGCGCTGCTGGCCGATCCGGATGTGGATGCGGTGTACAACCCACTACCAAATGGCTTGCATGGCAGGTGGACTCGCGCCGCGATTGAGGCCGGCAAGCACGTGCTGTGTGAGAAACCGTTTACCGCTAATGCGTCAGAAGCCCGAGAGGTCGCCGAGTTGGCTGCCGCGTCGGACCGGGTGGTGATGGAGGCGTTTCATTACCGGTATCACCCGTTTGCCTTGAGGACCGAGGACATCATCGCCTCAGGCGAGCTGGGCACCCTGCAGCGGGTAGACGTCGCCTTCTGCTTTCCGTTGCCCAAGTTTTCTGATATCCGTTACAACTACGCCCTCGCCGGCGGCGCCACGATGGATGCCGGCTGCTATGCGGTCCACATGCTGCGTACCTTCGGTGGCGCAACCCCGGAAGTCGTTTCGGCACATGCGAAGTTGCGGGACAGCACGGTGGATCGGGCGATGACCGCCGAGCTGCGGTTCCCGGCCGGGCACACTGGTCGGCTCCGGTGCTCCATGTGGTCTGCGGACCTGCTACGGATAAGTCTGCGGGTGACCGGTGACCGCGGCGAGCTGTACGTAATCAATCCGTTGTTGCCGCATGTCTTTCACCGGTTTTCCGTGCGAACAGGCGGCGTAAAGCGGGTGGAGCGCTTCCCTCGACGTAGCACCTACGCCTATCAAATGGATGCGTTCGCCGGGGCGGTGCTGCGGGGCGAGCCGGTGAGGACAACGCCAGAGGATGCGATCGAGACCATGACCGTCATTGATTCGGTCTACCGCGCCGCGGGCCTTCCCGTTCGACAGCCGAGCTGAGTGAGGTTTCTGACGGTTATGTCAATTGCCGAAATTTTCCGCTGACCGTCTTCTAGTATCGCCGCGGTGGTGTGACGGAGGAGAGAGAAGTAATGCCAGACAGCGCGGGCCGGGTACGCATCGGCATCTTGGGAGCTTCGAGCTTCGCGCCGACGACGATGATCAACCCGGCCAAGGAAAACCGCGACGTCGTGGTCGCGGCGGTGGCATCACGCGATCAGCCCAGTGCCGATGAATTCGCCGCCAAGCACGACATACCTAAGGCCTACGGAACTTACGAAGCGCTGCTTGACGATCCAAGCCTTGATGCCATCTACGTCCTGGTACCGACCAGCATGCACGGTAAGTGGACGAAGTTGGCATTGGCGGCGGGTAAGCACGTGCTGGTCGAGAAACCGTTCACCGCCAATGCCGCAGAGGCTCAAGAAATCGCTGACCTGGATGCTCAGTCTGACCGCGTGGTGATGGAGGCGATTCAGTTCCGCCACCATCCACTGACCCGACGGGTCGAGGAAATCATTGCCTCCGGCGAGCTCGGCACATTGCGGCGTGTTGATGTCACCCTGTGCGTGCTACTACCGACGTTCAAGGCCAACTGCTACAACTACGCCATGGCCGGCGGGGCGATGATGGATGCCGGCAGTTACGTGACGAACATGGCCCGCACGTTCGGCGGATCTACGCCGAAAGTTGTTTCAGCACAAGCGAAACTGCAGAAACCTCAGGTGGACCGGGCCATGTCGGCGGAGCTTCGGTACGCCGGCGGCCACACCGGTCGACTGCGCTGTGCGCTGTGGTCGGGCAATCTGTTTCGGGCGAGCGCGAAGATCGTCGGTGATGACGGCGAGCTGCGCTGGCTCAGCCCCGCGGCGCCGAATGTCTTCCCGCTGCTGTCGGTCCGGTCGGCCAATGGTCGGAGGTCCGAGCGCTTCTCTCGGCGTACCACCTACTCCTTCCAGCTGGAAGCATTCGCCGGTGCGGTGCTGCGCGGCGAACCGGTGCGCACTTCTCCGCAGGACGCGGTCGAGAATATGAGCGTGATCGACGAGGTCTACCGCGCTGCGGGCCTTCCGATCCGCGAACCGAGCTGACCGTTCGTGCGCGGCGTTGAAAGGCTGGATCTGCGATGAAGGTGGTCCTGGCCTGCCACGGCGTCCGCGGCGATGTGGAGCCCTGCGTCGTCATTGGTCGCGAGCTGTTGCGCAGAGGCCACGAGGTGAACATCGCCGTGCCGCCGAACGTGGTCGGCTTCGCCCAAGCGGCCGGGCTCACCGCGACCGCCTGGGGGGACGAGTCGCAGGTCATGATGGACAGACAGCGTGATTACTGGACCTGCTTCTTTCAGTTCCCCTGGGACAGAAAGGAACTGGACAGATTGGGGCGGGAGATCGGAGAGATCGTCACCCGGTGCTGGACCGAGGAGGCGTTCGCGACTCTGACTTCACTGGCGGACGGCGCCGACCTAATCATTGCCGGCTACGGCTTTGAACAATTCTCGGCCAACGTTGCCGAGTACTACGACATCCCGCTGGTGACCGTGGACTTCTTTCCAACCCGAGCCAATGGCCGGGTCCTGCCGCGACTGCTCCCGCCGATCGGCAGGGGCGTGATGAAGGCGTACGAGCGGATGGCGTGGAGCGGATCGGTCAAGGAAGTCGAGGATGTCCAGCGGCGTGCGCTTGGTCTGCCGCCGGCAGTCAGCGCCTGGCCGCGCCGAATCGCCGAACGCGGCTCGCTGGAAATCCAGGGCTACGACGATGTATGGATTCCTGGTCTGGCGGCTGAATGGGCGAAGTGGGGTGACCGACGGCCGTTTGTCGGCACCTTAACGCTAGAGTCGCCGTCGGATTCGGACGGCGAGGTCGCCGAGTGGATCGCAGGGGGGACCCCGCCAATTTTCTTTGGCTTCGGCAGCGTGCCGGTCGGCTCGCCGGTTGACACCATCGCCATGATCGGCGCCGTCAGCGAGGAGTTGGGCGAACGGGCGTTGGTCGGGGCCGGCTCGACCGACTTCAGTAACGTTGCGTGCGCCGAGCATGTCAAGGTGGTGGGTCTGGTGAACTTCGCGGAGATCTTTCCGCGGTGCCGCGCCGTCGTGCACCACAGCGGCGCAGGCACTATCGCGGCCTGCTTGAGGGCGGGGGTGCCGCAGGTGGGCCTGTGGACCCTGCCGGACCAGGGGTTGCGGACTGCCCAGCTGAAACGGCTGAAAGTGGGCACCGGGCGGCGTTTCGCATCGACGTCGGAGGAAACGCTGGTCACGGATGTACGCAAGGTGCTGGCGCCGCACTTCCGCGCAAAGGCACTCGAGTTCGCCGCCCACATGACAAAGCCGGCGGAGAGTGTCACCACTGCAGCTGACGTTGTAGAGCGTTTCGTCCGTCTCGGACGCGTTTGCTAATTTGAAGCTCCCGGGGCGCTGGGGCTCGATACAGCAAATTTCGTTTAACGAGTTCGTCGTCCGCTGGTTGCTATGGTCACGGCCGCGCCCGCCATTACGCGCTGGCCGCCGGCAGACGGGTATACTAGCCTGCACTCGTTGACGACCCATGACCGCCGTGTGGGTGTGGGAGGCATTGGGCTGCCTACTCGAGCGCGCACGATTATCTTCTCGGAAGGGCGCATTCGCCGATGAAGATCTACGTATGTGTCAAATTCAGGCCGGTTCGGGATCATCCAACGTTCTGTTGGCGCGAGACAGCCGACTTGACTCTGGTCTCCTTAATTGCGGACCAGGAATCCGTAGGGTGCGAATGACCAGCCGAACTTGTTCTCGCGGGGTGTGTCGTGCGTGTAGTCGCTGGGAAATTCCTTCTCGTACGCCTCTATAGCCTCGTACGGGCCCGGTCCCCATTCCGGAGCGACCGGATGTCCGTTGAGAAGTGAATCTTCGACGACCATGTAGTCACCAGACGTCAGCAGGGGCCGCAGCAACTTCATTTCGGCCAGGACGTGGTCTTTCGAATGGTCGCTGTCCAGGATCGCCCAAACCTTGCCAGGATATTCTTTTCTGAGTTCCTGTATGCGGTCAGCAATCGCGGGAACCGCCGATGAAGATTCGATGAATTCGACATCTGGATCGAGCCGGGCCGCGGGCTTCAGAAGTGAATGGTCAATATCGACCGACAGTACCCTGAAAGGTTGACCGATTTGTCGCATCACGCTGGCCCAGAATAGTGCGGAGCCGCCAAAAGCCGTGCCGAACTCGATCACCAGCGACGGTTTCACCTTGACCAATATCTCCTGATAATTCCACATATCGCTAGGCGACTTATAGGTCTCGATTCCCATCCAAGTGGTGTCTTGCCACACAAGATTATTGAAGTACCATTTGGCGTACTCTTCAGGCTCCGAGCCTGTCGAACGGTAGAATAGCTGGGAAAAGAGGCGTGTATCCCGCCGATCAGTCGCAATTTGATTCAGAATCCGCAGCTTGGTTGCCAGGGTCGAGCGTTTCGGCGCGGACTGTTGTTGACTCGGCATGCCATTCCTATTCTTGAAGCGGCCATGGTGCGGCCGAATATTAGCAGGGGTCGGGTAGCGGGGATTGCGTTTCACAGTCCTTGGTTGAGAATTTCGGCGACCCGTAGAGCGTTGGCTGCGACGGTCAAACTCGGGTTGAGTCCGGCACTCGACGGAAAAAATGATGAATCCACGACGTAAAGGTTGTCCACTTCGTGCGCGCGGTTCTGAGGATCCAGCACGCTCGTGGTGGGATCGGTTCCGAATCGGCAGGTGCCGCAGACGTGGCCCAAGTTCGAGTTCTCTTTCCCACTGCCCAGTCCGCGGGTGCGAAAAGGCTTCAGTACTTCCTTGAACAGTCGCAGAAAGGCCGTGTGGCGCTCGATTTCGTTGGTGTGCAATCGATATTGAATCCGCATCCGCTGTCGGCCATCGTTCTTGGAATTCTCGGACAACAGCACTCGGTTGTCCGCGTAGGGCAGGTCCTCCATCATCGCGGCGAGAATCAGTCCGCCGGTGAAGAACTTCTCGTAGACCCGGCGCACCGCTGGGCTCATCACACGTAGCGCTTTCGCTTGCGGGCCGGGCCGATTGGTCAGCCACTCCATCGGCGGTATGGCGCCAAACGACTGCACGGTCCCGTATTTCTGGCCTCCGTAGAAGTAGAAATCGTTGAGCCCGATCTCTTTGTTGGCGCCGGTGATCGTCGAATCGGAATGCGGCCAGAGCATGACCGGGTCGAGCAGATGGCGCATCAGGTTGCGGCCCACCATGTCTGAGCTATTCGCGAGTCCCCGGGGCCAATCGCCCGAGCGGGAATTGAGCAGCAGGACGGGGGTCGCCAGTGCGCCCGCGGCCAGCACTATGACCTTCGCCCGCAGGGCCAGTCGGCCGGACGGATGTTCGCAGATCACCTGTCGAACCTGGGTGCGGTCGGCTTCCAGGTACATCACCCGGCATTCGCTCAAGAGCTGCGCGTCATGTTCGGTGATAGCGGGGAGCACTGCGTTGCGGCCGGGTTCGTTCTTGCATGACTGGGCGCAGAGAAAGGTCTGGCACGTGGCGCAGCCGACCCTGTAGTCGCAGGCCATCGGCAAGTGGTACGGATGCAACCCGCTGTCTGTCAGATACTTGACGAGCGGCTGGTTATCGGCCGAAAACGGCGGTGCAGCAGGCAGATTCAGACCTGCGTCAGGCCGCAGGGGATCGGGCTGGCCGCGAACACCCAACAGCGTTTCGGCGGCGGCGTACCAGGGACGCATCTCGTCGTAGGAAACCGGCCACGCTTCCGGCACGGTCGAATCGCCCGGGTCGGCAAAATTCTGCCGGGGAGTGAAGTCCCGAGCGAAAAATCGCTCGCACACCATGCCGTAGAGCGCAGAAGATCCGCCGGTGCCGCTGCCGATGAAGGGAACAAAGCGCTTGGCGCGGCGGCCGCTGATGTCTTCGACCTCGTCGGTCGAGCGGCCGCCCCGAGCCAAGGCGTCGTAGTAAGTCCGCTTGGACCGAGTGGCGGCTGGCTCGGCTAGTTCCGGCATTGCGGAACGAATCGTTCCCGGTGTCCCTGGCAGGGTCGAGCGTCCCTTTTCGACGAAGAGCACTCGGCGGCCAGCTTGGGCCAACCGATAACCAAGCGTCCCGCCGCCCATGCCGGTGCCCACCACGATCACGTCCCAGTCGATGCGTTCCGCCTCGCCCGCAGTCACTGCGCCATCGGCCAAATTCGACCTCCTCAACGTGGTGGCCCAAAAATGGCCTGGTCTGGGCGATTCGGGATCGTATCAACGATGAGCCGACGTCATGGCCGAACGCTGACTCGGGCGTCAAAAAGCGGTAATAATGGCCGTTGCTCCTGACGTTGTGCGCGCAGGACGAGGGAAAGGCCTGAGCCGGCAATGAGACTTGTGCTGTCCAGCTACGGCGGTCGCGGTGACGTGGAGCCCGCGGTCGTTGTCGGTGGTGAGTTGCAACGCAGAGGGCACGACGTCCGCATGGTCGTACCGCCCAACCTGGTGGCTTTCGCCGAGGCGGCCGGCCTCCGCGCGATGGCCTACGGGTTGGATTCGAAGGAAATCCTGGAACTGCAATGGCGGTATTTCACGGTCTACGGCCGCACTCCCTGGAAGCTCAAGGAGCTCAACAGGATGGCAAGCGAAACTGCGCGATTCGCCGATGAGTGCTGGGCCGATATGACTCGGACCTTGGCCACGGTGGCCGACGGGGCCGACCTGTTGCTCACCGGACTGATCTTCGAGCAGCCCGCGGTCAACGTCGCTGAGGCGTACGACATTCCGCTGGTCACGCTGCACTACTTCCCCTGCCGGGTGCACGGGCAGCTTCTGCCTTTGCTTCCTTCGCCACTGAGCCGCATGGCGATGGCGGTGAATGAGTGGACTGCGTGGCGCGGAACCCGCAAGGGGGAGGACGCACAGCGTCGCGGATTGGGACTGCCGAAGGCCACCAGCCCTGCACCACGTCGGATCGCTGACCGGTGTTCGCTGGAGATCCAGGCCTACGACGAGCTGGTGTTTCCCGGGCTGGTGGCCGAATGGGCTAAATGGGATGGTCAGCGGCCATTCGTCGGCGCGCTGGCGATGGCGTCGCCGACGGATTCCGACGCCGAGGTCGCGTCCTGGATCGCTGAGGGAACACCGCCGATCTTCTTCGGTTTCGGCAGCGTCCCGATCGGATCCCCGGCCGACACGATCGCCATGATCGCCGCAGCGTGCGCACAGTTGGGGGAGCGCGCGATCGTCGGCGCGGGCGGTACTGACTATCGCAACGCCCCGCAGTACGAGCACGTGAAGGTGGTCGGCCAGGTGAACTACGCGACCATCTTCCCGATGTGCCGCGCGGTCGTGCACCACGGCGGATCAGGCACCCTGGCCGCGTGCCTACGAGCGGGGGTTCCCCAGCTGGTGCTCTGGACACTGCCTGACCAGCCGTTTTTCGCGGCTCAGATGAAACGGCTCAAGGTCGGCGCTGGGCGGCGCTTCTCGACCACAACCGAGAAATCGCTGGTCAAAGACCTATGCCGGATTCTGGACCCGGAATTTAAGGCCCGAGCTCGGGAGATCGCCCCGAGAATGACGGCTCGAGGCGACTCCGTCGTTGCTGCGGCCGATCGGGTGGAGCAATTTGCGCGCCTGAAGTGTCGTACCTGATCACTTGTCCCAGCCATCCGAATTCCGAGTCGACAGCGTCAATATTGGATTAGGCTGCCGAGCGACCCGCCTGGTCGTGAGGTCCGGTTAATTCCAGGGCGCGCACAGGGAAGTTGAAGGAGCTAGGGACGGCGATGGTTAGAGGCGCGTTCGGGCAGAGCGATGCCGAGGTCGACCTGTTGGTCCGCGGTATGCGAGCGGGGATCGCAGTGGTGGGCTTCGGTTACATCGGCACGGTGATCGGTGCCGTCCTTGCGGACCGCGGCTGGCCCGTAACGGGTATCGACGTTCGACCGAACATCGTCGACGAGATCAACCAGGGCAGGACGAGCGTGCCCGAGCCGGGACTCGGTGAGCTTGTCGCGAACAGCGTCCAGATTGGCCGCCTGCGCGCCACCTCGGACTTCAGCGTCATCGCCGATAACGACTTCATCATCGTCACCGTCGGCACGCCACTCGGGCCTGACTACGAGCCGATCGTCGATGACATCAAGGCAGCCGCCCGGGCCGTGGGCGAGCACCTGCGACCCGGCCACCTCGTGATCCTGAAGAGCACAGTGCCGCCCGATACCACCGAGACTCTCGTCCGGCCGATCCTCGAAGAAGCGTCCGGACTGAAGGCAGGTGTCGACTTCGGTTTGGCGTTCTGCCCGGAGCGACTAGCCGAAGGGCAGGCGATCCGCGAACTCACCTCGATTCCCGTCGTGGTCGGCGCCGTCGACGAGCGCAGTGCGCGCAGCTGCGCCACGCTCTGGCGCCACGGCCTCGGGCTGGAGTCGATCATCGTCGAGGATCCACGCACGGCCGAGATGGTCAAGCTCGCCGACAACCTCTGGATCGACCTCAACATCGCGATGGCGAACGAACTAGCCAAGGTCTGCGACCGCCTCGACATGGACGTACTGCAAGTCATCGCCGCGGCGAATTCGATGCCGAAGGGCATGCACAACGTCAACATCCTGTCACCGAGCATGGGCGTCGGGGGCTACTGCCTGACGAAGGACCCGTGGTTCGTCAACCATCTCGGCGAGACGCTGGGGCTGGATCTGAACGTGCCAAAGACGTCTCGGACCGTCAACGACACGATGCCCAGCTACACCTACGGATTGCTCACCCGGCTGCTGGCCGATCAGGGCAAGACGATCGAGAACAGCAAGATCGCGGTGCTGGGCATCGCGTTTAAGAACAACACTGGTGACTGCCGGCTCACACCGACCAAGTACGTCGTCGCGCTGCTCGAGGAGTCGGGTTGCCAACTGTCCGTGCATGACCCGTGGGTGCCGGACGAGGAAGCCCAGACGGTGACCAAGATCCCGCTGAGCCCGGACATCGAATCCGCGGTCAAGGATGCCGATGCCCTCGTCGTCCTGGCCGGGCACCGGGAATTCCATCAGATGCCCCTGGTCCGGCTAGCGGACCTGGCGGCCGACAGCTGCGTGTTTCTTGATGGGCGCAACAGCTTTGACCCGGCAGCCGCACGTGCGGCCGGATTCATCTATAAGGGGATCGGTCGCTAAGCGGTCGGCAGTCATCGCAAACCGTACGTAGAACGAAAGAGCAACTATGTCCAATGTCGTCGTAACAGGCGGCTACGGCTTCATCGGATCGCATTTGGTGACCGCACTGCTGGAACGCGGCGACACTGTCACCATTTTCGACTTCGCGAAGAACACCCGTGACAGCAGCATCGATTTCGACAGCCATCCCAACCTCCGGTTCGTGCAAGGCGACGTCACGGATCTGGCGGCGCTCGAGGAAGCCTTGACCCCCGATGTCGACACGGTGTTTCACCTGGCGGCGGTCGTGGGTGTCACGAACTACATGGACGACCCGTTGCGGGTTCTGGACGTCAACGTGATCGGCACCCGCAACGTTCTGGAACTGAGCCAGCGCAACGGAATACGCGTCGTGTTCGCCAGCACATCCGAGGTCTTCGGCAAGAATCCCAAGCCGCCGTTCGCCGAAGACGACGACCGGGTGCTCGGTTCGACGAAGACCGCGCGGTGGAGCTACAGCACTAGCAAGGGCATGGCCGAGCACCTGGTCTTCGCGATGCACGCCGCCCACGGCCTACCGGTGACGGTGGTGCGCTACTTCAATGTGTATGGGCCGCGGCAGAACCCGATTTTCGTGGTGTCGCAGACCGTCCACCGGGTTCTTAATGGCCGCCAGCCGTTGCTCTATGACTCCGGTGACCAGACCCGCTGCTTCACCTATGTCGACGACGCCGTTGCCGGCACCTTGCTCGCCGCCGACAGCGATGCGGCGATCGGTGAGGCCTTCAACGTAGGCAGCATGGTCGAGACGAGCATGCGGGACGCGGTGGAACTGGCGATCAAGCTCGCCAGTATCGACTCGGTGTCGTCCGCCGAACCTGTCGATACGGCGCAGCGTTTCGGCGGCCGCTACGAAGACATCCCCCGTCGCATCCCGGACTCGACCAAGGCGCAGCGGGAGCTGGGCTGGCGTTTGAAAATCGACGTCGAAGAAGGGATTCGCCGCACCATCGAGTGGGCGCGCGCCAATCCGTGGTACCTGGAACAACCCGCCGGGGATGGCAAGGGCTAGGACCCGCAATGAAATTCGTTCTTGCGAACTGGGGTACGCGCGGCGAAGTGGAACCATTCGCCGCAATCGGGCGGGAACTGGTTCGCCGCGGACACGATGTGCATCTCGTTGTCGCGCCGGAGATGGTGGGATTCGCCGAGTCCGCTGGCCCGCAGGCCGTCGCCTTCGGGCCGAGCCTGCGCGTCGCCGACGACCAACACCACGAATATTGGAAACTGTTCTTCAGCAAGCCCTGGAAACTCCAGGAATTGAACAGGCTACTGAGGGAGTTTTCGGCGCCCCTTGAGGAGTACCGGGGACAAGTTGAGAAGACACTCCTGTCGTTGACTGACGGGACCGACCTGCTGCTCACCGGGATGAACTACGAGGACGTCGCGTCCAACATTGCCGAGTACTGCGGCACCCCGCTGGCCACGTTGCAGATTTTCCCGTTGCGGAGCAACGGTTTTGAGATGCCGTTCCTGCCCCCGGCGTTGTGCCGCGCGGCCATGACCATGCTGGACTGGCTCACCTGGCGCGGGCATAAGGCCGAGGACGACGCCCAGCGTGCCGCCCTCGGCCTACCAAAGGCAAGGGGCCATTGGACGCGGCGGATCGCCGAAAGCCACGCAATGGAAATCCAGGCCTACGACGAAGTGTGTTATCCCGGGCTGGCCGACGAGTGGTCAACGTGGAACAACCGGGAGATCCCCGAACGCCCCTTCGTCGGGGCGCTGACGATGCAGCTGCCGGCCGACGGGGACGCCGAGATCCTGTCGTGGATAGAGGCCGGGACGCCGCCGATCTTCTTCAGCTTCGGCAGCATGCCGGTGGACTCAGCTGCCGACACCATCGCGATGATCGCCGGGGCCTGCGCGCAACTCGGTGAACGAGCCTTGGTCGGCGCGGGTTGGACCGACTTCAGCGGTGTTCCTACCTACGACCATGTGAAGATCGTCGGCGCGATGAACTACGCAGAGGTCCTGCCGGCCTGCCGCGCGGTCGTCCATCACGGCGGTGCCGGCACCACCAACGCGGGTCTGCGCGCAGGACGCCCCACGTTGGTCACCTGGATGTTGCCCGATCAGGGATGCTGGGGCTCTCGGTTGAAGAAGCTCAAGGTGGGCACCGGTCGACGCTTCGTCGCCACCACCGAGAAGACGTTGGTGGCCGACCTGCGAACGATCCTCACTCCCGAATACGCCTACCGCGCACAACAACTCGCCGCCCGGATGATGAAACCGGCTGACAGCGTTGCCCTCGCAACCGACCTAGTGGAGAAGTTCGCTCTGTCCCGCCGCGGCTGACGTCAACCGCGGACGCCCCCGGATTCGGCGGCAGCCCGATACCCGCGAACCGCCAGCGGGCCGACCAGTGCGGCACCAGCAATGGTCCAGAGCACCCCCCAGAGCAATGGCCACCATGGAAGGCCACCTTGAGCGAGTGTCCGCATAGACTCCACGATCGGTTCCATCGGCTGAAAACGCAGCAGCGGCCACATCCAGGACGGCAGCGATTCAACCGGTGGAGAACCGGAGCTGGCGAATACGGCCGTGATCGCGGGGAGCCCAAGCCAAATCAGCATAGTGCCGTCTTTCGCTCGCACCGCGATCGCGATCACGGCCATCGCGAACACCATTACCACCATCACCGGGACCAGCAGGTAGAGCAGCAGCTCGAGAGGGCCGCCGCGGAACCGCAGTCCGAGCCCGATGCCGACGGCGGTGATGACGGCGGTGCTCACCAAGGTCCGCACCGCTTCTGCGATGAGCCGGCCGGCCAGGGCGCTGGCACGGTTAACCGGCAGGGCCCAGAAACGGCTAAGAAGGCCCATGTCGCGTTCGAATGATATGCCAAGCCCCACCGCGAGGGACCCGGAGAATGCTCCGGCGATCGCGCACGTCGGTACCAAACCGTAGAGGCTGTCCGTACCGGTGATGCGCATCACCGATCTGCCGACGAGCAGATAGTAGGTAACGAGCAAAACGGTTGGGAACACCACAGATTGGACCGGCACCGACGGACTGCGGCCCCAGTGGATGAAGTGCTGGCGCGCGAACACCCAACTTTCGTAGAGCACCGAGCTACGCAGCGGCGCGGAGGTAGTCACTGGGTCCGCCTCTGCATCCGCACCGCGATAGCCCCGAACGCCACGAGCAGTCCCACGCACCAGGCGAAGCTGCTCGCCACGCTGCTGACCGCGACGTTGCCGGCAGCGAGCCCACGCAGGGTGTCGGTCACCTGCGAAACCGGTTGATAACGAACGAAGCCATGCAACCAAGCGGGAAATGAGTCGACGGGAGCCATCCCCGTAGAGAGCATGGTGAGCATCATCTGGGGAACGAGGAGGATCTGACTGGATCCGCCAGTCTTTCCGATCAGAGCATTTGATACCCCGACCCCGATCGCATCCGCGCCCAGCGATAACACCAAGGTCAACGCCAGGACGAATAAGACGAAAAGGATGAGGTGACCAGGGCCACCGAGTAATCGAAAGCCGAATGCATACCCGGAGACGATCGTGGCGACGAGGGCGACGACGCCGCGGATGAGGCAGTACAGCATGCGAGCCGTCAGCGGTGTCAATGAAGAGATGGGCAATGTGCGAAGTCGAAGGCCGAGCTCGGACTGATGATCTCGGGTGGCCCGGTCGACAGTTGTCAGCGCACCGAGCAGAGTCACCTGGACGATGATGACCGGCAGAAGGTATTGCGGATACCCGATTCCGCCGGTGTCGATCACATTGCGCAGGGCGAGGTTGAAGATGATGAAGTTACCGGCCGGCGCCAATACCGCGAACGGCAAATCGCTGCGTAGCGTATTCCGGACCATACGTTCGGTGAGAGCGGCAACTGCGGTCACGCGGTGACGTTCTCCGTGAGATGGAGGAAAACCTCGTCCAAGGACGGCTTGCGCAGTGAGATGTCGGCCAGCTCGACGTCGAGTTGGTCGACCCGGCGAAACACCTCACCGAGGGTCGCAACGCCGTTGGGCGCCAACACCGAGACGGTGTTGGCATCTTCATCGGCCTGAGCGTCCTGAAGGTCGGCGACCACGGCGAGGATCTTCGGTAGGTCAGCGGGATCGGCGGGGCTGACTGTGCAATAGCTGAATCCGACGCGGCCCTTCAGCTCGTCGGCGGTTCCGGTGGCGACCACCCGGCCCTGATTGAGGACGACGATCGAATCGCTGAGCACATCGGCTTCTTCGAGATACTGGGTTGTGAGCAGCACTGTCGTACCGTCGGATTTCAACGAAGACACGAGGTCCCAGACACTGCGGCGGCTGCGCGGGTCCAATCCGGTTGTCGGCTCGTCGAGGAAGAGCACTTTCGGCGGAACCACCAGTGCTGCAGCGATATCCACGCGTCGTCGCATTCCGCCGGAGTAGGTGATCACATTCCGGTCGGCGGCGTCGGTCAGATCGAACTGCTCGATCAACTCGTCGGCGCGCGCTTTGGCCTCTTTGCGGCGCATACCGTGCAGCCGGCTGAACATCGCCAGGTTTTCCCGCCCGGTGAGCTGCCAGTCGATCGCAGCAACCTGTCCGGTCATCGAGATGGATGCGCGCACTTTCGCGGGCTCCCTGAGCACGTCATAGCCGGCCACGACGGCTTTGCCATAGGAGGGCTTCATCAACGTGGAAAGGATGTTAATGATGGTGGTTTTTCCGGCACCGTTATGGCCGAGCAGAGCGCAGACCGATCCAGCAGCAACTGAAAAGCTCACGTCCTGCAGGGCAAGTATTGACCCGTCGAACGTCTTCGCCACGCCGTCAAGCTCGATCACGAATATTGACGATAGCGTGAGCGGGTTTGTCGCGGGCGGAGTACCGCGACCTTCGTTGAGGTGGTCACGCGCCGAGACGACCCAGACTGGTGATCTCGAGGCTGACCGACTTGCGTTGTCCCGACGCCCCCAGCATGAATCGGATGTCACCCCACGGGGCACCCGACCAGAACCGCCAGAATCGCCTGTCCCAGACCTTCCACACATAGCTGCCGTCACCCAACAGCCGTTGCGCCTGGAGGGCCTCCATCCGGTGGATGAACCGTTTCACGCGGTCTTTGACCATTGCGGCGTTCATCTCCATGATCTCCAAACCCCATGCGCGGTAACGGAACTCAAATCCGTACTTCGCCTGGAACTCGTAGAAGGCTCGCATCTCACCGTTCGTCACCAAATATTCGTCGAATACCAGGATCGATCCCACCTCGAAGCGTTCCTTGCAGGTTTCGAGGGCGTGCAGGCAGCTCTCGTAGGTGTCCAAGTCCATGTGAAACAGCCGAACCGGCCCAGGGTGGGCGTCGAGGAATGGCGCCAACGTGTCGTAGGTACTGCCCTTGACGAATTCGATGTCACGGCCCAGCGCGGACGGGATGCCGTCCTCTAGCGTCACGCCGGTGTCCTCGATGAGTCGCTGCGCGTAGGGCTCGTTGAGCGACAGAGCCCCCGCCTTGACCAGGACCCTGTCGTCGATCTGCCAGTCCTCGACGAGGCCCTCGAACGTGTCGAAGCCATATACCCGACGGCCGGCCTTGTCGGCCAACAGCCGGGTTGACCAGCCGATCCACACACCGAGATCGAGCAACAGCCCGTCGCCGCGCAGCCGCGACGCCTCCCACAACAGGGTGTGGTCCGGAATCCTCAGCTGGCGCAAGGCCGTCAGCGTGCGGCGAATGAAGTCCTGGTAGTCGGCCTCGTAGACACCGATATCGCGGGCGTACAAGTTCGGGATGTATCGATCGCTTCGACGTGCCACGTCAATCCTTTTCGGGTTGGTGATCGCTGTTTCACGTGCGATCGGTCAGAGCGGTAGACGATCGGTTATGTGCCGATCCACTCGAGTAGGGCTCGCATCCCTTCCTCGAGCGACCACTTGGGACGCCAACCGAGTTCGTTCGTCGCGTGCTCGATATCGCACCTCGCTGCCCGTACGTCGCCGTCGCGGAATTTCCCGACGACCTCCGGCTCGGGTGCGCCGCAGATTGTCGCGAGTTGTTTGGCGAGTTCGTGGATGGTAGTTGGGACGCCCGACCCGATGTCGACGTAGCGCGACGTGCCGGCGGGCGCCTCCATCGCCGAGAAAAGCCCCTCGACAACGTCTTCGATATAGACGAAGTCCCGCACGATCCGGCCGTCCTCGTAGATCTCTAGGGCCTGCTTCTCGCGCGACAACCGTGCGAACAGCGCGACGATGCCGGTGTAGGAGTTCGTCAGCGACTGGCCCGGTCCGTAGACATTCTGCAGGCGAAGCACGCTGAGCCTGGTGTCGTGCGCGCTCGTCCAGGCGGCCAAGATGTGCTCTTGGGCGAGTTTGGTGGCGGCGTAGATGTTTGTGGGTCGAGGCTCGGTCCGCTCCGCGCTGCTTGCGAGCGGCACCGCTGGATCGCCTGTAGGACCTTGTGGATCCCAGGCGGCAGCTACGAGCTGAGCGTGACTGCGCGGCAGCGGATAGAAGACGCGGTCACCGGATTGCCAGGCGCCCTCGCCATACACTGCCCGAGACGATGCCAGTACCAGCTGTGCCGGCACGTGCCCGCAACGGCTCAGGGCGTCGAGAAGTTGCGTGGTACCGACAACGTTGACCGAACCATGGCGGCTGGCTTCCGAAAGTGATTGCGCAGTACCGGTTTCGGCGGCAAGGTGCACGATCTGGCAAGGCTTGAACAGCCGCAACACGGCGTCACAGTCAGGGGCGTGAGTGACATCGCCGGTGAGCAAGCGCACCGATGTCGGCAGGTCGATCGTTGCGCCTTCGGCGTGCACCTGTGGGTGCAGGATGTCCATCACGGCTACCTCATAGCCAGCTTCGACGAGCCGGCGCGCGAGCGCGGATCCGATGAACCCGGCACCGCCGGTGATGAGTACGGATCTTGACGTTGACAACGTGAGCCTCCTGATAGCTACCTGTGGTCGATTGCGCGGTCGGCTAGCGCTGCGATGGCTGGGGTCAGCACCCGCGAGTACTGCAGGGTCAGATGGCTCACGTCGAGGTAGATCAGCGTGTTGCCGACGATCACCGGGCAGCGTTGCGCGGTGCAGAACAAATCGGACAGGTCGGCGTACTGTCCGCCGCCGGCCGCGGTGGCGGCCGTCTCGGCTGCGATCCCGGATTGGTCCACCGCCGCAGACCGGGACAACGAGCAGGCCGCCGCATCGTCCAGATGCCCGGACACGCAGATCGGCACGTTGGCATGGGGGCTTGGTATCGGCCCAAGCACCAGCACCTGCGTGCCCAAGTCGCGCAGTCGCCGGACCAGGTGAGTCATGCCGTCCAGCCAGGCTTTGTCGTATGCGCGGAAGCCCGACATCGTTTCGTCGATGCCGTAGCCCCGCCACACGCTCACTACGACGAGTTGAGGGTGCTCGGCTGCGATCCGGGCCAGGATCTCGTCGCGCCATTGCTGGCAGTGCTGAAGATCTTCGACCAGGTTGCCGAAGGCGCTGCCGGCCCGCGCATCGATCAGGGCGCAGGCCTCTTTGGCCATCAACTGCAGGCGCCAGTGCCGTTGGGCGGCGATCTGCTGAAACGCCGGAGTCCACATCGCGGCGTGCGAATCACCGATCAGCGCAACGGTATTCGTCGATGTGTTGTCACCCATGATGCAGGAGGGTTGCCCGCTCTCGTACGGTGAGCGCAAGCAGCCCTGGTAGGTGAAGTCCACCTGTTCGGCCGCCAGGTTGGTCAGCGGAGGGGTCAGGTTGGACGGTACGGCGGCGTTGCTGCCGACGGCAGCCGCGAGTGCGGTCTGCACCTGAGCGAAAGTCTGCGCAACGGCCGCGTCGTAGGCCCCACTGGATGAGCCGGTGGGGACCGACGGGCCGGTGAGGGTCACAGCGGCTGCCGGTGCGCCGCGCCCGACGGGGGCTGGCACTACTTGCAGTAACCCGAGGCCGACGAAAACTGCAAGCATGGTGGCTACCGCGCCGAGGCCGAGGCTGCGCCAGGGCGAGTTGCGGATCTTCGGGGCGAACCGCAAAGGGTTTTCCAGATAGCGCAGGGTCAGCCACGCCAGCCCGGCCGACAGCACGGCCGCGATGATCCGTTCGACCAATCCCAGCGGGTGGTCCAGCAGCGCCGGCGCGAGTACCAAAACCGGCCAGTGCCATAGGTACCAGGAGTAGGAAATCCGGCCGACGGCGCGCATCGGCGATGTGCTCAGGAACTGTCCGCAGCCCTGCGATGGTGTGGCACAGCCGGCGCCGATCACGAGCACCGCACCCAGAGTGGGCAGCAGTGCGGCCGTGCCGGGAAAAGGTGTCGTCGAGGTGAACCACACGCTGGCAAGCACAATCATGCCCAGGCCGGACCAACCGGCGATCGCCGCTAGGGGTGCGGAGAGGCGTTGCCAATGGATAGCGGTCAGCGCAACCAATCCGCCGACTGCCAACTGCCAGGCCCGAGTGGGTAGCGAGAAGAACGCCATGGTGGGCACGACGTAGGTGATCACCAGTGACAGCGCGAACGATATGACAGCGACCAGTGTGAGGACGATGAGGTACGGACGCCGCGATGATGAGATGGCGCGCGTCTTGTCCCGTCGGAAACGACGGATGACCCAGGCGGTGCCCAGCAGCAGCGGCGCCCAGACCAGATAGAACTGCTCCTCGACGCCCAACGACCAGTAGTGCAGGAACGGCGAGGGCGTCAACAGGTCCGAGAAGTAGTTGATGTTGTCGATGACGAACCAGTAGTTACCGACATACAGCGCGCTGGCAATGCCGTCATACAAGACCGTCGGAACTCGCAACGGCGGCAGCAGAAGTATCGAGGCGACCATCGTCACGACGCCGACCATGGCGGAGGCGGGCAACAGCCGACGGGCGCGGGCCCCGTAGAACGTCCGCAGCCGAACGCCGCCGGTGCCGCTCACCTCGCGCCACAGCAGTCCGGTGATCAGAAACCCGGAGATCACAAAGAACACGTCGACGCCCACATATCCGCCCCCGATGCCGGGCACGGCAGCGTGGAACAACACGACGGCTGTCACGGCGATGGCACGTAAGCCCTCGATGTCCGGGCGATAGTGCGACTTTTCGGGGCGCCGACTTTGCTGTTCTTCGCTAGCCCTGATGCTGTCGGCGTGAGCCAAAATCACCTACCTGCTTAATCAGCGAACACGTCAATTGAGTCGAGGCATTCTTACATCCAGGCGTAGGCGAGAGTGGCGGTTTTGCGAACCGCTTGTTTTCGGACTAGCTGCGAGTGAGCGCACGATCGGCCAGCGCGCCGAGGACCGGCGCCAGCAACCGGACGTATTCGATCGTCAGGTGATTCTTATCTAGGTAGACCAGGGTGTTGCCGACGATGACCGGGCACCGTTCGGCGGTGCAGAACAGGTCGGTGAGGTCGGCGTATTGACCGCCGGCCGCCGTGGTGGCGGTGGACTCGGCGTTGATTCCGAGTTGATTGACCGCGGTCGATCTCGTCGGCGAGCACGCGATTGCGTCAGCGAGGTGACCGGACAGGCAGATAGGCGGAACCGATTGCGGGTCTGGGATCGGCCCGAGCACCAACACCCGGGCGCCGGTGTCACGCAGCTGCCGCACGAGGCGAGCCAGGCTGTCGATCCACGCCGGGCTGTATGACGTCAGGTCTACCGAGTAGCCGGAGCCAGGACCATACTGCCGCCACATGTCCACCACAATCAGCCGCGGGCGTTCGGCGCGGAACCGGTCGACGGTCTGGCCGCGCCACCGCTCGCACTCGGTGTACTTCCGGTGAAGTTGTGGGCTGGCGATGGGCAAGTCCAGCAATGGGCATCCCGCCTTGACTACCATCTCGAGCCGCCAGCCGCGCTGTTCGGCGACTTTGCGGAAGCCCTGATTCCACATCGCCGCATTCGAGTCACCGACCACGGCGACCGTCGTCGACGATGCGGTGTCACCTGATGCGCAATCAGGCTGCGCGACTTGCCAACCGCCGAGCATGCACCCGCTGAGATACATGTCGTCGAGCTCGGCTGCCGCGCCGGCCAGCGGTGGTTGCAGGTTTGAGGGGACGGCCTCGAGGTCGGCCGATGCCACGACGGCGGACTGCACTTCGGCGAACGCCTGCTTGACCGCCGCGTCGTAGGCCGCGACGTCCCCCCGTCCGAGTGGCGGTGGCAGGGCGGTGAAGTTCAGCGGCGTGGCCGGAGCGCCACGTCCAACCGGAGTGGGCACCACGACCAGCAGGGCTACACCCACGCCGGCTGCGATAGCGGTGGCCACCGCGCCCAATTCGAGACTGCGCCGAGGCGAGTCGCGCACTTTCGGCGCGAACCGCAATGGGTTTTCGATGAAGCGCAGCGTCAGAACCGCAAGCCCGGCCGACAGCACGGCCGCGGTCAGCCGGCCGGCCAACCCGAGGCCGTGGCCGAAGATCAGCGGCGCGAAGATCAGCACCGGCCAGTGCCACAAGTACCAGGAGTAGGAGATGCGGCCGACCGCACGCATCGGCGCCGATCCCAGGAAGCGGCTGCATCCCTGAGCAGGCGCGGCGCAGCCGGCGCCGATGACCAGAGCCGCGCCCAGGGTCGGCAACAACGCGGCCGTACCCGGATACAGCGTGCTGGCGCTCAACTGGTTGCACGTCACCAGGATCACGGCGAGCCCGGCGCACCCGGTGATTGCGGCGGCTCGGGATGACAGGCGGCGCCAGTGGCCGGCAGTGAGTGCGATCAACCCGCCGACCGCCAGCTGCCACGCTCGGGTGGGTAACGAGAAGAAGGCTACGAACGGTGCGAAGTACGACGTGACCAGCGACAGTGCCAAGGAGGCAGCGGCGACGATCGCGAGAATCACGACGTAGGGCCCTTGAGAGGTGGTGGCTTGGGTTCTAGTGCGCCGGCGCACCCGCCGGATCAACCACGCTGTGCTGAGGATCAGCGCCGGCCACACCAGGTAGAACTGCTCTTCGACGCCGAGCGACCAGTAGTGCAAGAAGGGCGAGGGCGGGAGGTACGGCGCGGAGTAGTCGACTCCCTGCAGAAGGAACCGGTAATTGCTGACGTACAGCGCGCTGGCGATACCGTCGCCGAATGCAGTGCGGGCCTGGAGTGGCGGCAGCAGCACTGCCGCACCGATCGCGGTCGCAACGCCTACGAGCGCCGATGCCGGCAGCAGCCGGCGGGCCCGGGCTCCGTAGAAGCCGCGCAACCGAACTGTGCCGGTGGAGTTCGCCTCGCGCCACAGCAGTCCGGTGATCAAGAAGCCCGAGATGACGAAGAACACGTCGACGCCGACGAATCCGCCTCCAATGCCTGGGACCTCGGCGTGAAACAGGACCACGGCCAGCACCGCGATGGCCCGCAACCCCTCGATGTCCGCACGAAACCGTGGTTTCTCCATCTGAGCCAGGCCTTTCTGACTACTTCTGGGCCAGGGCGCGGTCAGCCAACACCGCGGCGACGGGGGCCAGTGCGCGCGCGTATGTCTGAGACATGTGGTTCTCGTCGAGGTACACGAGGGCGTTTCCGACGATGACCGGGCAGCGTTCGGCAGTGCAGAACAAGTCAGTGGTGTCGACGTATTTTCCGCCGCTTGCGGCCACCGCAGCGGCTTCTGCGGTGATACCTGATTCATTGACCGCCGCCGACCGATTCGGCGTGCAGACTGGTACGTCGTCCAGATACCCGGACAGGCAGACCGGGACGTGAAGGTGGGGATCCGGGATCGGACCGAGCACCAGCACCCGCAGGCCGGAGCCCCGCAGTTGCTGCACTAATCGCGAGAGGCTGTCGATCCACGCGTCGTCGAAGGACCGGTATCCCGAGAGCGACTCGTCTGTTCCGTAGCCGTGCCAAAGGCTCAGTACGACCAACCGTGGCCGTTCTGCCTGCAGCCGGCGGACGATCTCATGGCGCCATTTCGCGCAATGCGCGAATAACTCCGCCAACCGGCTCATTGGATTGGTGATCGGCACATCCAGCAGCGGGCAGGCGCCTTTGGCCAACAGCTCCAGCCGCCAATGTCGTTCGGTGGCGGCCTGTTGAAAAGCGGGCGTCCACATTGCGGCGTGCGAGTCACCAACGAGGGCGATCCTTGTGGACGACGACACATCACCCATCGCGCATTCCGGCTGTCCGCTCTCGAACGGCTCGCGCAGGCACCCGTTGAACGACAGGGCCTTCTTCTCGGCGAAGGCTTCCGACAGCGCAGGCGCGAGGTTGGACGGCACGGACTTGGTGTCGGCCGATGCAGCGATGGCGGCCTGCACCTGGGCGAAGGTTTGGCGCACCGCGCTGTCGTAGGCGTCGATCGGGGAGCCGGCGGCTACCGGCGTCTCGGTGAAGTTCAGCGGTTTCGCGGGCGCGCCGTGCCCGACCGGCGTCGGGACCACCCTGAGCAGCGCCACTCCGGCACAGACCGCAAGGAGCGTCGCCACGGCACCAAGCCCGAGGCTGCGCCACGCGGAGGTGCGGATCTTCGGCGCGAACCGCAGCGGGTTCTCCAGATGGCGCAGCGTAAGCCACGCCAACCCGGCGGACAGCAGCGCGGCGGTGATTCGTTCGGCCAAGTTGAGCGAGTGGCCGAGCAGGAACGGGGCGAGGACCAGCACTGGCCAGTGCCATAGGTACCAGGAGTAGGAGATGCGACCGATCGCGCGCATCGGCGGCACGCCGAGCAGACGGCCACCGCCGTGCTCAGGGGTCGCGCAGCCGGCGCCGATGACCAGCGCCGCACCCAGAGTGGGCAACAGTGCCGCGGTCCCGGGGTACAGGGTCGTCGGGCTGAGCCAGACGCAGGCGAGCACGATCAGGGCCAGTCCGGTCCAGCCGGTGATGGCGGCGATCCGCGGTGAGAACCGCTGCCAGCCGAGCGCGGTCAGCGCCACCAAACCGCCGATGGCCAGCTGCCACGCCCGGGTGGGCAGCGAATAGAAGGCGGCGGTCGGAAGGATGTAGCTCGACACGAACGACAGTGCGAACGACACCGCCGCGATCAGTGCGAGCAGCACGATGAACGGGCGCTTCGAGGCCGGTGCGTCCGGACGCCGTCGGGATCGGCGCGCCAACCGGATCAGCCACGCCATGCCCAACAGCAGGGGCGCCCACACCAGGTAGAACTGCTCCTCGACGCCGAGGGACCAGTAGTGCAGGAACGGCGACGCTGTCACATGCATTGCGAAGTAGTCGACGCCGCGCAAGACGAACTGGTAGTTGCTGACGTAGAGGGCGCTGGCGATGCCGTCGGTGATTGCGGGCCGAGCCTGCAACGGGGGCAACAGGATCGCCGAGGCAACCATGGTGATGACCCCGACGGTGGCCGAGGCCGGCAGCAGCCGCCGAGCCCGCGCGCCGTAGAAACTGCGCAACCGCACGCTGCCGGTGCTGCTGACTTCGCGCCACAGCAGCCCCGTGATCAGAAATCCGGAGATCACGAAGAAGACGTCGACACCGACGAAGCCGCCGCTGACACCGGGAATCGATGCGTGGAACAGGACGACCGCCACAACGGCGACGGCACGCAAGCCCTCGATGTCCGCGCGAAAGGTCTTCGATTCGGAGCGCTGAGTCGGCCGGCTGTCGGTGGGGCTAACGCTGTCGGCCTGGTGCAAGATCACCTACTTATTGAGCGGACGCGTCTATGGGTCGAGGCATTGTTACATTCGCGCCCGTCAATAAGAGCGGTTTATCCGTGTTCGGCGATCCAGGTGGTGGTGTAGCGCAGTGTCGACGGGATACTCGCCGCCAGGCTCGCGCCGATCGACTTCTCGAGTTTGCCCCCCACGAGCGGGATCCTGACGTCCACTTTTCCGGCGGAGCGCAGTTGTGACGCGGTGCCCGCCGGGGCCAGCCAGTTGTCGGCGCGACTCGATCCCAAGCCGCCCGACGCCGACACGTGGCTCTCCCCGCGCACCTGGCCGTCACCTGTCGGCCGCCACGTCTCGCGGTACAGCAGCTTCAGGTCGCCGGGCACGAAATTCACCACCAAAGCCGGCAGGATCTGGCGACCGAGATGCTGGGTGATGTGCACCTCCACCACCCCGTCGGCATCGACTGTGAACGCGTCGAGGGTGGCCGCGGCGTCGCCGGCCAGCCGATCCCGCCAATAGTCTGCACGCTGGAAGGCGTTGTGAATCGCCTCCACGCTCGCGGTTGAGTCGGCGATGACCTCGAATGAACGCGACATAGCCGACCATTCTTACTCCAGCCAGGTCGTGGGCCGAAACCCTCATGCTGTGCAGCCGCTTTGTGGTAGGAACCACGCGTGAATATCAACCAGGGTCTGGTCATGTTGGCGGACGCAATGCCAGGCGTGAATCGGATCAGGGCGGTGCAGCAGGCGCTTGCCATGCGGTCGGACCCTGTGTATCTGGAGATCGGGGTGTCTCACGGACAAGCCTTCCAGCGGATCACCGCCGACGTGAAGATCGCCGTCGACCCCGCGTTCCGGCTGACCGAGCGCACCCGCGAACTCGCCAACGCGAAGGGTCGCGTCGTCGAGTATTTCGAGACCACGAGCGACGCCTTCTTCGACAGCGAGAAGGCGCTGCTCGAGCAGCATCCCGTCGACGTCGCGCTGATCGACGGTCTGCACACCTACGAGCAGGTGGTGCGCGATGTCGAGAACACGGTGCGCTACCTGAAGGACGACGGCGTCATCTTCCTGCACGACTGCAACCCACCATTCGAGTTGGCCGGCCGCCGCGCCGACTCTTGGGACGAATTCATGGCTCAGCAGTCCGGGCCGTTGAAGATCGGCATCTGGAACGGCGACGTTTGGAAGGCCATCGTCGAACTCCGGAGCACCCGTCCCGACCTGCTGGTCGGCGTGCTCAAATGCGACCAAGGCGTCGGATTCGTCCGCAAAGGAACCCCGGAATCGACGCTGGAGTACTCGCCGCAGCAGGTCGCGGCGCTCACCTACGCGGATCTCAAAGCCGACCGGACGCGGCTGCTCAACTTGAGGCCACCCCGCTATCTCGGCGAGTTCCTCGCGATGAGCGCCGCTCACTAGCGTCGCTCGACATCCGCGATGAAGTTTGTTCTGGCAACGTGGGGAAGTCGCGGCGATATCGAGCCCACCGCCGCCGTCGGCCGTGAGTTGGTGCGCCGCGGACACGATGTGTCCATGGCGGTTCCGCCAGATCTGATCGAGTTCACCAAAGCGGCGGTGCCGAACACGGTGGGATTCGGGCCGAACTCGCGTTCGATCCTCGACGCGCACCGCGA
Source organism: Mycolicibacterium sp. P1-5 (assembly GCF_008329565.1). Taxonomy (GTDB): domain Bacteria; phylum Actinomycetota; class Actinomycetes; order Mycobacteriales; family Mycobacteriaceae; genus Mycobacterium. The sequence goes on from NZ_NPKT01000022.1 coordinate 43,241, forward strand.
TTACTGGACGTGCTTCTTCAGCAGTCCCTGGAAGCTGCGGAAGATGGGCAAGGCGCGGGCCGAAATCGCCGGGCCGCTTTTTCAGGGTTGGCAGGACATGAGTGCGACGCTGATGTCCCTGGCCGACGGGTCCGATCTGATCTTCAGCGGCATCAACTTCGAGGACGCCGCGGCCAACGTCGCCGAGCATTACGACATCCCGCTGGCCACCCTGCATTACTTTCCGCTGCGGCCCAACGCCCGCGTCCTGCCCTTCCTCCCGGCGTCGCTGGGCCGCTCGGCGGTCAGGGCGTTCTGGTGGGTGTCGTGGCGCGGCACGAAAAAAGTCGAGGACACCCAGCGCCAGGAGTTGGGCTTGCCGAGGGCGAAGCACTCGGCGCCGCGGCGGATCACCGAGCGCGGATCGCTCGAAGTCCAGGCCTACGACGAGGCGTGCTTTCCCGGCCTCGCGGCCGAATGGGCGCCGTGGGGTGACCAACGGCCATTCGTCGGGACCCTGACGTTGGAGATGGGCGCAGACACCGACGAGGAGGTGCTGTCCTGGATAGCCAAGGGCACCCCGCCCATTTTCTTCGGCTTCGGCAGCATCCCCGTCGAGTCACCGTCCGACACGATCGCCATGATTGACGCCGCTTGTGCGCGGCTGGGGGAGCGGGCGCTGGTCGGCGCGGCCAACACCGACTTCAGCAACGCCCCACACTCCGAGCGCGTCAAAGTGGTCGGACTGATGAACTACGCAACGGTGTTCCCGGCCTGCCGGGCGGTCGTTCATCACGGCGGCTCGAGCACCACGCCCATCGGCATGCGGGCCGGCGTGCCTCAGCTGATCCTGTTCTGGGACCTCGTGCACGCGATCTATGGCGCCGCGGTCAAACGTCTGAGGGTCGGCACTGCGCGGCGGTTCTCCACCGTCACCGAGGACTCCTTGGTCGACGACCTGCGCAGGATCCTTGCCCCCGACTACCTCGCCCGGGCCCGCGAACTCGCCACTCGGATCACCGAGCCCGCCACGAGTGCCGCCGCCGCCGCTGACCGTCTGGAAGACTGCGCGCGGCGGGGGGCAGCTCGCTGATCGGTGGGTTCAGTACCACGCTTGCTGGCTCTCGACGCTAACGACCGTAGGCAGGTTGAGAGCTGCTGCCGGGCGTAAGCCGGCGCGATGGTGAAACGCCTCGCAGGTGAACCGGACAGCGTCATCTGAGAGAAACCCGTGGCCACCACTGTCACTCGCCTGGATGTGTGCACAGAAGGTTGCTATCCGGTGATGTGAGTCACAACGAACTTCATGACATGGGTCACACCACGAAGTAGGGTTTGGAACTTGTTCTACCAATATTGACGAGAGTGTCGGGAGACGCGGTGAGCACCAACCCCTTCGATGACGACGAGGGCAGCTTTTTTGTGTTGATCAACGACGAGGAGCAGCACAGCCTCTGGCCCGCCTTCGCCGACGTTCCGGCCGGTTGGCGCGTCGTCCACGGTCAAGCCGACCGCGCATCCTGCCTGGACTACATCGAAGCGAACTGGCCCGACATCCGGCCGAAAAGCCTGCGCGACCGGTTAGCGGGAAGCCGAGCGTCCGACTAGTCGAGGGTGTTGGAGTCGTGATGGAGCTCAACGAGGCCGTGCTTCCGCTGACGCGCGCACAGCTGGACATTTGGCTGGCACAGGAAACGGGTCAACCCGCCACCGACTGGCAGCTCGGCATGCTGATGAAAGTCGAGGGCGCGCTGGAGCGCGACGCCCTCGAGTGGGCGCTCACGCGCGCGACGAGAGAAGCCGAACCGGTCCGGGCAGCGTTCTTCGAACGGGACGGCCAGATCTTTCAACGGGTGATCGACTACCCCGAGATCGAGCTCGACTTTTACGACTTCAGCGGATCCGACGATGCCCGACGGGATGTCCAGGAAAAGGCGCTGTCGATCCAGCGCACTCCCATGGCGTTCACCGGGCCGCTGTTCAAATATGCGCTGTTCGAGACCGGACCATCTGAGTTCTATGTGTTCGGGTGCTTCCATCACATCGTCATCGACGGTGCCGGGATCTGGTTGCTCGTCAACCGCGTCGCATCGATCTACTCCGCCACCCTCGCCGGTGACCTCGTGCCGCCCGCATTCTTCGGCTCTCTGCAGGACCTACTGGATTGCGAGTCGGAATACGAGGCGTCCGCCGATTTTTCCAACGACCAGGCCTACTGGACCGCCAACCTCCCGCCCGAGGGTGGACACGGCAGCCGGTTGTCGGCGGTGTCGGACGACGCGGATGCGGGCTGGCGCTCGGAGCAGGTCCGCGTCGACCCGGCGGTGTTGCGTCGCGTCGACGAGCTCGCCCATGTCTGGGACATCCCCCGCACTGCGATCATCGCCGCGGCCAGCGCACTTCTGGTGCGTGGGCGCCGCGCGGAGGGTACCGAGGTGGTGTTCGACTTTCCGGTCAGCAGGCGTGTGCGCCCCGAGCTGAAGACACTGCCCGGCATGGCGGCCGGGTTGGTGCCACTGGTGTTGCACACCCCGGCGGCATGCACGGTGAGCGACTTCTGCAAGCAGGTCGACACACGAATGCAGGAAGCTCTGCAGCATCAACGGTTTCCGGTATATGCCCTCGAACGCGGGACGCAGACATCGCGGCTGTCGATCAACTTCTTCCCGGCGGCGTTCACGCTGGACTTCGGGGGTGCGCCTGCGTCGGCGACCATGACCGACTCCGGTCTTGCGGGCAGCTCGGGCCTCACCTTCTCCGGTCTCGGTGACACGTTGTACCTCAACACGCTGGGCGCCGAACACCTGTTCTCCGACTGGGACACCGCCGAGCTGGCGCGGCGCCTCGTGCAGGTGCTGGTAGCGATGACCTCGGATCCGGCACGGCCACTCTCCACGATCGAGGTACTCGATACCGCTGAACGCGATTCCCTTGCGGCATGGGGTAATCGGGCGGTCCTCGCAGAGCCGTTGAGTGCGCCGGTGTCGATTCCCGCGTCGTTCGCCGCGCAGGCGGCTCGAGTTCCGGACGCGGTCGCGATCACCTGCGGCGAGCAGTCGTGGACGTATCGGCGGCTCGACGAGACGTCCAATCGTTTGGCGCACCTGCTGACCGCTCACGGTGCAGGTCCGGGTCAGCGGGTGGCGTTGCTGCTGCCGCGGTCGGCGGAGGCGGTCGTCGCGATCCTCGCGGTGCTCAAATCCGGTGCGACCTATGTCGCGGTCGATCCGACGGTGCCTGAGGCGCGGATGCAGTTCGTGCTCGACGATGCCGCCCCCGTCGCCGCGATCACCACTGCGGAACTGAGTACCCGCCTCGACGGACGAAACCTGCTTGTCGTCGACTTCGAGGATCCCGCCATCGACGACCAACCTGTCACCGCGGTACCTGGCCCGGCTCCTGATGACATCGCCTACATCATCTATACGTCCGGAACCACCGGTGCCCCGAAGGGCGTGCCGATCCCGCACCACAACGTCACCCGCCTGCTCGAAGCGTTGGCCAACGATATGGATGTGGCCGCGCAGGTTTGGACCCAGTGCCATTCCCTGGCATTCGACTTCTCAGTGTGGGAGATCTGGGGCGCCCTGCTCTTCGGCGGCCGGCTGGTGGTCGTGCCCGACGCGGTGGTCCGCTCCTCCGAAGACTTCTACGCCTTACTGGTGGCCGAGCAGGTCGACGTCTTGAGCCAGACGCCGACGGCGTTCTATGCACTACAGAGCGTCGACGAGCCTTTCGAGCAAGAGCTTGCGTTGAAGGCCGTGGTGTTCGGTGGGGAAGCCCTTGAGCCGCACCGGCTTCAGGCCTGGCTGCAGAGTCATCCGGGTGCGCCGCGGATGATCAACATGTACGGCATCACCGAGACCACGGTGCATGCCTCGTTCAGGGAGATCACTGCGGCCGATACCGACGGCGCCGTCAGCCCGATCGGGCGTCCGTTGGCCAATCTGGGTTTCTTCGTGCTCGACAGCTGGCTGCAGCCGGTGCCGGCGGGCGTTGTGGGTGAGTTGTATGTGGCTGGATCTGGTTTGGCTTATGGCTACGTCGGCCGGGCGGGGTTGTCCGGAACGCGTTTTGTGGCATGCCCCTTCGGTGCGTCGGGGACGCGGATGTACCGCACCGGCGACCTTGTGCGGTGGAGTTTCGATGGCGAGCTCGAGTACGTGGGCCGCGCCGACGAGCAGGTCAAGATCCGCGGCTACCGGATCGAACTCGGTGAAATACAGGCTGCGCTGGGCGAATTGGACGGTGTCGAGCAAGCCGTCGTGATCGCCCGTGAGGACCGACCCGGCGACAAGCGGCTGGTGGCCTACATCACCGGTTCCGCCGACCCAGTGGCCGCCCGCGCGGCCGTGGCCGAGACCCTGCCCGTCTATATGGTTCCCACCGCAATCGTTGCGATCGAAGCACTGCCGCTGACGGTCAATGGCAAGCTGGACACCAAGGCCTTGCCCGCGCCCGAGTACCAGGACGTCGATTCCTACCGCGCCCCGAGCGACGCGGTTGAGGAGATCCTGGCGGGGATCTACGCCCAGGTTCTCGGTCTGGAACGCGTGGGCGCCGACGAATCCTTCTTCGAACTCGGTGGCGACAGCATCCTGTCGATGCAGGTCGTCGCCCGGGCGCGCGCCGCCGGCGTATTGTGCCGTCCCCGTGATGTTTTCGTAGAGCAGACGGTGGCCCGGCTCGCGCAAGTGGCCACCGTGCTCGACGCCGACACCGATCTGGCCTCCGACGGCGTCGGTCCGGTGGTCACCACTCCGATCATCGCCTGGCTGGAGAGCCTGGCCGCTGGCGGTAGCCCGACCGACCACTTCAATCAGACGGTGGTGGTACAGGCGCCCTCCGGTACCGACGAGGACGACGTCCTGGTGATGTTGCAGGCGTTGCTGGACCGACACGCCATGCTGCGACTGCAGGTCGGTGACGACGGTGCCGGCGGCTGGGCGCTGGAGGTCTCGGAGGCCGGCGCGATCGATGCCCGTTCGAGGCTGTACACCGTCGACGTCCTCACCGACGAGGCCGTTGTACATGCCGGGTCGCAGCTCAACCCGGCCGAGGGTGTCATGTTGAGCGCGGTGTGGGTGACCTCGACGCGACGGTTGGTCGCGATCGTGCACCACCTGGCGATTGACGGAGTGTCGTGGCGAATTCTTCTGGAAGACCTTAACTTCGGTTGGGCGCAGCATCGTGCGGGCGAGCCGGTGGTGCTACCAGAGCCTGGCACTTCATTCGCCCGTTGGTCGTCGCTGCTCGGCGAACATGCCCACCGCGAGGACGTCGTGACGCAGGCCGACGTGTGGCGTCAGATCGCGGACACGCCTGCCGCGTTGCCGGCTGTGCTGCCTGAGGTCGACACGTTGGCGACCGCAGGAAATCTGGTGGTGAATCTCGACATGGAGACCACCCAGCTGCTGCTTGGCGACGTCCCCGCGGCCTTCCACGCCGGGGTGCATGACATCCTGCTGATCGCATTCGCCTTGGCCACAGCCGAATTCATGGGCACAAGCGGTGAACCGATCTGCATCGACGTCGAGGGCCACGGCCGCGACGAGGAACTGGTTGCCTCCCCAGGGGAAGTAGACCTGTCACGCACGGTGGGATGGTTCACCGCCAAGTACCCGGTGGCGCTCGAGGTGGGCAGCCTGAGTTGGGCACAGGTGGTCGCCGGCGACGCGAAACTTGGCGCGGCGGTCAAGGCCGCGAAGGAGCAGCTGCGAACCCTGCCCGAGGGGCTGAACTACGGGGTGCTGCGCTACTTGAACAGCGAGGTCGATCTGGACGGACCCGATCCGGTGATCGGGTTCAACTACCTGGGCCGCCAGGGCGCTACCTCGGCCGACACATTCGGTGATGTGTGGCAGATCGCGTGGGACGGTTTGGCGACCATCAGTCCCAGTGTGCGACCGCCCATTCCGCTGATGCACACCTTGGAACTCAACGCCGGCACGATTGACACCGACGCCGGCCCGAGCCTGTGCGCCACCTGGATGTGGGCCACATCGGCGCTGACCCACGTCCAGGTGAACCGGTTGAGCCAGTTGTGGTTCGAGGCTCTGACCGGTATCTGTGCGCATGTCCAAGGCGGTGGAGGTGGTCTGACGCCGTCGGACATCGCGGCCGGGCTGAGCCAAGAGCAGATCGACGAGCTTCAGCGGCAGTATGCGGATAGCTGATGCTTTACCGCTGACACCGCTGCAGCAGGGGTTGTTCTTCCACGCCAGCGCTTCGTCGGGTGACGACGATGTGTATGCGGTGCAGTTGTATGTCAGCTTGACGGGTCCACTGAATGCGGACCGGTTGCAGGCGGCGGTCCAGGCCGTCGTGGTGCGTCATCCGAATTTGGTGGCCCGGTTCTCGCAGAAGTTCGACGAGCCGGTGCAGGTCATTCCGGCCGATCCGGAGGTGCCCTGGCAGTACGCAGAGCTGGATACCGAGGAGGAGATCAGCGCGCTCTGCGCCGAAGAGCGTATTGCGGTGTGTGAGTTGGCCGATGAACCCGCTTTTCGCGCAGCGCTGATTCGGACGGGCTCAGATCAGTACCGGTTCGTGTTGACCAACCACCATATTGTCCTCGATGGGTGGTCACTGCCGATCCTGCTCGGGGAGGTGTTCGCCGGCTATTACGGCCAGCGCTTGCCGCCGGCGCCACCCTATCGGCGATATGTGAATTGGCTGGCCGGTCGTGACCGCGACGCCGCCCGGGCCGCGTGGGGTGAAGTGCTGGCTGGTTTCGACAACCCGACGCTGCTCGGCCCGGCGGTTCACGCACCGGGCGCACGCGAGGTTGCGTCGTTCGTCATGTCCGGAGACACAACTCGAGCGCTCGGCGAGTTGGCGCGTTCGTGTCGTACGACGGTCAGCACTGTGTTGCAGGCTGCCTATGCGCAGGTGTTGATGTCGCTGACAGGTCAGCGCGATGTCGTATTCGGCACAACCGTATCGAGCCGGCCTGATGAGGTGTTGGGCGCGGACTCGATGGTGGGTCTGCTGATCAACACCGTGCCAGTGCGGGTCCAGGTCGGCGCTGAAACCACGACTGCCGATCTGTTGCATCGACTGCAGCGCGATCACGCTGCCACACTGGATCATCAGCATCTGGCGCTCAGCGATATTCACCGCGTCACCGGTCAAGACCACCTATTCGACACGTTCTTCGTCTACGAGAACTATCCGATCGACGCCGCCAAGCTTTCTGGCAATGACGGATTGGCTGTCACGGAGTTCGCACACCACGAGACCAACCACTATCCGCTGTCGATTCAAGCCATCCCGGGTGACGAACTTACCCTGCGGATCGAATACGGCACCGATGTCTTCGACCCGGTCGGCGTCGACTCGCTGAGCCGGCGACTCCAGCGGGTCTTGGCCGCCATGGTCGCCGATCCCGGCCGGCGACTGTCCACTCTGGACCTCCTCGACCGTGGCGAGCACGCGCGACTGGACGAGTGGAGCAACCGGGCGGTGCTGACCCAGCCGGCGTCTGCGTCGCTCACTATCCCTGAGCTGTTCGCCGCGCAGGTCGCCCGTGTCCCTGAGGCTTTGGCGCTGAGTTTCGACGGTCGTCGCTGGACGTATCGGGAGCTGGACGAAGCGACAGATCGATTCGCACAGTTTTTGGCGGACAGGGGGATTGGTCCGGGGCATCGAGCGGCGGTGTTGTTACCACGCTCAGCCGACGCGATCGTGTCGATCTTGGCCATACTCAAGACCGGTGCGGCGTATGTGCCGATCGACCCGGCCGCACCGTCGGCGCGCATGCAACTGGTGTTCGCCGACGCGGAGCCGATCGTCGTTATCACCAACTCCGACTTGGCCGGCCGGCTGGCGAGTCAGAGCTTGGAGATCATCGACGTGCAGCGGGCGTGGGAACTCCCCGCACCCGGACGGCGGGGCACAGTCCTGCCCGGGCCCGCTGCCGACGACATCGCCTACCTGATCTACACCTCCGGCACCACCGGTGTTCCCAAAGGTGTTGCCATCGCACACCGCAACGTCGCGCAGCTCATGGACTCACTGCAGGCGCCCCCGCTGCCGCGGGCGGGTGTGTGGTCGCAGTGCCGCTCCTACGGGTTCGACGTCTCAATCCAGGAGATCTTCGGTGCGCTTCTGAGTGGCGGCCGGTTGGTGGTGGTGCCCGAGTCGATCGCGCGGGCGCCCGAAGACCTTGAGGCCCTGCTAATTTCCGAGGGCGTCACCGTATTCAGTACCACCCCGTCAGAGGTGGGGATGCTATCGCCCAACGCCCTCGACTCGGTGTCACTGATCATCGGCGCCGAACCCTGCCCGACCGAGGTGATGGATAAGTGGGCGCCGGGGCGGGTGATGATCAATGCCTACGGCCCCACCGAGACGACCGTCGACGTCGCCGTGAGCGCACCGCTGACCGCCGGCTCCGGATCGGTGCCGATCGGGCCACCCATTGCGGGGGCGGCATTGTTTGTGCTCGACGCTTGGCTGCGGCCGGTGCCGCCCGGCTCGATCGGTGAGTTGTACGTCGCAGGCCGTGGTGTCGGCGTCGGCTACTTGGGCCGCGCGGGGTTGACGGGGTCGAGGTTCGTGGCGTGTCCGTTCGGCGGAGCAGGAACGCGCATGTACCGCACTGGGGATCTGGTGTGGTGGGGCGCCGACGGCGAACTGCGGTATGTGGGGCGCGCCGACGAGCAGGTCAAGATCCGCGGGTACCGCATCGAGCTCGGTGAGGTTCGCGCGTCGTTGGCCGGATTGGACGGGGTCGAGCAGGCTGTGGTGATTGCCCGCGAGGACTCCCCGGGTGAGCGCCGGTTGGTGGGATACATCGTGGGGCCAGCCGAGCCGGTGGCGTTGCGTGCGGCGCTGGCCGAGCGGTTACCCGAATACATGGTTCCGGCCGCGATCATGGTGATCGACGCGCTGCCGCTGACGATCAACGGCAAGCTCGACCGAAAGGCCCTGCCTGCGCCGGACTTCCAGGACGCCAGTCGTTATCGGGCTCCGACGACCGCAGTCGAAGAGGTTCTGGCCGGCATCTATGGTCAAGTGCTTGGTCTGCACCGTGTCGGTGTGGACGGCTCGTTCTTCAATCTGGGTGGGGATTCACTGTCGGCGATGCGTCTGATCGCGGCGGTGAATGCGCGGATGAACACTCGCCTTTCGGTGCGTGCTCTGTTTGAAGCGCCCACCGTCGCTCAGCTGGCGGCTCGTATCTCTGGGGAAGCAGCCCCGTCAAAGAAACCAGCCGCAACCTTGCCGGCTCCGGTTCCCGTCGTCACGACGCCGAGCTCCGCGGGCAGTATGCGGATAGCTGATGTCCTGCCGCTGACTCCGCTGCAGCAGGGGTTGTTCTTTCACGCCAGCGCAGCATCGGGTGGCGATCATGTGTATGCGGTGCAGCTGTATGTCGGTCTGAGCGGTCCGTTGGATGCTGAGCGGTTGCAGGCTGCGGTGCAGGCGGTGGTGGCTCGGCATCCGAATCTGGCGGCTCGTTTTTCGCAGAAGTTCGCCGAGCCGGTGCAGGTGATTCCGGCTGATCCGGTGGTGCCCTGGCAGCATTTCGAGCTCGATGGTTCCGGCCGCGATGTCGAGGAACAGGTAGCTCAGATCTGCGCGGCTGAGCGTGCTGCGGTGTGCGAGTTGGCTAATGAGCCGGTATTCCGTGCAGTGTTGATCCGAACCGCGGCCGACCGGTATCAGTTCGTACTCACCAACCACCATATTGTCTTGGACGGGTGGTCGTTGCCGATCCTGTTGGGGGAGGTGTTCGCGAGCTACTACGGGCAGCGGCTGGCGCCGGCCCCGCCGTACCGCCGCTTCGTTTCCTGGCTGGCCGGCCGTGACCTCGACGCGGCTCGGGCGGCATGGCGCGCGGTGATGATCGGTTTCGATACCCCGGCACTGGTCGGTACTGCGGGACGAGAGCCCGGCGTCCGCGACATCGCCTCGTTCCACTTGTCCGAAAAGACCACCCGGGCGCTGGGTGAACTGGCGCGCTCGTGTCACACGACCGTCAGCACCGTGTTGCAGGCGGCCTACGGGCGGGTGTTGATGATGCTGACCGGTCAGCGCGACATCGCCTTCGGCACCACGGTTTCGGGCCGCCCCGATGAGATATTGGGTGCAGAGGCGATGGTGGGCCTGCTGATCAACACCGTGCCGGTGCGGGCCCGCATCACTGCGGCGACCACGACCGCCGATCTGCTCGACAAGTTGCAGAGCGACTACGCGCATACGCTGGATCACCAGCACTTGGCGCTCACCGAGATTCATCGCGTCACGGGCCGTGACCAGCTCTTCGACACGTTCTTTGTCTACGAGAATTACCCGATCGACGCGGCCAGGTTGTCGGGCGGCGATGGGTTGTCCGTCACGGCCTTCTCCCATCACGAAACAAACCACTATCCGCTCGCGGTACAGGCGATTCCGGGCGATGAGCTGACCCTGCGCGTCGAGTACGACACCGCGGTGTTCGACACCGCGGGTATCGACGCACTGATCGATCGACTCAAGCATGTTGTGGCCGCGATGATCGACGACCCGACCAGAAGTCTGTCGTCGATCGATGTCCTCGACGGTGTGGAGCACGACCGGCTCGCGGTGTGGGGCAATCGGGACGGGCTCACCGAGCAGCTGAGCACGCCGCTGTCGATCCCAACACTTTTCGCAGCGCAGGTGGGTCGAGTCCCCGATGCGGTAGCGCTCAGCTACGGCGAGCAAGCATGGACCTATCGCCGGCTCGATGAGACGTCGAACCGGTTGGCGAACCTGCTGGCGACTCGCGGCGCGGCCCCCGGCCGGCGGGTGGCGTTGCTGTTGCCGCGGTCGGCCGAAGCGATCGTTGCGATCCTGGCGGTCTTGAAGACAGGCGCGACCTATGTCGCCATTGATCCGGCGGTTCCGGCGGCGCGCATGCAGTTCGTGCTCGACGATGCCGCGCCCGTCGCAGCGATCACCAACTCCGAACTGCGCCCGCGCCTCGACCGGCGCGACATGCTGATCATCGATTTCAGCGACCCTGCCGTCGACAGCCAACCCGCGACCGCGTTGACGGGTCCTGAGCCTGATGACATCGCGTACATCATCTACACGTCCGGCACCACAGGAACGCCCAAGGGCGTGCCGATCCCGCACCAGAACGTCACTCGTCTTTTGGGCGCGCTCGCAGCCGACATGGATTTGGCGGATCAGGTGTGGACCCAATGCCATTCACTGGCGTTCGATTTCTCGGTGTGGGAAATCTGGGGCCCGCTGCTCTATGGCGGCCGGGTGGTGGTGGTACCGGACGTGGTGGTCCGCTCGCCGGCAGATTTCCACGCCTTGTTGGTGTCCGAGCGGGTAGAGATCCTGAGTCAAACCCCGTCGGCGTTCTATGCACTGCAGAGCGCCGACTCGCCCGAAGCTGACGATCTGGCGCTCAAAGCCGTGGTGTTCGGCGGCGAAGCGCTTGAACCGCAACGCCTTCGGACCTGGCTGCAGAATCACCCGGGATCGCCGCGGCTTATCAACATGTACGGCATCACCGAGACCACCGTGCACGCGTCGTTCCGGGAGATCACCTCGGGTGACACCGACAGTGCGGTCAGCCCGATCGGGCGGCCCCTGGCCAATCTGGGCTTCTTCGTGCTCGACAGCTGGTTGCAGCCCGTCTCCGCCGGCGCGGTCGGCGAACTGTACGTCGCGGGCTCGGGACTGGCCTACGGCTATGTCGGCCGGGCCGGCTTGGCGGCCGCCCGGTTTGTTGCATGCCCGTTCGGGGCGCCGGGCGCGCGCATGTATCGCACGGGCGACCTGGTGCGTTGGACGGCAGACGGTGAACTCGAGTACATGGGCCGCGCCGACGAGCAGGTCAAGATCCGCGGCTACCGCATCGAACTCGGCGAAATCCAGTCCGCCCTGGGCGAAGTGGACGGCGTCGACCAAGCCGTCGTGATCGCCCGTGAGGACCGACCCGGTGACAAGCGGCTGGTCGCTTACATCACTGGGGCTGCGGATCCGGCTGAGGTGCGTGAGGCCGTGGCTGCGCGGCTCCCCGCCTACATGATTCCTTCCGCCGTCGTCGCGATCGGAATGCTGCCGCTGACGGTCAATGGCAAGCTCGACACGCGGGCACTCCCGGCACCCGGGTATCAGGACGTCGATTCCTACCGGGCCCCCGGCGACGTCGTCGAGGAGCACCTGGCGGGAATCTTCGCCCAAATTCTCGGGCTGGAGCGCGTCGGGGTGGACGAGTCGTTCTTCAATCTCGGCGGTGACTCGCTGTCAGCGATGCGGCTGATCGCGGCAGTCAACAGCGGTCTGAATACGAATCTTTCGGTGCGAACGTTGTTCGAGGCGCCCGCCGTCGGCCAGTTGGCAGCCTTGATCAGTGGACAACACGGCCGCCCGAAACAAATGACCACGGGGGACGCGCCGACAGTTGTCACCGCCACGAACGTCTCAGCCGGTTCCAGTGGCAGTGTGCGGATAGTCGATGTTCTGCCGCTGACTCCGTTACAGCAGGGGTTGTTCTTTCACGCCAGCGCGGCGGCGGGTGGCGATGATGCGTATGCGGTGCAGCTTTATGTGAGTTTGAGTGGTCCGCTGGACGCCGAGCGTCTGCAGTCGGCGGTGCAGGCGGTGGTGGCTCGGCATCCGAATGTGGCGGCCCGGTTCTCGCAGAAGTTCGCCGAGCCGGTGCAGGTGATCCCTGCCGATCCGGAGGTGCCATGGCAGTATCTCCAGCTCGACGCTGTCCGTGGTGGTCTCGAGGATCAGATCGCGCAGGTGTGCAAGGCTGAGCGTCTTGCGGTGTGCCAGTTGGCAAATGAGCCGGTATTACGGGCTGCCTTGATTCGGACCGCAGCCAACCAGTACCGGTTTGTCTTGACTAACCATCACATTGTGCTGGATGGGTGGTCGCTGCCGATCCTGTTGGGCGAAGTGTTCGCAAGCTATTACGGGCAGCGGTTGCCTCCGGCTGCACCGTATCGGCGGTTCGTGAGTTGGCTGGCCGCACGTGATTTGGATGCCGCCCGGGCGGCGTGGGGTGCAGTGCTGGCCGATTTCGAGACCCCGACGATGGTCGGTCCCGCTGGCCGGGTAAAGGTCGGCGTTCGTGGCATTGCCTCGTTCGCGATGTCCGAGCAGACTACGAAATCACTTGGCGAGTTGGCCCGTTCGTGCCAAACGACGGTCAACACGGTGTTGCAGGGCGCCTATGCGCGGGTATTGATGTCCCTGACGGGACACAGCGATATCGCGTTCGGCACCACGGTGTCGGGCCGTCCCGATGAGGTTTTGGGTGCGGACTCGATGGTGGGTCTGCTGATCAACACGGTGCCGGTACGGGTCAGGATCGACGCATCGGCCACGACCATAGATGTACTGGGTCAGCTGCAAAAGGACCATGCTCGGACGCTGGACCATCAGCACTTGGCGCTCAGCGAGATTCATCGGGTGACCGGACAGAACTATCTGTTCGACACGTTCTTCGTCTACGAGAACTATCCAATCGACGCGGCCAGGTTGTCGGGCAACGACGGATTGGAAGTCACGGGGTTCGCGCACCACGAGACCAATCACTACCCGCTGGCGGTACAGGCCATCCCGGGCGATGAGCTGACATTGCGGGTCGAGTACGACACCGACGTGTTCGATGCCGCCGCCATCGAAGCATTCATCGAACGACTCACACGTGTCGTGGCCGCCATGATCACCGATCCGGGCCGGCCGCTGTCGGCGATCGAACTGCTCGACGACGCCGAGCAGGCCCGAGTCGAGCAGTGGAGCAACCGGGGCGCTCTGATAAAGCCCGTGCCCACCGGATCGATTCCGGCGTTGTTCGCCGCACAGGTGGCGCGCGCTCCGGAGGCGGTGGCGCTGACGTGCGGTGAGCATTCGCTGACCTACCGGGAGCTGGACGAAGTCACCAACCGGCTCGCGCATCTGTTGGCTGGCAGGGGTATTGGGCCGGGTCGGCGGGTGGCGCTGTTGATGCCGCGTTCTGTTGAGGCGATCGTGTCGATCCTGGCGGTGCTGAAAACCGGCGCGGCGTACGTGCCGATCGACCCGTCTGCTCCGGCGGCGCGTATGCAGCTGATGCTGGGTGACGCCGAGCCTGCCGCGGCGATCACCACCGCGGAACTGGCCGGGCGGCTGGCCGGCCACTCCATGCCGATCATCGACGTCGACGACCCCGTAGTCGCAAGCCAGCCCGGCACCCCGCTGCCAGGACCCACTCCTGACGACATTGCATACCTGATCTACACATCGGGCACCACCGGTGTACCCAAAGGCGTTGCCATCACTCACCAGAACGTCACCCAGCTGCTCGCCGCCATGGACACCCAGATCGATATGGCGCAACAGGTGTGGTCGCTCTGGCATTCGCTGGCCTTCGACGTCTCGGTCTGCGAGATGTGGGGCGCGCTGCTGTACGGCGGGCGACTCGTGGTGGTGCCGGAGTCGGTGGCCCGTGCGCCCGAGGAGTTCCACGCCCTGTTGGCCGCTGAGCAGGTCACCGTCCTGTCGCAGACACCGTCGGCGTTCTACGCTCTGCAGACCGCCGATGCGCTGCAGCCCGAATTCGGCCGTGTGCTCGCACTGCGCACGGTGATCTTCGCCGGCGAAGCGCTTGAGCCACAACGGCTTCAAACCTGGCACGACAACCACCCGGACTCACCGCGGCTGTTCAACCTCTACGGCACCACCGAAACCACAGTTCACGCGTCGTTCCGGGAGATCGTGCAGGCAGACGCCGGTACCGATGCCAGCCCGGTTGGTGGTCCGCTGGCGGACCTCGCGTTCTTCGTACTCGATCAGTGGCTGCAGCCCGTATCCGCCGGCGTCGTCGGCGATCTGTATGTCGCTGGGCCGCAAGCTGGTCTGGGCTATTGGCGACGGCCCGGCTTGTCGTCGTCACGCTTCGTCGCCTGCCCGTTCGGGGCGCCAGGGATGCGGATGTATCGCACCGGGGATTTGGTGTGGTGGGGCTCCGATGGCGAGTTGCGGTACGTGGGCCGTGCCGACGAGCAGGTCAAAATTCGCGGGTACCGCATCGAACTCGGCGAAGTCCGTTCGGTGCTGGCGGGAGTGGCCGGAGTCGAGCAGGCGGTGGTGATAGCCCGCGAGGACTGCCCCGGTGAGAAGCGTCTGGTTGGCTACATCACCGGGACGGCCGAACCCGCCGCCGCACGTGCGGCGCTGGCCGAGCGACTGCCCGAGTACATGGTTCCGGCGGTGATCATGGTCATCGACGCCCTGCCGCTGACCGTCAACGGCAAGCTCGACCGGCGCGCCCTGCCGGCACCGGAGTTCTCCGACGCCGATTCCTACCGCGCGGCGTCGACACCCGTCGAAGAGATCCTGGTCGGCGTGTACCTCAACGTGCTGGGTGTGCAGCGCGTCGGGGTGGACGACTCGTTCTTCGATCTGGGCGGGGATTCGCTGTCGGCGATGCGGCTGATCGCTGAGGTCAACACCGGCATGAACACCAGGCTGTCGGTGCGCACGCTGTTCGAGGCACCTTCGGTGGCCGCGTTGGCGCTACGCATAGCCGCCGAGGACGATCGATTGCAGCCGCTGGTGCCGATGGAGCGTCCCCCGGTCATCCCACTGTCGTTCTCGCAGAACCGGTTGTGGTTCCTCGACCAGCTGCAGGGACCGTCAGCGACCTACAACATGGCGGTCGGTTTGCGGCTGCACGGTCACCTCAATGTCGAGGCTCTGGGTGCGGCACTGGCCGACGTGGTGGGCCGCCACGAAAGCCTGCGCACGACATTCGCGGCGCCCGACGGCGTTCCCCGCCAGGTGGTGGTACCCACCGAGCAGGCCGACTTCGGCTGGGACGTCGTCGATGCGGCCGGCTGGACACCGGCAGAACTGGACGAGGCTGTCGCCGCTGTCGGGCTTCACACATTCGATCTGGCCGCCGAAATTCCGATGCGGGCGCGCCTGTTTCGGATCAGCGACGTCGAGCACGTAGTGGTGGCGGTGGCACACCATATCGCCGCCGACGGACTGTCGATGGGCCCGATGGTGCGTGATCTGGGCGTGGCCTACGTCTGCCGAAGCGCGGGGCTGGACCCAGTCTGGGCCGAACTGCCGGTCCAATACGTCGACTACACGTTGTGGCAACGCGCGCAGTTCGGCGACCTCGAGGACAGCAACAGCCTCATCAATGCGCAGCTGGCGTACTGGCAGGACGCGCTGGCCGGTATGCCCGAACGACTGCAGCTGCCGACTGACCGGCCGTACCCGCCTGTGGCGGACCAGCGCGGCGCCACCGTCTCGTTGCAGTGGCCCACCGAGTTGCAGGAGCGGATCACCCAGGTGGCCCGCGAGCACAACGCGACCAGTTTCATGCTGGTCCAGGCGGCCCTTGCGCTGCTACTGGGCAAGCTCAGCGCGAGTTCGGATGTGGCAGTGGGCTTCCCGATTGGGGGCCGGCGCGACCCCGCCCTCGACGACCTGATCGGGTTCTTCGTCAACACCCTGGTGTTGCGAGTCGATGTCGGCGGCGACCCCACCGTCGCCGATCTCTTGGCCCAGGTCCGGACCCGCAGCCTGGCCGCCTACGAGCATCAGGACGTGCCCTTCGAGGCGGTCGTCGAGCGGATCAACCCCACTCGATCGCTCAACCATCACCCACTGGTCCAGGTGATGCTGGCATGGCGCAGCATGCCGGGGGAGACCAGCGAGGACATCGCGATGGCCCTGGGTGATCTGCAGGTCACGCAGCTCCCACTCGACACCCACACGGCCCGTGTCGATCTCGCGTTCTCGCTGAGCGAACGCCTGAGCCACGGCGGCCAGCCCTCCGGGATCGATGTGCTGGTCGAATTCCGCACCGACGTCTTCGACGCCGCCTCCATCCAGACGCTGGTCGAGCGGCTGCAGCGAGTCTTGATGGCGATGACGGCCGACCCGGCCCGCCGGGTGTCGTCGATCGATGTGCTCGACTCCGCCGAGCATGCCCGCCTCAACGAGATCGGCAACCGCAGGGTATTGACCCGACCCGCCCGGGCGGCGGTGTCGGTCCCAGAGTTGTTTGCTGAGCGGGTATCTCGTGCACCCCAGGCCGTTGCGCTGACGTCTGGCGATGTCTCGATGAGCTACCGGGAGCTGGATGAGGCGGCAAACCGGTTTGCGCGCTTGCTGTCCGCCCGTGGTGTCGGTGCGGGCGACTGTGTGGCGTTGCTCATGGACCGGTCTGCCGATGCCGTCGTCGTCATGCTGGCCGCACTGAAAGTAGGGGCGGCGTACCTGGCGATCGATCCGGCGTTGCCCGAAACCCGGATCGAGTTCATGCTCGGCGACGCCGCACCGGTCGCCGTCGTCACCACGGAAGCCCTGCGGCTGCGCCTCGACGGACACGATGTCGCGGTCATCGACATCGACGACTCGGCGGTGGATCATCAGTCCAGCGCGGCGTTGCCGGCACCGGACCCAGACAATATCGCATACCTCATCTATACCTCGGGTACGACAGGAACACCGAAAGGTGTGGCACTGAGCCATCGCAACCTGGCTCATCTGGCTGCTTCGGCACACCCGGCGCTTCCCGCCGAGCAGGTGTGGACGCAGTGCCACTCGTACGCGTTCGACTTCTCCGTCTGGGAGATCTGGGCGGCGCTGCTGGGTGGCGGGCGGCTGCTGGTGGTGCCCGAGACGGTGGTTCGCTCGCCCGAGGACTTCCACGCGTTGTTGGTGAGCGAACACGTCAACGTGCTCACCCAAACGCCGTCGGCGGTGGCCGCACTGCGTCCACAGGGCTTGGAGTCGGTGGCACTGCTCCTCGGCGGTGAGGCGTGCCCGCCCGAAGTGGTGGAACAGTGGGCGCCGGGCCGGGTGGTGATCAATGCCTACGGACCCACCGAAGTCACGGTGTACGCGTCGATGACCGCACCCTTGGTCGTCGGCGCCGAGGTGCCGATCGGTGCTCCGCCGCCGACGGTGGCCTTGTTCGTCCTCGACGAGCGGTTGCAGCCAGTGCCGGAAGGTGTTGTCGGCGAGTTGTATGTGGCTGGCCACGGTGTTGGGGTGGGCTATGTCGGGCGGACTGATCTGACGGCTTCGCGGTTCGTGGCGTGCCCGTTCGGTGAGCCCGGCAAGCGCATGTATCGGACCGGGGACCTGGTGCGGTGGCGCGCCGACGGGCAATTGCAATATCTCGGCCGAGCCGACGAGCAGGTGAAGATCCGCGGTTACCGGATCGAGCCCGGCGAGATTCAGGCCGTGCTGGCTGGGCTCGACGGGGTCGAGCAGGCGGTGGTGATCGCCCGTGAGGATCGTCCGGGTGACCCACGCCTGGTGGGCTATTTCACCGGAACGGCGGATCCGGTCAAAATCCGTGTCGCGCTGGCCGAGCGGCTGCCTGCCTACATGGTGCCGGCCGCGGTCATGGAACTCTCAGAGTTGCCGCTGACCGTCAGCGGCAAGCTGGACCGGCGGGCACTGCCGGCCCCCGACTATACGGACGCGGAAAACTACCGTGCCCCAAGCACTCCCACCGAGGAGATCTTGGCGGGAATCTTCGCCCAGATTCTTGGTGTCGATCGGGTCGGTGTGGACGACTCGTTCTTCGATCTGGGCGGCGATTCGTTGTCGGCGATGCGCTTGGTCGCCGCGGTCAACAACAATCTCGGCAGCGGTCTTGCGGTGCGAATGCTGTTCGAGGCGCCCACCGTTGCGCAGCTTGCGCCCCGAATCTCCGGAGGCGAAAGCGCGTCCGAACCACTGGTCTCGGCTACGCGGCCGCCGGTCGTGCCGCTGTCCTTCGCCCAGAACCGGTTGTGGATCGTCGACCAGCTACAAGGACCGTCCCCGATCTACAACCTGCCGGTGGCCCTGCGGTTGCACGGTCAGCTCGACGGGGAGGCACTCGGCGCGGCGCTGGCCGATGTGGTCGACCGCCAGGAGAGCCTGCGCACGCGCTTCCCGGCCGTCGGAGGGATACCGCAGCAGCTCGTCGTTCCCACCGAGCTTGCCGACTTCGGGTGGACCGTCATCGACGCCACCGGCTGGTCGGGGGTCCAACTGGCTGACGCCATCGAGGCGGCCACGCGGTACACCTTCGGCTTGTCCACCGAAATCCCCATGCAGGCAAGACTTTTCCGGGTCAGCGCCGACGAGCACGTACTGGTTGCGGTGGTACATCACATCGCCGCCGACGGCTGGTCGATTGCACCGCTGGTGCGCGACCTCGGTGTCGCCTACGCGGCCCGCTCGACCGGGGAAGGCCCGCGCTGGGCGGATCTGGCCGTTCAGTACGTCGACTACACGCTGTGGCAGCGTTCGCGGCTGGGCGATCTCGCCGATCCCGATAGCCGCATTGCCGCCGAACTGGCCTACTGGGAAGACGCACTCGCCGGCATGCCCGAGCAGTTGCAGCTGCCCACCGACCGGCCCTACCCCATGGTCGCCGACTACCGCGGTGCCCGACTCGAGGTGGACTGGCCCGCCGAGTTGCAGCAGGCGGTCGCCCGGGTGGCCCGCGAGCACAACGCGACTCCCTTCATGGTGGTGCAGACCGCTCTGGCTGTGCTGTTGTCAAGTCTGAGCGCGAACACCGATGTGGCGGTTGGCTTCCCGATCGCCGGGCGGGGTGACACCGCGCTCGAGGAACTAGTCGGATTCTTCGTGAACACTCTGGTGCTGCGTGTCGACCTGACCGGGAACCCGACCTTCGCCGACCTGCTCGCCCAGGTGCGCCGGCGCAGTCTGTCCGCGTACGAGCATCAGGATGTGCCGTTCGAGGTTCTGGTCGAGCGGCTCAAGCCGACCCGCAGTATGGCCCATCATCCGCTGGTGCAGGTGGTGCTGGCCTGGCAGAACTTCGGCTGGCAGGCTGGCGACGCAGCCGGCTTGTCGCTGGGCGAGTTGCAGGTCGAGCCGATGGCCGTGGACACCGAGACCGCTCGGATGGACCTCACGTTCAACCTGGCCGAACGCTGGGACTCCGAGGGTGAGCCCGCCGGTATCGGTGGCGGCGTCGAGTTCCGCACCGACGTCTTCGACGCCGCCAGCGTCCAGATCGTGGTGGACCGCCTGCAGCGGGTGCTCGTGAAGATGACCGCCGCCCCGCAGCGGCAGATGTCGGCGGTCGACGTGCTGGACGCCGCCGACCACGCCCGACTCGACCAGGTCGGCAACCGCGCGGTGTTGGCCCGATCGGCGACCAGTTCCGAGTCGGTCGCCTCCATGTTCGCCGCGGCTGCGGCCCGCACCCCGGACGCCTTGGCGGTGACCTTTGAGGGTGCGTCGATGACATACCGCGAACTCGACGAGGCAGCCGAGCGGGCTGCGCGCGTGCTGGCCCGCCGCGGCGCCGGACCCGGACAACGGGTGGCGCTGCTGTTGCCGCGGTCGGCCGAGGCGATCCTGGCCATGGTGGCGGTGGTGAAAACCGGTGCCACGTATGTGCCGATCGATCCATCGGTGCCGGAGACACGCCGGCAATTCGTGCTCGGCGATGCCAAGCCGGTCGCCGCGATCACCACCGTCGACCTCGCTGAACAACTTGACGGGCTTGGCATTTCGGTGATCGATGTAAACGACCTGAACGACGTGTCCGTCGACGGCACACCGGCGCCCGCCGGACCACACCGCGATGACGTCGCCTACATCATCTACACCTCAGGCACCACCGGAACGCCGAAGGGCGTGGCGATTCCGCATCGCAACGTGATCCAGCTGCTGGAAACACTCGATGCCGACTTGGATCTGACCGGGCTCGCCTGGTCGCAGTGTCACTCGCTGGCCTTCGACTTCTCGGTGTGGGAGATCTGGGGAGCACTGCTCTACGGCGGTCGGGTGGTCGTGGTACCTGACTCGGTGGTGCGATCGCCAGAAGACCTGCACGCTCTGCTGGTTGCCGAGCAGGTCGGTGTGCTGAGCCAAACGCCGTCCGCGTTCTATGCGCTACAGACCGCCGATGCCGCACACCCCGAGTTGGGCGCGCAGTTGAAGCTCGAGGCCGTGGTGTTCGGCGGGGAAGCGCTGGAACCGCAACGGATGCGGTCGTGGTTGGAGAATCACCCACCGGGATCGCCACGACTGATCAACATGTACGGCATCACCGAGACGACCGTGCACGCCTCGTTCCGAGAGCTCGCTGAATCCGACATTGTCGGTGATAGAAATGTCAGCCCGATCGGGGTACCGCTGGGCCATCTTGGCTTCTTCGTCCTGGACACCCTGTTGCGTCCGGTCGCGCCGGGAGTCGTCGGTGAGTTGTACGTGGCCGGCGCCGGGGTTTCCGACGGATACATCGGAAGGCCCGGATTGTCGTCGACCCGATTCGTGGCCTGCCCCTTCGGCGAGCCCGGAGCGCGCATGTACCGCACCGGTGACCTGATGTATTGGGGCGCCGACGGCGAGCTGCGGTACATGGGGCGCTCCGACGAGCAGGTCAAGATCCGCGGCTACCGCATCGAACTCGGCGAAATTCAGTCCGCGCTAGGCGCATTAGAGGGTGTCGACGACGCGGTAGTGATCGCCCGTGAAGATCGCCCGGGTGACAAACGCTTGGTCGGATACGTGACCGGCATCGTGGACCCGGCCGGCGCGCGCACCGCACTCGCGGACAAGCTGCCGTCCTACATGGTCCCCGCCGCGGTGGTGGTGATCGATGCGCTGCCACTGACCGTGAACGGCAAACTCGACACCAAAGCCCTGCCCGCACCGGACTATCAGGACGTCGACTCCTACCGCGCACCCTCGGATGCAGTGGAGGAGATCCTGGCGGGCATCTACGCCCAGGTTCTCGGCTTGGAACGCGTCGGCGTCGACGAGTCGTTCTTCGAACTCGGCGGCGACAGCATCCTGTCCATGCAGGTGGTGGCGCGGGCGCGGGCCGCGGGCGTGCTGTGCCGTCCCCGCGACATCTTCGTCGAACAGACAGTGGCCGGGCTGGCCCGGGTCGCCACGCTCACCGGCGTCGACAATGATGTTGTCGACGAAGGCGTCGGCCAGCTGTTGGCGACGCCGATCATGCAGTGGCTGAACAAGGTTCAAGGTCCGGTAGACCAGTTCAACCAAACGGTGTTGATCCAGGCACCGGTCGGTGTGACCGAGGATGACGTGCTGGTGGTGCTCCAAGCCATCCTCGATCGGCATGCGATGTTGCGCCTGCGCATCGATGATGACGGTGTGGGTGGCTGGTCACCGAATGTGCCCGAGTCCGAAACGGTCAATGCACGCGACTGCCTGCAAACGGTCGAGGTGCTGTCGCACGAGGTGGTCACACAGGCGCGCGCACGGCTGAACCCGACGGCCGGGCAGATGGTGAGTGCGCTGTGGGCCGTTCCTACCGGACAGCTGCTGATGATCGCGCATCACCTCGTCGTAGATGGTGTGTCGTGGCGAATCCTGTTGGAAGACTTCAATCTCGCGTGGGCGCAGCTACGCGGTGGGCAGGACGTCGTCCTGCCTGCGCCGCGCACATCCTTCGCCCGATGGGCGTCGGTGTTGGCCGAGCACGCGTATCACCCAGAAGTCACCGACCAGTTGGCGCACTGGCGGGAGATCGCCGCGGTGCCCGCGCCGTTGCCTGCGGTGCAGCCCGCGGTCGACACCTACGCCAATGCCGGCAGTCTGTCGGTGGAGCTGGACCCGGAGACCACGCGGATGCTGCTCGGTGAGGTGCCCGCAGCGTTCCACGCCGGAATCAACGACATTCTGCTGATCGCGTTCGGGTTAGCGCTCACCGAATTCCTCGGCACCGTAGGTGCGCCGATCGTCATCGACGCAGAGGGCCATGGACGCGAGGAGGAAGTGGCCGGCGATCGCGACGCCGTCGACCTGTCCCGCACGGTCGGCTGGTTCACCACCAAATACCCGGTGTCGCTCGCGGCCGGCGCCACAGACTGGGGACAGGTGCTCGCCGGCGACCCCAGCCTGGGCCCGATCATCAAGGACGCCAAAGAACAACTTCGTGCCCTGCCGGACGGACTGACCTACGGTCTGCTGCGTTACCTCAACACCGACGTCGAACTGGCCGGTTCCGACCCGACCATCGGATTCAATTACCTCGGCCGGATGGGTGCCGGCAGTGGTCAGGCGTCCGGTGACATCTGGGAGATCCGCGAGGACGGCTGGAAGGTCACCGGCGCTGCCGCGGCGGTCCCCATGCCGTTGATGCACACCGTCGAACTCAACGCCGGCACAGTGGAAACCGCCGATGGGCCGCGCCTGCGCGCCGGCTGGACGTGGGCGCTGTCCGCGCTGGACCAAGACCAGGTCACCCGCCTCAGTGGCCTATGGTTCGACGCCCTCGCCGGCATCTGCGCGCACGTGAACGGTGGGGGTGGCGGATTGACGCCGTCAGACATCGCGCCTGCCCGTCTGACGCAGCCGCAGATCGACGAACTCTGCGCATCGCAGGACGTCGCCGATATCCTGCCGTTGACGCCGTTGCAGCGTGGATTGTTGTTCCACGCCAACGTTGCTCACAGTTCCGGCGACGATGTGTATGCCGTCCAGATGACCGTCACTTTGACCGGCCGGCTTGATCCGTACCGCCTGCACGAGGCCGTGCAATCCGCGATTCAACGTCACCCCAACCTGGTGGCGAGATTCTGTACACCCGGAGATCAGCCGGTCCAGGTCATTCCCACCGATCCGGTGGTGCCATGGCGGTACGTCGACTTCAGCGCCGACGCCCCGGACCGTGATGAGCAGATCGATCGGCTGAACGCCGCCGAACGCGCCGCGGTGTGTGATCTGGTTGGGCAGCCGGCCTTCCGCGCGACTCTGATTCGCATGGCACCCGACGAGCACCGGTTGGTCCTGACCAATCATCACATCCTGCTCGACGGCTGGTCGCTGTCGGTGCTGCTGCAAGAGGTGTTCGCCGGGTATTACGGGCAGCGGTTGCCCGCCGCCGTGCCGTATCGCAGGTTCCTCGACTGGCTGGACGGCCGGGACCGTCAGGCCGCTCGGTCGGCATGGGCCGACGCTCTGGCCGGTTTCGACACCCCGTCCCTCGTGGGTCGTCGAGAGCTGTTGGGTCCTGGGCCCCGAAGCGTTACCTCGCTGTGGGTTTCGGAGCAGACCACGCAGGCCCTCAACGAGCTGGCCAGTGCCCACCACACCACTGTCAGCACGGTGCTGCAGGCCGCCTGGGCACAGCTGCTGATGTCGATGACCGGCCGGCGTGACATCGCCTTCGGCGTCGTGATTGCGGGGCGGCCCGCCGAATTGCCCGGCGCGGATTCGATGGTGGGTCTGCTGATCAACACAGTGCCGCTGCGCGTGACGGTCTCACCGGAGAACTCCACCATCGATCTGCTCAACCAGTTGCAGAACGCCCGTGGCCGAACCTTCGAGTACGAGTATCTTGGGCTCAACGAGATTCACCGAGCCGCCGGTCAGCCGGAGTTGTTCGACACGGTCTTCGTGTACGAGAACTATCCCACCGACACGTCCTTGCTGTCGGGTGCCGACGGGCTGGCCGTCACCGACGTGGAAAGTCGCGATTTCTACCACTACCCGCTCACGGTCCAGGCCGTGCCCGGCAAGCAACTGGACCTGCGCATCCAATATCGCACTGATGTGTTCGGCGACAACGACATCCAGCGACTGACCGGACAGCTCGACGAGGTGCTGGCAGCGATGACCGCCGATCCCGGCCGGCGGCTTCGACCGTTCGGAGAATGGGTCGGCGGACCGTCGCCCGCGACGGCGTCCCGCAACAACGACCACCGGCCGCCCAGCACCGCCATCGAGCACACTTTGTGCGGCATCTACGCAGAGGTGCTGGGCACCGATCAAGTGGGGGTGGACGACTCGTTCTTCGACTTGGGTGGTGACTCACTTTCGGCGATGAGGGCAGTCGCCGCGATCAACACCGCCCTCGGTGTTCAGCTGGCGCTGCCCATCTTGTTCGATACGCCGACGATTCGGGACTTGAGCCGACGGTTGGCGAATTAACTCTGCGCTGCGGTGTACCAGCGGGTGACGTCGTAGCCGGCGTCGTAGCGAGCAAGCCATTCCGCGGCGAGAGCGGGTAGCTTTTGCCTGGCGGGGTTGTGACCGGGAAGCTGGCTTCGCATGACGCCCAACACAACGGCTAGCTGTTCGCGTATCGGGACGTGCGAATACAGTCGGTACGTAGGTCCGTGTTCGGACATCGCAAACCGCGGGTACCGTTCCAGGAATGGAAACCGTTTTGTGAGTGCGGCTTTCCACAACTGACTGCCGAATATCGAAGTGGCGTCGACTTTTCGCTCGTCGAGCGTGATGTGTTCATTGAAGCTGCTGGCGGCTTTCACCATTACCGCTTCGCCATGCTGGAAGACCGACGGCGTCACCCGGATGCGGTACCACGGGTCGGCGACGACGGCGTCATAGATGATCAGTGCCGAGCTACGGTGCTCGATTTCTTCGACGAAGTGCCAGAGGAACAAAGAGGCGACCCGATCATCGCCCGGGGCGAACAATGTGTCGGCGTTGTTGAGCATCATGGTGAACGTCGGAGTAAACGTCGCCTCCAGATCGGCGATGTACGCCAAGCGATATTTGACCGAAGTGGTGGCGGTCAACTCGTCGTAGACCGCCATCACATCATCGAGGGTCTCCTGCAGCGCCGGGTATGCCTTTATCAGCCCCTTCGCATGTTGGCGATGCGCCATGCTGTGCTGACCCTCTTGGCGGACAAACGCCAAGGCCTCTTCGGCGACGACCTGGTCGGTGATGTGCGGCAGCGCTTCTTGAACCGTCGCGGTGATCATTTTCTCGATGGCGAGAAACAGGAACGACAGCAAGTTGGTGGCGCAGGAGAACGCCGGGTCGGCGGAATTCCAGTTGAACGGAACGGGGTAGTCGGCAAACCCGAAACGCAACTTCCGGACGTGTAGATCGGTCATTTCATCACCACATGTATGGAATCAGGCGGGACCGGACCTTTTGCGTGTACTCGTGATAACCGTCCAACTCGTCACCGAGCAACTTCTCCTCATCGTGAATTCGGGCGGCCAGCACAACAATTCCGGGCATGACGAAGGCGAGCGCCCAGAACGAGCCGACGGCAATGGGCAGGCCGACGAGGATCAGGACGTTGCCGGTGTACATCGGATGACGTACCAGCCCATAGAGGCCGGTGCTGACGACCTGCTGGCCTGCCTCCACCTGGACAGTCGTGGACGCGTAGGTGTTCTGAACGGCGACCAGCACCGTCACGACAAGGCCTGCGCCGGCCAGCGCGCTACCGATCACGCACAGCGCAGCCGGTACCGCAGACCAGCAGAAGCGATGGTCCAGGCCGCCGACCACGCAGATCGCCACCAGTGAGCCGTAGAGGCCGACCATCACGATCTTCTGCACGGTTCGACCCTCAGCAACCGGTCCGCTTCGCATGCGTCGTTCTAACACAACAGGTTTCGTCACCTGCAGATAGATGCTGGGAAGCCAGGCGGTAACCACGAAGACGGCCAAGAACACCCACGCTTGCCAGTAGTCGAAGGTACCAGCCGACACGAACAGCAACAGTCCGATCGCGACGAGCTGGCCGAGGCCCAACGCAGCCACTCTGAGAATGGCGTTCACTATCCTCCCAAGGTTCTGTCCGGTACCGCGGGCCGCTACGCCGACGCTTCGGTACTCGACGGGGCCAGCCTTTCGCACAACAGCTCTGCCAGACCGCGAATGGTGCCGACGGCAAGATCACTCGGTGTCAAGCGCACGCCCGTTTCGGCCTCGATGCGGGTGCGCAACTCCAGAGCGCCCAGCGAATCGACGCCATACTCGGAAAGCGGCCGGTCGGGATCGATGCTGCGACGCAGTATCAGGCTCACCTGCTCGGAGATCAGATGGCGCAGCCGAGTGGGCCATTCCTGCCGCGGAAGCTCGCTGAGCTCAGCATGCAATCTGCTTGTGCTCGTTGGACCCTGACCGGTCAACTTGAATGCCTCCGCGAACGGACTGCGTTGGGCGAAGGCGGTCAACCATGTGTTGTCGACGGTCGGCGCGTACCCGGTGTAAGCCCGGTCGTGGCGCAGCAGCACGTCGAGTGCGTACGCCCCCTCGTCGGGGGTAATGGCTCCGGCGGTCTCGGCCAGCTTCGTGGCGCGCCCGATCCGACTCCACGCACCCCAGGCGATCGCCGTGCCGGGTAGCCCCTGGGACCGCCGCCACCGGGTGAACGCGTCGAGCCAGCTGTTGGCGGCGGCGTAGGCCCCCTGCCCGGGCGAGCCCACCAGCGCGGCGGCCGAGGAGAACGAACAGAACCAGTCCAGCGGCTCGCCGGCGGTGGCGGTGTGCAGGTTCCAAGCACCGTAAGCCTTTGGCGCCCAACTTCGCTCGATGATGTCGTCGGTGATGTTGGCCAAAGTCGCATCGTCGATCACGGCGGCCGCATGCAGCACACCGCGTACCGGAAGGCCGGTGGCGGCTGCGGCCTCCACCATCCGCTGTGCGGTGCCGGGGTCGGCGATGTCGCCGCAGTGGACCACGACATCGGCACCCATCGCCCGGATGAGCTCGATGGTCTCGAGAGCTTTCAGTGTTGGCTGAGAGCGGGAGGTCAGCACGATGCGGCCGCAGCCGGCTATCGCCATCTTCTCGGCCAGGAACAGGCCAAGGCCACCCAGGCCCCCGGTGACCAGATAGGCACCGTCGGCGCGGAACGGCGTCGCCTGCTCCGGCGGGACGACGGCTTTACTGGCGCCGCTCTGGGGTATGTCGAGCAGTAGCTTGCCCGTATGCTGCGCCGCGGCCATTAGCCGGATCGCGGTGGCGGCTTCGGCCAGCGGGTACTCAGTGTACTGCACGGATGGCAAATGGCCCTCTGCGACAAGCTGATTCACAGTGCGCAGCAACTCACCCACCCGGTGGGGGTGGCTCAGCGACATGAGCGCGAGGTCGACGTAGTAGAACGCGAGGTTCCGCCGGAAGGGAAAAAGGCCCAGCCGGGTGTTGCCGTAGACATCGCGCTTGCCGATCTCGACGAATCGTCCGCCGACGGCCAACAATTCCAAGCCGGCCCGCTGCGCCGCGCCGGTCAGCGAGTTCAGCACGATGTCCACGCCGTAGCCATCGGTGTCGCGACGAATCTGCGCGGCGAAATCGATGCTGCGGGAATCGTAGACATTCTTGATTCCCATGTCGCGCAACATCTGCCTGCGCTCGTCGCTGCCCGCGGTGGCGAAGATCTCGGCTCCGGCGGCCCGGGCGACACCGATGGCGGCCTGGCCGACACCTCCCGTCGCGGAGTGGATCAACACCCGGTCCCCGGCGCTGATGCGGGCCTGGTCGTGCAGGCCGTACCAGGCGGTGGCGGTCGCGGTGGCCGCCGCGACCGCCTGGTGTTCGCTCAACTCGGCTGGCAGCGTCGCGGCCAGCCGGGCATCACAGGTGACGAACGTCCCCCAACAGCCGTTCGCGGAGAACCCACCGACCTGGTCGCCGACCCGATGGTCGACAACGTCGGGACCCACCGCGGTGACCACCCCGGCGAAATCCATCCCCAGTTCCGGCAACTCACCCTCAATCGCGGGGAACAGGCCCATCGCGACCAAAACGTCGGCGAAGTTGATACTGGACACACTGACGGCGACCTCGATCTGCCCCGGTCCGGGCGCTGCCCGCTCATAGGCAACCAGTTCCAGGGTCTGCAGGTCTCCGGGCGTGCGGATCTGCAGACGAACGCCGTCGAACTCGTTGTCGGCCAACGTGATCTGCCGATCGCCCGGACCCAGCGGGCTCGGTACCATTCGCGCCGTGTACCACTGGCCGCTACGCCAGGCGGTCTCGTCTTCATCAGACCCGCTGAACAGGTGACGCGCGAGTTGTTCGGCGTCGACGGCGTCGTCGACGTCGATGTGAGTGGTGCGCAAATGCGGGTGTTCGGCCCCGATCACCCGCGCCAAGCCCCGAAGGCCGCCCTGCTCGAGATTGGGTACATCGTCACCCAGCACGGTCTGCGCAGCGTGGGTCACCACGAAGAGATGCGGCAATTGGGCTGGAATATGCAGCAATTCCTGCGTGACACGAACCAGGTGCTCGACGTATCCGCGGCCCGACGGCGCAACCTCGGTGTCCCCATCGCTGGGCCCGGTGAGGATCACCATTCCGGTGACCTGCCCGGACCGCAGATTGTCGGCCAGTTGTCCGGCATGGGCGGCGTGATCGGCGGAGCGCGGCCAGCACATCGTCGTGCATTGCGCGCCCTGACTTTTCAGGGTATCGGCCAACGATGCCGTGAGCACAGTCGGAGTGGCGGTGGTGCTGACGAGCAGCCAGTTCCCGGCGTCCACATGGGGCGGCTCGGGCAACTGTCGCTGCTGCCATTCGACGGTCAGCAATCGGTCGTTGAGCACCCGCTCCTGTTGGGCCGCCTCGGATTCACCGGTACCACAACGTAATCCGTGGACACGAAGAAGTACGGTACCGACCTCGTCGAGCACGTCGAGGTCGGCCTCGATCTCGGACGAGTCGACGCGGGTGATACGCGCATGGCAGTAGTGGGCATTGCGAGCCGAGGAGTACAGCCGCAGTTGCCGGACACCGAGGGCCAGCCCGAGCACACCGTCGCCGGTGCCCTTGATCTGTGGGCTGGCCGCGAGGGCCTGGAAACAGGCGTCCAGAAGTGCGGGATGGATGCCGTAGGCACTCTGTTGTGAGCGGATCTTGCTGGGCAGCGCGACCTCGGCCACCACCGTGTCGTCATCTTCGGCAGTGGTGTAGACCGCGCTCAGGCCGCTGAAAGCCGGACCGTATTGGACGCCGCGCTGATCCATGCTCGCCCGCACGTCGGCGCCCTCGGTGCGATGCGGATGCGCGGCGAGGAGTGCGGTGACGTCGTACCCGCTGGGCTGCTCGTCGTCGACAGCCTTCAGTATCGCGCTGGCTTGACGTACCTGTGCGCCGGCCTGATCCGACTCGATGACGAATTCCACGATGCCGGGGGAGGACACCGTCGCCGAGGCGCCGATGGTGGTCTGCTCGTCGAGCAGCAGTGCCTGCTCGAATCGGATGTCGTGTACTTCGGCGGCGCCGCCGAGCACAGTGTGGGCGGCCGTGAGCGCCATTTCGCAGTACGCCGCTCCCGGCAATAGTGGCACGTCGCGAATCGAGTGCTCGGTGAGCCACGGCTGAGCCACCGTGCCGACCTCGCCCTGCCACACGTGGCGCTCGGGCTCCTCCTGCAGGCGTACATGCGAGCCCAGCAGTGGGTGGACCGACACAGAGTAACCGCCGTGGGCCGCGGTCTCCTGGGTGTCGCGCTCAAGCCAAAGCCGGCGATGTGTCCAGGTAGGTAGCGGTGCGTCCACCAGTTGCCCCGTCGGATACGGGACAGCGAAATCAATTGCGGCGCCGGCACTGTGGAGACCGGCGAGCAGGTCGCGCAGTCCGTTCGGCTGGGGCTGCTCCCGACGCATGCCGGCAAAGGTAGCTACTGGGGTGCCCAGCGTGTCGGCGGCACGCTCGACCGCGTGCATGAGCATCGGATGCGGCGCCAACTCGGCGAACGCCCGGTACCCGTCTTCCAGAGCGGCCCGCACCGCGGCGGCGAACCGCACCGTGTTGCGAAGGTTCTTCACCCAGTACTTGTTGTTGCACACCGGTTCCTCGCGCGGGTCGAAACCCGTCGCGGAGTAGAACGGGACCTTTGGCGTGAGCGGCTTGACCTCGGCGAGAACCTGCGTGAGTTCGTCGAGGATCGGATCGACAAGGGGAGAGTGCGCCGCGACATCGATCAGTGCCTGACGGACCATCACGTCCCGTTCACTCCACGTCGCCATCAGCCTGCGCACGGTTCCTTCCGCACCGCTGACCACCGTGGATTCGGGTGCGGAAACTACGCCGACCACGACATCCTTGATCCCACCGAGCGTGAGCTCCGAAAGCACCTGTTTGGCAGGCAGTTCCACCGAAGCCATGATCCCCGCGCCGGCGATACCGGCCATCAGTCGTGAGCGCCGGCAGACGACCCGCACGCCATCCTCGAGAGACAGCGCCCCGCACACCACCGCCGCGGCGACCTCACCCATCGAATAGCCGATGACCGCACCTGGACGAGCGCCGTAGGCCGCCATGGTGGCCGCCAGCGCGACCTGCACGGCGAACAGGGTCGGCTGCAGCCGGGCGTCGCCGTTCACCACCTCTGGCGCGGTCATCGCGGCGGTGACCGAGAACCCCGATTCCTCGGCCACCAGTGGTTCGATCTGCGCGACCGTCGCGGCGAAAACCGGTTCGGTGGTGAGCAATTCAGCACCCATCCCCGCCCACTGCGAACCCTGTCCGGAGAACACCCACACCGGTCCGCGGGCACCGTGGCCGAGCTCGGCCTGATACGGGACATCGCCCTCGGCCACCCCGCGCAACGCCGTGGTCAACTCCGGGCGGGTACGGGCAGTCACCGCGGTGCGCACCGAGCGGTGGACGCGGCGACGGGCCAAGGTGTACGCCAGGTCGGGCAGGGCGACCTCGTCATGGGCTTGCACCCAGCGGCCGAGGCGGCCGGCGGTCCGCCGGAGCTGCTCTGGCGAAGTCGACGACACCGGGAAAAGCAGCGGTGCGGGGGGTGCGTCGGCGTCGTGGGCGGCGCTCGGTTGTCCCTCGGGGATGGGGGCCTGCTCGACAATGGCGTGGACATTGGTTCCCGACACCCCGTACGACGACACCGCCGCGCGCCGAGGATGCATTCCGCTCGTCGGCCACGCCGTGGTCTCTCGCGGCACAAACAGTTTGGTCGCGACGCGAGCCAGATCGTCGGGCAGGTGGGTGAAGTGCAGATTGCGCGGAACTGTGCCGTGCTGCAACGCAAGAATGGCTTTGATCAGGCCGACGGCGCCAGAGGCCGACTGGGCGTGCCCGGCATTGGTTTTCACCGAGCCCAGCGCACACGGCTCCTCGATGCCGTAGACCTCGCTCAGGCTGGTGAACTCGATCGGATCACCTACCGGGGTGCCGGGGCCGTGCGCCTCGATCATGCCGACGCTGCCGGCGTCGACGCCTGCGGACGCCAGCGCCGCCCGATACACCTCGGCCTGGGCGGCCGCCGACGGGGTGGAGATGTTGACGGTGTGGCCGTCCTGGTTGGCGGCGGTCCCGCGGATGACCGCGAGGATGCGGTCGCCGTCGCGCTGCGCATCCGGCAGGCGTTTGAGCAACACCATCGCGCACGCCTCGCCGGCGACGTAGCCGTCGGCCGCGACGTCGAAGGCTCGACAGCGTCCGGTCGGGGACAGGTGACCGGCCGCCGTCCCCGCGATGTATTTGCGCGGATCCAGCATCACGTAGGCGCCGCCGGCGAACGCGAGGTCGCTTTCGCCGTCGCTCAGGCTGCGGCACGCCATGTGCACGGCGAGCAGTCCCGACGAGCATGCGGTGTCGACCGCCAACGCGGGACCGCGAAGCGCGAGCGTATAGGCGATGCGCCCGGCCGCCATGCTGAAGGTGTTTCCAGCGAAGCCGTACGGCCCCTGCATGGCCTCAGAGTCCGCCGACACCGTCTGGTAATCGGCGTGCGTCAACCCGGTGAAGACCCCGGTGAGGGAATCCTTGAGCGTGTCCGGGGTGAGCCCGGCATGCTCCATGGCCTCCCAGGCGGTCTCCAAGAGCAAGCGGTGTTGCGGATCGATCGCGGCGGCCTCGTCGTCGGGGATCCCGAAGAACTGTGCATCGAAGCCCGCGACGTCATCGAGGAACGCGCCCCACTTGGACGCGGTGCGACCGGGCACGCCGGATTCGGGGTCGTAATACTCGTCGTTGTCCCAGCGGTCGCGCGGCACTTCGGTGACCAGATCGTCGCCTCGGAGCAACGCCTCCCAGAACTGCTCAGGGGAGTCGATACCGCCGGGAAGGCGGCAGGCCATGCCGATGACGGCGATCGGTGTGCGTGATGTGGCAGTCATAGCGGCCGGGGGATCCGCCGCGTCGGAGCAACCTGCCCGATCATCGATCGCACCGAATGAAACCATCCTGTCTCTCCACAGCAACGGCTCTGCGGCCCTGTCCGTTGCTGACTCAGCCGGTTCCCCCGAACCCGGGCAAGGCAATTATTGACGCAGACGCAGCGTCGTGGGTCAAGTTTGCTTGATTTGCAACTTTCTGTCTCTGCCAACACGGCCGCCGAGAAGCCGTGCAGACACCCTGCGCACCCGCTTTGCCACGGCATGAGGCAGTTGACGGAAGCGTCACTCAAATCCCGGTTCGAAGGAATCGGGGCAACGGCCTTTGATAGCTTGCTTCGCGTGACACAGGCGATCGAGGCCTCTCTTCCGGCACTGCTGCGCGAGCGCGCCAGTATGCAGCCGGACGACACGGCATACACCTTCATCGACTATGACAAGGACTGGGCCGGCGTCCCGATCAGCCTGACGTGGCCGCAGTTGTATCGGCGGGTCACCAACATGGCTCGTGAGCTTCGCCTGTGCGCATCACCCGGCGACCGCGCAATGATCATCGCGCCGCAGGGCCTCGAATACATCGTCGCTTTCCTGGGTGCGCTGCACGCCGGAGTGATCCCGGTTCCGCTCTCGGTTCCCATGGGTGGTGTCACCGACGAGCGGGTCGAATCGGTGCTGCGTGACGCATCGCCCGTTGCTGTTCTCACCACGTCGGTCGTTGTGCCCGAGGTGAGCCGCAGCGTCACTCCGCAGTCCGGGTGCGCGCCGCCCGCGATCATCGAGGTCGATCGACTCGACCTGGACGCCCCGCCCCAGCCCGGCAGCGGCATCTATGAGGACGGCACCTACGAGGACACCGCGTACCTGCAGTACACGTCCGGCTCGACCAGGTCGCCGGCGGGCGTGATGATCTCGTACAAGAATCTCCTGACGAACCTGCAGCAGATCACGACTGACTATTCGCGGCACGCCGGGATCACCCCGCCAGACCTGACGTTCGTGTCGTGGCTGCCGTTCTTCCACGACCTGGGGTTGATCCTCGGGGTGTGCTCGCCGATCGTGCTGGGCACCAGCGCAGTGCTGACCAGCCCGGCGTCGTTCCTGGTGCGGCCGGCGCGCTGGATGCAATTGCTGGCCACGAATCCGTGCCCGTTCACCGCGGCGCCGAACTTCGCGTTCGACCTGGCGACGCGCAAGACCTCCGACGAGGACATGGCCGGGCTCGACCTCGGCGGCGTGCACACCATCCAGAGCGGTGCGGAGCGGGTCCAGCCCGTGACGATCAAGCGCTTCACCGACCGGTTCGCCCGCTTCAACCTCAACGCGAACGTGATCCAGCCGTCGTACGGCATGGCCGAGGCGACGCTGTACATGTCGACGCCCAAGCCGGAAGACCCGATCAAGGTGGTCCATTTCGACTCCGATGCGCTGACGGCCGGAGACGCCAAGCGGGTCGACGACGCGGAGGGTACGCCGCTGATCAGCTACGACGGCCCCATCAGTTCTCGCTCACCGGTCCTGCGAATCATCGACCCGGAGACCCACACCGAGGTTCCGGAGGGAAAGACCGGCGAGATCTGGTGCCACGGCGACAACGTGAGCGCCGGCTACTGGGAGAAACCCGAGGAGACGGCACGCACGTTCGGCGCGACGATCGTCTCGCCGTCGGCGGGCACGCCCGAGGGGCCGTGGCTGAGGACCGGCGACGTCGGCTTCATCTCCGAGGGCGAACTGTTCGTGGTGGGCCGTATCAAAGACATCCTGATCATCTACGGCCGCAACCATGCCCCTGACGACATCGAGGCGACGGTCACGGAGATCACCCGCGGCCGTTGTGTGGCAGTCGCCGTTCCAGACGACTCCGTCGAGAAGCTTGTCGTCGTGATGGAAGTCCGCATGCGTGGCGACTCCGAAGAAGAGATCGCGGAGAAGCTCGAGGCCATCAAGCGTGACGTCACGGTGGCGATCTCGAACACACACGGCATCGCCGTCTCGGATCTCGTGCTGGTGGGCCCAGGTTCAATCCCGGTCACTACCAGCGGCAAGGTCAGGCGACAGCTGTCGAGGGACATCTACCTGCGCAACGAGTTCACCCGCGTCGACGGGTAACGAGGCGCTACGGCGTTCCGTTGCTGCCGTCGCCTCCGTTGGCGGCGGTCCCGTTGGCTGCCCAGGCCGGGCCGCCGGTGCCGGGCAGGCCGCCGGCCGAGGTCCCGTCCCCGCCATTGCCGCCTTTGCCGCCGGTCGCGTTTCCGAGGCTGTAGTTGTAGGCCATTCCGCCGAGCCCGCCGGTGCCACCGGTGGTGGTGCCGGTGCCGCCTGCTCCGCCTTGGCCACCGACCGCAATGCCAGGAGTGACCACCCCGGGAAGCAGAGTCACCACCGACAACAGGTAGTCCCACAGCGGGTCGCTCGCCAAGGCGGCGGTGCCGCCCGCACCGCCGTTGCCGCCGGCTCCGTTTGTTCCTGCGCCGCCCGGGCCGCCATCCCCGCCGTAGACACTTCCGGGGTGGTACACGCCGGTGAAGTAGCCGAAGCCGAAGCTGCTGACCGAGCCGCCCGCGCCACCGTTGCCACCCTTCTGGCCGTCTCCACCTTTGCCGCCGGTCCCGCCGGCGCCGCCGATCAGGCCACCGCTTCCGCCCGCCCCGCCGTCGCCGCCCACGCCGCCGGAGTTCGTGCCGCCCGCGCCGCCGTTGCCGCCGACGCCGAACAGCAGAGCTGACCCACCAGCACCTGCGGCGCCCCCGAGGGCGCCGTCTCCGCCGTTGCCGCCGTTGCCTATCAGGCCGCCGGCCCCGCCGTCACCGCCGGTGCACCCTGCGCTGGCGGCGCAGGTCGCGCCGGACCACGAATAGCCCTTGCCGCCGCTGCCCAGCAGCCAGCCGCCCGCTTGGCCGTTCGGATCCGTCGCGGTGCCGTCGGCACCGTTGCCGAGTATCGGGCGGCCCTGCCATTCGTTGGTGACGAGCGCGGTGATGATGTCGGGGAAGCTGATCTGGACGTTGTTGCCGTCCCCGCCTGAGCGGGCGTACGCCACGATCGCGCTGATGATGTCGTTGATCGTGAGGTTCGGCGGTGTGATCGGTGAGGCCGCGGCGGACGGGGTCAGCGCTGCCGCGGCCCTTGCTGACTTCGCGGTGCTCGTCTCGGCCGGGATTGTGGACGGACCGGAGTCAGCGGCGGCCGAGGGCGCCACTTTCGACGTCGTCGTCCGGTTGGTGCGGGCGGTCGTCTTCGCCACGTTGGTGCGGTCGGCGGCGCCTGTCTTGGGGGCGGCAGTGTGTTTCGGCGTCGTGGCGCGGCCGGTGCTGCCAACTTTGGCGCCGGTGCTGCTTTGTGCCGTGGACATCGAGTCGCCGCCGGCGGAGTCGGCGTAGGCAATGCCCGCCCCGCTAGGAAGCGCAGCGCAGACAACGAGCGTAAGAACACCCGTGCCGAACCAAGTTGGGAGTTTGCTGTGGGGCTGCTGGCCGCGGTGTCGGCTGACAGTGCGCCGCGCTCGGGCTTTAGCCCGTTTTGCGGCACGGTGCCGTGCAGCCATGGTTTGCTCCCATGTTCGCCGATGCTCTAGGGGTCACATGGTAACAACGGTCAGTGCGGGCCGTGGCAAACTCTTGATCGTCTAATTCTGCGGTTGACCCCGTTAAGCGCCCGGCTTGACCGGCGGCACCCGCACCGCCCTTTCCGTTGGGCTGTCCGCTGTCCCGTCACCGCCGTTGCCGGATGGCGTCGATTCCCCGACAACTCGGGAGCGAAAAGCGCCTCCAGTCGGAGTGGCAACTGATGCAGTTAGTCGGCAGATTTCTTGCCAGAAGTACGGGTGCGTGCGGAACCGGCGGCCTTTTTGCCGCTGCCGTCGGACGCGGGCGAGGTTGTCGTCGACCGCTGATGGCCGTTCCCCCGGGAGACGGCATCCATGCTGCGGGCCGTTGCGGTGGTGTCGGCGCCGACGCCGGATGCCTTCGGAGGGGCGGCCTTCTTGCCGCTGCCGATGGCTGCCGCGCCGCCGGCTGTCACCCCGTTGATGTTGATGCCCGGGAGCGACTGGGTAACGGATATCAGGTTCTGTGAGATCGCACCCCCGACTGCGAAGGGCCCCCACCCGGCAGTAACGGAGTTGTTGTTGCCGAAGAAGTTGAATGCGAGGCTCAACGTGGTGTTGGGGTAGGGGCCTGCGGATGTCACGTGGTTGCCATTGCCCAAAAAGTTTCCGGCGGCGGTCAAGATCCCCTGAGCGATCACCGTACTCGCACCCAGGACGTTGGTGGTGGAGCTCAGGAACCCCTGGGTCAACGTGGTCCCGGCGTCGCCAATGTTGAGCGCCAAATTCCCGAATCCGCCGGCGCTCGTGCCTTTGGAGCCGTTTCCGCCGGAAGCACCGGCCAGGGTGAGATTGAGGCTGCCAATGTTGGTCATGGTGCCCGGCCCGATCTGCAGGGCGATGTTGCCGACGCCGGCGGCACCCGTTGATTGCACACCGCCTGCGCCCATCAGCATTCCGATAGCGAAATTGAGGGCGCCCATCGCCGCAGAGCTGCCTGGGCCCTGTTGCCAGGCAATGTTCAAGAGTCCGGGAAGCGTCGACGCTCGTGCACCGTCACCGACGGCCGTCGCGAAGCTGAAGAAACTGAGCGTCGTCGCAGAAGCAGTGTTATTGCCAAACGAAATCGCGCTGCTGAAGAAACCACTTGCGGCATCTGCGCTTGCGCCGGTGCCGATCGCGATCGCGAAGCTGGTCAGGTTGCTCGTGCAACCGCCGCCATTGCCGATACCGAAGGCAGAGAAACAGCTTGCGTTCGCAGCCGGGGCTTCGCCGAGGGTGCCTATGGCAAGCGCACTGGAAACCAAGGCGCCAAGCAACATGCCGCCTTTGGCGCGAACTTGATTCATCGGCTAACCCTGTAAGTTGAGATATCTTTGCTGGTTCGGACCATACTCGACGCGTTCGGAGCTTACAGCTTTTCTCGCAGATATTCACCCAGGCTTTCCACAGAGTGGATGCGGAATATCTGCGGAACGGGGAACTGACCGGTGGGCGAGTGTCTGGGCCGCCGGCGCCGATCCGGTCAGCGTAGGGCATGTTTGCCCAGCGCATCCCGGCTGTAGCGCACTAGCCGCGGAGTGCATCGCTCACCCCTGTGGTTACGAACGTATGGTTCCGATCAATCCACCTATGTGCGACTCCCGTGGCGTGTTACATCACCGGTGCGCGGTGTTGTAGCAATGTATTGAGCGCAGAGACCGCTATTTGCCAGACCGGCGACGCCTGGGTTCGAGAGTGCCATGGTCTGGTGCGGGGTTCGAACGACTTGGGCATCTGGCAGGCCGGGGCGCGAGGGGGATTGCGCACGAGATGGCCGCGCTGGGCCGGCAGACCTGCAGCTAGGTGGTGACAGCGAATCCGCTACGGCTTCCGGTGCTTCCCTCCGCCGGTGCCGTGGGAGCCACTCCCGTTCGAGCTGGATTGGGTGCTGTTGCCGGAGTCGCTAGATGTCTCGGGTTTCCGATGGCGACCGCCCGACGCAGTCGTGGACGTCGCGCCACCGTCCACGCTCGCGGCTGTCGTGTCGCTTGCCCGGTGACGCCCGGCTCCCGCCGCGGTGGAATTGTTGATGGGACCGTCGGACTCGGTGGTCGCAGTCTGGGTGTCGCCGGCTGAGGTCGTCGAGCTGTTGTCGTCGACACGGTTGCTTGTGGCAGCGGCGGCCGCGGCGGAGTCGGTCGTTGGGTGCAGCGGAGCCGAGTGCCGTCCGCTGCCGCCGACTCCATCAGTGGATTCGTCGGTCCCACCGGTCCCGCTGGTCGCACCGGCGTCACCTCCGGACGGCACGCTGCCGGCGCCGGTTGCCGGCTGGTGGAACGGAGGCGGGGAGAACGCAGGCAGCGAGAACTGCGGTAGCGAGAACTGCGGCAGCGAGAACTGCGGCAGCTGGAAGTTGTTGAAGTTGATCCCCGGGCCATCGAGGAAAAGCGTTGCGGCTTCCTGATTTAACGATGTCACAAAGGACAAAGGGCCGTTGAGGGCTTTCAATACATTGTCGATGCCGAACGAATTGACCACCATGGACAACGGGGCCAAGGGGCTGCCGCTCATGGTGATCGTGCTGCCGGTGCTGACAAAGTTGGCGCCAAGGCTCAACAGTCCTTGGACCAAAACGTTGTTGTTCGCGCCGAAGAGATTGAGGGCCGAGCTGAAGTAGCTCTGCGTTACCGTGGAACCTTCGCCGCCGAAGAAGTTGAGAGCGACGCTGCCAAGAATGCCTGCAAGGGTAGTTTGTTGTCCGCCGTTGTTCGGCGCGATGCTGATGGCGATGTTGAGACCACCAATAGTCGTCGTGCTTCCCGGCCCGATTTGTAGGGCGAAATTGCCTACGCCCGAAGCGCCGGTCGTTTGAGTCCCGGTGCCGCTGGCGCCGGGCAGACCGAGCGCGATGTTGAAGCCACCGAGTGTCGTCGTAGTGCCCGGTCCGAGCT
Organism: Mycolicibacterium sp. P1-5; assembly: GCF_008329565.1. GTDB lineage: Bacteria > Actinomycetota > Actinomycetes > Mycobacteriales > Mycobacteriaceae > Mycobacterium. The sequence continues at coordinate 82,501 of NZ_NPKT01000022.1, forward strand.
GTATAGCGATGTTGCCGAGGCCCATGGCGCCAACGGAGTTGCCCGTCATCGAGGCACCAAGGACAAAATTCAGCATGCCGCCCAGGGTCGAGGCAGTGCCCGGCCCGAACTGCAGGTTCAGTCCGAAAAGAGAGGACAGCGTCGCCACTGAGGCACCGTCACCAAACGCCCCACCGAAGCTGAACGCGGCGAGGTTGGTGACGACGCTGGCGCCGGCGCCGATTGCGATGGCGCCACCGAACAGGGCATTACCGGCGTTTGCGGTCGCACCGGGTCCGATGGCGATCGCAAGCGTGGTCAGGTTGCTTGTGCACCCGTTTCCGTTGTTCAAGCCGAACGCGGAGAAGCACGACGCGTTAGCGGGTGGGGTGGCCGTGAATGCTCCTGCGGCAAGCGCGCTGGAGACCAACGCGCCGAGCGCCGCGTTGCGTGTGCCCCGAACCCGTCCCACCGAAATCCCGTCGTTCGAACGTGTCTTTGCTGGTTTGGACCGTACCGGACAAGTGCGCGCAACTCACAGTGTTCTCACGGATATATCTGGCAATTTGTTAGCTGACGTATGCGTCAAATTAGGTTGACGTGGCCACACCGTCGACCGTGCCGACCCACAGCCCACGCAGGTGCCCGAGCCTCGGGCGTCGGAGACGGCTCTTGGTTGGCATCACGAAGTGCGATCCGGATATTTGCCCGTCGACACGACGCTTCCAGCCGACCGCCGGCGATTACCGAACAGCACGCGGTGATTGCCATCCGTTGGCACCCGCTTCAGCTGCATCCGGAAATTGAAGTACTACAGCAAGATTCACAAGCACCCAAGCTGAGAACCGCATCGGATCGCGCTCCGACATAAAGTGCCCCCGGCAGGAATCGAACCTGCGGCCTTCTGCTCCGGAGGCAGACGCTCTATCCCCTGAGCTACGGGGGCGCACGCACAGCTGCGCCAGTGGGCTCCGACAGACTAACGCATCCGGGTGATTACTCCGTGCCGCCCGATCGATCCCCGGGTCGCTGCGCTCCTGCCCGCCGGATCCCCGGCGGAGGCCGAGATATGGATTCGGGCGCTGACCACGTCAGACCATAGGATGGACCCTCGTGACACCCGCCGACCTCGCCGAGCTGCTCAGGACCACCGCCGCCGCGGTGCTCACCGAGCATGACCTGGATCCCGCCGCCCTGCCCGCGACGGTGACCGTCGAGCGTCCGCGCAACCCCGAGCATGGTGACTACGCGACGAACCTGGCCCTGCAGCTGGGCAAAAAAGTCGGTGCCAATCCGCGTGAGCTGGCCGGATGGCTGGCCGCCGCGCTGGCCGAGGCCGACGGCATCTCCGCCGCCGAGGTCGCCGGTCCCGGATTCGTGAATCTGCGTATCGAGGCTTCGGCGCAGGGCGTCATCGTCACCAACGTCATCGAGGCGGGTGCCGGCTTCGGCCACTCGAAGGTGCTCGACGGCACCAACATCAACCTCGAGTTCGTCTCGGCCAATCCAACCGGCCCCATCCACATCGGCGGCACCCGCTGGGCCGCGGTCGGCGATGCCCTCGGCAGGCTGTTGAGCACCCAGGGCGCAGCGGTCACCCGGGAGTACTACTTCAACGACCACGGCGCCCAGATCGACCGGTTCACCAACTCGCTGATCGCCGCGGCGACGGGGGAGCCGACGCCCGAGGACGGCTACGCCGGCGACTACATCAAAGACATTGCCGACCAGGTGCTGGCCACGGCGCCCGATGCACTGAGCCTGCCCGGCGACGAGCAGAAGGAAGCCTTCCGCGCAAAAGGCGTTGACCTGATGTTCGACCACATCAAGGAATCGCTGCACGAGTTCGGCACCGACTTCGACGTCTACACCCACGAAGACTCGATGCATACCAGCGGGCGCGTCGACGAGGCGATCGCCAAGCTGCGCCAGACCGGCAACATCTACGAGAAGGACGGCGCAACCTGGTTGCGCACAACGGAATTCGGCGACGACAAAGACCGGGTGGTGATCAAGAGTGACGGTCAGCCCGCCTACATCGCGGGCGACCTGGCCTACTACCTGGACAAGCGCCAGCGCGGATTCGACCTGTGCATCTACATGCTCGGTGCCGACCATCACGGTTACATCGCCCGGCTCAAGGCCGCCGCCGCCGCACTGGGCGACGACCCCGACACCGTCGAGGTCTTGATCGGCCAGATGGTCAACCTCGTGCGCGACGGCCAACCGGTCCGGATGAGCAAGCGGGCCGGAACCGTCATCACCCTCGATGATCTGGTCGAGGCTATCGGTGTCGACGCCGCCCGCTATTCGCTGACGCGCTCCTCGGTGGACACTCCCATCGACATCGATCTGGCATTGTGGTCGAGCGCGTCGAACGAAAACCCGGTCTACTACGTGCAATACGCGCACGCTCGGCTTTCGGCGCTGGCCCGCAACGCCGCCGATCTGGGCCTGGCTCCCGACACCGCACACCTGGAGCTGCTCACCCACGACAAAGAGGGCGCGCTCATCCGCAACCTCGGCGAGTTCACCCGGGTGCTCAGCGCCGCTTCCTCGCTGCGCGAGCCGCACCGGGTGTGCCGCTACCTCGAAGACCTGGCCGGTGACTACCACCGGTTTTACGACTCGTGCCGGGTGCTGCCGATGGGCGACGAGGAGGCAGGAGATCTGCATCGCGCCCGCCTGGCGTTGTGCGCGGCCACCCGCCAGGTGATCGCCAACGGGTTGGGCATCCTCGGCGTCTCCGCACCGGAGCGGATGTGAACGCTCATCCCGCCGGCCCGCGTCACGCCGAAGAGATCCACCACGGTGGTGCGCCGCAGCAACCGCAGACCGCCGCAGGGGCGCTGTTCCTCGCGCCGAATGTGTGGCCGCGCAACCTTGTTCGTCAAGAGGACGGCGAGGTGTCGATCGCGGGTGTGACGGTGACCGACCTGGCTGCCGAGTACGGTACGCCGCTGTTCGTCATCGACGAGGACGATTTCCGCGGCCGCTGCCGCGAGATCGCCGCGGCGTTCGGCGGCGGCCACAACGTGCATTATGCGAGTAAAGCGTTCTTGTGCACCGAGATCGCCCGCTGGGTCGACCAGGAGGGCCTCTCGTTGGACGTGGCCAGCGGTGGCGAGCTCGCCGTGGCGCTGCACGCAGAATTCCCGGCTGAGCGAATCGCCCTGCACGGCAACAACAAATCCGTCGACGAGCTCATCACCGCGGTCAAGGCTGGCGTCGGCCACATAGTGTTGGACTCGATGACCGAGATCGAGCGACTCGACACCGTCGCCGGCGAGGCCGGTGTGGTGCAGGACGTCCTGCTTCGGGTCACCGTCGGTGTCGAGGCGCACACCCACGAGTTCATCGCCACCGCCCACGAGGACCAGAAGTTCGGACTGTCCCTGGCCAGCGGTGCGGCCATGGACGCGGTGCGGCGAGTGTTCGCCACCGATCACCTGCGACTGGTCGGACTGCACAGCCACATCGGCTCACAGATCTTCGACGTGGCGGGCTTTGAGCTTGCCGCACACCGGGTCATCGGGCTGCTACGCGACTTGGTCGCCGAATTCGGGGTCGACAAGACCGCGCAGATGTCCGTGGTCGACCTCGGTGGCGGATTGGGCATTTCCTATCTGTCCCAGGATGATCCGCCGCCGATCGACGATCTGGCCGGCAAGCTCGAGGCGATCGTGCGCAACGAGTCGGCGGCCGTCGGCTTACCCGCTCCCCGCCTGGTCGTCGAGCCGGGACGGGCGATCGCCGGGCCGGGAACCGTGACGCTCTATGAAGTCGGCACGGTCAAAGATGTGGCGATCGGCTCCGGAGCCTCACGCTGCTACGTCAGCGTCGACGGTGGGATGAGCGACAACATCCGCCCTGCGCTCTATGGTGCCGAGTACGACGTCCGGCTGGTGTCGCGAGTCACCGAAGCAGCGCCGACGTTGGCCCGGATCGTCGGAAAGCATTGTGAGAGTGGCGACATCATCGTCCGCGATACGTGGGTGCCGGAGGACATGGCACCCGGTGACCTGTTGGCGGTGGCCGCAACCGGCGCCTATTGCTATTCGATGTCCAGTCGATACAACCTCATCGGCCGCCCCGCGGTGGTGGCCGTGCGCGACGGGCGGGCTCGCCTGATCCTGCGCCGGGAGACCGTCGACGATCTGCTGAGTTTGGAAGTGAGGTAGGAACCGATGACGGAAAAAGCAATAGGCGTAGCGGTATTGGGCCTGGGTAACGTCGGCAGCGAGGTTGCCCGAATCATCGAGGAGAGCGCGCCGGATCTGGCGGCGCGCATCGGTGCCCCGCTGGAGCTGCGCGGCGTGGCGGTCCGTCGGGTCGCCGGCGACCGTGGTCTGCCGGTGGAGCTGCTCACCGACAATGTCGAGGAGCTGGTCTCCCGCGAGGACGTCGACCTTGTCGTCGAGGTGATGGGTCCGGTCGAGCCCGCCCGCAAGGCGATCCTGACCGCACTCGAGGGTGGCAAGTCGGTGGTGACCGCCAACAAGGCGCTGCTGGCCCAGTCAACCGGCGAGTTGGCCCAAGCCGCCGAACGGGCCCACGTGGATCTGTATTTCGAAGCGGCCGTCGCCGGCGCCATTCCAGTGATCCGCCCGCTCACCCAGTCGCTGGCCGGCGACACCGTGCTGCGGGTGGCGGGCATCGTCAACGGCACCACCAATTACATCCTCTCCGAAATGGCCTCCACCGGGGCCGATTACGATGCTGCGCTGGCTGACGCGAGTGCGCTGGGATACGCCGAGGCCGACCCGACCGCCGACGTCGAGGGTTATGACGCCGCGGCCAAGGCCGCGATCCTGGCCTCGATCGCCTTCCACACCCGAGTCACCGCCGACGATGTCTACCGCGAGGGCATCACCAAGATCACCCCCGAAGACTTCGAGTCGGCCAAGGCGCTGGGCTGCACCATCAAGTTGCTGTCGATCTGCGAGCGGGTCACCGGAAGTGATGGACAACAACGGGTTTCGGCCCGGGTCTACCCGGCGCTGGTACCGCTGAGCCACCCGCTGGCCAACGTCAACGGCGCATTCAACGCCGTCGTCGTCGAGGCGGAGGCCGCCGGCCGGCTGATGTTCTACGGCCAGGGCGCCGGCGGCGCGCCGACCGCCTCGGCCGTGATGGGCGATCTGGTGATGGCCGCTCGTAACCGGGTTCAGGGTGGTCGCGGGCCCCGCGAGTCCAAATACGCGCAGCTGCCGATCGCGCCGATGGGCATCATTCAAACCCGGTACTACGTCAGCATGACCGTCACCGACCGCCCCGGCGTGTTGTCTTCGGTCGCAGCTGAATTCGCCAAACGTGAGGTCAGCATCGCCGAGGTCCGCCAGGAGAGTATGGCCGACGAGGGTGCGCGCATCGTGGTGGTGACCCACCAGGCCACCGATGCCGCGTTGTCCGAGACCGTTGCCGCACTGGCCGACCACGACGCTGTCCAGGAAGTCAACAGCGTGCTGCGTCTGGAGGGAACCAGCGAATGAGCTCAATGAAAGCATCGCCCGTGCATACCCCGTGGCGGGGACTGATCGAGGCCTACCGTGATCGGCTGCCGGTCGGCCCGGACTGGACGCCGGTCACCCTGCTGGAGGGCGGCACTCCGCTCATCAGCGCCACGCGACTGTCTGAAAAGACCGGCTGCACCGTGCATTTGAAGGTCGAAGGCCTCAATCCCACCGGCTCCTTCAAGGACCGAGGCATGACCATGGCGGTCACCGACGCCGTCGCCCGCGGCCAGCAGGCCGTGCTGTGTGCTTCCACCGGCAACACGTCGGCCTCAGCGGCGGCCTATGCCGCCCGGGCCGGCATCACCTGTGCGGTGCTGATCCCGCAGGGCAAGATCGCGATGGGCAAGCTGGCCCAGGCAGTCATGCACGGCGCCAAGATCATTCAGATCGACGGAAACTTCGACGACTGCCTGGAGCTGGCCCGCAAGCTGACCAACGACTACCCGACCATCGCGCTGGTCAACAGCGTGAACCCGGTGCGCATCGAAGGTCAGAAAACCGCGGCATTCGAGATCGTCGACGCGCTCGGCGTCGCCCCCGACGTGCACTCGCTGCCGGTCGGGAATGCCGGCAACATCACCGCGTACTGGAGGGGCTACCGCGAATACCACCGCGACGGGCTCTCCGACCGGTTGCCGCGCATGCTGGGCACGCAGGCTGCCGGCGCGGCGCCGCTGGTGTCCGGCCAGCCGGTCAGCAACCCCGAGACCATCGCCACCGCGATCCGCATCGGCTCGCCGGCCTCCTGGGACGGCGCCGTGACGGCTCAGCAGGAATCCGGCGGCCGCTTCCTGGCCGCCACCGACGACGAGATCCTGGCTGCCTATCACCTGGTCGCCGAGCTGGAAGGGGTGTTCGTCGAGCCGGCATCGGCGGCCAGCATTGCCGGCCTGCTCAAGTCCGTCGAAGACGGCTGGGTCAAGCCCGGCTCGAGCGTGGTGTGCACCGTGACGGGCAACGGTCTGAAGGATCCAGACACCGCCCTGCGCGACATGCCCGTGGTGAAGCCGCTACCGGTGGACCCCGGCGCGGTCGTCGCTGAGCTGGGCCTGGTCTGAGAGACGGACCTCGGTGACCTTGACTCTGCCTGCCGGCCTGACCTCGCACGCCACCGTCGCGGCGTCCAGCGCCAACCTCGGCCCGGGCTTCGACAGCCTCGGCCTGGCGCTGGGACTCTATGACGAGATCGCGGTCGAGACCACCGACGCCGGCCTGATCATCGAGGTCGACGGCGAGGGTGCCGGGCAGGTGCCGCAAACCGCCGAGCATCTGGTGGTTCGGGCGCTGCACCGAGGCCTCGCGGCCGGCGGCGCCGACGCCCCCGGACTCGTCGTGCGGTGCCGCAACGCCATCCCACACTCGCGCGGTCTGGGCTCGTCCGCCGCGGCCGTCGTGGGAGGGCTGGCAGCAGCGAATGGTCTTCTGACACAAGCGGATTTGGAACCGCTCAGTGACGCGCAACTGATCCAACTGTCGTCTGAATTCGAGGGTCACCCCGACAACGCGGCGGCCGCAGTGCTCGGTGGGGCGGTGGTGTCGTGGTCCGACACCCGCACAACGCCCACGACGTATGCGGCGGCCCCGCTGCGGCTGCATCCCGACATCCACGCGTTCCCGGCAATCCCGCAGGTGAAGTCATCGACCGCGGAGACCCGGGTGCTGCTGCCCGACCGCGTCAGCCATGTCGACGCCCGTTTCAACCTCAGCCGCGCGGCGTTGCTCGTGGTCGCGCTCACTGAGCGCCCGGACTTGCTGATGGTGGCGACCGAGGACGTGTTGCATCAACCCCAGCGCGGCCCGGCCATGCCGGCCTCGGCGGAATACGTCCGGCTGCTGCGGCGTTGCGGTGTTCCAGCGGTGCTTTCCGGCGCTGGTCCGGCTGTTCTGGCCCTGACGACCAGCGCAGAGCTTCCGAGAGAAGCGGTGGAGTTTGGCACCGCGAACGGATTCACCGTCAGCGACATGGGCGTCGGCGAAGCAGTTCGCTGGAGTTCAGGTGTCGCAGTCAGACGCTGAGTTGCGCACACGCCGGTGGCGGTTTCTTGCTTTCCGACGGTCAAGGGGGATATCCTCGGTTTCGTCCAGGCAATCGCAGCGACTGTTCCTGCGCCGACACTAGGACGACTACCAATTTCTCTCGTGTTCAACGCGTGGACTGACGACGGTTCGCCATGTAGCCGCGAATCCCGGCGATCACCGCTGATACACAGATGATGGTGATGCTTCGCATTCAGCGCATCGGCTGAATGCCAGAACCCCTCGCCCCGACGAAACGGCAGAGGGAAGAAAGGAAATCCGTGACCGAAACGGACCTGATCACGGCTGCAGAGCGCGCCCCACAGACGGAGGCGCCCGCCGTGACCGCAGAATCCTCCTCGGCGCCTGAGTCTCGGCCGGAGGCCTCCTCGAAGGCCGCCGCCAGTGCGGACGCGGGCCCGTCCGGCTCACTCTCGACGATGGTCCTGCCCGAGCTCCGCGCCCTGGCCGGCCGAGTTGGTGTCAAGGGAACCTCCGGCATGCGTAAGAGCGATCTGATCGCCGCGATCAAGGAGCACCAGAACGGCGGCGGCAACGGCGGCAATGGAACCGCCACCCGCAACTCCGACAACGCCGACAAGGCGCCCGCCGAGCAGTCGGCCGAGGCCCGCGACAACGCCGAGAACGCCGCGGATTCCAACGGTGGCGAGCCCCGCCGCCGTGAGCGCCGGACGGCCACCCGCGAAGCCGGTGCGGCCGGTTCCGACGGTGCTGAGCAGCCGAAGTCCCAGGGCAATCGGGCCGAGCAGGGCGCGAAGAAGGCCGACAACAAGGGCGAGAACCGGGACTCCGGTGACCAGAGCGGCCAGAACCAGAACCAGAACCGCGGTGACAACCAAAACCAGAACCGCGGTGACAACCAGAACCGTGGCGACAACCAGAACCGCGGCAACCAGAATCGCAACGACAACCAGAATCGTGGCGACGATGGCGACGACGACGACCGCCAGGGCCGTCGCGGCCGCCGGTTCCGTGACCGTCGCCGCCGCGGCGAGCGGCAGGGCGGCGAGGGCGGCGGCGGCAACGAGACCGAACTGCGCGAGGACGACGTCGTCCAGCCGGTGGCCGGCATCCTCGACGTGCTCGACAACTACGCGTTCGTCCGCACCTCGGGCTACCTGGCCGGTCCGAACGACGTCTACGTCTCGATGAACATGGTCCGTAAGAACGGCCTGCGCCGCGGTGACGCCGTCACCGGCGCGGTCCGGGTGGCCAAAGAAGGTGAGCAGAACAACCAGCGGCAGAAGTTCAACCCGCTGGTCCGCCTCGACAGCGTCAACGGCGGCCCTGTTGAGGCGGCCAAGAACCGGCCGGACTTCACCAAGATGACCCCGTTGTACCCCAATGAGCGGCTGCGCCTGGAGACCTCGTCCGACCGTCTCACGACTCGTGTGATCGACCTGATCATGCCCATCGGTAAGGGGCAGCGAGCCCTGATCGTGTCGCCGCCCAAGGCCGGTAAGACGACGATCATGCAGGACATCGCCAACGCGATCACCCGCAACAACCCCGAGTGCCACCTGATGGTGGTCCTGGTCGACGAGCGGCCAGAAGAGGTCACCGACATGCAGCGTTCGGTCAAGGGTGAGGTCATCGCCTCCACCTTCGACCGCCCGCCGTCAGACCACACCCAGGCCGCCGAGCTCGCCATCGAACGGGCCAAGCGCCTGGTCGAGCAGGGCAAGGACGTCGTCGTGCTGCTCGACTCGATCACCCGCCTCGGCCGCGCCTACAACAACGCCTCCCCGGCGTCCGGGCGCATCCTGTCCGGCGGTGTGGACTCGACCGCGCTGTACCCGCCCAAGCGGTTCCTGGGCGCCGCCCGCAACATCGAGTTCGGTGGGTCGCTGACCATCATCGCGACGGCCATGGTGGAGACCGGTTCGACTGGTGACACCGTGATCTTCGAAGAGTTCAAGGGCACCGGTAACGCCGAGCTCAAGCTCGACCGCAAGATCGCCGAGCGCCGGGTGTTCCCCGCGGTCGACGTCAACCCGTCGGGCACCCGCAAGGACGAGCTGCTGTTGAGCCCCGACGAGTTCGCGATCGTGCACAAGCTGCGCCGAGTCCTCAGTGGGCTCGACAGCCATCAGGCCATCGACCTGCTGATGAGCCAGCTGCGCAAGACCAAGAACAACTACGAGTTCCTGGTTCAGGTGTCCAAGACCGCACCTGGCGGCTCCGCCGGCTCCGGCGACGTCGACTGACCCGGTGATTTCGGCGCGATAACCGCCGCTCAGCGAACGTCAGCGCGCCGAAATCGCCAGGGCTACGCCTGCAAAGCGTTCATCCCGGGTGCCAGCAGAGGATCGAGTGCCGACCACGGCACCGTGATGGTCGGCGTCCCGTGGAAGAACTGATAATCGGCGAAGTGAATCTCCAGGCCTGCCGGCGTCGGGATCCAATTGGCGAAGTTCGCCTCGGTCGGCGCATTGCCCGGCTCGTCGGGCATCGGTGTCGGTCCCACTCCGCTGACGCCCGGCAGTAACGCCTTCGTCTGCTCCGAGAGCGCGTTCAGGCCGGCCTGCTTGTCGGTGAACAGATCGCCCAGCGTGATCGGCTTAGCGTTGCGCGCGTCGATCACCACCGTGCTGACAAAGCTGCTCGGATGCGCTGACGGCGTGTGCACGTAGAGGCCGCTGATCAATTCCGACACTGACGCACCGCCGAAGTAGATTTGCGGCTGCGTCTCGAAAGTCCAAGTGCCGTCCGGATCGGCATCGCGTTTGACCGGTTCGAGCTGCCCGGCCGCCGACGCGTGCACCGCACTGTTGAAAGCGCCGGCGACCCGGGGATCGCCCCCGGTGATGGTGTCGACGACCAGAGTCCAACGACCCTTACCGTCGGTGGTGGCGTCCCCGGCGGTCGACCGGGTGACCGAGTACGTCTGCTTGTTGGCGACGCCGCGGGTAGGTGCGTTGGTCGGCGGAGCGCCGGTGGCGGGTGGCGACGAGCTCACGGCCGCGGTGGTGGCCGTCGTCTTTGCCGATGTACTCGTCGAACCTCCACACGCGGTGAGCCCAACGGCCAAAGCTGCAACCAGGACCGCCCCCCGGCGGCTGCGTGTGCCCATGTGCGACATTGTGTCAGGAGGTCAGTGGGTGCGCCGTATAGATCATGATTGCGCTTGGCGTGCAATACCTTTCAGGGACCGGCATCACTCTGGCACGGCTGCCGTGCGAAGTCCGGGCAGCACATAGCGCCGCATGAAGCGCAGCACCGCGGAGTGGTCATCGGGGTCGATCGTCTCGCCCGGAACCGTGCCCAGCGTGATCTGGACCCGGGCCACCCACTCGGCCGCCTCGTCGAGATCGGTATCGGCGTGAATCTCGCCGCGCTCGCGCGCTGCCTCCAGATACGGCTGCCAGAACCTGCCGAGATCGGGCACCAGGCCCTGTACGCCGGCGCCGGCGCAGGCGGCGAACTCCTCGGGTTCGTCGCGCCGCAGCTGCATCACCAGCGCGCCGGGGGAGTCGTAGGCGCTGCGGCCCAGCCGTACCCCGACGGCCAGCTGGTCCTCGAAGGCCTCGATCCCGTCGAGTACCTGATGTGACTCGGCCCAGAACGCATCGTTAAGCCGCACGATCGCCGCACCCAGCAGCGATGCCTTATCGGGATAGTGCCGGTACAGCCAACCGCGGGACACCCCGGCAGCCTCGGCCACCTCAGAGACCGTGGTCGCGCGAATGCCCTTGGCGCGCAAGCAGGATTCCGCGGCATCCACCAGTCGCTCCTGGACGGACTTCGGTCCCTGCCGGCTGTCGGCGTCGGCGCTGGCAGTCACCTCGGTAATCCTCCTCGTCGCGACCCGGCATTCCCGATACGGACATCCTTCCAAACCGGGACCCGCCGGTCGTCCCGCATGCCGGTAGACAGGTTTGTCATTCTGTTTACCCTGCGCTTCTATTGTGACTTAAGGCACCGTGGATTACCGGTTATGACGAAAGAGGGGAGATCCGTGGCCGAGACCGTACAGCAGCTGCTTCGCGAGCGTCTCGACGACACCACGCCGGCGGTGAAGTTCGGCGGGCGGGTGTGGACCTGGCGCGAACATCTCGACGAAGCGGCCCGCCAGGCGGCGGGTCTGATCGCGATCGCCGACCCGGTCCGGCCGCTGCACGTCGGGACGCTGCTGGGCAATACCCCCGCGATGCTGACCGCGATGGCGGCGGCGGGGCTGGGCGGCTACGTGCTGTGCGGGGTGAACAACACCCGCCGCGGTGCGGCGCTCGCCCGCGACATCGTCAAGGCGGACTGTCAGATCCTGCTCACCGACTCGGCCCATCTGGAGTTGCTCGAGGGCCTGGAGCTGCCTGGCGTCCGGGTGTTCGACGTCGACTCCGACGATTGGTCGGACCTGCTGGCCCAAGCTGGTGAGCTGAGACCGCACCGGGAAGTCACCGCAACCGACACGTTCATGCTGATCTTCACCTCGGGCACCAGCGGCGAACCCAAGGCGGTCCAGGTCGCGCAGATGATGGTGTCGTTCGCCGGCGTCGCGTTGGTCGACCGGTTCGAGCTCACCGCCGACGATATCTGCTACCTGTCGATGCCGCTGTTCCACTCCAACGCCCTGATGGCAGGTTGGGCGGTGGCGCTGAACGCAGGCGCGGCCATGGCACCCGCGACGTTCTCGGCGTCCGGCCTGCTGGACGATCTGCGTCGCTACGGTGCCACCTACATGAACTATGTCGGCAAGCCGCTCGCCTACGTGCTCGCGACGCCCGAACGTCATGACGACCACGACAATCCGCTGCGGGTCGCGTTCGGCAACGAGGCCGCCGACCGCGACATCGCCGAGTTCGGCCGCCGCTTCGGCTGCACGGTGTGGGACGGGTTCGGCTCCACTGAGGGTGCGGTCATCATCACCCGCGAGGACGGCTGCCCGCCCGGCTCGGTCGGACGCGGCTATCCCGGGGTGGCGATCTACGACCCGGAGACCCGGCAGGAATGCGCGACGGCGATATTCGACTCCAGCGGTGCGCTGGCCAACCCGGACGAGGCGGTCGGGGAGATCGTCAACACCACCGGCGGCGGCATGTTCGGCGGTTATTACAACGACGGCAACGCGACGGACGACCGCCTGCGGCATGGGATGTATTGGTCCGGCGACCTCGGCTACCGCGACGCCGACGGCTGGATCTACCTGGCCGGGCGAACCGCGGATTGGATGCGCGTCGACGGTGAGAACATGGCGGCCGCACCCATCGAACGGATAATTCTGCGATTGCCGCAGGTCAGCCAGGTGGCCGTGTACCCGGTGCCCGACGAGCACGTGGGTGACCAGGTGATGGCCGCGATCGTGCTCGCCGACGATGCCGAACTCACCCCTGCCGAGCTCGAGGAATTCCTGGCCCAGCAGTCCGACCTTTCGCCCAAGTCGTGGCCGCGATACGTCTGGATCGCCGACGAACTGCCGGCCACTGCGACCAACAAAGTGCTCAAGCGCGACCTGGTCAAGCAGGGGACCAAGCCGCAGAAGGGCGTGACCTGGACGCGGCCGGCGCGGGGCCGCAGCTACGAAATCGCCTGAGGAATAGGCCCGGGCAACCGCGCGTTTGGGCAGGTGACGGTCTACCTGGCATACTGGACCGTCGACCACCTCAGGTACCGGTTCACGCTCGAATTGCCAGGAAAACAATCGGGCGACCCGGCGACCATCGAATGCAGAGGACACCATGAAAACAGGGATTCATCCCGCCTACTCCGAGACCACCGTGGTCTGCGGCTGTGGCAACTCCTTCACCACTCGCAGCACCAAGGACGGCGGTCACATCACCGTCGAGGTGTGCTCGCAGTGCCACCCGTTCTACACCGGCAAGCAGAAGATTCTCGACAGCGGCGGCCGCGTTGCCCGCTTCGAGAAGCGCTACGGAAAGCGCAAAACGGCCGAGGAGTCGGCCGACAAGTAGCTGCCTTACCGACGCCCGCTCTGCTGCTCTGCGCGCAGGCCGGGCGTCGGTTTGCGTTTCGGGCATAGTCGACGAGAGGAGAGGCAAGTGACGCACGCGACCGTCGAGGCCGTGCTGACCGAGCACGCTGACCTCGAGCGCCAGATGTCTGATCCCGCGTTGCACGCCGACGCGGGCAACGCCCGTCGGGTCGGCCGTCGCTTCGCGCAGCTCGCGCCGATCGTCACCACCTACCGCCGGTTGGAGACCGCGCGCGGTGACCTAGAAGCCGCCCGCGAGCTGGCCGCCGAAGACGCTTCCTTTGCCGCCGAGGTGCCCGACCTGGAAGCTCGGGTCGCCGAGCTCGACGCGCACCTCACCGATCTGCTGGCGCCGCGCGATCCGCACGACGCCGACGACATCGTCCTCGAGGTGAAATCCGGTGAGGGCGGCGAGGAATCGGCGTTGTTCGCCGCTGACCTGGCCCGCATGTACATCAGATACGCCGAGCGCCGCGGCTGGACCGTCACCATGCTCGACGAGACGTGGTCGGATCTCGGCGGTTACAAAGACGCGACGCTGTCGATCCGCAGCAAGGGCGACTCGGCCGACGGCGTGTGGTCACGGATGAAGTTCGAGGGCGGCGTGCACCGGGTGCAGCGCGTGCCGGTCACCGAATCGCAGGGTCGGGTCCACACGTCGGCCGCCGGCGTACTCGTCTATCCCGAGCCCGAAGACGTCGAGACCGTTCAGATCGACGAAACCGATCTGCGGATCGACGTATACCGAAGCTCCGGCAAGGGCGGTCAGGGCGTCAACACCACCGACTCGGCCGTGCGTATCACCCACCTGCCCAGCGGCATCGTCGTCACCTGCCAGAATGAGCGGTCCCAGCTGCAGAACAAGGCCCGCGCGATGGTCGTGCTCGCCGCGCGATTGCAGGCGCTGGCCGAGGAGCAGGCGTCCGCCGACGCGTCGGCCGACCGGGCCAGCCAGATCCGCACCGTCGACCGCAGCGAGCGGATCCGCACCTACAACTTCCCCGAGAACCGCATCGCCGATCACCGGATCAATTTCAAGGCGCACAACCTCGACCAGGTGCTCGATGGGGAGCTCGACCCGCTGTTGGACGCCCTGGCCGAGGCGGACAAGCAGACGCGGCTCCAACAGGCATGAGCCTGCGGGAGGCCATCGATGTGGCCGCCGCTGCCCTTGCCCGGGCCGGTATCGACTCGGCACTCGTCGACGCCGAGCTGCTGGCCGCGCATCTGGCCGGCACCGACCGCGGCCGACTCCGCACCATCGACGACCCCGACGCCGAGTTCTTCCGCCGCTACGACGAGATCATCGAGGCCCGATGCCGCCGGATCCCGCTGCAACACCTGACCGGCTCGGCGGCGTTCGGCCCGCTGGACCTGCTGGTCGGGCCCGGGGTGTTCATCCCGCGCCCGGAGACCGAGGCACTGCTGGAATGGGCGCTGACGCAACGGCTGCCCGACCATCCGGTGATCGTCGACCTGTGCACTGGGTCCGGTGCGCTGGCGATCGCACTGGCCACACATCGGCCGCAGGCGCGGGTGATCGCCGTTGACGACGACCCCACCGCCCTGGGCTACGCGCGCCGCAACGCCGAATCCACCAAAGTCGAGCTGGTGCAGGCCGACGTGACCGTCCCCGGCCTGCTCGGCGACCTGCGCGGTAGCGTCGACCTCGTGGTATCCAACCCGCCGTACATCCCGCTCGGGGCAGATTTGGAACCCGAGGTGGCCGACCACGATCCGGCACACGCCCTGTTCGGTGGCGACGACGGCATGGCTGTGATCGCTCCGATCTCGCGGCTCGCCGGCGGCTGGCTCAAACCGGGCGGCCTGTTCGCCGTCGAGCATGACGACACCACATCGCAGCAGACCATCGAAACCATCTGCGCCACAAATCTTTTCACTGAAATCACCCCGCATCGCGATCTGGCCGGCCGGCCACGGTTCGTGACGGCGTGCCGGAACATGAAGGAGCCAGCGTGACCCAGGTCTTCGACTGCGCCGACCCCAGCCAGCGCGCCGATGCGATCGCGGCGGCCGCCGCCGCGGTGAAGAGCAGCCGGCTGGTTGTCATGCCCACTGACACCGTTTACGGCATTGGGGCCGACGCCTTCGACAACGGCGCCGTCGCTGCGCTGCTCGCCGCCAAGGGCCGTGGCCGCGACATGCCGGTCGGTGTGCTCGTCGGCTCCTGGCACACCATCGACGGTCTGGTCTACTCGGTCCCGCACAGCGCCCGCGAACTGATTCGCGCGTTCTGGCCCGGCGCGCTGAGCTTGGTTGTGCAGCAAGCGCCCTCGCTGCAATGGGACCTCGGCGACGCGCGGGGGACCGTGATGCTGCGGATGCCGCTGCACCCGGTGGCGATCGAACTGCTGCGCGAGACCGGCCCGATGGCGGTATCCAGCGCAAACCTGTCCGGCCGTCCGGCGGCGACGACGTCGGAGGAGGCGCAGCGCCAACTCGGCGATCTGGTGCAGGTGTACCTCGATGCCGGGCCGTCCCAGGAGCAGGCGGCCTCGACGATCGTCGACCTCACCGGATCTACGCCGCGCATCCTGCGGGAGGGGCCGATCAGCGCGGCGGCCATCGCCGAGGTGCTCGCCACCGACGTCGCCTCGCTGACCGCCTGAGCGATCACAGATTGGTGCACTACGGTCTTTGAAATGGGCAGCGGATCTGAGGTCGTGGCGCTTGCGCTGGCCGACCGTGGCGCCGGTGTTCCGTTGCGCGAGTTGGCACTTGTCGGGCTGACCGCCGCGATCATCACCTATTTCGCGACCGGCTGGGTGCGGGTGTTCGCCACCAGGGTTGGCGCGGTGGCCTATCCCCGAGAGCGCGACGTTCACCTCAAGCCGACGCCTCGCATGGGCGGGCTTGCGATGTACCTCGGCGTTGTCGTCGCCGTCTTCCTCGCCTCCCAGCTACCCGCGCTCACCCGCGGCTTCATCTACTCATCGGGCATGCCGGCGGTGGTGGTCGCCGGTGGGCTGATCATGGGTATCGGGCTGATCGACGACCGCTGGGGGCTCGACGCGCTGACCAAATTCGCCGGCCAGATCACCGCGGCCAGTGTCCTGGTCACGATGGGTGTGGCGTGGAGCGTGCTGTACATCCCGCTGGGTGGCGTCGGCACGATCGTGCTCGACCAGGTGTCCTCGATCCTGCTGACACTGGCGCTGACGGTGTCGATCGTGAACGCGATGAATTTCGTCGACGGCCTCGACGGTCTGGCTGCCGGCCTGGGACTGATCACCGCGCTGGCCATCTGCATCTTCTCCGTCGGCCTGCTGCGCGACCATGGCGGTGACGTGTTGTTCTACCCGCCGGCGGTGATCTCGGTGGTTCTGGCGGGCGCCTGTCTGGGGTTCCTGCCGCACAACTTCTATCGGGCCAAGATCTTCATGGGGGACTCCGGTTCGATGCTCATCGGCCTGATGCTGGCCGCCGCCTCCACAACTGCAGCCGGCCCGATCTCGCAGAGCGCCTACGGCGCACGCGACGTCTTCGCCCTTCTCTCTCCGTTCCTGCTGGTGATCGCGGTGATGCTGGTGCCGGCCCTGGACACGTTGCTGGCGATCGTCCGCCGCACCCGCGCCGGCCGCAGTCCGCTGAGCCCGGACAAGATGCATCTGCATCACCGGCTGCTGCAGATCGGGCATTCCCATCGCCGTGCGGTGCTGCTCATCTACCTGTGGGTGGGCATCATCGCGTTCGGTGCGGCCGCCACCATTTTCTTCGACCCCCGCTACACCGGAGGCGTCATGCTGGCCGCGATCGTGGTCGCGATCGTGGTGACTCTGATCCCGTTGTTACGCCGCCGCGACGACGATTACGAGGGACTTTACGACAGCGAGTAGTAGACGTGTTTTTAGCCGTCTACCATGTGGTACGGTGCTGGCAGAACCCCGAAGAACCTCGCGGGTTGCCGGCCCGGCCCGGCGGAGTCACATCCGATCGGCGCCGATTTACGACCGACAAAGGGAGCTGCCCCTTGGGTGATTCCAGCGCGCCTGTCGCCCTCCGATACGCTCGGCGGGCCAGGACGAAGAATCACCCGACGACGGCTCCCCAGAACGCAAGATTGAGGTGAACCTGTGACGACACCAGCGCAAGATGCGCCGTTGGTGTTTCCGTCCGTTGCCTTCCGGCCCGTTCGGCTCCTTGCGATCTGTGCTGCCCTGACCGCGCTTGCAGTGGTCCTGGCCGCGCTGGCGGGGTACGTCCTGTTCGGGGTGTTCTTCGGCGTCGGCCTGGTCCTCGGCTTGGTCAACGCCGTTCTGGTTCAGCGGTCGGTGGAGTCCATCACCGCCGGCGACCACCCGCTCAAGCGCAAGATGGCGCTGAACTCCGCGACGCGGCTGTTGGTGATCACGACGATCGGCCTGGCCATCGCGATCATCTTCCGCCCGCTCGGTCTGGGCGTTCTCTTCGGCTTGGCGTTGTTCCAGGTTCTCTTGGTTTTGAGTACAGCTTTGCCGGTGTGGAAGAAGATTCGCACCGGTAGCGAAGACGACGCGGCCCACACCACGACAGCTCCCGGGGCCACGGGCTCCGCTGACGAAGCACCGAAGGATTGACCACGCGATGAGTGAACGAATCCTCGCCGAGGCCGCCATCGAGGTCGGCCACCACGACACCGCCAAGTGGCTGGGTATGACGGTCAACGTCGACACCATCCTGGCCACGGCGGTCGCCGCCGTGATCGTGATCGCGCTGGCGTTCGTGCTGCGGGCCAAGGTCACCTCGACCGGCGTCCCCAGCGGGGTGCAGTTGCTGTGGGAGACGCTGACCACTCAGATGCGCGGCCAGATCGAATCCGCGATCGGCATGAAGATCGCCCCGTTCGTGCTGCCGCTGGCGGTGGCGCTGTTCATCTTCATCTTGATCGCCAACTGGATCTCGGTGCTGCCGGTGCAGTACAGCACCGCCGACGGTGGCACGCACGAACTGCTCAAGCCGCCTGCGGCCGACATCAACTTCGTGCTGGCGCTCGCGCTGTTCGTCTTCTTCTGCTATCACGCCGCCGGCATCTGGCGCCGCGGCCTGCTCGGCCATCCGGTCAAGCTGCTGAAGGGCCACGTCGCGTTCCTCGCCCCGATCAACCTCGTCGAGGAATTGGCCAAGCCGATCTCGTTGTCGCTCCGACTTTTCGGCAACATCTTCGCCGGCGGCATCATGGTCGCGCTGATCGCGATGTTCCCGCCGTACATCATGTGGGCACCCAACGCGATCTGGAAGACCTTCGACCTGTTCGTCGGCCTGATCCAGGCGTTCATTTTCGCGCTACTGACGATCCTGTACTTCAGCCAGTCGATGGAACTGGAAGAAGACCACCACTGATAGACGTGTTCGACCCCCGAACCACCCACAGCCTGGTAGGTGTCCTACCAGCAATCAAGGAGGATAGAGAATGGCAGCAGACCCCCAAATCGTCATGGGCGCCCTTATCGGCGGCGGGCTCATCCTGGGCGGCGGCGCCATCGGCGCCGGTATCGGCGACGGCATCGCCGGTAACGCCCTGATCTCGGGTATCGCCCGGCAGCCTGAGGCCCAGGGCCGGCTCTTCACCCCGTTCTTCATCACTGTCGGTCTGGTGGAGGCGGCGTACTTCATCAACCTGGCGTTCATGGCCCTGTTCGTGTTCGCCACGCCCGGCGCTTCCTAGTCGGCATGGGGGAGCACAGCGTCACCCTGTTGGCGGCCGAGGAAGGCGGAACATCGAACTTCCTCGTCCCCAACGGCACCTTCTTCTTCGTACTCGCGATCTTCCTGATCGTGCTCGGCGTGATCGGCAAGTTCGTCGTGCCGCCGGTCCAGAAGGTGCTCGGTGAGCGCGAGAAGATGGTCGCCAAGACCACCGAGGACAACCGCAAGGCCACCGAGCTGGACGCCGCCGCCGATTCCGACTTCCAGAAGGTGATGGCCGAGGCCCGCACCGAGGCGTCGGGCATCCGCGACGAGGCCCGAGCCGAGGGTCGCAAGATCCTCGAGGAGCACCGGGGTCGCGCCAGCGAGGAGGCCGCGGCCACCTTGCAGCAGGCGGCAGATCAGCTCAAGCAGCAGAGCGACGCCATCTCGGGCGACCTGAGGTCGTCGGTGGACGCTCTGTCGGCCACGCTGGCCAGCCGCGTGCTTGGCGTCAGCCTCGACAACACCGCCTCCAGCGAGTCGGCGACTACGGCGCCGGGACGGTAGGACATGTCAACCTTCATCGGACAGCTCATCGGCTTCGCGGTCATCATCGCGATCATCTGGCGGTACGTGGTGCCGCCGCTGAAGAACATGATGGCCAACCAGAAGGAGGCCGTCCGCACGCAGCTCGATGACAGCGCCAAGGCCGGCCAGCGGTTGGCTGACGCCGACAAGCATCACGCCAAGCGGGTCGAAGAGGCCAAGGCCGAGGCCAAGCGCATCGTCGAAGAGGCGCGGACCGATGCCGAGGGCATCACCGAGCAGCTGCGTGCGCAGGCCGACGTCGAGGTAGAGCGAATCAAAGTTCAAGGTGCACAACAGGTTCAGCTGCTACGCGCTCAGCTGATCCGCCAGCTGCGCCAAGACCTCGGCAGTGAGTCGGCGCGACGTGCGGGCGAGCTGGTCCGCGATCACGTCGCCGACTCGCAGGCCCAGTCGGCCACCGTCGACCGGTTCCTCGATGACCTGGATTCGATGGCCCCCGCCGCCTTCACCCCTGAGACGGGCTCGGAGCTGCGCTCGGCCAGCCGGGCCGCCCAGGCGGCGGTGGTGGAGAAGTTCGACGAGGTGTCCTCGGATGAGTCCGCCGACGCGTTGGCCACCCTGGCCGATGATCTGGCGGCTGTGGCCGGACTGCTGATCCGTGAACCGATCCTGGCCCGTCATCTGGCCGAGGCCACCGGTGAAGTCGACGCCAAGAAGCGGCTCGTTCACCAGCTGCTGGACGGCAAGGTCGGGGACAACGCTTTGACGCTGCTCGAGACCGCGGCATCGGTGCGCTGGTCGCTGACCGGAGATCTGGTCGACGCTGTCGAGCACATCGCGCGCCTGGCCCTGCTGGTCCGCGCCGAGCGCGACGACCAGGCCGACGACGTCGAGGAGCAGCTTTTCCGCTTCACCCGCGTCCTCGACCAGCAGCCACGACTGACCTCGCTGCTCGGCGATTACAGCGCACCGGCCGACGGCCGGATCGAGCTGCTGCGCAAGGTGCTCGGGGACGGCACCGCCGCCAACGCGACGGCGACCGCACTGCTGGTGCAGACCGTGCGCCTGCTGCGCGGCAGCCGTGCCGACGAAGCTGTCCTGTCTTTGGCCCAGCTCGCTGTCGCCCGCCGCGGTGAGGTGGTCGCGCACGTGAGCGCGGCCTCCGAGCTCAGCGGTGAGCAACGCACTCGGTTGACCGAGGTGCTGACCCGGATCTACAACCACCCCGTTTCGGTACAGCTGAATGTCGATCCCGAACTGCTGGGCGGCCTTTCGGTCGCCGTGGGCGACGAGGTGATCGACGGGACGTTGTCCTCACGGCTCGACGCAGCTGTGACCAAATTGCCCGATTGAGCCGGCGGAACAAGCCAGCCAATACGCCGAAGAACCACCCAAGACCCAAACAAAGGCAGGAAGACGAAAAGCCATGGCAGAGTTGACAATCTCGGCTGACGACATCCAGGGCGCCGTCCAGGAGTACGTCTCGAGTTTCGAGGCGGAGTCCGAGCGCGAGGAGATCGGCACCGTGATCGACGCCGGCGACGGCATCGCCCACGTCGAGGGTCTGCCCTCGGTGATGACCCAGGAGTTGCTGGAGTTTCCCGGCGGTGTACTCGGCGTCGCGCTGAACCTCGACGAGCACAGCGTCGGTGCGGTCATCCTCGGCGACTTCGAGAAGATCGCCGAAGGTCAGCAGGTCAAGCGGACCGGCGAGGTGCTCTCGGTGCCCGTCGGTGACGCCTTCCTCGGCCGCGTGATCAACCCGTTGGGCCAGCCGATCGACGGTCAGGGCGACATCGAGGCCGAAGGGCGTCGTGAGCTCGAACTGCAGGCCCCTTCGGTGGTGCAGCGCCAGGGTGTCAGCGAGCCGCTGCAGACCGGCATCAAGGCCATCGACGCGATGACCCCGATCGGCCGCGGTCAGCGCCAGCTGATCATCGGTGACCGCAAGACAGGCAAGACCGCCGTCTGCGTCGACACCATCCTCAACCAGCGGGGAGCCTGGGAGACCGGTGATCCCGATCAGCAGGTGCGCTGTGTGTACGTCGCGATCGGCCAGAAGGGCACCACGATCGCGTCGGTGAAGCGGGCCCTCGAAGACGGCGGCGCGATGGAGTACACCACCATCGTCGCGGCCCCGGCTTCCGACGCCGCCGGCTTCAAATGGCTTGCGCCCTATACGGGTTCGACCATCGGCCAGCACTGGATGTACAACGGCAAGCACGTGCTGATCGTGTTCGACGATCTGTCCAAGCAGGCCGACGCCTACCGCGCGATCTCGCTGCTGCTGCGCCGCCCGCCGGGCCGTGAGGCCTTCCCCGGCGACGTCTTCTACCTGCATTCTCGTCTGCTGGAGCGTTGCGCGAAGCTCTCCGACGAGCTCGGTGGCGGTTCGATGACCGGTCTGCCGATCATCGAGACCAAGGCCAACGACATCTCGGCGTTCATCCCGACCAACGTCATCTCGATCACCGACGGCCAGTGCTTCCTGGAGTCCGATCTGTTCAACCAGGGTGTGCGCCCGGCGGTGAACGTCGGTGTGTCGGTGTCTCGCGTCGGCGGTGCCGCCCAGATCAAGGCTATGAAAGAGGTTGCGGGCTCGCTGCGTCTGGACCTGTCGCAGTACCGCGAGCTGGAAGCCTTCGCGGCCTTCGCCTCCGACCTGGACGCCGCGTCCAAGGCGCAGCTGGACCGCGGTGTGCGCCTGGTCGAACTGCTCAAGCAGGCTCAGTACAGCCCGATGCCCGTCGAGGACCAGGTCGTCGCGATCTTCCTCGGCACCCAAGGTCACCTGGATTCGGTTCCTGCCGAGGATGTTTCGCGCTTCGAGTCGGAGTTCCTGGAGCACGTCAAGGCCAGCCATTCCGAAATCCTCACCGGCATCAAGGAATCCAAGAAGCTCTCCGAGGAGGCCGAGGAAAAGCTGGTCTCGGTCATCAACGAGTTCAAGAAGGGCTTCGCCGCCACCGACGGCAGTTCGGTGGTCGCCGACGAGCACCAGGCCGAGGCAATGGACCCCGATGACGTGGAGAAGGAATCCGTCAAGGTCCGTAAGCCGGCTCCCAAGAAGAACTAGGTAACCAATGGCAGCCACACTTCGCGAACTACGCGGACGTATCCGCTCCGCCTCGTCGATCAAGAAGATCACGAAGGCGCAGGAGCTGATCGCCACGTCGCGGATCGCCAAGGCGCAGGCGCGTGTCGATGCGGCTCGGCCCTACTCCAGCCAGATCACCAGCATGCTCACCGAGCTGGCGGGCGCCAGCGCACTGGATCACCCGCTGCTCGTCGCGCGGGAGAACCCCAGACGGGCCGGCGTGCTGGTCGTCTCGTCGGACCGTGGTCTGTGCGGTGGTTACAACGCCAACGTGTTGCGCCGGGCCGAGGAACTCTTCTCGCTGCTGCGAGAAGAGGGTAAGGATCCGGTGCTCTACGTCGTCGGCCGGAAAGCGCTGGGCTACTACAGCTTCCGTCAGCGCGAGGTGGTCGAGTCGTGGACCGGCTTCTCTGAGCGTCCCGAATACGAGAACGCCAAGGAGATCGCCGACACCCTGGTGACGGCGTTCATGTCCGGTGTCGACGACGAGGGTGACGACGCCGGTGCCGACGGCATTCTGGGCGTCGACGAGCTGCACATCGTGTCAACGGAGTTCAGGTCGATGCTGTCGCAGACGGCTGCGGCGCTGCGGATCGCCCCGATGGTGGTCGAGTACGTCGGTGAAGAGGATTCCGGCCCGCAGACGCTGTTCTCGTTCGAGCCCAACGCCGAGGAATTGTTCGACTCACTGCTGCCGCGCTATATAGCGACCCGTGTATACGCGGCGCTACTCGAGGCGGCAGCGTCGGAGTCGGCATCCCGCCGACGCGCCATGAAGTCGGCGACCGACAACGCCGACGATTTGATCAAGGCACTCACGCTGGCGGCCAACCGCGAACGCCAGGCGCAGATCACTCAGGAAATCAGCGAAATCGTCGGCGGCGCCAATGCGCTGGCCGACGCACGCTAGCCCGATTAACTACATAGGCCCTATTTCAGGAAGCGAAGAGAGAATGACTGCTGCCGTAGAGACCAAGACCGCCGGACGCGTCGTCCGCATCACCGGCCCCGTGGTGGACGTTGAGTTCCCACGCGGCTCGGTGCCCGATCTCTTCAACGCGCTACACGCCGAAATCACCTTCGGCGCGCTGGCCAAGACCCTGACGCTGGAAGTCGCCCAGCACCTGGGCGATAACCTGGTGCGCTGCATCTCCATGCAGCCCACCGACGGCCTGGTCCGTGGCGTCGAGGTCTCCGACACCGGCGCCTCGATCTCCGTGCCCGTGGGCGACGGCGTCAAGGGCCACGTGTTCAACGCGCTGGGCGACTGCCTCGATGATCCCGGTTACGGCAAGGACTTCGAGCACTGGTCGATCCACCGCAAGCCGCCGCCCTTCGCCGACCTCGAGCCCCGCACCGAGATGCTGGAGACCGGCCTCAAGGTTGTCGACCTGCTGACGCCGTACGTGCGCGGCGGCAAGATCGCCCTGTTCGGCGGTGCCGGCGTGGGCAAGACGGTGCTGATCCAGGAGATGATCAACCGCATCGCCCGCAACTTCGGTGGCACGTCGGTGTTCGCCGGTGTGGGTGAGCGCACCCGTGAGGGCAACGACCTCTGGGTCGAGCTCGCGGACGCCAACGTGCTCAAGGACACCGCGCTGGTGTTCGGTCAGATGGACGAGCCGCCAGGCACCCGTATGCGGGTGGCGCTGTCGGCGCTGACTATGGCGGAGTTCTTCCGCGACGAGCAGGGCCAGGACGTTCTTCTGTTCATCGACAACATCTTCCGGTTCACCCAGGCCGGTTCCGAAGTGTCGACCCTGCTGGGCCGCATGCCGTCGGCGGTGGGTTACCAGCCGACGCTTGCCGACGAGATGGGCGAGCTGCAGGAGCGCATCACCTCGACCCGTGGTCGTTCGATCACCTCGATGCAGGCCGTGTACGTGCCCGCCGACGACTACACCGACCCGGCGCCGGCCACCACGTTCGCGCACTTGGACGCGACGACCGAGCTCTCCCGTGCGGTGTTCTCGAAGGGCATCTTCCCCGCGGTGGATCCGCTGGCGTCGTCCTCGACGATCCTGCACCCGAGCGTGGTCGGCGACGAGCACTACCGGGTCGCGCAGGAAGTCATCCGGATCCTGCAGCGCTACAAGGATCTTCAGGACATCATCGCGATCCTCGGTATCGACGAGCTCTCCGAAGAGGACAAGGTCCTGGTGTACCGCGCCCGCAAGATCGAGCGCTTCCTGAGCCAGAACATGATGGCGGCCGAGCAGTTCACCGGTCAGCCCGGCTCGACCGTGCCGCTCAAGGAGACCATCGAGGCCTTCGACAAGCTGGCCAAGGGCGAGTTCGACCACCTGCCCGAGCAGGCGTTCTTCCTCATCGGCGGTCTGGAGGACCTGGCGAAGAAGGCCGAAAGCCTCGGCGCCAAGCTGTGATGAGGGCTTGCGCGAAGAACCAATGGGTTGAGCCCGACCCCATATGCGAAAGGTGATGTGAGATGGCCGAATTGGACGTCGACATCGTCGCCGTCGAGCGCAAGATCTGGTCGGGTAAGGCGACGTTCGTCTTCACCCGCACCACGTCGGGCGAGATCGGCATCCTGCCCCGGCACATCCCCCTCGTCGCGCAACTGGTCGACGACGCGATGGTGCGCGTCGAGCGGGAGGGCGAGGACGATCTGCGCATCGCCGTCGATGGCGGTTTTCTGTCGGTCACCGAGGATGGTGTGACAATCCTCGCGGAGTCTGCCGAGTTCGAATCGGAGATCAACGCGGACACGGCGAAATCCGATGCGGAGTCCGACGATCCGCAGACCGCTGCCCGGGGACGGGCGCGCCTGCGCGCCCTAGGCCAAATCGACTAGCCGAGAGCCAGCGACTGATGAGCGCGCCGATGATCTTCATGGTCGCGCTTGTCAGCGTGCTGATACTTGTCGTCGTCGCGCTGACCTACCGGTTGTGGAAGCTCCGGCAGGGTGGTACCGCGGCGATCCTGCGCGACATCCCGGCAGTCGGCGGCCATGGCTGGCGGCACGGGGTCATCCGGTATCGCGGTGATGAAGCCAGGTTCTATCGGTTGTCCAGCCTGCGCTGGTGGCCGGATCGCCGGCTGAGCCGGCGTGGGCTGGTGGTCATTTCGCGACGCGGCCCGCGCGGCGACGAGTTCGACATCATGTCCGACGCCATCATCGTGCTCGAACTGCACGACACCACCGTCGACCGCTGGCGCGGATATGAGATGGCGCTGGACCGCGGGGCGCTGACAGCGTTCCTGTCCTGGGTCGAGTCCAGTCCGTCGCCGCGGGCGCGGCGCCGCACCGCCTGAGCTATTTATTCGCCGGCCCTTCGGCTTTCCCGCCGCCGGGCTGCCACAGCACGTCGCCTCCCGCGTTGGCCACCCGCGACAGGATGAACAGCAGATCTGACAGCCGGTTGAGGTAGCGCGCCGGCAGCGGGCTGACGGTGTCGGGGTAGGCCTTCACAGCAACCCACGCCGACCGCTCGGCCCGTCGGGTCACGGTCCGAGCCACGTGGAGCAGGGCGGACAGCGCGGTACCGCCCGGCAGGATGAACGAATTCAGGGCAGGCAGGTCTTCGTTGTACTGATCGCACCACGCCTCGAGCCGCTCCACGTATGGCGCGCTGATCCGCAGCGGCGGGTACTCGGGGTTTTCGGCGATCGGGGTGGACAGGTCGGCGCCCGCGTCGAACAGGTCGTTCTGAATCTGCACCAGCACTTTGCGCAGCTCGTCGTCGGGCTTGCCCAGTGCGACGGCCACTCCGAGCGCGGCGTTCGCCTCGTCGCAGTCGGCGTAGGCGACCAGGCGCGGGTCGGTCTTCTCGACCCGTGAGAAATCACTCAGTCCCGACGTACCGTCATCGCCGGTACGGGTATAAATGCGGGTCAAATGGACTGCCATGAGTAAAACCGTACCGGCCGGGTGGCGCGGTGCAGGGCGTTGCCTCCACTAAACTCTTCCCCGTGGGCGAGCGATTTTTGGTGACCGGCGGCAACCGGTTGTCCGGTGAAGTCGCCGTCGGAGGTGCCAAGAACAGCGTTCTGAAGCTGATGGCCGCGAGCCTGCTGGCCGAGGGCACCACGACGATCACGAATTGCCCCGACATTCTTGATGTACCGCTGATGGCGGAGGTCCTTCGCGGCCTCGGCGCCAACGTGGAACTCGACGGTTCGATCGTGCGCATCACCTCACCCGATGAGCCGAAGTTCGAAGCCGACTTCGCCGCGGTGCGCCAGTTCCGCGCGTCCGTGTGCGTGCTCGGTCCGCTGGTCGGACGCCTCAAGCGCGCCCGGGTCGCGCTGCCGGGTGGCGACGCAATCGGATCGCGCCCTCTCGACATGCATCAGGCCGGCCTGCGCCAGCTCGGTGCCGACTGCACGATCGAGCACGGCTGCGTGGTGGCCAGCGCCGAGCGGCTGCACGGCGCGGAGATCCAGCTGGAGTTCCCGTCGGTGGGAGCGACCGAGAACATTTTGATGGCGGCGGTTCTCGCCGAGGGTGTCACCACTATCCACAACGCGGCGCGCGAACCCGATGTCGTCGATCTGTGCGAGATGCTCTGCCAGATGGGCGCAGAGATCGAAGGCGCCGGAACATCGACGTTGACGATCACCGGCGTCCCGCGGCTGCATCCCACCCAACACCGGGTGATCGGGGACCGGATCGTTGCCGCGACGTGGGGGATCGCTGCGGCGATGACCCGAGGTGACATCGCGGTCACCGGTGTAGACCCGGCTCACCTGCAGCTGGTGCTGCACAAACTTCACGACGCCGGCGCGACCGTCACCCAGCACGACAACGGCTTCAGGGTGGTGCAGTACGAGCGTCCGAAGGCCGGCAACATGGCGACGCTGCCGTTCCCGGGGTTTCCGACGGACCTGCAGCCGATGGCGATCGCGCTGGCATCGATCGCAGACGGAACGTCGATGATCACCGAGAACGTTTTCGAGGCGAGGTTCCGGTTCGTCGAGGAGATGATCCGGCTCGGCGCCGACGCCCGAACGGACGGCCACCACGCGGTGGTGCGCGGAATCCCGCAGCTGTCGAGTGCACCGGTGTGGTGCTCGGACATCCGCGCCGGCGCGGGCTTGGTGCTGGCCGGGCTGGTGGCCGACGGCGAAACCGAGGTTCACGACGTGTTCCACATTGACCGTGGTTACCCGTTGTTCGTGGAAAACCTGGCGCGACTTGGAGCTGAGATAGAACGCGTGTAATGTAGGCAGTCGGCCAGCCGCGCCGAACCCAGAAATGGGACGGCAGTGGCAAGTTGACGACGCCAACAACATCGAGTAAGATGGCAGGGTTGCCTGCTGGCGGGTGTCAGCGCGGACGTGTTGTTTGAGAACTCAATAGTGTGTTTGGTGGTTTTTGTTTGTTGTTGTTTTTTGCCATGCTCTGATATCCCCGTGTTGGGGTGTGGTTTTTTGATGCCAGTTTGTTTGGTGTCTTTTGTTTGGTTTCAGATTGTTCTGATTCGAATTCTGCCTCGTTTGGTCGAGGG
>NZ_NPKT01000023.1 GCF_008329565.1 Mycolicibacterium sp. P1-5
AAACGCCCGGACCCATCCCGAACCCGGAAGCTAAGCCTACCAGCGCCGATGATACTACCCCTCCGGGTGGAAAAGTAGGACACCGCCGAACACAATTTAAGTCCTGTGCCCCCTAATTCCGATTAGGGGGCACAGGCATTTGTATATCCAATGTCAATCGAATAGCGAGAGATCGGCCGGCATGCGGCTTTTCTCGAGTGCCAAGAGTGCGCGCTTTCGATCAATTCCGCCGCCATATCCTGTCAATCCGCCACTTGCGCCGATAACACGATGGCAGGGCACGATAATTCCGATCGGGTTGCGGCCATTGGCCAATCCAACCGCTCGCGATGCACCCGGCGATCCGATTTGCATCGCGATTTCACCGTACGATCGCGTCTCGCCATAAGGAATTGTGCGAAGGGCCGCCCACACTTTCCGCTGGAATTCGGTCCCACCGAGATCCAGCTCGAGCTCGAATTCGGTCAGGTCGCCGGTGAAATAGGCTGCCAGCTGCTCGACCGCGCCGGCGAATATTTTGTTGTCGGACTCCGCCCAGTCGGAACGATCCGGTTCGTGCGTCTGGTCCACCATCCGCAGATGCCGCAGTGTCGATCCCGTGCCCGCCAGCGTGAGCGGCCCTACCGGGCTGTCGATGATTCGGTACCGCATTGTTGTCATCCCATCGTCTCCTTCGGTGGCCAGTGATTTACCGAGTGGTCCAGGCTCGTCCAAAGATGCTGCACCGCGTACGACCGCCATGGTCGCCAGCGTGCACTGTGTGCGGTCAGCGCCCGTACATCGCTCTCCAGGTCGAGTTGTTCGACCGCGAGCCGCACGCCGAGATCGCCGGCCGGGAAGGCATCGGGATCGCCGAGCCCTCGCATCGCCACGACCTCGGCCGTCCACGGCCCGATTCCGGGCAGCGCCAGCAGCTGCTGCCGTGCCTGATCCCAGTCACACCCGGGGTTCAGTGTCAGCTCGCCACTGCTCAGGGCCGCGATCAGCGCGGAAACCGACCGACGGCGGGATGCCGGCATGGCCAGATGGGCCGGGTCGATATCGGCCAGCTGGGCGGTGCTCGGGAAGGTGTGCGTCAGACCGCCGTGCGGATCGGTCACTGCAGTGCCGTAGGCGGCGACCAGCCGGCCCGCATGAGTGCGTGCGGCCTTGAGTGACACCTGCTGACCGAGCACCACCCGCAGCGCGAGTTCGGCCTCGTCCACCGTGCCCGGGATCCGTTGCCCGGGCGCTTTGCGAACCAGCGCCGCGAGATCCGAATCGGCGGACAGGGCGTCGACGACCGCCTCCGGATCCGCATCGAGATCGAGCAGCCGCCGGCACCGCGCGATGGCGCTGGTCAGATCCCGCAGATCCTCGAGAAACAGCCGGCACTGGACGTGGTCATCGTGCGGAGTCAGGCCCACCACCGCATTCCCGTGCGGTAACCGCAGCGTCCGCCGAAATGCGCCTTCGCGGAATTCTTCGACGCCCGGCACGGCGCTGGCCGCCAGATGGCCGAACAGTCCCTCGAACGCGAACGGGGTACGCACCGGAAGCCGCAGTGTCAACGGTCCGGGCCCCGCGGGCGTCGACTCCGGGCGTGCGCGTGAGCGCCGCCGTAACTCGGTAGGGGTGAGATCGGAGACGGTGCGGACGGTGTCGTTGAACTGCCGGATACTCGCGAACCCCGCCGCGAAGGCCACGTCGGCGAACGGCAACTCGGTCGTCTCGATGAGCACGCGGGCGGCCTGCGCGCGTTGGGCCCGCGCCAGCGCCAGCGGATTCGCGCCCACCTCGGACTGCAGGATGCGCTGCAACTGGCGTGCCGTGTATCCGAGCCGCACCGACAGGCCCGCGACGCCCTCCCGGTCGACGACGCCGTCGCCGATGAGGCGCATTGCGCGCGCGACGACGTCGCCCCGCACGTTCCACGCCGGAGAGCCCGGCGACGCATCGGGTCTGCATCGTTTGCACGCACGGAAGCCGGCTGCCTGAGCGGCGGCCGAGGTGGCGTAGAAACGCAGATTGCGGGCGTAAGGCGGCCGCGCCGGGCAACTGGGCCGGCAATAGATACCCGTGGTCAGGACCGCCGTGACAAACCAACCGTCGAACCGGGCGTCCTTGGATTGGACGGCCCGGTAGCAGCGGTCAAAATCGTCGTGCACACCATCAGGCTTACACGCGCACACCGACACCACTGGCGGAAAACGGACATCGCTGTCGGCGCGCGGAGAGACCCGTTGAGCGGAAACCCGGAGCGGCATCGCGGTCCTGTCGCACCCTGTACGGGTGTATAGCAGTCATTTCGACTGCCGATGAGTCGATTGACCAGAAGGTCAGGTGGCCCCAGAGATCAGGACAATGCCAGGCCCGCGACGATGAGCCAGATCGCAACGTAGTGGCATGTCGCGGCAGCGGCGGTGAACGCATGAAAAAACTCGTGATAGCCGAAAGACGCGGGCCACGGATTGGGCCAGCGCAGCCCGTAGAGCACAGCGCCGATGTTGTACAGCACCCCGCCTGCGATGAGGAGGCCGACGACTGTCAATCCGGCGCCGTCGAGAAGCACTCGGGCGAACCCGATCGCGGCGTAACCGAGCATCAAATACAGCGGTATGCCGATCCACCGCGGCGCCGAGGGCCACATCATCTTGAGCGCAATGCCCGCTGCCCCACCGACACACACGATCGTCAGCACCCGGGTGGCGGTCTGCGGCGGCATCGCCAGGACGGCGATCGGGAAGTAGGTCCCGACGATGAAGACGAAGATCATCGAGTGGTCGGCGCGCTTCATCCACTTCCGCGCTCGCGGCGAGCGCCACCGTACGAGGTGATATGTCGCACTCACCCCGAACATCGCGACAATGGTCGTCGTGTAAATCGTTGTCACCCATGCCGCGTTCGGCGACGCCGCGGCGAAGGCCGCTCGCACCAGGGCCGCACTGGCGATGATGGCGACTACGGCCGACGACAAGTGAATCCAGCCGCGCACCCTTGGTGTGCCGAGCGCCTCGACGATGGCCTCGGTTCCGGTCGCGGCTGGTGGCACTGCAGGAACGGAAGGCACCGGAGGCAGTAGTGGCGTTGCTTCCTCGAACATCACGCAGGCACGGCCAACCGGGTCGGCTCTTCGTAGCCCCGCAACGTCACCGAGTCACCGAGGACCCAGTGGGCACGCTCCTGCTCGCCGGCGCACTCGACCGTCGACGCCGTCACCAGCAGGCGACTCTCGGTGAACTTGGCCAGCTCTGATAGACGTGCGGCTACGTTGACCGGACCACCGATCACCGTGTACTCGAATCGCTCATTTGCCCCCACATTGCCGGCCACCACCTGACCGGCCGCCACCCCAAGACCAGCGGGGCACTCGGGTACCTCCCGCTCGAGCCGCGCCATGATCGTACGGGCCGCGGCCAGCGCGTCGTCTTCGGGGTTGTCCAGCGTGACGGGGGCGCCGAACACCGCCAACGTCGCATCGCCTTCGAACTTGTTCAGCAGCCCGCGATGCCGGTTGACCTCCTCGACGATCACGGCGAAGAACCGGTTCAGCAATTCGACCACCTCGATGGGGGGCAGGCTGCCGACCAGCTGCGTCGATCCGACGATGTCGACGAAAAGCACTGCGACATGGCGTTCTTCGCCCCCGAGCTGGGGTCGCTGCAGCTCGGCGGCCGCGGCGACCTCGCGGCCGACATGGCGGCCGAACAGGTCGCGCACCCGTTCGCGTTCCCGTAGCCCGGCCACCATCGAGTTGAAACCTCGTTGCAGTTCCCCGAGTTCAGTGCCGTCGAAGACCACTGTGCTGGCGTTGAGATCACCGTCCTCGACGCGTTTGAGGGCTGAGCGCACCACCCGCACCGGAGTTGCGATGAGCCAGGCCAGAATCCACATCAGGGCGAAGCCGAAGACCAGAGTGACGACCGAGGTGATCACGATCGCGACTTCCAGTTGCGTCTTGGTCATATTGTCCAAGACCAGCGAAATCAGGGCACTCAGACCGATGCCGATCACCGGCACGCCAGAGCCCAGCATCCAGACCGTCAGCGTGCGGCCCATGATCCCGGGCGCAAACCGGTGCGGTGGCGGCCCCGCTGCCAGGGCCAGCGCCGCCACCGGGCGCAGCGCGAACTCGGTGGCCAGATAGGCGCCCGTCGAGACGAGAACACCCGAGAAACCCGTGACGAGCGCGACCCGGGGGATGAAGTCGGTGTCGAAGAGCCCATAGAGGATCGTGAACGCCACCGTGCCCACCGCCCACAGCGACAGCTGGGCGATCGCGACGCGCCACGGAGTGAAGAACGCGTTGCGCTGGTCGGCGCGGGTCGGTGTCCGTCCTTCGGCGGCCCATCGCAGGTCGTTGACCGTGCGGGTGGTGATCCACCAGCTGCCGAATGCGAGCGCGGCGGCGGCGTAGGCGGGCGCGACGATATAGGTGAGCCAGGCCGGCACATCGGTGAACACGCTGGGCACCGGATAGGCCACGCTGACCAGAACGGCGGCCACCACGATGCCGATGACGTTCACCGTCAACAGCGACACGGTGACCAGCGTTTGGATCCGGATTCGGCGGCGCGCGGGGCTTTCGCTGACCCTGCCCAGGATCAGCGAGCCGTATGCGGGTGCGCCGGCCAGCCGGCCGCTCTGCCGAGTCACCCGTTCCAGAACCCGGCCCAACCGCTGCGCGACGCTCGGATGGGAAGTCATGGTGGTGTCAGCCTAAGTCGCCGCGAGCCGCAGACCCCTAAGCTTGTGCGGTGCGCCTCGTGATCGCCCAATGCACCGTCGACTATCTCGGTCGCCTCACCGCCCACTTGCCCTCGGCTCGCCGGCTGCTGCTGATCAAGGCCGACGGCTCGGTCAGCATCCACGCCGACGACCGTGCGTACAAGCCGCTGAACTGGATGAGCCCGCCCTGCTGGCTGACCGAGGAGGCGAAGGGCGAGTCTTTGTCGGTGTGGGTGGTGGAGAACAAGGCCGGTGAGCAGCTGCGGATCACGATCGAAAGCATTGAGCACGACTCCAGCCACGAGCTCGGGATCGATCCGGGTTTGGTGAAGGACGGGGTCGAAGCCCATCTACAGAAGCTGCTCGCCGAGCACATCGAGCTCCTCGGCGACGGCTACACCCTGGTCCGCCGGGAGTTCATGACTGCCATCGGCCCGGTCGACATTCTGTGCCGAGACAACGAGGGCCGCACGGTGGCGGTGGAGATCAAGCGCCGCGGTGAGATCGACGGCGTCGAGCAGCTGACGCGTTACCTTGAGCTACTCAACCGGGACAGCCTGCTGGCGCCCGTCAGTGGGGTGTTCGCCGCCCAGCAGATCAAGCCGCAGGCCCGGACGCTGGCCGCTGATCGCGGGATTCGTTGTCTCACTTTGGATTACGATGTCATGCGCGGGATGGACAGCGACGAGTTCCGGCTCTTCTGATGCCTCGGCGCCGGCCAAGTCGCCGTAAGGACAGCGGTTTTCCGCCACTTCCCCTGCAGCGCCGCATCGAGCCGGGTGCCGACGGATTCGACTACGAGGTGCGATCGATACCGGCGAGGCGCGCAGTCAAGATCTACCGGTGCCCCGGCTGCGATCACGAAATTCGTCCGGGCATCGCGCATGTGGCGGTATGGCGGGCCGGTGAAGGGGCCGAAGAAGGGATGGCCGGGCAGGCCGCGCTCGAGGATAGGCGGCACTGGCACACCGCGTGCTGGGCCAACCGCGCCAACCGCGGTCCGACCCGGAAGTGGTCGTAGGACCGCCGCCAGGCAATCCGATCGCGTGTGACCTAGTGAGATGCGGCCGGTTCGACGAGTTCCACCAGAACGCCGCCGGCATCCTTCGGGTGAATGAAGTTGATCCGCGAGTTCGCGGTTCCGCGGCGCGGTGCGTCGTAGATCAACCGAACGCCTTGGTCGCGCAGCTGCTCG
Source organism: Mycolicibacterium sp. P1-5 (assembly GCF_008329565.1). Classification (GTDB taxonomy): domain Bacteria; phylum Actinomycetota; class Actinomycetes; order Mycobacteriales; family Mycobacteriaceae; genus Mycobacterium. Next base: position 5,903 of record NZ_NPKT01000023.1, read on the forward strand.
GAGATGGCGTCCAGATCACTGACCCGATAGGCCATCTGCTGGATGCCGGGGCCGCGCTTGTCGATGAACTTGGCGATGGTCGACGTCTCGTCGAGCGGGGCCATGAGCTGGATCTGGGCGCAGTCGGCCGTCGCGTTCTTCAACGACAGCATGGCCTCGCGAATGCCCTGATCGGTGTTGATCTCCTCGTGCACCAGAATCATGCCGAGGTGCTCGTGGTACCACTGGATCGCCGCATCGAGATCCGGCACCGCGATGCCGACATGGTCGACGGCGGTGACGAGCGAACTGGCCAGGACTGGACGGGCGTCAACTTGCTCAGCAGTCATAACGCAAAGGTAACCTAACCACATCGGATTCAACACTGGGGGATCCGTGGATAGCCGCATCGGGGCGGCTCGAAACGCTCTTGGAGGTAGGTATGACGACGTCGGTGATCGTTGCTGGGGCACGCACTCCCATCGGCAAGCTGATGGGTTCACTCAAAGACTTTTCTGGCAGTGATCTGGGCGCGATCGCGATCAAGGGGGCCCTGGAGAAGGCCGGAGTGCCGGCGTCGCTGGTCGAATACGTGATCATGGGCCAGGTGCTGACCGCGGGCGCCGGACAGATGCCGGCCCGCCAGTCGGCCGTCGCCGCCGGGATCGGGTGGGACGTGCCCGCGTTGAGCATCAACAAGATGTGCCTGTCGGGGATCGACTCCATCGCCCTGGCCGACCAGCTGATCCGGGCCGGTGAGTTCGACGTCGTCGTCGCCGGTGGCCAGGAGTCGATGACCAAGGCACCGCACCTGCTGATCAACAGCAGGGAGGGCTACAAGTACGGCGACGTCACGATGCTCGATCACCTGGCCTACGACGGCCTGCACGACATCTTCACCGACCAGCCGATGGGAGCGCTGACCGAGCAGCGCAATGACGCCGACAAGTTCACCCGCCAAGAGCAGGACGAATTCGCCGCCACCTCGCATCAGAAGGCCGCGGCGGCCTGGAAGGACGGTGTATTCGCCGACGAGGTGGTGCCGGTCGAGATTCCGCAGCGCAAGGGCGACCCGATCGAGTTCAACTCCGACGAGGGCATCCGGGCCAACACCACGGCCGAGTCGCTATCCGGGCTGCGGCCCGCTTTCCGCAAGGACGGCACCATCACCGCCGGTTCGGCGTCGCAGTTCTCCGATGGCGGTTGCGCTGTCGTGGTGATGAACAAGGCGAAGGCACAGGAACTCGGCTTGACGTGGCTGTGCGAGATCGGTGCCCACGGTGTGGTCGCAGGCCCGGATTCCACGCTGCAGTCCCAGCCGGCCAACGCGATCAAGAAGGCCGTCGCCCGGGAGGGCATCACCTTGGACCAGCTCGATGTGATCGAGATCAACGAGGCGTTCTCCGCCGTCGCGCTCGCCTCGACCCGGGAGCTGGGCGTGGACGCCGAGCGGGTCAACCGCAACGGCGGCGCGATCGCGGTCGGCCACCCGATCGGCATGTCGGGGGCGCGCATCACGCTGCACGCGGCGCTGGAGCTGTCCCGGCGCGGGTCGGGCTATGCCGTTGCAGCACTCTGCGGTGCCGGCGGCCAGGGCGACGCACTGATCCTGCGCGCCGGGTAGCCGTGCCGGCGGCACACCAGGCCAACGACGCCGCGTAGTAGCTGGTGTGCCGCTGCGGCACAATGGCGGCATGACGAGCACTTTTGACATCCGCAGCACGGCCGGACGGTTCCGGTTGGTGGCGCTGGCCGAAGCGGTGACCTGGGTTGGACTGCTGGTCGGGATGTACTTCAAGTACCTGGGCAGCCCGCGCACCGAGATCGGGGTCAAGGTGTTCGGCATGGCCCATGGGCTGGTGTTCATCACGTTCGTGATCGCCGCTGTCTTGGCGGGGATCGCCTACAAGTGGCGCCCGACCACATGGTTGCTCGCGTTGCTGGGCAGCATCGTGCCGCTCGGAAGTGTGATTTTCCTCATATGGGCTGATCGGACGGCCAAATTGGACGCCCGGACGGCTGATTCGGCTTCTGGCCAGCCACTCGATTCGGCGTCGTCGCCGACGTGACAGACTTGGGAACGTGACGCGTCCACGCCCCCAGATGAGCCCGGCTCTGGCCGGTGCAGTCGACCTGTCCGGCCTCAAGCAACGGGCCCAGCAGCCCGCTGACGGTGCGAGCGCACCCAGCGGCGGTGTCGAGGTCACCGAGGCAAATTTCGAAGCCGAGGTGCTGGTCCAATCCGGCCAGATGCCGGTTGTCGTATTGCTCTGGTCGCCGCGCAGCGACTCCTCGGTGCAACTCGGCGAGGCTCTTGCCGCGCTGGCTGCCGACGACAACGGCAAGTGGTCGTTGGCCACCGTGAATGTCGACGTGGTGCCCCGGGTGGCGCAGATGTTCGGCATCGAGGCGGTGCCCACGGTGGTGGCGTTGGCCGGCGGGCAGCCGCTGGCCAGCTTTCAGGGTCCGCAGCCGCCCGAGCAGTTGCGTCGCTGGGTCGACTCGCTGCTGCAGGCGACGGCCGGGAAGCTTTCGGGCTCAAGCGATTCCGAGGAGGAGGCGCTCGTCGACCCGGCCCTGGTGCAGGCGCGTGAACTGCTTGAGGCAGGCGACTTCGCGGCCGCGGCAACCGCGTATCAGGCCATTCTCGATGCCGATCCGCAGCACGCCGAAGCCAAAGGCGCGCTGCGCCAGATGACGTTCCTTCAGCGCGCCACCGCGCATCGTCCGGACGCGGTGGCTGTCGCAGATGCGGCTCCCGACGACATCGAGGCGGCCTTCGCGGCCGCCGACGTCCAGATCCTCAATCAGGACGTCATCCCGGCCTTCGACCGGTTGATAGCGTTGGTGCGCAAGACATCCGACGACGATCGCACCAGAGTTCGCACTCGGCTGATCGAGCTGTTCGACCTGTTCGACCCCGCCGACCCGGACGTGATCACCGGCCGGCGCAATTTGGCCAACGCGCTGTACTAGGCCTTCTCGGCCGGCGCAGGCTCCAGCCAGATCGCCGAGTTGGGCGGCAGCACCAGAGTTGCCGACGCGGGCCGGCCATGCCACGGTTCGTCGGTCGCCTCGACGGCACCGAAGTTGCCCGCCCCGGCACCGTTGTAGACCGTCGCGTCGCTGTTGAGCACTTCGCGCCAGGTGCCGGTGTGCGGCAGCCCCAGCCGGTATCGGCCGTGCTCGGCCCCGGAGAAGTTGAACACGCACGCCAGTACCGAGCCGTCGCTGCCGTATCGCAGGAAGCTCAGGACGTTGTTGGCCGAGTCGTTGGCATCGATCCAGGAGTAGCCCTCCGGCTTGGTGTCCTGGCTCCACAACGAGGGACGGCTGCGGTAGAGCTCGTTGAGGTCGGTGACGAAGCGCTGAATGCCGGTGGAATAGCTGTTCTCGTCGAGCTGGTACCAGTCGACCCCGCGTTCCTCCGACCATTCCGCCCGCTGCCCGAACTCCTGACCCATGAACAGCAGTTGCTTGCCGGGATGGGCCCACTGGTAGGCCAGCAGGCTGCGCAGCCCGGCCGCCTTCACGTGGTCGTTGCCCGGCATCCGGCCCCACAGCGTTCCCTTGCCGTGCACCACTTCGTCGTGGCTGATCGGCAGGACGAAGTTCTCGCTGAACGCATAGAGCAACGAGAATGTCAGCTCACCGTGATGATAGGTGCGATAGATCGGGTCCCGGCTGATGTAGTCCAGGGTGTCGTGCATCCACCCCATGTTCCACTTCATCGAAAACCCAAGCCCGCCAAGGTTTGTCGCGCGGGTCACCCCTGGCCAGGAGGTGGATTCCTCGGCGATCGTGACGATGCCGGGATGGCTCTTGTGGACGGTGGCGTTCATCTCCTGCAGGAACTGAACCGCCTCGAGGTTCTCGCGGCCGCCGTAGATGTTGGGCGTCCAGCCGCCTTCCGGCCGCGAGTAGTCCAGGTAGAGCATCGAGGCCACGGCGTCCACCCGGAGGCCGTCGATGTGGAATTCCTCCAGCCAGTAGAGCGCGTTCGCCACCAGGAAGTTGCGCACCTCGGCGCGGCCGAAGTCGAAGACGTAGGTGCCCCAGTCGAGTTGCTCACCGCGGCGCGGGTCGGAATGCTCGTAGAGTGGCGTGCCGTCGAAACGACCCAGCGCCCAGGCGTCCTTGGGGAAGTGCGCGGGCACCCAGTCGACGATGACGCCGATGCCGGCCCTGTGCAGGGTGTCCACCAGGTGCCGGAATTCGTCGGGCGTGCCGAACCGCGACGTCGGCGCGTAGTACGACGTCACCTGATAACCCCACGAACCCCCGAACGGATGCTCGGCGACGGGCAGGAACTCGACGTGGGTAAAGCCTTGGGCCAGAAGGTAGTCGGTGAGCTGCTCGGCGAGATCGCGATAGCTCAGGCCGGGCCGCCAGGAACCAAGGTGCACCTCGAGGGTGCTCATCGGCTCGAACACCGGGTTCTGCGCCGCCCGCCCAGTCAGCCACTCGGTGTCTTCCCAGGTGTAGTCCGAGGAGAACACCCGCGAGGCAGTGTGGGGCGGGACTTCCGTCGCGAACGCGAACGGATCGGCCCGGTCGGTGACCGAGCCGTCGACCCCGTGGACGCGGAACTTGTAGAGACCGTCGGTCGGGAAGCCGGGCCAGAACAGCTCCCACACACCCGAGGAGCCCAGTACCCGCATCGGGGCGTCGTTGCCGCCCCAGTTGTTGAACTCACCGATCAGGTTGATGCCCTTGGCATTAGGGGCCCACACGGCGAACGACACGCCCTCCACCACGCCGTCGGCGGTTTCGAATGACCGCGGATGAGCGCCGAGGATCTCCCACAGCCGTTCGTGGCGGCCCTCGCCGAACAGGTAGAGGTCCATCTCGCCGAGCGTCGGCAGGAAGCGGTAGGCGTCGGCGACGGTGATGGTGTGTCCGCCCGGATAGGTGACCTCGAGGCGATAGTCGACCAGGTTGGTGAACGGCAACGCCACCGCGAACACCCCGGAGTCGACGTGCGTCATCGGATGGCGCTCGCCGCCTACCACCGCGACGACTTCTTCGGCATGCGGTTTGAGCACCCGGATCACCGTGTGGTCGTCGTACTCGTGGGCGCCCAGGATGCTGTGCGGGCTGTGGTGCGCACCAGAAACCAGCCGTGCCAGCTCGCCGGGGTCGGGTGCCAGATTCGGGCTGGCGAGCTTCTTGGTTCTCGTCATTGCCATGGCTCCTTCGTTGTTCCCGTCATTCCCGGCGCAGCAGACTTGCTCTCTGCTCCTGCGGTACCAACGGCATGTTCAAAACGTGCGCAACAGCTCGGGCCGGCTCCAGGCGCACATAGTTCGACTGGCCCCACTGGTATTCCTCCCCGGTGATCTCGTCGCGCACCCAGAATCGGTCATAGGGCTGCATACCCAAACCGGCCATGTCTAGCCACAGCGTGCCTTCCTCGGGCCCGAATGGGTTCAGTGTCACGACGACCAGGACGGTGTCGCCGGACACGGGGTCGAACTTGCTGTAGGCCAGCAGCGCGTCGTTGTCGATGTGGTGGAAGGCGATCGTGCGCATCTCGCACAGCGCCGGGTGGAGATGACGGATCTCGTTGAGCCGCCGCAGGAATGGCTCCAAGGATTGTCCCTGGGCGAGCGCACCCTCGAAGTCGCGTGGCCGTAGTTCGTACTTCTCGGAGTCCAGGTACTCCTCGCTACCATCGCGCACCGGCAGGTGCTCGAAGAGTTCATAGCCGGAGTACACCCCCCACGAGCTGCCCATCGTCGATGCCAGCACGGCCCGGATCGCGAACATGCCGGGGCCGCCGTGCTGCAGACTCTCGTGCAGGATGTCCGGGGTGTTGACGAACAGGTTCGGCCGCGTGTAGTCGGCATGCTCGGCGATCTGGCGGCCGAACTCCTCGATCTCCCACTTGGCGGTGCGCCAGGTGAAGTACGAATAGGACTGGGTGAAGCCAAGTTTCGCCAGGCCGTTCAATCTCGCCGGCCGGGTGAACGCCTCGGCCAGAAACAGCACATCGGGATCGATGGCCTTGACCTGACTGATCAGCCACGCCCAGAAGTTCGGTGGCTTGGTGTGCGGGTTGTCGACCCGAAAGATCTTGATGCCATGGTCCATCCAGTGCCGTACAACGCGCAGTACCTCGTCGTAGAGGCCGCCGGGATCGTTGTCGAAGTTCAGCGGATAGATGTCCTGATACTTCTTCGGCGGGTTCTCCGCGTAGGCAATGGTGCCGTCGGGCAGTTCGGTGAACCATTCCCGGTGATTCTTCGCCCACGGGTGGTCCGGCGCGCACTGCAGTGCAAGGTCGAGCGCCACTTCCAGTCCGTTGTCGCGCGCTGCGGCGACGAACCCGTCGAAGTCGTCGATCGTGCCCAGATCGGGGTGGATGGCGTCGTGACCGCCTTCCTCGCTACCGATGGCCCAGGGCGAACCCACGTCGCCGGGTTCGGCCGTCACGGTGTTGTTGCGACCCTTGCGGTGCACCTTGCCGATCGGGTGGATCGGCGGCAGATATACGACGTTGAACCCCATCGACGCGACTCGTGGCAGCGTCGCGGCCGCGGTCTCGAACGTGCCGTGCACCGGTCGGCCGTCCGCATCGCGACCACCGGTCGACCGCGGGAACAGCTCGTACCAGGCGCTGCATCGCGCCAACGGGCGGTCCACCCAGATTCCGTAGGTGCTGCCCCGGGTGACCAGCTCGCGCAACGGATACTGGGCCAGCAGATCGGTGACCTCATGCGAAAGCGCCAACGCCGCACGGGTCAGCGGATCCCCGGACTCGCGCAGCGCCGCCGCGGCCGCCAGCAGCGGCGCGCGTCGATCGCGCGGCACACCGGTAGACGCACGGGCCAAGAGGTTGCCGCCCACGATCAGGTCGTTGTTGAGTTCAGACTCGCCCTGGCCGGCGTTGAGTTTGACGGTGACGTTGTGCCGCCAGGTGGTCAGCGGGTCACCCCATCCGTCGATCCGGAACGTCCACAGGCCCACCCGGTCAGGCACGAACTGGCCGTGGAACAGATCGGGCGTGCGGCCCGACGCCATCGGGTACAGCTGCGGTTTCACCCGGCTTACCGCGGGGGACGCCTCCGTCAATTCGGCGCCCTCGAGCGCCTTGACGCGCCGGGCCGGGTTCTGGCCGAGTTGAGGGTGGGACGTTCCGAGGTAGCGCACCACCAACGTCGCCGCGACCGCATCGTGGCCCTCGCGCCATACCGTCCCGACGACCGGCACGACTTCGCCGACGACCGCCTTGGCCGGATAAGTACCGCAGGACACAACGGGCGCGACGTCATCGATCTCGATACGACCGGGCACCCAACCACTCCATTCCTGACTTGTGCGGCGTGGTCTGCCCGCGCCGGCTTGAGTCGGTGTTCTCGTTGTCGTGGCGCGTTGACATCCGTTGTCGCCGCACCGGTCGTGAGAGTCCTTGACCCCCGGGGTAACCGCATCGCGCTCTGTTCACACCGTAGTGCGCGGAATGAATGTTGGGAGAAGAAGCCCACGCGCCCACAACGGCGCCGGACAATCTCAGTAAGGTAAGGACGCGTGAAGGCCCTCCGCAGATTCACGGTCCGTGCCCATTTGCCCGAGCGGCTCGCAGCCCTCGGCCGGCTGTCCACCAACCTTCGTTGGTCGTGGGACAAACCGACGCAAGATCTGTTCGCGTCGATCGATCCGCGACTGTGGCTCCAGACCGGTCAGGATCCGGTGGCCCTCCTGGGTGCGGTCGCTTCAACGCGGCTGGACGAACTGGCCGAGGACGAGGGGTTCCTCAACATTCTCGACCAGCTCGCTGCGGATCTGGACGACTACCTGAACCGGCCGATGTGGTACCAGGAACAGGACGCCAAGTCGATGCCGACGGGGATCGCCTACTTCTCGATGGAGTTCGGCGTCGCCGAAGTGCTGCCCAACTATTCGGGCGGTCTGGGCATCTTGGCCGGCGACCACTTGAAGTCCGCCTCGGATCTAGGACTGCCGCTGATCGCCGTCGGCCTGTACTACCGATCCGGATACTTCCGCCAGTCGCTGACGGCCGACGGCTGGCAGCATGAGAATTATCCGTCGCTGGATCCGCAGGGTTTGCCGCTTCGGCTGCTGACCGACGCCGCGGGCGCACCGACGCTCGTCGAGCTGGCGATGCCGGACGCGAAGGCGCTGCGGGCCAGGGTGTGGGTGGCTCAGGTCGGCCGGATCCCGCTGCTGCTCTTGGATTCTGACATCCCGGAAAACGAACACGATCTGCGCAACGTCACCGATCGGCTCTACGGTGGCGACCAGGATCACCGCATCACCCAGGAGCTGCTGGCCGGTATCGGCGGCGTGCGGGCCATTCGCGCGTTCACCGCCATCGAGGGGCTGCCCGCCCCGGACGTGTTCCACATGAACGAAGGCCACGCCGGCTTCCTCGGCGTCGAGCGGATTCGCGAGTACATCTCCGAGCAGAAGCTCGATTTCGATACCGCCCTGACCCTGGTGCGGGCCAGCACTGTGTTCACCACCCACACTCCGGTGCCGGCCGGCATCGACCGGTTCCCGGTGGAGATGGTGCAGACCTACTTCGGTGACGACGGGAAAGATGGTCTGCTGCCGGAGGTTCCGGTCGGACGAGTATTGGCGTTCGGTGCCGAGGACGATCCGTCGAAGTTCAACATGGCGCACATGGGCCTGCGGTTGGCGCAGCGCGCCAACGGGGTGTCCCTGCTGCATGGGCGGGTCAGCCGCGCGATGTTCGATGAGTTGTGGCCCGGCTTCGATCCGGCGGAGGTACCGATCGGCTCGATCACCAACGGTGTGCACGGGCCGACCTGGGCGGCCCCGCAGTGGCTGGAGCTCGGCCGCGAGCTGGCCGGTTCCACCGAGGCCCTGCGCGAGCCGAACGTCTGGGGGCGGCTACAACAGGTCGACACCGGTCATCTCTGGTGGATCCGCTCTCAGCTGCGTGCGCTGCTGGTGGAGGACGTCCGCCTGCGGCTGCGCCGGTCGTGGCTGGAGCGTGGCGCATCGGAGGCCGAACTCGGCTGGATTGCAACCGCTTTCGATCCTGACGTGCTGACCATCGGCTTCGCCCGTCGAGTTCCCACCTACAAGCGCCTGACGCTGATGCTGCGCGACCCGGAGCGCCTCGAGGCGTTGCTGCTCGACAAGGACAAGTCGTTGCAGCTGATCGTGGCGGGCAAGTCCCATCCCGCCGATGATGCAGGCAAGGCGCTGATCCAGCAGATCGTCAAGTTCGCCGACCGGCCGCAGGTCCGCCACCGCATCGCGTTCCTGCCCGACTACGACATGTCGATGGCGCGCCAGTTGTACTGGGGCTGTGATGTGTGGCTGAACAATCCGCTGCGCCCGCTGGAAGCCTGCGGCACCTCGGGTATGAAGAGCGCGCTCAACGGCGGGCTCAACCTGTCCATCCGCGATGGTTGGTGGGACGAGTGGTATGACGGGGAAAACGGTTGGGAGATACCGACAGCCGACGGTCTGGCCGATGAGAACCGTCGCGACGACATCGAATCCGCGGCGCTTTACAACCTGCTCGAACACTCCGTCACCCCGACGTTCTACGACCGGGACGACAAGGGTGTGCCCACTCGCTGGGTGGAGATGGTCCGGCACACCTTGCAGGTGCTCGGGCCCAAGGTACTGGCATCGCGGATGGTGCGCGACTACACCGAGAAGTACTACGCGCCTGCCGCGCAGTCGTTCCGCCGCACCAGCGCGCCGATCGACGGCCTGCCGTTCGGCGCGGCCCGCGACCTGTCGGCCTACCGGCAGCGCGTGCGCGAAGCGTGGCCGAAGGTTCAGATCACCGACGTGGACAGCACCGGACTGCCGGATACCCCGCTGCTGGGATCGGAGTTGACGCTGACGGCGACCGTCGCGCTGGCCGGGCTGAAACCGGACGAGGTGGACGTGCAGGCGGTGCTGGGCCGGGTCGACGCCGCCGATGCGCTGCATGACCCCATCACCGTGGACATGGTGCACTCGGGTTCCAGCGACGGCGGCGCCGATATCTTCTCGACCACGACACCGCTGCCGGTGGCCGGCTCGGTGGGCTACACGGTGCGGGTGCTGCCGCATCATCCGCTGCTGGCCGGTGACAACGAGCTCGGTCTCGTCACGCTGGCGTAACGCCGGGAGTTCCGGAACCGGTTAGCAGGGCATGGGGGCCACCTGTAGGTTCCCACAAGGAACGTCGAAGGGTGCCGCATCGAGGCGGACCGTCGGCTTCCGGGAAGGTGTTCGGGGCAGTGTTTGTTCGTCGCGCAGCGCTGATGGCGCTGGTGGGCACCTTGTTGGTCGCGCCGGCGTCGGCCTCGGCCGATCCGGATGCGGGTGGCCCCGACTTGGGTCAGCCCGTTGCCGCCGCGGATCCGGCCGCCCCGCCGGTCGATGACGGAAAGGTGGCCTCCACGCCGCCGGCCACCACGAAATCGCCGGACGGGTGGACACTGACGATCTCGGCCAAGGACGAGGTGCAGATGGCGATCGCGCCGCTGACCACCGCGATCTCCTCGCGTGAGTACACCGTCAGCGGCGTCTTCAACGGCGCGCTCGACGGGCCCGGTGACAACCCCAAGGGCGTGTTCGAGGTCGGTTACCAGATCGGTTGCGGCATCGATATGAGCACGTCCAACGGTGTCGCGTTGGGCGGCACGATCGGGGCGAACACATCGCTCGGTTTCCTCGGCCTGGACTTTCCGAACAACGCTGCGGAGGGGTTGCTGCCCGGCGTCGGCGGGAGCATCGGCGGCGCGATCACCGTCGGCCTCAAGCCCGGCATCATCAACATCGTCCCGGTGACCAAGAAGCAATACAAAGGCGACCGGCCGTGGGTGTCGATCAGCAACTTCCACGTGAAAATCGATGGCTGCGTGGGGGAGTCGTTCATCCGCTCGTACGCGACGCTGAGCAAGTCCACCGACGAAGGTGATGCGATCCTGTCCTGGTACGGGGTCACCAAGAAGATCTGACGTCCAGAATTCAGAGCGAAGCAACCATCCGAAATGTCGCTCTCACTTCTGGCTCGACGGCGAAGGCCTACGGGAAACGCTTGATGCAGCGGTCCTGATCGCCGAGCACGCCGATGCGGAAGGCATCGATGCGGTTGAACCCGGCAGGCACCGACTCACCGTTGACGTCGCTGGCGACCAGGCCGTTGGTCAGCAGACCGGACACCGCCTCGTCGATGTCACCCGCGGTCAGCGCCACGGTGTTGCCGTCAGGTGTGGTGACTTCCTTGGACAGCTTCGTGGTGGCCACGCCGGTCAGGCACGCGGTGCGTAAGCCGGCTTCGGCGTTGTCCAGGACCAGGCCGCCGCGTTCGTGTTGCAGCGCGAGCATGTAGCGCGACACCAGCACCGAATACGCGGTGTTGTCACCGGTCACCAAAACGTTGTCCTGACCATCGTTGGACGCACCCATCTTCGCCAAACCCGGCAGGTCGACGGTGATGGTGTTGGCGGCAGGGCAGTACGACACCGGCTCGCTGGGCCGGGCGTCGGGGCACTTCGATGCCGAGGCCGCATCGAAGCTGAGCGTCGGCGGATTCTTCGGGGCGAACAAGATGTTCATCGCTTCGATGATCGAGCGGATCGACTCCTCGGTCACCGGCCACTCACCGGTCTGGTCGCGCTGCAGTTCGATCGGCAGGTCACCGCGACGCTGGCCGATCTCTTGCGCATCGATGGCCGCACACGACGACGGTCCGTCGGTGAACCCGAACTGGAAGGCCGAGATCCGTTCGAACGCTGACCCGTGCTCGTCGCCACTGTCGGTGTAGTCGTCCTGGCTCAGCAACGGGTCCCGGAATGAAATCATCGCGGCGAGAAGGTTGTTCAGGCCGTCACCGGTGCTCAGGGTGAACCGCTTCGAGTTGCCTTCGGCCACCCACCGCATGTAGACGCCCGCCAGGCAGTCGGCCTGTTGTTCGGCGACCAACGTCGGGGTGCCCTTCTTGTTGAGCTTGGCCATCCGCTGAATGGCGTGCCCGTATTCGTGGGCCAACACCATCGTGATCGCCATGTCGCCGTTGGCTTCTCGCAATGCCGGTAGCAGTACACCGCGGTCCCAGCCGATGGTGTTGTCGTCCTCGCAGAAGCCGGCGTTGATCAGGCCGGACGCCGACTCACCGCAGAATTCGCCGTCGTAGGCATCGGAGTCCCACGAGATCAGGTCCTTGACGGGTCGGAAATCCCCGCCGAACGTCCCCGGGTAGGTGTCCTTCCAGAACGCCTCCAGATCGCTGATCGACTGGGCGCCGATCTCGTCGTCCTTGCCGCCGTCGCTGTGCGAGACCTTGCGCGTCGGCTTCTCCGCATTCGAGCGCAACCCGCTGGCCCCGTCGACCGCCTGCAGACCGCCGACTTTGAACGGATCGTCGAAGACCGATACAGCCTTGCCCGAGATCGTTGTGCCGCAGCCGGCCAGGACCACAGCGACGCTCGCGATCGCGAGCAGACGAGCGAGGTGTCGTCGGCGCATGGGGTCACCCTCTCCGAGGCATCGAAATTTGCTCTCACCATAGTGCCGTGCCTTCCGCGGAAACCGTGATCGATCACGGCGACGGGCTGTCGCGTAGCCGCTGAAGTGCTTGTTTCACGCGCTCAGGGTCGGTGGTCGGCCAGAACGGCGGCAGCGAAGCGCGCAGGTAGCCGCCGTATCGCGCAGTCGCCATCCGGGAGTCCAGCACCGCGACGACGCCCCGATCGTCGGCGCGGCGCAGTAGCCGCCCGGCCCCTTGTGCCAGCAACAGCGCGGCGTGGGCAGCGGCGATAGTCATGAACCCATTGCCGCCGCGGGCGGCGATCGCCCGCTGCCGCGCCGTGAGCAGCGGATCGTCGGGCCGCGGGAACGGGATCCGATCGATGAGCACCAGCGAGAGCGACGGTCCCGGCACGTCGACGCCCTGCCACAGCGACAGGGTGCCGAACAGCGACGTCTCGGGGTCGGCGGCGAATTTCTCGACCAGCGCCGCCGTGCTGTCGTCGCCCTGACAGAGGATCGGGGTGTCGATGCGCGCGCGCAACGCCTCGGTTGCGGCCTTGGCGGCGCGCATCGACGAGAACAACCCGAGGGTGCGCCCGCCGGCCGCCTCGATGAGCCCGGTGATCTCGTCGACTTGTTCGGGTGAGCCGGCGGAGTCCCGCCCCGGGGGCGGCAGATGCTTCGCGACGTAGAGGATGCCCGACTTGGCGTGCTCGAATGGCGAGCCGACGTCAAGGCCGTTCCACTTGGGGCCGTCGCCGAGGCCCCACGCGCCGGCCATCGCGTCGAACGAACCGCCCACGGTCAGCGTTGCTGACGTCAAAACCGTTGTTGCACTGCCGAATAGGCGGGTGCGCAACAGGCCGGCGACCGACAGCGGCGCGACCCGCAGGACAGGACGGACGTTCCCCCCACCTGATCCCCGGGTCGCTCCGCTCCTGCCCGCCGAACCGTCCTCATGGTCCAGCCACACCACCTCGGTGCGATCGGGGATCGCCGGCACGAATGAGTCCAGCACTCGCCCGGCGGTGTCGCCGATCTCGGTCAGCGCCGCGATTGCCTCGTTGCGCGCAGCGGCAGCCTTCGGGTCCTTGGGTGCCGGATCGATGTCACCGCGTGCGGCGGTGGCGGCGTCGCGGAGCGCGGTCAGATACGTGGCCAGCTCGTCGTCCAGGTAGTCGAGGCGCCCGGGTTGCGCGTCATGGATCGCCGAGGAGAACGTCGCCACCGCGGCTTCCATCCGCTGGACAAGGGCCGGGCTGATCAGTCGGGCGATGCGCCGGGTGGCAACGCCGAGCGGGGCGGGAGTCAGCTCACCGGTGGCCACCGAGGTCACCCGGTCGACCAGTTCGTGGGCTTCGTCGACCACCAGATATTCGTGCTCGGGCAGCACGGCGGCGTCGGCGATGGCGTCGATGGCCAGCAGGGCGTGGTTGGTGACGACGATCTCGGCCCGGCCGGCCTCGCCGCGGGCGCGTTCTGAGAAGCAATCGGTGCCGTACGGACAGCGCGCCATGCCGAGGCATTCTCGGGCCGAGACGCTGACCTGCGACCAGGACCGGTCGGGAACACCGGGGGTCAGCTCGTCGCGGTCGCCGGTCTCGGTCGATGACGCCCACGCCGTCAACCGCGCGACGTCACGACCCAATGCGCTCGCCGCGACCGGTTCGAACAGTTCCTCCTGCGGAGCGTCAGGGACCTCATCTGCGCTACCGTTGTGAATCTTGTTCAGGCACAGATAGTTTCGTCGACCCTTCAGCAGCGCGAACTTTGGCCGGCGGGGCAGTGACGTGGCCAGCGCATCAACCAGCCTCGGCAGGTCACGATCGACGAGCTGTCGCTGCAGCGCGATCGTCGCGGTGGACACGACCACCGGAGATTCTTTCTCCACCGCACGGGCGATCGCCGGGATCAGATAGGCCAGCGACTTTCCGGTTCCGGTGCCGGCCTGCACCGCCAAATGCTCACCGTCGGCGAACGCCTTCGCGACCGCCTCGGCCATCTGCACCTGGCCGGGGCGTTCGGCTCCGCCGAGTGCGGCCACCGCCGTCGCCAGCAATTCGGTCACCGGCGGCACATCGTCTGCGCTCACCGTGACCGCACCGGCACCTGTCGGGTCGGGATTGCCGGCTCGCCCTGCGACAGCGCGAGGCCCTCCCAGGGCAGGCTTCGCAGGCCGCGCACCACGAGCTCGCGTGCCGCCGCGAGGTCGCCCGCGGCGAGTGGCTGGCCATCCCGTACCAGCGGCACCGTAAGCACTCGCGCGGGTTCGGTCAGCTCGGGCGGGGCGGCCATCGGGTGGATGACTTCCTCGGTGATCGTGCCCGTCGGCCGGGACAGGCGCAGTGCTGCCTTGCGCCCGCCGTGAGACTCCTTGCGGCTGCTGCGTTTTTGCACCGGCAGACCGTCGACTTCGACGAGTTTGTACACCATGCTGGCGGTCGGTGCGCCCGAGCCGGTGACCACCGAAGTGCCGACGCCGTAGGTGTTGACCGGGTCGGCGCGCAGCGCGGCGATGGAGAATTCGTCGAGATCGCCCGACACCACGATCTCGGTGCCGGTGGCACCCAGATCGTCGAGCTGAGCGCGTACCCGTCGGGCCAGCACGCCGAGGTCGCCGGAATCGATGCGCACCGCGCCGAGACCGGTGCCGGCGACCTCGATCGCGTTGGCCACGCCCGCCGTCACGTCGTAGGTGTCGACCAGCAGCGTCGTCCCGACGCCCAGCGCGTCGACCTGCGCGCGAAACGCCCCCGGTTCGTCCGGGCCGTCGGCAGTTGTATGCAGCATCGTGAACGCGTGCGCGCTCGTCCCCAGCGCCGGGATGCCGTAGCGGCGGTTGGCTTCGAGGTTGGACGTCCCGGCGAAGCCGGCGATGTAGGCCGCACGGGCGGCTGCCACGGCCGCCTGCTCGTGGGTGCGCCGCGAACCCATTTCGATCAGTGTTCGGCCGGCCGCCGCGCTGACCATCCTGGCGGCCGCCGACGCGATCGCGGTGTCGTGATTGAAGATCGACAGTGCCAACGTCTCCAGCAAGACGCATTCGGCGAAGGTGCCCGTGACCGAGAGTATCGGGGAGCCTGGGAAATACAACTCGCCTTCCGCATAGCCGTCGACGTCACCGGTGAACCGGAAATCCCGCAAAAAATTCAGCGTCGTGTCGTCGAGAAACGATTGCAGAGGCGCTAGCGTTTCTTCGTCGAAGATGAAGTCGCCCAATGCTTCCAGGAACCGACCCGTGCCGGCGACCACTCCGTAGCGGCGGCCGTCGGGCAGGCGGCGGGCGAACGCCTCGAAGGTGGTCCGGCGTTCGGCCGAGCCGTCACGCAACGCGGCGGCGAGCATCGTCAGCTCGTACTTGTCCGTCAATAGGGCCGCAGTCACAGCGCAACCGTATCGGCCACCCGCCGGGCTGGATAGCCGTGGAGGTGGCTCGCTATCCTGGGTCGCATGGGTTCGCAAGCAGCTCCGACTCGGCCGGACGCCAGCGGACAGCAACGCACTGAATCCGTTGCTGCTGTCGAAAGCCCCTGGGTGACGATCGTCTGGGACGACCCGGTCAATCTGATGAATTACGTGACCTACATCTTCCAGAAGCTGTTCGGCTACAGCGAACCGCATGCCACCAAGCTCATGCTGCAGGTTCATGAGGAAGGCAAAGCGGTCGTTTCCGCCGGGAGCCGGGAATCCATGGAGGTCGACGTGTCCAAACTGCATGCCGCCGGTTTGTGGGCGACCATGCAGCAGGACCGCTGACCGCGTGCGCAAATGGAAGCGGGTCGACACCGCTGAAGGTCCCCGATTCCGCTCGGCGCTGGCCTCGCACGAAGCCGCGCTGCTGAAAAGTATGGTCGCCTCGGTGCAGGGCATGCTCGACGATCGGGAGGCCGCGACACCGTCGGATCCGTTGGAGCAGATCACCGGAATTCGGGCCGGCAACCCGGAGGCGCCCGAAGACTCGACGATGCGGCGACTGTTGCCGGACTTCTTCAAACCGCAGCGTGATCACCCCGCCGGCTCGGCGGCCGCCGAAAGCCTCAACGGTGCGTTACGCAGCCTGCACGAGCCGGACATCATCGACGCTAAACGAGCTGCGGCACAACGACTTCTGGACACCCTTCCGGACGGCGGCGGCAGGTTCGAGATCACCGAGGACGACGCCTATGCGTGGGTTTCCGCGGTCAACGACGTCCGGCTGGCATTGGGTGCGATGCTCGAGATCGGCCCCGACGGCCCCGACCGGCTGCCGGCCGACGACCCACTGGCCGGCCACCTCGACGTATACCAGTGGCTCACGGTGCTGCAGGAGTATCTGGTGCTCGGGCTGATGGGCAAGCCGATCCGATGAACCGCGGGTCGATCACCGACGTCGCGGGCATCCTGGTCGGTCACCACCACCGCCTCGACGACGACGCGACCTTGGGCTCGGGCTGGGCGTGCGGCACCACCGTGATCGTCGCCCCGCCCGGAACCGTCGGCGCCGTCGACGTACGCGGCGGTGCACCCGGCAGCCGCGAGACCGACCTGCTCGATCCCGCCAACAGCGTCCGGCACGTCGACGCGGTCGTGCTGACCGGCGGCAGCGCCTACGGACTCGCCGCCGCGGACGGCGTGATGACCTGGTTGGAGGAGCACGGCCGCGGCGTGGCGATGGAGGGCGGTGTCGTCCCGATAGTTCCAGCCGCGGTGATTTTTGACCTTCCGGTCGGTGGCTGGTCGTGCAGGCCGACTGCCGATTTCGGCTACGCGGCGGCGAACTCGGCCGGCGCGGAGGTTGTCGTCGGCACGGTGGGAGCGGGTGTCGGCGCCCGTGCCGCGGTGCTCAAAGGTGGCGTCGGGACTGCGTCGACGACCCTTGAATCCGGAGTGACCGTCGGCGCGATCGTCGTCGTCAACAGCGCGGGCAACGTGATCGACCCGGCCACCGGGCTGCCGTGGATGAGCCACCTGGTCGCTGAGTTCGGGCTGGTCGCGCCACCCACCGAGCAGATCGCCGCACTCACCGAGCTCGACACCGAGTCCAGCCCGCTGAACACCACCATCGCGGTGGTCGCCACCGACGCCGCCTTGTCGCCTGCCGCATGCCGGCGCTTCGCGATCGCCGCGCAGGACGGGCTGGCGCACACCATCCGCCCGGCGCACACCCCGCTGGACGGCGACACCGTGTTCGCGTTGGCCACCGGCGCCGTCGAGGTGCAACCCGACCCCGACACACCGAAGTCGATGGCGCCGGAGACCAAGCCGCTCGCGGCGATCGGCGCAGCCGGCGCAGACTGTTTGGCGCGCGCTGTGCTGGCCGCTGTGCTGGCCGCCGAGTCGGCGGCCGGAATACCGTCTTACCGCGACGTGTTGCCCGGTTCGTTCGGCACTTCTGCCCGCTGAGCCAGATAGGAGGAAGCCCCGCCGTGCTGGTGATCCGTGCCGACCTCGTCGACGCCATGGTCGCGCACGCCAGGGCCGACCATCCCGACGAGGCCTGCGGCGTGCTGGCCGGGCCTGAGGGCTCCGGCCGCCCGGAGCGTCACATCGCGATGCTCAACGCCGAGCGGTCGCCGACGTTCTACCGGTTCGACTCAGGCGAGCAGCTCAAGGTGTGGCGTGCCATGGAGGACGCCGACGAGGCGCCGGTCGTGATCTACCACTCGCATACCGCCACCGAGGCCTATCCAAGCCGCACCGACATCTCGTATGCATCGGAACCCGACGCGCACTATGTCTTGGTCTCCACTCGTGATCCCAATCAGCATGAGCTGCGCAGCTACCGGATTCTGGACGGTGTGGTCACCGAGGAACCCGTCACCATCGTCGAGCAATACGAGAAGTAAGGAGCCACCCATGTCCGTCGAGGTCTCGATCCCGACCATCCTGCGAACCCACACCGGCGGTGAGAAGCGCGTCAACGCAAGTGGCTCGACGCTGCAAGCCGTGATCGCCGATCTGGAGGCCAACTACTCCGGCATCTCGGAGCGGTTGGTGGACAAAGCTGATCCGGGCAGGCTGAACCGCTTCGTCAACATCTATGTCAACGACGAGGACGTCCGCTTCTCCGGCGGTCTGGACACCGAGATCGGCGACGGCGACTCGGTCACGATCCTGCCCGCCGTGGCAGGCGGCTGAGCTGAATTGACCCGCTACAGTTCGCTGTTGCAGGCGGTCGGCGACACCCCGCTGGTCGGGTTGCCGCGGCTGTCACCGCGGTGGGACGACGGCGACCGACCGCACGTGCGGTTGTGGGCCAAGCTCGAAGACCGCAATCCCACCGGATCCATCAAGGACCGCCCCGCGCTGCGGATGATCGAGCAGGCCGAACGCGACGGACTCCTCACGGCTGGCACGACGATCCTGGAACCGACCAGCGGCAACACCGGCATCTCGCTGGCGATGGCCGCGCGGTTGAAGGGCTACCGGCTGATCTGCGTGATGCCGGAGAACACGTCCATCGAGCGCAAGCAGATCCTCGAGCTGTACGGCGCGCAGATCATCTTCTCGCCGGCCGAGGGCGGCTCGAACACCGCCGTCGCGCGCGCGAAAGAGTTGGCCGCCGAGCATCCCGACTGGGTCATGCTCTACCAGTACGGCAACCCGGCCAACGCCGACGCCCATTACTTCGGCACCGGGCCGGAGCTACTTCGGGACCTGCCCGAGATCACGCATTTCGTCGGCGGTCTCGGTACCACCGGCACCTTGATGGGTGTGGGGCGCTTCCTGCGCGAGCGGCTGCCCGACGTCGCGGTCGTCGCCGCCGAACCGCGCTACGGCGAAGGCGTGTATGCGCTGCGCAACATCGACGAAGGCTTCATCCCCGAGCTCTACGACCCGGACATCCTGACCACCCGGTTCTCGGTGGGCTCGGTCGACGCGGTGCGGCGCACCCGGGAACTGATCGAGTTCGAAGGCATCTTCGCCGGCATCTCGACCGGCGCGATCCTGCATGCCGCGCTCGGGGTGGCGGGCAAGGCCGTCAAGGCCGGTCAGCGTGCCGACATCGCGTTCACGGTGTGCGACGCGGGCTGGAAGTATCTGTCCACCGGTGCGTACGCCGGTAGCCTTGACGAAGCCGAGGAGGCGTTGGAAGGCCAGCTCTGGGCGTAGATGAGGTAATGAGATACAGATGAATCAGCCGTTGGGCTACCCGGCGACCCCGCCGCAGCCCAAGAAGCCCCCGGCCTGGAAGGTCGGCGGCGCGACCATCCTGTTGTTCGTCGCGCTGCTCTACGTCATCGAGCTCGTCGATCAACTCTCGGGTCATTCGCTGGACCGCAACGGCATCCGCCCGCTGGAAGCCGACGGCCTGTGGGGCATCGTGTTCTCGCCGCTGCTGCACGCCAACTGGCAGCACCTGGCGGCCAACACTGTGCCTGCGTTGGTGCTCGGCTTCCTCGTGACGCTGACCGGCATGGCACGGTTCGTCTGGGCAACCTTGATCATCTGGATCGTCGGCGGCTTCGGCACCTGGCTGATCGGCAACATGGGCTGCGGGCTGGAGACCAACCACATCGGTGCGTCCGGCCTGATCTTCGGCTGGCTCACGTTCCTGTTGATCTTCGGCGTGTTCACCCGGCACATCTGGCAGATCGTGACCGGCGTCGTCGTGCTGTTCGTCTACGGCGGCGTCCTGTGGGGGGCGCTGCCCGAGCTGAACACCTGCGGCGGGGTGTCCTGGCAGGGCCACCTCTGCGGGGCGATCGCCGGCGTGCTCGCCGCCTACTGGCTGTCGGCCCCGGAACGCAAAGCGCGGGAACGCAAGAAGGCCGGCCAGTTTCCGGGCGTGACGTCATGACCGACCGCTTCGCGCCGGTCGGCATCTTCGACTCCGGCGTTGGCGGGTTGACGGTTGCCCGCTCGATCATCGACCAGCTGCCCGACGAGAACATCATCTACGTCGGCGACACCGCCAACGGTCCGTACGGCCCGCTGACCATCCCCGAGGTTCGGGCGCATGCGCTGGCGATCGGCGACGACCTGGTCGAGCGCGGGGTCAAGGCGCTCGTCATCGCCTGCAACACCGCCTCGTCGGCCTGCTTGCGTGATGCGCGCGAACGCTACGACGTACCCGTCGTCGAGGTCATCCTGCCCGCGGTCCGGCGCGCGGTGGCCACCACCCGGACCGGACGCATCGGGGTGATCGGGACCCAGGCGACCATTGCGTCGGGGGCTTACCAGGACTCGTTCGCGGCGGCCCGTGACGTCGACGTCATCGCGGTGGCGTGCCCCCGGTTCGTCGACTTCGTCGAGCGCGGTGTCACCAGCGGCCGGCAGGTGCTGAACCTGGCCGAGGGCTATCTGGAACCGCTGCAGCGTGAACAGGTCGACACCTTGGTGCTGGGCTGCACGCACTACCCGTTGCTGTCGGGGCTGATTCAGCTGGCGATGGGGGATTCCGTCACCCTGGTGTCCAGTGCCGAGGAGACTGCCAAGGACTTGCTGAAGGTTTTGACCGAGGGTGATCTGCTGCGGCCGCACGAGGCTCCGGCGGCGACCCGGCTCTTCGAGGCGACCGGTGATCCCGAGGCGTTCACCGCGCTGGCGGCACGCTTCCTGGGCCCGGCGCTCACCGGTGTCCGCCCTGTCCAGCGTCACGCCTCGACGACGCCGTGATTCTGTCTGACAAACCCGTCATGTTTTCCTCTTGCGGCAACCGGGCATGGCAAGCTAGTGACTGTGCGAATCACCGTCCTCGGTTGCTCCGGCAGTGTTGTCGGGCCTGATTCGCCGGCGTCCGGATACTTGCTGACGGCACCGGACACGCCTCCGCTCGTCCTCGATTTCGGTGGTGGAGTGCTCGGCGCGCTGCAGCGCTACGCCGATCCCAACGAAGTCCACGTCCTGCTGTCGCATCTGCATGCCGACCACTGTCTGGATCTGCCCGGCCTGTTCGTGTGGCGCCGCTACCACCCGAGCCCGGCGCGAGGCCGCGGCATCATGTACGGCCCGAGTGATACCTGGACCCGGTTGGCGGCGGCCTCGTCGCCGATCGGTGGTGAGCTCGACGACTTCTCCGACATCTTTGACATTCGCCACTGGGAGGACAACCAGCCGGTGCAGTTCGGCGCACTGAGCGTGCTGCCGCGGAAGGTGACCCATCCGACGGAGTCGTTCGGGATGCGGATCACCGACCCGTCGGGCGCCACCCTGGTTTACAGCGGTGATACCGGGGTGTGCGAGTCGCTCGTCGAGTTGGCAAGCGGCGCAGACGTTTTCCTCTGTGAGGCGTCGTGGACCCACGCGCCGGACCGGCCGCCGCACCTGCACCTGTCGGGTGCCGAGGCCGGCCAGATGGCCAAGCGCGCCGGTGTCGGCGAGTTGCTGCTCACCCATATCCCGCCGTGGACTTCGCGCGAGGACGTGATCACCGAGGCCAAGGCGGAGTTCGACGGACCGGTGCACGCCGTCGTGTGCGGGGAGACCATCGACGTCCGTCGGCACTGACCCCGATAGGGTTTCCTACGTGTCCCGACGACAAGACGGCAGGCTTGACGACGAGCTGCGCCCAGTCACCATCACCCGCGGCTTCACCTCCCATCCGGCCGGCTCGGTGCTGGTCGCCTTCGGCGAGACCCGGGTCATGTGCACGGCCAGCGTCACCGAAGGCGTGCCGCGCTGGCGCAAGGGTTCGGGGCAGGGCTGGCTGACCGCGGAGTACGCGATGCTGCCCGGTGCCACCCACACCCGATCTGATCGCGAATCGGTGAAGGGTCGCGTGGGCGGGCGCACGCAGGAGATCAGCCGGTTGGTCGGGCGCTCGTTGCGGGCCTGCATCGACCTGGCCGCGCTCGGCGAGAACACCATCGCCATCGACTGCGACGTGCTGCAGGCCGATGGCGGAACGCGCACCGCGGCGATCACCGGCGCCTACGTGGCGCTCTCGGATGCGGTCACCTATCTCGCGGCCGGCGGCAAACTGTCCGACCCGCGCCCGCTGTCCTGTGCCATCGCCGCGGTCAGCGTGGGCGTGGTCGACGGCCGGGTTCGAGTGGACCTGCCGTACGAGGAGGACTCGCGCGCCGAGGTTGACATGAACATCGTCGCGACCGACACCGGAACTCTCGTCGAGGTCCAGGGGACTGGCGAAGGCGCGACGTTCCCGCGCTCGACGCTGGACAAGATGCTCGACGCCGCACTCGGGGCGTGCGAGACCTTGTTCGCCGTCCAGCGCGAGGCGCTCGAACTTCCGTACCCCGGGGTGTTGCCGGAAGGTTCGCCGTCGAAGAAGGCGTTCGGCGGTTGACGATGGCGCCAATCCTCCTCGTCGCTCCGCTCCGCATCGTCGTCGGCGAGTGACGCAACTCCTGGTCGCCAGCCGCAACGCCAAGAAGCTGGCGGAACTGCGACGCGTCCTCGACGCCGCGGGGCTGGCCGGGTTGACCCTGGTGTCGCTCGACGACGTGCCGCCCTTCGACGAGGCGCCCGAAACCGGCGCCACCTTCGAGGAGAACGCGCTCGCCAAGGCGCGAGACGGCCACGCCGCCACCGGATTACCGACGGTCGCCGACGATTCCGGTATTGAAGTCGCCGCCCTCAACGGGATGCCGGGTGTGCTCTCGGCGCGGTGGGCCGGTGTGCACGGCGAGGATGGCGCCAACAATGCGCTGCTGCTGGCTCAGCTGCGCGAGGTACCCGATGAGCGGCGCGCGGCGGCGTTCGTGTCGGCCTGCGCACTGGTGTGGGGTCCCGGTGTGGCGGACAGTGCGGTGGTGCGCGGCGCGTGGCCGGGAGCAATCGCCCGGGAGCCGCGCGGCGCGGGCGGCTTCGGCTATGACCCGCTGTTCATTCCCGAGGGCGAGGGGCGCAGCGCCGCGGAGCTCAGCCCCGAGGAGAAGGACGCGGCGTCGCATCGCGGTCGCGCGCTGGCGCTGCTGATCCCGGCGCTTCGCGCGCTGGCCTGAGCACAAGCCAGAATTTTTTCTAGCGCATCTAACTGTGTCATGATGCCCAAATGGGTCGTCACTCGGTCCGGGTGGGGCACCCCGGGGTTCTGATTGCGGTTTTGGCGGCCGCCGGAATCAGTGTGTCGCTGATGCAGACTCTGATGATCCCGCTCATCCCCGAGCTTCCGATGCTGCTGCACACCAGCCCGGACAACGCGTCGTGGGCGATCACGGTGACACTGCTGACCGCAGCGGTGACCACGCCGGTCTTCGGCCGCCTCGGCGACATGTACGGGCCCAAGCCGATGCTGATGGTCTGCGCGGCGACGCTGACGGTCGGGTCGTTGCTCGCGGCGATGGCCAGCTCGCTGTTGCCGTTCATCGTCGGGCGCGGGCTGCAGGGCTTCGGCATCCCGATCATTCCGCTCTCGATCAGTGTGCTGCGGGCCTCGATACCGGCCGACCGGGTCGGCTCGGCGATGGGATTGATCAGCTCCTCACTGGGCGTCGGTGGAGCGCTGGGTCTGCCGCTGTCGGCGGTGATCGCCCAGAAGACCGACTGGCACGCCTTGTTCTGGGGCGCAAGCGTTCTCGGCGTCATCGCGATGCTGATGTTCTATTTCCTGGTGCCCAACATTCCGGCCACCTCGGCCGACCGGTTCGATCCGTTGGGGCTCGTCCTGCTGACCACCGGGTTGGTGACTCTGCTCCTGCCGATCTCGAAGGGGTCGACGTGGGGGTGGACGAGCTCGACGACGCTGTCGCTATTCGTCGTTTCCCTCGTCGTGTTCGCCGTCTTTGCCCGGTGGCAGTTTCGGACGACCTCGCCCATGGTCGATCTGCGGACGACGCTTCGCCGGCCGGTCTTGACCACCAACATCGCGGCGATCTTGGTGTGCTTCTCGATGTTCGCGCTCTCACTGGTCGCCCCGCAGGTGCTCGAGCTACCCAAGGAAACCGGGTACGGCTTGGGGCAGTCGATGTTGCAGGCGGGGTTATGGATGGCACCCGGCGGGCTGGCGATGATGGTCGCGTCCCCGATCGCGGCGCGGATGGCCGGCCGCCGCGGCGCGAAGTTCACCTTGGTATGCGGTTCGGCGATCATCGCGGCCGCGTACCTGGGTGCGGTGTGGCTCCTCGGCAGCCCGACGGCGGTGATGGTGGTCAACATCGCCATCAGCCTCGGGGTGGGTTTCGCGTACTCGTCCTTACCGGCGCTCATCAACGCTGCAGTGCCTGTGTCCGAGACGGCCGCGGCCAACGGAATCAACGCTCTCGCCAGGTCGCTGGGGACGTCGATATCCAGCGCGGTGATCGGTGTCGTGCTGGCGACGATGACCATCAACTACGCCGGGCACGCGATGCCATCGCTGCAGGGGCTGCGGATCGCATTGCTCGTCTCCGCCGGTATCGCGGCACTGGCCGCGGTCATCGCGATGACACTGCCGGCTGCCGTCGATGCCGCCGTCGAGGATTGGTCCCCGGAAGAGCTCGAGCTCTCGGGCGACCCGCTGATCAAAGGTTGAAGCGGGTCTTCAGGTCTCGGGTCTGCACCTGCTCGACAATGATGCCCAGCAGTGGGATGGTGCCGGCCAGCAGCACACCGATGGTCTTGGCGATCGGCCAGCGCACCTTCACCGCGAGGTTGGCGGTGAAGAGCAGATAGATGAAGTAGACCCAGCCGTGCACAACGCCGATCCAGGTGGGCGGATTGTCGACCTTCACCACGTATCGCAGCACGATCTCGTAGCAGAGCGCGATAAGCCACACACCGGTGGTCCACGCCAGGATCCGGTATCCCAGAAGGGCATTGCGGAGCTTGTCGATCGGAACCCCCGCGGGGGTGTGGGTTTCGGGCGACTCGGGTGCGGTCATGCGGTGGTCCTGTTCTGATCTTCGTGGGCCTTATCGGCCGCGGCCAGCTCGGCGAGGTAGGCGTTGTAGTCGCGCATTGCGGGGTCGACCTGATCGGACGCGCTTCGGGCCGTGGGCCTTGCGGGTAGCAGTCCGTCGGGGATCTCGGTGACCGAGTCGGCGTCCGGAGCAGGTTCGGACACGCCTTCTTCTTCGTAGCGGATGAACTTGCGGTAGGCGTAGACGCAGAACCCGGCGAACATCGGCCATTGCAGGGCGTAGCCCAGGTTCTGGAAGGTGCCTGACGTCGAGGAGAATCTGCTCCACTGCCACCAGCCCAGCGCCAGGCAGCCGCACGCGGCGATGATCACCAAGAGGATCAGCGCGAAGCGACGACCGCGGGTCGTGGACACACCACGACGGTACCGTGCCAGCGGTTATGGGTTCACCCGCGAGTGATGCTCAGCACTTGGGAACCGATGAACTGATCGAGGCGGGCAGCGTTGGCCGGCAGGCCGCTGAAGTCATGGGCACCATCGCAGATTCCCGCTCGGCGTTCGCGGTCCCATTTGGCCGCAGCAGCCAACTGCTGTACATGTTGGAATTCGTTCGCGGGAGCATGAATCGTCCGGCCGTCGGTCATGCCAACCTACGACGCGCCACCGACAGGATCCCTGCCTCACGAAGCTAGAATGTCTTCACCGCGGGCGTGATGAAATGGCAGACATGCCGGCTTTAGGTGCCGGTGCTCGAAAGAGCGTGTGGGTTCGAATCCCTCCGCCCGCACAAATAGGTTCGTGGCGCCTGTCACAACCCCGAAAGTCTCAGGCGGATCTCACGCCGGTCACAAAGCTAATCTGCTAGCCCAACTAACTTTTGAACTCTAAGCTCGGTCTCAGGTACTTGAGGAAGATCGGAGCTACGGTGAACGCGTTGGGCAAAGACGTATCTGCCAATTACCTCGCGGCGGCAGCGCGGCTCCGCCTGACAGCCGAAAGTGAATCTGCACCGAGAGTGGAGTACCGGTGAGCGATCCCATGATGACGTCTGTCGATCTGATCCGCTATGCGATCGCCGATCAGGTGCGGGAACTTGGCGGGGACACCGACAAGATCGATCAGATCGCGATGTCGGCCGCTTACGCGATTTTCATCGGCATGGCCGCCGACGCATCTCGGCAATCCCGCTGACCTGACCTTCGCCACGGGTGTGGCCGAATAGGTTGCTGCGCCTTTCTCTCCGGTTTGTGATGACCGCCATTTTCGCGTCACAGAATTGACGCAACTTCTCGTCGAAAATCCCTGCGCCCCAGCTCAGTAGCGCGCTACTTCGCCATGACTCCCGCGCCAAAGGGGGTCGCCTTGGCGTGCCCGCCGTCTTTGGATATCGATCAACCGGTGCGCTCGCGTCGCCTAGGGTGGTTTGCTGAACGCTAAACAGCATGCTCATCTACCGCCCCGATATTCGGACTAGAACCGCTTGCGGTTCGACCGTTACCGTCGGCCTCTGCAGTCAGAACTGATGGGTTCCCCTGAACTGCTGGCGAATTCGTAGTACACGGGAACGCCACAGCGGTCACACCGGTACCAGATTGGCGTCCGGCGTGGCGCCTGCCGATCTTGATTGGCTAAGGTATAGGTATTAACTAACTTTTCAACTACTTCGTATCTATCGGCGTGGAGCCCTTCGAATGGAGAACCGAACCGCATGGAAGCTCTGCTCGGCCTTGCGAAAGCGATTCCCCCGAACACCTGGCTCGTCGGAGCGCTACTGGTCAGCGCCGTCGTGATGGGACTCGATGCGCTGGTCGTCGACCTCGTGGGGCGGGACGCATCCTGCGATGACGCCGACGGCGGAGCTGACGCCGACCGCGGAGCTGACGCCGACCGCGAACTGCTGCCCTCCGATCGCAGTCCTACCCGATAGGGAAGCGATCAGACTCCCGGCCGTCAGCCGGGATCACGGGGATGGTGAGAGTCGACGGGTGGGCGGCGTCATGCAGGATGGTCTGTGTTGCAGGCAGGCTTGCCGCACTCTGCCCGTACGGTTCACCGGTATTCGGGTTCGGCGCGAACTGCGGGTAGTCGCTGCTGGAAATCTCCAATCGGATCCGGTCGCCGGCGCGGAACTCATAGCTCGTCGGCCAGATTGCGATGCGGTACTCATAGGGCTGGTTGGGAACGCCCGGGCGCGGGTCGGACAACGAGTCCCGGAACGACGTCCGCAGAATTCCGTTGTTGAGGTTGATCGCGTCGCCGTCTGGCTTGACAACGATCAGCTTCGCCGTGAAATCGGTGTCGACGGCCGACGAGGACGCCCACAGATCGACGGTCGTCGCCCCCGTCACCTCGGTGTCGGTCGGCAACGGATCGCTGCTGTAGACCAGCACATCGGACCGCTGCTCGACCGGTATCTGGTCGTAGGGACCTTGCGGCCCCGACTTCGCGCCGCAACACGAGTGTCCGCCGACGCTGGGAGCCGGATCCGTCGGGTTGTAGATGTAGTGGTCGGCCACCTGGTCGGCGGGTGGAGCCGCGGTGGTCAATGTGCCGGTGCGCGAATCTATTTGGCCGTCACCGGACAGGAAGTAGCGACTCCAGTGGGTGTCGGGTAACGGCCAGCTCTCCGCCGACTTCCACCGGTTGGCGCCCATCAGGAAGTAGTCCACCCGCGGCTTGCCCGATACGTGGTTGTTCACGCCTTTGAGGAAGTGGTCGTACCAGGCGAGCATCAGCTCGTTGATCGGCGTCTCACCGACCGGACCGATGTCCTTCAGCAGCGGCGCCGGCGCCGAACCCGGCCGGCCCCAGTCCACGTGGTCCCAGGGCCCGATGACCAGCCGCTGATTCGTCCGGCCTTCGGGTGCGCCGGCCGAACTCACCATCCCGGTGAAGTTCTCGATACCGCCGGCGAGGAACGCGTCGTACCACCCCTCGATATCGAGAACCGGCACCTGAATTGACGGATAGCGGTCGCGGATGCTCCACTGCTGCCAGAAAGCATCCCGCTTCGAATGGGTGATCCAGTCGAAATACCATGGCGCCACAGCAGGATTGGCGGGTTGCAGCGGCGGAAGGGCACGGTAGGGCAGGAAGTCCAGCCACCGGGTCGAGTCGGCCGCGGCGGCCTTCAGCGCCGCAGCGGTGGTGTCGTCATGCCGGTTCTCGGCGGCGGTGGTGGCCAGGCCGATGGCCCACGGCTGGACGAACGCCAGCCGGAACTCGCCGCCCTCGTACATCCAGCCGTCGTAGTAGTCCGAGGCGGTGTTCGCAGGAACGATGGTGACCAAGTGCGGGGGAGTCGCGGTTGCGGCCAACCACTGGGTGGCGCCGACATACGATGAGCCGTACATGCCCACCTTGCCGTTCGAGCCCGGCAGCGCGGCCGCCCACTCCACTGAGTCGTAGCCGTCGTCGCGATCGTGGGTGAACTCATTGAAAGTGCCGCCGGATGTGCCCTGGCCCCGGACATCTTGTATGACAACGAGATAGCAGTGCGAGGCGAACCAGTCGGGCGTCTGGTAGCGCGACGGCTGCACCTGGGCACCGGACTTTCCGTACTGGGTGCGCATCAGGATCACCGGAACCGGGTCGGGGCTGTCCGGCCGGTAGACGTCGGCGCGCAGCACAGTTCCGTCGCGCATCCGGGCCGGCACGTCGGTCTCCTTGCCGACACTGCACGGACCGCGGCCGCTCGACGGTGGCCAGGCCGAGTCGGTGACGCGCCGACCTGATCCGCCGCACGCCGACAACACCAGAGCCAGTGCCAAGGTCACCGCCAGGGCACGCGTGGTTCGCACGTATCCACGCTACGCAATCTGCGCTTCAGATCATTTCTTTCGCGGTGAGCCAGCGCATGACCGGCCAGCCGGCGAACACCGGCAGCCAGCACGTCAGAACGCGATAGAGCAGCACCGCTGGCACCCCGACCGCCGCAGGCACACCGAACGCGGCGAGACCACCGATCAGTGCGGCCTCCACCGCACCCACGCCGCCGGGTGTGGGCGCAGCCGAGGCGAGGGTGCCACCGACCATCGTGACAATGGTCACCGTGACGAAGGTGGTGTCGCCGCCGAACGCCTCGATGCTCGACCACAGCACCAGGGCCATTCCTAGAGTTGTTGTGGCACAGCCTAATACGATGATCGCCAACCGCTTGGGTTCGCGCATCAGCTCGAGTAGTTCGTGGCCGACCTCCTGGAGTCGGGGCCGCACCGCGGTGCCGAGCCAACGGCGGGCCTTGGGCACCAACAGGAAGGTACCCAAGATGCCGAGTGCGATGCCGCCGATCAGATACAGCAGCGTGGCGCTCGGCACGAAGTGCGACAGGTCGGCGGTGGCGCCGGCTGCGACACTGAACAGAATCAGGAGAGCCACATGGGTGATCACCTGCACGGCCTGTTGCAGGGCCACCGCGGCGGTGGCTCGCAACGCCCCCAGGCCGCCCTTCTGCAGGAAGCGGGTGCTCAGGGCCAGACCGCCGACTCCGGCCGGTGTCGTGGTGGCGGCGAAGGTGTTGGCGAACTGCATGATGACCAGGTTGCCGAAGCTGACGAGCCCGGATGCGCAGGCCCACAACGCCGCTGCCGCACCGACATACGTCAGCGCCGACACCGCCAGCCCGAGCAGCGCCCACCACCAGTTCGCGTTGCGCAGCTCGCTGAAGAAGGTGGGCACCGTGCTGATGAACGGATAGGCGACGTACACCAGTGCTACGAGCAGAACCAGCTGAATGACCTGCTTGCGGGTGAACCGGGTGATGGTCTCGGTCTTGATTTCGTCAGCCCCGGTCTGCCGCTTGACCTCGTCGCGAGCCGCGGCCATGACGCCCTTGGGATCGTTGACGGACTTGCGGACTCGAGCCGGGACCGCTGCTCTGGTGAGGCGCCGCGACGCGTTGAGGACCGTCGCTTTGCCGAGGGTGTGCACTGCGGCTCGCACCGCGGACTCGGGACCGAACCGGTCGGATGTAGTCACCAGCAACGCCGCGATATCGGACTGCAGCTGCTCATCGGTCGCGCCGTACTCAGAGTTGCCGAAGCCGCCGAACATCACCTTCCCGGCGTCTACGGTCATCTCCTTGAAACGCAAGGCACCGTGCGCGATTTGGTGGCGGTGCAGCACCCCGAGCGCACCCCAGACCGCGGTCACCAGGGTTTCGTCGCAGGCTTCGCCGATCGGATCGCCGAGGGGCGGGGTGTGCGCGTACAGGGTCCACCCGCGTTCGAGCGCGGCGACGGCCATGGTGGTCGTATTGGAGACCCCGAGATCGCCGACCGCGATCGTCATCAGTGCACGATGCTCGACGGCGCGACGCATCGAGGCCTGCAATGGTGCGGTTTCGGCGTCGCGCAGGATCAGCCACCGCCAGAACTGGCGCAGCGCACCACCGCTGCGTTGATTGGGTCCGTACATCTCGAGGACCACCCGGGAGCCGGCGTCGTCGGCGGCCGCCAACTCCAACGGGCCGGCCCCGGCCGGCCGCACCACCGTCAGTGACGTCACCAGGAATCCGCGCCGGGACAGCGCCCGCACCGTCCCGTCGAGAGGGACTTCGAGCGCGGGGGTGCCCACCACCCACACGGTCAGGGCGCCGACGAACCAGCCGACGGACAGTCCGAGCAGTGAGCGGGCCGGGACCACCGCACTGACCACCAGGTGGATCGGCACGAACGCCAGCAGCAACGTCCACCACCACCGCCGCCAGCGCCCCGGCAGCCACGGCCCCGACACAGTCAGGACGGCGGCCAGCATCGCGATCCAGCGGGGGTCGTCGAGGAACTGCGACAGGGTGGTCGACAGTCGCTCGGAGAGGTCGAAATGCCAGCGCGGCGCAGCGATCCCGTTACCGGTGATCGACAGGGAGAACACAGCGAGGAATCCGGCCGCCACATACGCGGCGAACAGCTTCCACTGCCGCGCACCGATCAGCCCGATCAGGATCACGAACGGCAGCGCCAACATTGCGACGCCGTAGGCCAGATACACCAGGTTCGACTGCGTGGGGGTGAGCACTCCCACGATTCGCGAGACGGATTTCTCCAGTCCGACCCAGTCGTTGCGGGTGATCAGCGAGCTGGTGATCACGATGGCCAGTACGACGGTCGCCAGCGAGAGCCGCACGATGTCGTTGGTCCGGCGGGTCAGCGGCAGCAGCACGTCACCGGCAACGGCAACATCGCGTCCGTCAACTCGCACCGGTGAAACCTATCCCGAGTTACACCGCGGAGGCCTCATTGACCAGCGTGGGCGGGCTATCAGACGAAGCCGACATAGCCCAGCAGCGCCGCGGCCCCGACCACGATGAGCGGGTTGGTCTTGGTCCGCACGAAGATCAGGGTGGCGACGCCGGTGATCAGATACGCCCGCCAGTCGTGGTCGGCGGCCTTGCTCATGACCAGCGAGCTGGCCAGGATCAACCCCACGGTCAGCGGGGCGAAGCCCTTCTCGACGGCGACGCGAAGCTTGGACTTCTGGGCCTTCTGCCACGACACGGTGATCAGGTACATCAGGCCCGCCGCGGGCACCACCATCGCGATCGTGGCGAGCACGCCGCCGATGATGCCGCCGGCCACGCCGAAGACGCCGAGCCCGGCCGCGTAGCCGACCAGCGCCACGATCAGGATGCTCGGCCCCGGAGCGGCTTGCGAGATCGAGAAGATGTCGGCGAACTGGGAGTTGGTCAGCCAGTGGTGACCGGTCACCGCCTGCAGGTGCATGTCGGGCAGGACGGTGTTGCCGCCGCCGATCGACAGCAGCGACAGCGAGCCGAACATGCCGATCAGTGACAGGAACGTCTTCATGCCTCGACCGGCTCCGGTGCCTTACGGGGCCAGGCCCAGAGCAAGCTCAGCGGCGCGAGGATCGCCAGCGTCAACAGCAGCGGCCAGCGCAGCAGGCCGTTGAGGACGAAACTGGCCAGGAAGAAGGCAATGGGCATCAGACCTTTGAGGCATTTCTGGCCGGTCTGGATGACCATGGCGAGGGTCAACGCGACAGCGGCGGCCGAGGCGCCGTGCAGGGCGCCCTTGACCGCGGGCACTTCCTTGAACGTGAAGTAGACGAAGCCCAGCGTGAGGACGATCGCGACAGGCATCAGGCACAGTCCGATCACGGCCGCGACGGCGCCGGCAAGGCCCTTCATCTTGGTTCCGACGAACACCGCGAGGTTCACCTGGTTGGCGCCGGGCACGATCCGGCACATCGTCATCGCGCTGAGGAACTCCTCCTCACCGAGCCACTGCCTCTCGACGACGATGACCTCGCGCGACCACGCCCCCAGCCCGCCACCGAACGACGCAAGTGCGATGTGGTTGAACGTGCGCGCGATCTCCAACAGGGAAACCGCCGCCCGGGTGGAACCGGGCTCACTCATGGACCAGGTCTTTGTCGTGTGGGAACTCGTCCTCGACGGGACGGTTTTGTTCCAGCGGGTCCGGTGGCTCGTAGTGGTTGGAGATCTGCCAGTCGTTTTTGAAGACCGCTTTGAGCCGCGTCACGACGTCGGGATCATCGGTGGTGATGCCGAGCTCGCGGCGCAGGTCGAAAGCGCTGCGGTCGATGTTCATCGACCCGACCAGGACCTCTCTGCCGTCGACGATCAAGAGCTTGGCATGCACCCTGAGGTTCTTCTGCTTGCGTACCTCGACGCCGAACCGGCGAAGTGTGCGCAGCGAGGCGAAGGTATCCAGGATGTCCCACTCGCTGATTCCATGCCTGCCCCCGCACAAGACCCTCACCCTGACACCGCGATGGGCGGCCGCTGCGATGTGATCGAGGATGACCGCGTCGACGTACTTCGGGTGTTGGATGTACAGCTTGCGCTCAGCAGTGTCGATGAAACGAGCCATGTGGTAACGGGAATTGGAGTTGCTCCACAGCAGCCCTTCGTATCTGGGCGGGGTGAAGTCGCGGTGCTCCCAGTCGGCGTTGAACACGTCGATGATTTGGGCGACGTGCTGCGGGTCATGGGTGATGATGCCGTAGTCACGTGTGAGCGTGAAGTACTTGATCATCAGGTTGTAGGTCGCGACCATGGCCGCACTATCGTCGATGACGATCGACTTCTCGTGTGTCACATAGAATTTCGGGCTCGACCACTGGACGTCGATGCCGGCGGCCTTGAACGTCTCGTAGCTCTCGTCGTTCGCCCGATCCCCGCCTGAGCGCTGCGGGTTGAGCATGATGCGTACGTCGACCCCAGCCTTCTTCCGGTCGATCACAGCCTCTATGAGGGTTGGCTCGGTGAAGGTGAATTGCTTTATCAGAAGCGAGCTTTGCGCGCTCAAGATGAATTCGCGGACCGGGTCCAAACCGTCGTCAGGTTCGACGATCACGCGCGGGGCGTTAGCAGGCATAAGTTTCGGATGCTAGCACCAGAACCCCCTCGGCACTTTGCCGTTGGGTGAATGTCGGGGGCGCGTCGCGCTCACCTGTGACCACCGTGCTCAGGGTGCAGGCGAGGAATCTGCCAGGCCAAAGCCGAGCCCGGCGGGGACATTGACTCCCGCACCCGGAGCCGTGCCGGGCAGCGGCTCGCCGAGTTGCTCGTAGGGGACTTGGCCGAGTAGCGCACCGTCGAGATCGCCGTCGGAATACATCGCGTGCAGCCGGCGCAGGAACGCCAGTCGGCCGGTGCCCGGCTGGTCGGCCGTAGGGCCGATACCGATGTCGGGCTGGCCCTCTCCCGGCGCGGCGGGGGCGACGTTCTGCGGAAGCAGATATTGATTGTTGAACGCATGCAGGTCCGGGGCCGCCGCGAGGTGGGGCGTCCCGGGTGGCGATGGAACCGGGTTCTGTCCCAGCAGAAGTCCCGGTGCGTACGCCGATAAGTCGGGTAAGCCGAGCGGTCCAGCCGGCGGCGCACCGTTTTGCGCAAGAACGCTACCAACCGTCGCGTTGGGTGGAACGACAGCCGGTGGCGGTGGTGGGTCGCCTGGTCCGGGATCGGCCGCGGCACTTGGTGACCCGATAAGGGCAGCGCTGACCGCGGCCGCAAGCAACAGCGTCGACGCGAACGTCCGGTCGCTTATGCCCATCCGTCATGCCCCCTGGTCTCGTTCCTCGTCACACCGTAGTCGGCGAACGCGGTGACGATGCCGTGAACGGCGCCGAGGATGTGATCAGGGAATCGGAGCCGGCGGCGGTGGCGGCAGTGTCGCGTCCGCGGGTGCCGGGGGAACCGCCGGATCGGGCAGGAACTCGACCGGCCCGGCAGGGATGTTGATCCCCGGTGCCGGCGCGGTGCCGGGCAGCGGCTGGCCGAGTTGATCGGCGGGCATGCGTCCCAGTGCGCCATGGACCATTGCGTGAACGCCCTTGAGGCCGTCGACCCGAGCGAACGGGCCTGGTGGCACACCGGTGGTCAGATCGTAGGGGGACGGTGTCGGATCGTCAGCGCCCTGCAGCGTCCGATAATTTCTCGGCAACAGCATCGAATTGTTGAGGTCCGCGATATTCGGCGGGGTGGCCGCGGGGTCCACACCGCCGGGAACGGCGGCTGGTGCCGGTGCCTGGCCGAGCAACATCTGGTTGCCCGCCGGGCCACCGAGGAGCCCTGCGAATCCGTTGACCGAATCCGAGATGGCCGACGCCGGCGGAACGAATCCCATCGGGCCGGGTGGGGGCGCGGGTGCCCCCGGGTCGGCGGGTGGCAGGTCGTCGGCGGCGGCGGTCGCCATGGAGGTGACCGCCGCCCCGACCGCGAGTGCGGCGGCGGCCGCACCCGTGATGAGTGTTCGGTAGATGTAGCGCATTACGGCGTCAGAAGACCTTGGTGACGCCGTAGTACGCGACGATGTCGTCAGCGTCGGTGCCCGAGCTGGTCAGCACCGCGTAGGACCGCAGCGACGACGCGCCGACGCAGTTGTCGACCTTGATGTGGATGTCTTTGAGCGTGATGCGTGACGAGGTGCCCTTGAAGGACTTCTTGTCGACGACGACGTTGGTGATCGTCCCTGGGCGGGGCTCCACCTCGACCTGACCCTGGATCGGGAAGCTGACCGAGCCCGGCAGCGAGACGCCCCCGGTGGTCAGGCTGGTGTTGCCCAGGCTGGCGCCGACCGAGCCGTTCAGCTTGATCTTGTCCATTTCGACGCCGCAGCCGATCTGGTAGCCGGACTCCAAGGTTCCGCCGGACACCGAACCGGTCGTGGTGCCGGTGAACGTTCCGCCGACCACCCAGTCGCGCGACGACAGGGAGGTCGTCAGTGGTGCGACGGGCAGTTGGGTCTCGTCCTTGGCGGCGACGGTCAGGGTCCGGCCGTCGGGTGTCTTGGCGATGCCGGGAGCTTCAGAGGCGACTACGCCATTGTCCGGTGGTGGTGGGGGAGCACCTGCGTCGGCCGGGTCCGCCAACGCGAGCGGGGTCGCTCCCATCGGGATCAGCATGCAGGCTGCAGCGGCTGCGGTGGCAAAGCGATGCAACATGTTGTGTCGGCGCCTTCCGTCTGAAGATCACTGGGTTGTCGAGAAATGATTGATCGGTGGGGTGTCCAGGTGGTGAACGGAGCGCCAAGACTGCGCGCCCCAGACTGATCCACTGGGCGTTCCACCGGGTCTTTCCGGGTTGCGATCGGCTGCCCCCCACCGTCGGATGACGGGCAGCCGCTCGCGAGAACGACGATGTGAAGTTGTTAAACGGCCTTGGTGACGCCGAGGTAGGTCACGACGTCGTCGGTGTTGTCGGTCGAGCTCGTCAGCGTTGCGTACGAGCGGATGAAGGACTGTCCCGCGCAACCGTCGATCTTGATGCGGAAGCCGGTGATCGAGACGCGCGGCTTGGAGCCCTTGAACGACTTCTTGCCCACCGGAACGATGTTCACCGTGCCGGGCTTGAGGGCGATCTTGATCTGCTCGGACACCGACAGGCCGAGCGTGATGGGCAGCAGCGAACCGTTCACCAGCGGGATGCCGACGCCGGGCGTGATGCCGCCGGTGGTGATCGATTCGATGTCGTCCTGGATGATGCCGCAACCGATTTGGTAACCGGCTTCCAGGGTTCCGCCGGCCAGTTTCGTGCTGCCGCCGCCGGTGACGTCGCCGGTGAACGTGCCGTCCACCAGGTATTCACGCGACCACGGCGAGTTGGTCAGGGAGGCCACGGGTTCCATGGACTCGTCCTTGCCCACCACGTTGAGCGTCCAGCCGTCGGGGGTCTTGAGAACCCCGGGTGCGGCTGAGGGCACGGGCCCCTGCGGCCCGACGTTGGCGGCAGGTGCCACGTTGGGATCCGCCGGCGGGTCGGCCAGCGCGAGCGGAGTCCCTCCCATCGGGGCCAGCAGGCATACTCCAGCCAATGCGGCAAAGCGTTTCAACATGTCGTGTTGGCGCCTCTCGTATTTGATATCCACAGATCGTTCGGAGGAATCATTAGGTTGGCGGGTGTCGGAATGGTAAACAACGAACCAACAACTCCCACCCGATTACCGTCTACCGAGCGTCATTTCACCGCGTGCGAGGTCAGCCGCGCCGGTTTGGGTCCCAAACTCATACCAGCTGGGGACAACGGCGGTGAAGGTGACACCGGATTGATCCCCCGGGGCTGCTGACTGTTCAGGGTCTGTTCACCTACCCGACAGCTAACCCATCGATCATCTCTTTCGTCCTGACCCCAGAAGGGCCTTGTCGTCACGGGTCCGGGTTGGGCTGGTTTGGAACTTCCAGCCGGACGGTTCGGGGGAGCCCACGATCCAGGAGGAAGCGATGGAATCGTCACTGCACTACGGCCGGACGCTGACAGCCGCGCTGTTGGTGTCGGCATCCGCATTGTTCGCCGCGCCCCAAGCGTTTGCGGACCCACAGACCGAGCAGCCGGCTCCCGCGCCGGGGCCGGTCAACGTCGCGGCACCGGCGGCCCTGCCACCGGACGCACCCGCACCGGACGCAGTCCCGCCGGACCAGGGTGCCTATTCTGCGGTCGTCACCGCCTGCAAGCAGTTCGGCGTGGCGCTGGACTATGCGGCCAACAACTATGAGGACTTCGCGTACAACACCGCCGGTGGCGGAAACAACGTGAACTACGACGACCCGAACGTTGCCGATTCGAATGTCCGCGGCCGCACCGCATTGCGTGAGGCGGCCTCCACCGGCATGGACGCCGCCAACACGCCGGGGCTGCCCGGCGATATCTCGGCGCCCATGCGGTCATGGTCGATGCGTGCCGCAAAGCTGCTGGTGATCATGGGGATTCGAGCCGGTGGCGATTCGCTGAACTCGACGGCCGGTGATATGAACACCGACGCCAAGAACGCACAGATGGCGTGTGCGGTCAACGGCGGGCGTGCCTGACCCAAACGTCAACGCGGTCAACGAAATCGGCCCCCTCCTTTCGGAGGGGGCCGATTCGCGTAAGTGACGGATCATCCGCCGGCGCCGCCGGTGCCGCCTGCGCCGCCGGCCGGGCCGACTCCGCCCGAGCCGAGCTGGCCGCTCTTGCCGGTGGTGGCTCCGCCCTTGCCGCCAGTGCCACCGTTGCCGCCCTTGCCGCCGGAGATCACGCTGCCACCGCCGGTGGCGCCGTTGCCGCCAACGCCACCGGTACCGGTCGTCGCTCCGTTGCCGCCGTTGCCACCGCCGCCGCCGGTGCCACCGCTGAACCCGCCGAAGCCGCCTAGGCCGCCGTTGGCACCCCTGCCGCCGGTCGCGCCGCCGCCGCCCTTACCGCCTGCGCCGCCTGCACCACCGTTGTTGCCGGCCAAGCCGCCCGAGCCGCCGGTTCCGCCGGTGCCGCCTGCGCCGGTGGTACTGGTGCCGCCATCGCCACCCGCCGCGCCCGCGCCACCGTTACCGGCCAAGCCGCCGTTGCCCCCCGCGCCACCGGTGCCACCGTTACCGGCCGCGCCGGTTCCGCCTGTGCCACCGCCACCGCCGGTGCCACCTGCACCGCCGTTGCCGGAACCCAAGCCGGCGGTACCGCCGGTGCCACCGGCTCCGCCATTACCGCCGGTCGCGGTGCCCGCACCACCCGCGCCACCCGCGCCACCGGCGCCGCCCGCGGCCGAGCCGTAGAAACCACCCTTGCCGCCATTACCGCCGGCGCCGCCGTCGGTGCCGGCCGCTCCGCCGCCGTAGCCGGCGCCGCCCGCGCCGCCTGCGCCCGCGCTGCCGCTGCCGAGGACGGGCAGGCTCGCGGCGTCGCCACCACGCCCGCCGGCACCACCGGCGACACCGGCCTGCGAGCTCGAGCCACCAGCACCACCGGTGCCACCGCTACCGGCGAACGCACCGGCGTTGCCACCGTCGCCGCCCGCTGCACCGCTGCCGGCGAGAGCCTTGCCGCCGTTGCCGCCGCCGCCGCCGAACAGTGCGCCGCTGGCGGAGCTGCCGGCGATCAGGCCACCGTTGCCACCGTTGCCGCCCCTGCCGCCGTTGATGTTGGCGCTCAACGCGTCGCCGCCGTTGCCGCCGTTGCCGTAGAGCCCGGCGCTTCCGCCGTTCCCGCCGTTGTAGCCGTTACCGCCGTTGCCCATGAATAGGCCTCCGCCGCCGCCATTGCAGGCAGCGCTGGCGCACTGCGCATCGGCAGCGCTGTAGCTGTAACCGTTACCGATGAGCAGGCCGCCGTTGGGGTGCTCTGCGGTGCCGTTGCCGATGAACTCCGAGACGAAGTTGGTGGCGTTCGCCGAGGCGAAGGCCGTCGGGATGGCCGAGCTGGAGTTTCCGATGAGGCTGCTGCCGGTCGGCCAGAGCCACAGATCGGACTCGGTCGAGGTGAGTTTGTAAGCCGGTGAAGCGACCGACTTGGGGGCATCGGTGGTAGCGAACAAGACGGCCGCTCCCACCATCGCCGCACCGGCGACGCCGGTGGTGACAAAGGCTGGCGCAGCCACCCGGACCGATTTCTTGCGGTGTTTGGACAAGGTCGAATTCCCTTCGAAGGAGACGTTCAGTCCGGCAAATGCGCCGAGTGGTCACTGACATAGAAATCCAAGGAGACGCCCCTTACCTCGGACTGGACCACACTTGGCGCGCTGTCGAACATCGTGCAAACGCCAGCTGAACTCGACCTGCAAAACCCGTCGTAGTCGCTATTTGCAGAGTTCGGCGATCCGGCTGTTCGCGGTCTCCGCGTTGCTCAGCCGCTCGGCCTGCTTCGGGTCGGTGTTCGGGACCCCGGCTAACGCGTTCACCGAAATATCCTGCAGCCCGGCCGCGAAGCTGCGAATCGCGTCGGCGAGATCGCCCGGTGTAGCCGAGCTGAGATGAGCCAGCAGGTAGGTCGCGCCGCCGGACATCGCCAGCCGCGCGTTGGCGGCCACACCCTGAACTTCGGCGCCCGGGTCTG
This sequence comes from Mycolicibacterium sp. P1-5, assembly GCF_008329565.1. GTDB lineage: Bacteria > Actinomycetota > Actinomycetes > Mycobacteriales > Mycobacteriaceae > Mycobacterium. Next base: position 45,355 of record NZ_NPKT01000023.1, read on the forward strand.
CGTGGGTCTGCAGGGACACCGCCGCACTCACGGTGCGATAGGCGTCGCACGCGTTGGCTTTTGGGTCACCGCTCTGCGGTGCGGCGGCGGGTGCGGGTGCGGGTGCGGGTGCGGGGTTCGACGGTGCCGGCCGGAGCAGAGCCCACCCGGCCAGGGCCCCGGCGATCAGCGCGACGACCAGAGCGAGTGGGGCGACCCAGCCCACCGACGGTCGGGATTGGCGGGTGGGGCGGTGAGATGCGGACGTCGTGTCGTCCACATCTTCGGTCGGCTCCGGCATGGCACCGATCCTAATCACGGGTCGTGGCAACGCGACAAACACGTAGTCTGGCTGCGAAAGGCAAAGGGGTCCGCCGATGACGACGAACTGGGGGCGAGGAATCGCCTATGTGGTGGCGGGCGCCGGTCTGGTGGCGGGTGTCGTCGGAGCGCCCGTGGCGGTCGCGCAGGGCTGCCCGACCGGACACATCAACAACCAGTACACCGGCCAGTGTTACCTGGAGGGCAGTGCTCCAACCATCAACGGCGTCCCGTGTGTGGCAAGCAATCTCGGCCTGTGCCAATCGTTTCGGCAGAACCAGCAGCCGCCGAAGAGGCCGTACACCGCCGTTGGCTAGCTGCGGGTCAGCGTCTTCGTCAGCAATCGTTGTATCCAATTGGGCGACACCTGCGACAGCGCGGCCAACACTGCGGTTTGACGCCCGACCGGATAGTGCACTCTGGCCAGTCGACCGCGGCGATGGGTGGCTGAGTAGACCGCGGCGGCCACGTCTTCGGGCTGGAGGTTGACGCCCAGCGACTTGGTGCTGGCGGTCTCGACGCCGTCGGTCATCGCGGTCTTGACGAACAGCGGCCACATCGCCAGCACCCGGATTCCGTATTGGCGCCATTCGAGTTCCAGCGCCTCGGTCAGGGCGCGCAGCGCAAACTTGGTGGCCGAGTACGTGGCCAATTCGGGCTGGCCGTAAAGCGCGGAGGCCGAACACATGTTGACCACCTGGGCGCGTGGGGTCGCGCGCAGATACGGGAATGCGGCATGCAACCCGGCCAGCGCGCCGTAGAAGTTGATGTCCACCATCTGCCGGTGAACCGTGAGTGGTACGTCGGCGAATGCGCCGGTGGTCAGAACCCCGGCGTTGTTCACGAGGATATCGAGTTTTCCTGTGCTGCCGGTGAATTCACGCAACCGTGCCGACCATTGGTCGGCGTCGGTGACGTCGAGTTCACCGGTTGTCACGTCACCGCCGAGTGCGGCGAGCTCCTCGCGCAGCCCGGCCAGCCCAGGGAGGTCGATGTCGTAGGCGCCCACCCGGTAGCCATGTCGGGCGAAGGTCAGAGCGGTCGCCCGCCCGATACCCGCGGCGGCTCCGGTGATGAAGACGCTGGGCGGGCTCACCTCATACGACTTTCAAATGCGGAACAGCTACCTCGGGCTCCGAGGCGATGCGGTCGTTCGCGGCAGCCATCGCGGTATCAACGCGCACGGCCGCGGTCTGGCAGGCCACGGTGGCCTTGCGGCCAAGGCCGTCGAGATCGTCGGCGGCGTTGCGCAGGTACGCGGTCAACGTGATGCGCAGCCGGTCACCGATGCCCGCCAGACGATCGCGGAACCGATCGTCGACCATCACGGTGACGTAGGGCAGTTCGAGCTTGATCATGTGCGCCTCCAGAGCCGTCCCTATCGAATGTAGACGACTGCTCAGGACGCCGGGCTCAGCAATCGCGCCGGGATGACTCGGCCCATTCAGAAGTGAGAGCGAAGAATTCGCGAATTACTCGCTGCCGGTTCTGACTCGAGCTCAGTTACGGCCGCACGCCGATCGTCTTCATGTCGAGGTACTCCCGATAGCCTTCATCGCCATTGCGGTGGCCGAGCCCGCTCTGTTTGGTGCCGCCGAACGGGCTGGTGATGCCGAAGAACGAGTGTCCATTGGTGGTGACACTGCCGGTCCGTAGCCGCAGGGCGATGTTCAGCGCGCGCTCGTCGTCACCGCTGGTGACATCTCCGGAGAGCCCATAGATCGTGTTGTTGGCGATCTCGACGGCCTCGTCGTCGGTGTCGTACGGAGTCACGGTGATCACCGGCCCGAAGATTTCGGTCTGAGCGATCTCCGACGTCGGATCTACGTCCGCGAGCAGGGTCGGCTGCACGTAGTAGCCGGTCGGCAGGCTCTCCGGTACGCCGCCGCCGGTGACGAGCCTGGCACCGTCGGCGATGCCGGACTGGATCAGGCTCAGGCTCTTGTCGCGCTGCATGCCACTGATTTGCGGGCCCTGCATGATGCCCGGAGTCCACGGGTCGCCGACCGGAAAGTTCTCCATCATGGACTTGAGGATCTCGAGGCCTTCGTCATACCTGCTGCGCGGCAACAGAACTCGGCTGGAAAGGATGCAGCTCTGACCCGACATGACACAGGCGAACATCGCTGCCATCGGCAGGCATGCGCCGAAATCCGCGTCGTCGCAGACGATGTGGGTCGACTTGCCGCCGAGCTCCAGCAGGGTCTTCTTGACCGTCGAGGCGCCCGCGGCCAGGATCGCCCGGCCGGTGGCGGTGGATCCGGTGAACGTGACCATGTCCACCCGCGGATCGGCCGACAGGGCCGCACCGACCTCGTTGGCGTTGGAGGTGACGACGTTGAACACCCCCGCCGGGATGTCGGTCTTCTCCGCGATGATGCGACCGAGCTCGGTCCCCGACCACGGGGTGAGCTGGGCCGGCTTGAGCACCACGGTGTTGCCGGCCATCAGCGCCGGCACGGTCTCGGCGATGTTGAGGTAGAACGGGACGTTCCACGGCGTGATCGCGCCGACGACGCCGACCGGGTCGAACTGGAGCATGCGCCGGGCCGGGCCCAGCTGGGTCTCGTGGATCCCGGTGTCGACGAGGTAGTCGAAGTTTCGGCCGTGTTCGGCCCAGTGCTTCACCTCGGCGATCGGGCTCTCGATCTGGGAACCGCTTACCGAGACCGGGCAGCCTACCTCGGTGATCACGATGCGTCGCAACCGTTCCTGCTCTTCGGTCAAAGCCTCGTGCAGCTGGTTGAGGCAGTGGTAGCGGAACTCGAGATCGCGCGACCAGTCGCCTCGGTCGAACGCCCGGCGCGCGGCGGCCGTCGCTCGCTCGACGTCAGTCACGGTGCCGTCGGTGGCTTGCCCAACCACTTCCTCGGAGGCCGGATGCTCGACGTCGAACAAAGCACCGGAGTCGGTCAGGCGCAGCTCGCCGTCGATGAGCATTCGCTGCTCGCCGGCCAGCACACCCGTGTCAGCGTCGACATTGGTCATTGCATTTACCCCCAGTGGCGTGGAAACCTGTCACTCGAATTGCGAGAACTGCATTCTCACACGAGAGGAACGCCATGGCCAAGGGGTACGTCATCTTGACCGAGGACATCAAAGACCCGGAAGGGATGAAGGCGTACGGCAAGGCCGCCGGTGCCGCCATGGGCGGTGTCAAGGTGCTTGCTGTCGAGACCAAACCCCAAGTGCTCGAGGGCAATTGGCATGGTCACCAGACCGTGGTGCTGGAGTTCGAGTCGGTCGAAGCTGCGCAGGCCTGGTACGACTCGGATGCCTACCGCGCCGCGCGGGAGCTGCGGCACGCCGCCGCCGACACCAACGCGGTGATCCTCTCGGGGTTCTGAGCTACCACAGCTCGACGGCCAGCTCGGGTTCGGTCGCGGCGACGATGTTGTCGGTGCTCACCCCGGGCGCCAGCTCGCGCAGCACCAGGGTGCCGTCGCCGACGACGTCGATCACGCCGAGGTTGGTGATGATCCGATCGACCACGCCGACACCGGTCAGCGGCAGAGAGCATTGCCTGACGATCTTCGGGTTGCCTGCGCGGTCGGTGTGCTCCATCAGGACGATGACGCGCGCCGCACCGTGCACGAGATCCATCGCGCCGCCCATGCCCTTGACCATCTTGCCGGGCACCATCCAGTTGGCCAGGTCGCCGGTCTGCGACACCTCCATGCCGCCCAGCACCGCGGTGTCGATGTGGCCGCCGCGAATCATGCCGAACGACAACGCCGAATCGAAGAACGCGGCCCCGGGCTGGACGGTCACCGTTTCCTTGCCCGCGTTGATCAGGTCGGCGTCGACCGCCTCGTCGGTGGGGTAGGGCCCGGTGCCCAGGATGCCGTTCTCGGAGTGCAGGGTCACCCGCACGTCGGGTCGCAGATAGCTCGGGATCAGGGTGGGCAGCCCGATGCCGAGGTTGACGTATTCGCCGTCGATCATCTCGGCGGCGGCCCGGGCCGCCATCTGGTCGCGGGTCCATCCCGTCGCGGTCGCTGCGTCAGTCATCAGTTCGTTTCCTCCGAGCGGACGGTCCGCTTCTCGATGCGCTTGTCCTGCGGTCCGGTGTGCACAATGCGGTTGATGAACACACCGGGCAGATGCACGGTCGCCGGATCAAGCTCACCGGGCTCGACCAATTCCTCGACCTGGGCGATGGCAATGCGGCCGGCCATCGCGCACAGCGGGTTGAAGTTCATCGCCGATCGGTTGAACACCAGGTTGCCGTAGGTATCCCCGCGCTTGGCGTGCACCAGCGCGAAATCGGCGTTGATCGACTCTTCCAGTACGTAGCGCTTGTCGCCGAACGCGCGAGTCTCCTTGGGCGGCGAGGCGATTGCCACCGAGCCGTCCTGCCCGTAGCGCCACGGCAGTCCGCCATCGGAGACGACGCTGCCGACACCGGCGGGCGTGTAGAAGGCGGGGATCCCGGCACCGCCCGCGCGCAGCCGTTCGGCCAGGGTGCCCTGCGGGGTGAGCTCGACCTCGAGCTCCCCGGCCAGGTACTGTCGGGCGAACTCCTTGTTCTCTCCGACATAGGATGCGGTGATACGGCGGATACGCTTGTCGGACAACAGGATCCCTAACCCGTAGTCATCGACTCCGCAGTTGTTCGAGAACACCTCGAGGTCGGTCACGCCCGCGTCCAGCAGCGCTTGGATCAATCGATCGGGTATGCCGCACAGTCCGAATCCGCCCACGGCCAACGTCGCACCGCTGGGGATGTCGGCAACCGCACTGGCGGCCGACTCGTACACCTTCGAAGTCATCGTCCCTTCCCAAAGTCAGCTGGCGTCCACTGAGTAAACGCTGGGTTCCCACTCAACAAGTACTGCCCTGAGCAGTCAACCGCTCAGGGAAACCGTAGCGACAATGTTCGCAGTGCGGTAATCGCTCGCTCACGCGTCCACTCAGTGGACGCTACGATCAACGTCTGTGACCGACCGAAACGTCGTCGCGCGCGTCGCCGCGTTGTTGGGTGCCGTCGGCGCCGCGGAGCCAACGGGCGCCTCGACGACGGAGGTGGGCCGGGTGACTGCGCTCGCCCGCCCGACCGCGCACCGGCTGCTCACCTCGCTGGCCGAGGTGGGACTGATCGACCGCGACGCCAAGACCGGGCGATGGCTGCTCGGACCGGAGATGTATCTGTTGGGGGCCGTGGCCGCCAATAGGTACGACGTCACCGACAAAGCCCGGGAGGTGGTCACCCGCCTGGCCGCCGAGACCGGCGAGAGCGCCTTCTTCTCCGCCCGGCGCGGTGACGAGACGGTCTGTCTGCTGAGTGTCGAAGGCAGCTTCCCGCTGCGGTCCCATGTCCTGCGGGAAGGCATCCGGTTCCCGCTGGGGGTGGCGTCAGCCGGGCTGGCGATCCTGAGTCACCTTCCCGCCGACGAGGTCGACGCCTACTTCGCCCGCGCGCTGCCGGGAGCGGCCTGGGGCGGCGACCACACCGAGGAGTCGATTCGGGCCCGGGTCGAGGCGACCCGGCTCACCGGATACGCGGTGAACCCGGCGTTGATCGTGGAGGGCAGTTGGGGCATCGCCGCCGCGGTGTTCGACCGCAACAGCCGGCCGGGCTGGGCGCTGAGCCTCACGGGGGTGGAAACCCGGTTCCGTGCCGACCGTCGCCACGAACTCGGCACGCTGCTGCTCGAGGCGGCACATCTTTTGTCCGGGCGGCTCGGCTCATAGCGGCCGCAGGCCTCACCAGTGCTTTCGGCGAAATCTGCACACGACTTGCCCAAAGCGGTATTGGCATTCTCTTAAACTGCAAGTACGGTATCCAGCGATGGACCACCTATCCCACACGTCGTCGGGGATCCCACTCGAGCCGGTATATGGACCGGCCGACCGCAGTGGCGATCCTCCCGCGCCCGGCGCATTTCCGTTCACCCGGGGCAACTTCTCCAGCGGATACCGCGGACGGTTGTGGACCTTCCGACAGTATTCCGGCTTCGGCACCGCCGAGGAGTCGAACGAGCGGTATCGCTACCTGCTCGGGCAGGGCGGTACCGGACTGTCCGTCGCCCTCGACCTGCCCACCCAATGTGGCTACGACTCCGACGATCCGGAGTACGGCGAAGAGGTCGGCCGGGTCGGCGTCGCGGTCGACACCCTCGCCGATGCCGAGATCCTGTTCGACAACATCCCGCTGGACAAGATCAGCACCAGCTTCACGATCAACGGCACGGCCGCGATCCTGCTCGCCTTCTATGTCGCCGCCGCGGAGAAGAAGGGCGTGCCGCGCGAAAAGCTCACCGGCACCATCCAGAACGACATCCTCAAGGAGTACGCCTCCCGCGGAACGTGGATCTGGGCGCCGGAGCCGTCGCTGCGCCTGATCGCCGACACCATTGAGTTCTGCGCGGCAGAGGTGCCCCGGTTCAACGCGATCTCGGTCGCCGGGGCGCACTTCCGCGATGCCGGCGCCAACGCCGTGCAGGAGATGGCGTTCACCCTGGCCGACGGCGTGACCTACTGCGACACCGTGGTCGAGCGCGGACGGATGACCATCGACCAGTTCGCGCCGCAGATCTCGTTCTTCTTCTACACCCACGGCGACTTCTTCGAGGAGATCGCCAAATACCGTGCCGGACGCCGTCGTTGGGCCACCATCGTGCGCGAGCGATGGGGCGCCAAGACCGACAAGGCCGCGATGTTCCGGTTCGGCTGCGTGTCCGGAGGCGCATCGCTGTACGCGCCGCAGGCGCAGAACAACCTGGTCCGGGTGGCCTACGAGGCCCTGGCCTCGGTGCTCGGCGGCGTGCAGTCGATGTTCACCGCCGCCTGGGACGAGCCGTTCGCGCTGCCCAGCGAGGAGTCCGCGACGCTGGCGCTGCGAACCCAGCAGATCCTGGCCTACGAGACCGGGGTGGCCAGGGTGGCCGACCCGCTCGGCGGCTCCTACTTCGTCGAGGCACTGACCGACGCCACCGAGGAACGCATCATCGAGATCATGTCCGATCTCGAAAGGCACGGCGGCATGGTGCAATCCATCGAGGACGGCTACCTGCAGGGGCTCATCGCCGACGAGGCCTACAAGATCCACCAGGAAGTCGAATCCGGCGAGCGCCCGGTGGTCGGGGTGAACAAGTTCGTCGTCGACGAGCCCGCCGCCGACCTGGCCACCTATGAACTCGACGCCGAAGGCCGCGACAAGCAACTCAAGCGGCTCGCGAAGGTGAAGGCCGAACGCGACGGCGTCGCAGTGAAGGAAGCCCTTGCCGCACTGGCTCGTTCGGCGGAAGGCGACGACAACCTGATGCACAAGCTGATCGACTGCGCGGGTGCGTACTGCACCGTGGGCGAGATGGTCTCCACGCTGAAGTCGGTGTGGGGCGAATTCCAGCAGCCGGTGGTCTTCTGATGGGTGCACGCATCCTGGTGGCCAAGCCCGGCTTGGACGGCCACGACCGCGGTGCCAAGATCGTCGCTCGCGCGCTACGCGACGCCGGCTTCGAGGTGATCTACACCGGGATCCGTCAGCGCATCGAGGACATCGTGTCGATCGCGCTGCAGGAAGATGTTGCGGTGGTGGGCCTTTCGATCCTCTCCGGTGCGCATCTGGCCCTGACCAAGCGGATCGTCGACGCGCTGCGGGAGGCCGACGCCGGCGATATCGCGGTGATCGTCGGCGGCACGATTCCGCAGAGCGATGTGTCCAAGCTGCTGGAAGTCGGTGCCGCGGCGGTGTTTCCGACCGGAACATCGCTGGACACCCTGGTGACCGACGTCCGCGCGCTGACCTCAGAACAGGGGGTGTGAGTAATGCGTCTTGGCGTGATGATCGGTGCCGAGCGGGGCGACATGGCCCGCAAGGTGAAAAAGCTGCTCGAAGACATCGAGTGGGCCGAGGCCGCCGGCTTCGACACCGCCTGGATGCCGCAGGTGCCTAACGACTATGACGCGCTGACGATGGTCGCGCAGATGGGTGCCCGCACCTCACGCATCGAGCTGGGTACCGCGGTGGTTCCGCTGCAGGCGCAGCACCCGATCGCGCTGGCCCGCCAGGCCCTGTCGGTGCATGCCGGCGCCGGCAACCGGCTGGCGCTGGGTGTTGGCCCCTCGCACCACTGGATCATCCGCGACATGCTGGGCCTGCCCTACGAGAAGCCGGCCTCCTACACCCGGGACTACCTCGAGGTGCTCAACGCCGCACTGGCCGGCCCGGGTGACGTGGACGTGGAGAACGACACCTTTACTGTGCACAATCCGACTGTGCTGCAGGCGGAGTCACCACTTCCGGTGCTGCTGGCCGCGCTGGGTCCGGTGATGCTGCAGATCGCCGGTGAACTCACCGACGGCACCGTGTTGTGGATGGCCGACGAGCGGGCGATCGGCGATCACATCGCGCCCCGGATCAACAAGGCCGCCGAGAACGTCGGGCGCCCGGCGCCGCGCATCGTCGCCGGAATCCCGGTGTGCCTGTGCGCGAATTCCGAGATCGACGCGGCCAAGGAACGGGCCAACCGCATCCTCGCCGAGGCAGAGACGTCGCCCAACTATCAGAAGCTGCTCGACCGCGGCGACGCACGTGACGTCGGTGACCTCTGCGCGGCCGGCGACGAAGAGGCGATCCTGCAGCGATTCCGTTCGTTCGCTGACGCCGGGGTGACCGACCTGTCGGTGCGGCTGTTGCCGATCGGGGAGACCCGCGATGAGTTGGTGGCGTCGAAATACCGTACCCGCGAGGTGATTGCGCAACTCGGCGCCGAGGTTCGATGAAGGAGCCCCGATGAAAGAGGCCCCGATTAAAGGACCATTGTCCGGCGTCCGCATCCTCGAGGTCGGGACCATGCTGGCCGGGCCGTACGCCACGATGCTCCTTGCCGATCTCGGTGCGCAGGTCATCAAGATCGAGCCGCCCGGCGGTGAGATCTCCCGTCAGGTGGGGATGAGCTACTTCGCCAGCCTGAATCGCAACAAACGCAGCGTCTGCCTGGACCTGGCGTCCGAAGCCGGGCAGCGGCGGCTGGCTGAGCTCGCCGCCGAATCCGATGCACTGCTGGTCAATATGAAGCCCTCGGTGATCCGGCGCTTCGGCCTCACCTACGAGGCCCTGCGCAAGCACAACGAGAAGATCGTGTGTGTCGCGCTGACCGGCTACGGGCTCGACGGCGGCGACGACCCGGCCTTCGACTACGTGATCCAGGCAGCCACCGGTATCGCCGCGATGACCGGCGACCCGGACGCCCCGCCGACCCTTCCGGGCTACTCGTCGGCCGACAACTCCACCGGATTGACCGCGGCGCTGGGCCTTCTCGCGATGATCGTCTCCGGTGAAGGAGGACAGGTCGACGTCTCGCTCCGCGACGTCATGTTCTCGCAGCTGAATTACCGCGCCTCGGCCTACCTCAACGACGGCGTGCACCCACGTCGGCATCCGTTCGGTGCCCACTCGTTTTATGTTCCCGCGCAGCTGTTTCCGACCGCCGACGGGTATCTGGCGCTGTTCGTCACCCACGACGGCTTCTGGAAGATCTTCGCGGCGGGGGCCGGCATCGAGGGCTTCCACACCATGGCCGAGCGCTCAGCGCGCCGCGACGAAGTGCTCGCGATCGTGACGGGTGCCCTCGCCGCCGACACCGCGGTGGGCTGGGAGGCGCGGCTGCGTCCGCTCGGCATTCCGGCGGCCGCCGTGCGCTCGCTTCCCGACGCCCTCGAGGCGACACCGGAGGTTATCGTCACCGCCGGGGATTACCGTCTGGTCGGCAGCCCGGTGCGGGTGGCCGGTTACCAGCCGGATTACCTGCCGCCGCCGGTACTCGACGAGTTTCAGTCGTCGTAGCTGACGGTCACGTCCGTCTCGGGTACGCCCTGGCAGGTGAGGACCAAGCCTTCATCGACCTCGCTGTCGTCGAGAACTTCGTTCACCCGCATCTTCACCACGCCTTCGGTGACCGTCGCGATGCAGGTGCCACAGTTTCCGGCCTCGCAGCTGTACGGGGGGGTCAAGCCGGCGCGACGGGCGGTCTCCAGCACCGTCTCACCGCCGTTGACCGGCACTGTCACCGTCGTACCGTCCAGCGTGATGGTCGCCGTGCTCACTTCTCTCCTCAACGTTTGCGCAGTATCATTCTACCCAGATGAGAATACAGTTCTCTACTGACGATAGTATGTTCTCGCTTGTTGACCTGTCGATGGGATTGTCACTGACCATGTGCGAGCGGACCGCGCGGTGAGCGACGTGAGAGTGCTTGCCTTCGAGGACCGCATCTACACACGATCTCAGGTCGATGCGCTGTCTGCGGGACTGGCCCGCACCCTTGCGAGCCGTGGCGTGAAGGCCGGCCAACGCGTCGCGCTCATGTCGTCCAACCGGCCGGAGTTCATCTTCGCCGTGCACGCCGTCTGGCAGCTCGGTGCGTCGGCGGTGTTGATCAGCCCGGCCTGGAAGGCGGCCGACGTCGGACACGCGCTCGAGGTGTCCCGTGCCGAACACGCTGTCGGGGATAACCCGGTATTGGCCGATTTGATGCCGATGCTCAGCCTCGACGAGCCCGTCGACCCGGGGGAGCCCACGGCGGTGCAGCCCGCCGACGATTCCGACGCCGTACTGGTGTTCAGCTCGGGCACCACGGGCATGCCCAAAGCGGTCCGGCACACCCACGGTTCACTGGCCGTGAGCATCCGGCACTGGCGTCGCGCCCTGGGGCTCACGGCGGTCGATCGCATGCAAATCGTCACGCCGCCGTCGCACATCCTCGGCCTGCTCAACATCGCGACCGTGCTCGACGCCGGCGCCTGGATGCGTCTGCATCGCCGGTTCGACATCGACACCATGCTGCAGCATATCCAGGATGACCGTATCACCGTCGAAATGGCCGTCGCACCAATCGCATTGGCAATCGCATCGCATCCGAGACTCGAATCGTTCGACCTGTCCTCGCTGCGCTACATCATGTGGTGCGCCACCCCGGTCACCACAAGCGTGGCCGAGTCGATTACCCGGCGGACCGGCGTCGGCTGGATCTCGGCCTACGGCACCAGCGAGGTGCCGGTCATCGCGTGTTGCCCGCGCGAGGGGGCCCGCCTCGACACCGTCGGACGGCCGATCCCGCCGGTGCGCATCGTTTCCACGGAGACCGGTGAGCCCGTCGACCCGGGCGCCGTCGGCGAGATTGAGGTGCGCTCGGATTCGGCGATGGCCGGATACTTGCCCGCCGACGCCAACGCCGACGCGTTCGACGACGGTTGGTACCGCACCGGCGACATCGGCTACCTCGACGACGGCTGGCTGCGCATCACCGACCGGCTCAAGGAAATGGTCAAGGTACGCGGCTTTCAAGTTGCGCCGGCCGAAGTGGAGTCGGTGCTGCATGGGCACCCCGCCGTGCGGGACTGCGCGGTGTTCGGCGTTCCCGACGATATGGGCGGGGAGGCCGTCATCGCCGCGGTCGTCATCGACGAGCCGATCTCCGCCGATGAGTTGGACGCGCTGATCGCCGAGAAGCTGGCGTCTTACAAACGTCCCCGTGACATTGTTTTCATGCCCGAAATCCCGCGCCTGCCATCGGGCAAGGCGTTGCGGCGAGTTCTCAAGGAGCAGTATGGACGCACGTCTGACCAGTGAGCAGCAACAGCTGCGCGATGCCGCCGCCAAGCTGGCCGATGACTTCGGGCCGGGATCCGTCGCGGATCTGGAAGACGAGTCCCGGCGGGCCCGGCTGGCCAAGACCGTCGACGCGACCGGCTGGCGGTCGCTTCGATCCGACGGTGCCAGCGGCGTCGAAGTCGCCTTGGTCGCAGAGGAATTCGCTCGCGGTCTGGTTGATGTTCCGTTCCTCGGGCATGTGCTCGCCGACGATCTCTACCGGTTGCTGGAGGCCGAGCCGCAGCCGGCGACGATCGCGGTCGGTGATACGGCCATCGACGCCGATGGTGCCGGTGTGGCGCTGCGATTGTCCGGCAACGCCGTCGAATCGGTGGGTGTCGGCGCAGTCCGCCAGGCCGCCGATCTGACCCGCGCCACCGCCGTCGTCTCCGGTTCGTCGGACGTGCTCGGGGAGCTGACCACCGACCAGGCGCAGCGCTGGTATGCCCTGGCGCTGGCCGTGACGACAGCCGATCTGGTCGGTGCGGCTCGCGGTACCCACGCCTTGGCAACCGAGTATGCGAAGGTCCGCGAGCAATACGGCTCGGCGATCGGTTCGTATCAGGCGGTCGCGCACATGCTGGCTGAGGGCCTGGCCCTCATCGAGGGATCGGTCAGCGTGCTCCGCCATGCCTCGTGGGCCGTCGACGAGCTGCCGGTCGAAGAGGCGGTCGAGGCGGGCCGGGTCGCCAAGATCTATTGTGCGCGAGCTGCTCTGGCGGTCTGTGAGATGTCGATCCAGGTACACGGTGGGATCGGAAACACCTGGGAGTGCCTCGCTCATGTCTATCTGCGTCGGGTACTGGCGGCCACCGAGGCTTGGCCAGTCAAGCTGGAGGAGTTGACCATTGGACTTTCGTGATTCGCCGGACGAGGCCGCCTTCCGGGAGCGGCTGCGCGGCTGGTTGAAAGAACAGAAGGGCAAGTTCCCCACGTCGGGTGATGCCTACTGGGCCAAAGCGGGAGAGTGGCATCAGGAACTCTATGCCGCCGGCTTCTTCGGCACATCATGGCCGAAGGAGTATGGCGGCCAGGGTTTGCCGACCGTGTTCGACGTGATCGTCGACGAGGAGATCGCCAAGGCCGGGGCACCCGCGCGCCCGAGCCTGGGGTATCTGGTCGTGGGTCTTAGCCATCACGGGAGTGAGGAACTGCGACAACGTTTTCTGCCGGGCATGATCAACGGGACAGAGCGTTGGTGCCAGGGCTTTTCTGAGCCTGGCGCCGGTTCGGACCTGGCTTCACTGACCACGACGGCGACGCGCGATGGCGACGAGTACGTCATCAATGGCCACAAGGTCTGGACCAGTTATTCCGATTGCGCCGACTGGTGTCTGGTGCTGGCGCGCACCGACAAGGATTTGCCCAAGCACAAGGGCATCTCGGCGTTCATCGTCACAATGCACCAGCCCGGCATCGTGCAGCGGCCGCTGAAGATGATCAGCGGTGTCACCAAGGAATTCGGTCAGGTCGAGTTCGACGGCGCGCGTGTTCCGGCCGCGAACATGATTGGTGCCCCGGGCGACGGGTGGAAGTTGGCCATGACGGTGGTCAGCCACGAGCGCGAGCCCTCGACGCTGGGCTTCTCGGCGCGGTACGGAAAACTGGTGCGCCAGATGGCATCCCGCGTTGATGGACCGCCGCCCGACGAACTCATGTGGGCCTGGGTGCAGACCGAGATGTTGCGCCTGCATGTGCGCCGACGGCTCTCCGAGCAGCTCGACGGCATCAAGCACGGCCCGGACGGTTCGTTGGACAAGCTGCTGATGACCTGGACCGAGCAATCGGTCGGGCATGCCGCACTGGTGACTGTCGGCACCGACGACGAGGAGCTGTTCGGCGCCTACCTCTACAGCCGCGCCCAGAGCGTCATGGGCGGCACGTCACAGATTCAGAAGAACATCATCGCTGGCCGCATCTTGGGACTGGGAGTGTAACTACATGTACGACATGCCAGATGAAATCGACGTCAAAGCCGATGGCGCCCTGCGCATCATCACGCTGAACCGGCCCGACGACCTGAACGCCGTCAACGACAACCTGCACGTCGGGCTGGCCAAGATCTGGGACGCGCTCAACGAGGACGCCTCCGCACGGGCGGCGGTCATCACGGGTGCGGGCCGGGCCTTCTCGGCCGGCGGCGACTTCAACTACCTCGACGAGCTTCGCAACGACGAAGCTTTGCGGCAGAAGACAATCAAGCACGGCCGCGATCTCGTCATCGGCATGGTCCGCTGCCGCATCCCGGTGATCGCAGCCGTCAACGGGCCGGCCGTCGGACTCGGCTGCAGCCTCGCCGCGCTGTCCGATGTCGTCTACATCGCCGAGAACGCGTTCTTCGCCGATCCGCACGTTTCCATCGGCCTGGTCGCCGCCGACGGCGGTCCGTTGGTGTGGGGATCGCAGATCAGCCTGCTGCAGGCCAAGGAGTTCGCGCTGACCGGCGTGCGCATCAAGGCGCAGCGCGCGGTGGAGCTCGGCCTGGCGAATCATGTTGTGGCCGATCCACTTTCCGAGGCGATCGCGTGCGCGAAGAAGATCATCGAGCTGCCGCAGCAGGCGGTGGAAGCCACCAAGCGGCTGATGAACCTGCAGCTGGAGAAGTCGGTGATGGCCTCGCTCGACTACGCCAACCTGGCCGAGTACGTGTCGTTCGGCACCGCCGACTTCAACAAGATCGTCGACGGGTTGATCGCCAAGAAGTAGCGACTGCGATTTCGGCGCGTTTTCGTTCGGTCAGCGAACGAAAACGCGCCGAAATCACAAGAGGCGAGCTACTTCGGCGGGAAGCGCAGCGCGCCGTCCAGGCGAATGGTTTCGCCGTTGAGGTAATCGTTTTCGGTGATCGACAACGCTAGCTGACCGTACTCGACCGAGCGTCCCATCCGCTTCGGGAACGGCACCTGCGGACCCCAGTAGGCCTCCAGCTGATCGGCGGCCTTGCCGTACGCCGGGGTGTTGATGGTGCCCGGCGCGATCGCCATCACCCGGATGCCCAGCGGTGAAAGATCCCGCGCGGCAACCAGAGTCATGGCCACGACGCCACCCTTGGCGGCGGAATACGGCAGCTGCCCGGTCTGGCCCTCGTACGCGGCGATTGATGCGGTGTTGATGATCACGCCGCGGGCGCCGTTCTCGTCGGGCTCCTGGCGCGCCATCGCTGCCGCGACATGGCGCATGACGTTGAACACCGCGGTCAGGTAGAAGGTGATGGTCTTGGTGAAAGCCTCCATCTCCATCGGGGAGCCGTCCTTGCCGACCAGCCGGCCGCCGCCGGCCGGCCCGCCGTGGGTGTCCACCGAGATGCGCAGCGGCCCGAGTTCCTCGGCCGCGGCGATGGCGGCTTGCACGTCGTCGTCGCTGGTGACGTCGGTGCGGACGTAGGGGATACCGAGCTCCGCGGCGAGTTCTTTGGCCTTGTCATCGGCGAGGTCGGCGATCACGACCTTGACGCCTGCCCCGTGCAGTTTGTGCACGGTCGCCTCGCCGAGGCCGCCCGCCCCACCGAAGACGACGGCGGAGCTCCCACTGATCTGCATAGCGTTACCCTTCTTGCAACTGACGCTCTCTACTTGAGAGAATAATGTTCTCATACCGGTCGCGAGGAGTGATCTGTGCATCGACACCGCCCACAAGGGCACGTTGCGCGACATCGACGACTGCCGGTTGGCGACGACGTCATCCTCGGCAATGTGCGCCGTCGCCGGAGGGTCGGCGACATCGGCAAGAGTTCCCGGTCACTGAGCTAGCGTTGCGATCCATGGACGTCGCCGAGCTGATCACCGCGGCCCGCGGCGGGAACACCCGCGCAGTCGGGCGGCTGCTGAGCCTCGTCGAGAGTGACCGCCGTGCCGAGGTGCTCGCGGTGGTGGGTCCGGCCGTGGTGCCGGTGGTGGGCATAACCGGGCCGCCGGGAGCGGGGAAGTCGACGACGATTGCGGTGCTCGCCGCGGCATATCGCGAACGCGCACAACGGGTCGCCGTGTTGGCCGTGGACCCATCATCGCCCTACAGCGGGGGCGCTTTGCTCGGTGATCGGATCAGGATGGCGCAGCACATCAACGATCCCGACGTGTTGATCCGGTCGGTGGCCACTCGCGGCCACCTCGGTGGCCTCGCCGCCGCCGTGCCCGCCGCGATCCGGCTGCTGGGCGCGCTCGGCTATGACGTCGTCCTGCTGGAGAGCGTCGGGGTCGGGCAGTCGGAGATCGAGATCGCCGCGGTCGCCGACCCGACGATCGTGATCCTCAATCCCGGTGCCGGTGACGCGGTCCAGGCCGCCAAGGCTGGCCTTCTCGAGGTCGCCGATCTGGTGGTGGTGAACAAGGCTGACCGGGAGGGCGCCGCCCAGACGGTGCGCGACCTCAAGTTCGAGACGCACGTTCCGGTTCTGACGCTCATCGCCGCCCGGGCCGAAGGGGTCGCAGAGCTCATCGAGGCGATCGAGGCCCACCGTCGCGCCGACACTCCCGAGCGCCGCGCAGCCCGGGCCCGCGCTCAGGTGTTGTCACTCGCGCAGAGCCGGCTGCACAAGCATCCCGATCTCGACGCACTGGCCCACGCTGTCGCCGACGGTAGCCGCGATCCCTACAGTGCGGCGGAAGCGCTTATCGCTCAACGGGTTTCGCCAGTCGAGCCCTGAGATTACTTGCGGGCGAAGCCCTGAGAGCAGAACGTCCACACTTCGTCGCCGCTGATCGGCAGGTGGACGTTCTCCTCGTCCTCCACCGAGCTGGACTGGGCGATGAACATGATGGTCTGCATCGTCATGGCCGCCATCCGGCGGGGGTTGGCGTCTTCGCGCAGTTCGCCCGCCGCGGCGGCTTCGATCATCAGCTCGGAGAACAGCGCGACCAGCGGCGCGTGGGCGACCTTGACCTCGGTGGGGTGCGAGATCAGTAGCTGCGGCGCGAAGTCGGTGAACAGCGGCCGACGGGCCGTGGGATCCGGCCGGGAGAGTTCGAACAACAGCGTGACGGCCACCTTGAGGCGATCCAGGGGATCCTTCTGGGCCGACGTCGCGGCCCGGATCTGATCGGCAGCCCGGCTCAGGGCATCCTCGAACAACGCAAGCAGAAGCTCGTGTTTGCCGTCGAACTGCAGGTAGAAGCTGCGAAGTGACTGTCGGGACCGGTCCACCACTTCCTGCACGGTGAAGTCGGTGCTGCCCTTTTCGGTGATGATGGCTTGCGCGGCATCCAGGAAGCGCTGCACGCGCTGCCCCGCGCGCACCTTGGCGGTCCGGATGGACCGCTCGACGGCGCGCTGCTTCCAGGCCGGCTCTTCGCTCGGACTGTTCACTGCCGGGCTCGAGACCAGCGCGAACGGGTTCGGATGTAGCTCACGCTAAGAGAGTACTACTCTCAGCGGCGAGAATTATGTTCTCAATTCAATACGAACCAAAATTTTTGTTCCGATCAGTCTAAAGGGTGACCAGCGCATTCGCCGTCATGGCGTTCGTCACAGATTTCCCAGCCGGGGCGCATGCCCCAGGGACCGGATGGCAGCCCCCGCTTCGCGGGTCAGGTCGCGGGCGGATCCGAGCAACCCGTCGAGCACGAATGCCCGCTTCACGTGCCGGTGCAGGTCGTGCTCGTCGGTGAACCCGATGCCGCCCAGCACCTGCTGGCAGTGCTTGGCCGCGGTCAGCGCGGCCTGGCCGGCGGCGGCCTTGCCCAATGAACAGGCCAGGTCGCTGCCCTCGTCCGTGGCCATCAGCAGGGTGGCTTCCGCGCCCTCGACGGCGACCAGGGTCTCGGCAAGCCGGTGGCGGACCGCCTGGAAGGAGCCAATCGGCCGGCCGAACTGAACCCGGTCCACGGCGTGCTGCCGAGCGAGCGTCAGCATCGCCCGCGCCGACCCGGCCAGCCACCAGCCGAGCGCGAGACGCCCCTTGGCCAACGGCACGTCGGTCCCGGCCTCGGCCGTGCGGACGGGCAGCTCGGGATCCATCGCCGAACGCACACCGTCGGTGCGCTCCCAGATCACCCAGCGGCCTCCGGTGTACGGCAGTGCGATCGCCCCGCCGGGCGCAGCACCCGCCGCGGCGAGCACCACGTCGTTGATCACCCCGGCGTGCGTGCCCGTCTCGCCGAGCAACCGAAACACCAAGCCTGTTGCCTCGGACGGGATCTCGTCAAGCATCTCCAGCCAGCCGAGCTCGCTCAGGACATCCTCGACATTGAGAGGGCCGGCTGCCGCCGCGGCGGTCATCGACTTCTCGAGCGCGTCGGCCAGCATCCCCAGTTCGCCGTCTTCCACGCCTCACTCCTTCCCGAGGTCGAGGAGCCGGCGGGCGATGATGTTGCGCTGGATCTCCGCGGTGCCGCCGTAGATGGTGGCCGAGCGCGAATACAGGAACTCCGAACGCCAGGGCGTCTCGTCGAGCTCGAGCACCCCGGGCAACACGTCGTGCGCGATGTCATAGAGGTGCTGCTCAGCGCCGGCGAGAAGCACCTTGTCGATTGACGTCTCCGGTCCCAGCTTGGCCCCTTCGGCGAATCGGTGTTGGGTGCCGGCCGACTTGCAGCGGACGGTGTGCAAGGCGAGGTAGGCCGAACCGAGCTCGGCGTCGCCGGCATCGGTCTCGTCGGCGATCAACCGGTCCAACCGGGTGAACAGGTAGGAGATTCGCTGCCAGAAACACGTCGACCGCTCGAACGGCAACAGATCGTTGGCCAGCCGCCAACCATCGCCGGGGTTGCCGAGCATGCGATCGGCCGACACCACCACGTCGTCGAAGTACACCTCGCAGAATTCGTCGACGCCGTGCATGGTGTGCAGCGGGCGCACCGTGATGCCGGGGGAATCCATATCGATGAAGAACGCGGTGATGCCCTCGTGCTTGGGCGTTTCCGGTGTTCCGGTGCGGGTCAGCAGGACGCAGCGCTTCGAGAACTGGGCGAAGCTGGTCCAGACCTTCTGACCGTTGATCACCCACTCGTCACCGCGCTGGGTGGCCTTGGTGCTCAACGAAGCCAGGTCACTGCCCGAGCCGGGCTCGGAGAATCCCTGACACCAGTGCTCCTCGCCGCGCAGGTAACGCGGCACCATCTCGGCGGCCAGTTCCGGTCGCGCGTACGAGATCATGGTCGGCACAAGGACTTCCATCATGGAGTATGGGCCCGGCTCGGCGATGTTGCGACCCAGCACCTCCTCGGCGACGATCATCCGCATGATCACCGAGCCGCCGAGGCCGCCAACCGCTTCGGGCCAGCCGTACCGCATCCAGCCGGCGTCGTAGAGGGCCCGGCGTACCCGGCTCATCTGCTCGATGTGCGCATCCAGCGAATGGTTCGGGCCAGGGCTCAGATCGTTCGCGTCGAGCCAGGCGCGCAGGTCGGTGCGGAATTCGTCAGCCGTCGTACCGGGTTCGGCTACCGTGGTCATCCGCCGGCCGGCCGGCCGATCGCGTGCGGACGGCCGGAATCGTGCACCCCGGTGCGCCGGATGAACGTCATCGCCCGGGTGTTCAGTCGCCAGCCATTCTCGGTCCGCAGATAGGTGTCGCGGTAGTAGCCGATGCGCATGTCGTGCGCGGAGTGCTCGATGAAGCACAGCGGCTGAGTCCCGGTGGCCTTGTCCGAGTCGTTCTCGTCGAACTCGACCAGTGACTCGCCGGTCATGAACAAGCCCTTGGGTGCGGCGTCGACGAGCTCGGGAAACCGCCCCAGCGAATAGGTTTCGCCGAACGCGCTGTACGTGCCGTCCTCGGTGAAGACCTTGACCAGGTTCTCGACGTCCAACTGGGTGATGGTCACCGCGTAGCGGGCGAGCAGCTGCTGGATCTCGACGATGTCGTCAGTTCGTTTTGTCGACATAGACTTTCCCGCCTTTCATGACGAAGCTGACGTTCTGGGTAACGGTGATGTCGGACAGCGGATCACCGGGTACGGCGATGATATCGGCGAGCAGGCCCTCGGCGATCCGGCCCCGGTCGGTGACGTTGATCAGATCGGCAGCCACGACGGTGGCCGCCCGCAGGACCGCGGCCGGGGGCATCCCCCATTCGACCAGGGTCACCAGCTCGTCGGCGTTCTTGCCATGCGGGATTGCGGGGGCGTCGGTGCCGACGGCGATCTTCACTCCGGCCTCGTACGCGGCCTTGATCGACGTCTTCGCCTTCGGGAACATCTCGGCGGCCTTGTCTTGCAGCACCTTCGGCGCATGCGAGACGTCCATCGCCTGGGCCAGCCGGCGGGTGGTCACCAGGAAGCGGTCGTTGTCGACCAGCATCTGGATGGCCTCGTCGTCCATCAGGAAGCCGTGCTCGATGCAGTCGATCCCACACGCCACCGCATGTTTGACGGCTTCGGCGCCGTGGGTGTGTGCGGCGACCCGCAGCCCGCGGCGGTGCGCCTCGTCGACGATCGCGCGCAGCTCTTCGTCCGAATAGTGTTGCGCGCCAGCTTCTCCGGTCAGCGACATGACCCCACCCGAGACGCACACCTTGATCAGCTGGGCGCCGTGCTTTATCTGGTAGCGCACCGCTTTGCGAATCTCGTCGACCCCGTTGGCGATGCCTTCTTCGACGGTCAGCTCAAGTGCGCCGGGCATGAACGCCGCGAACATCGTCGGGTCCAGATGTCCACCGGTGGGGGTGATGGCATGTCCGGCCGGCACGATACGCGGGCCCTCGATCCAGCCGGCATCGATGGCCTTGCCCAATGCGACGTCCAGCAGGTAGCCGCCTGTCTTGACGAACAAGCCGAGGTTGCGCACCGTGGTGAAGCCGGCGCGCAGCGTGCGACGGGCATTGCCGACCGCACGCAGGGTCCGTGTCGGCGGGTCGTCCTGAACCTGGGAAAGGCCGGGGTTCTCACCCCGGCCACCCATGAGGAGGTTGACCTCCATGTCCATCAAGCCCGGCAGCAGGATCGCGTCCCCGAGATCTATCACCTCGGAGCTGTCGTCGACATCTCCGCCTACAGAGACGATCCGGTCACCCTCGACCTTCACGATGCCGGGGCGGACGATCTCGCCCGCGTCGACGTCGACGTACCCGGCAGCCTTCAGGGTCGTTGCGCGCGGCGATGAGCCGCTTGCGCGAAGATCGGACAAGTCAGACCACCGGCTCCTTGATCAGTTGGATATAGGCGGCACCGCTGTCGAGCACGCGAGGCTGCTTCCACACCTCGACCGGGAAGCTGACTTGAACGATCGATTGTCCGAGATGCACAAGGGCTTTGGCGTCGTCTGGCATGCCCTTGAGCGGGAAGCGGGCGTCGACGTAGACCATGATGTCCTCCAGCCGTGCGATGCCGGCGTCATAGAGTTCCTGCATTTCGGCCATCGTCGAGTTCAAACGCTTCTGGTAGCGCTCCTCCTCGGTCGGCAGGCACCAGTCGGCGAAGCGCTCCAGGTCGGCGAATTCTTCTGGCAGCTTAGGCATTTGCTGGATCCTTTTCTGCAGCCTTCGCGCCCTGCGCGGCAGCTGAGCCGTTCCCGTTCCCATCGGCCAATGATTCTTTGTACCGGTCGACGTATTTGTGAGCGGTGTGGTGCAGGTGGCGCAACAAGATCTCCTGGTCGCACAGCGGGAAGTCGAGTACGGCGCGGGTGCCGATCTGCGTCTGAGTCGCTTCAAGGGTGTTGGCGTCCTGGAACGCGTATTCCTTGAACGTTACCGCGGCCAGTTCCTGGGACAGGCGTTCGCGCAGGTTTTTCGGCGGAACGAAGTACAGGTCGGCCTCGAAGATGTGGGAGTCCACTGCAGTAGGCCAGTAGTTGTAGGTCAAATACCACCCCGGTGCCCAGAACAGCAGCGTGAAGTTCGGGAAGAACTCGAACGAGTCCTGACCCCACGTCGGGTGCCGGCCGGGGTTGATTGCCGGTGGCAACTCGTCGGCCAAGATGCCCTTGATGTCGGGGCGGTCCCACGGCCCGAACAGACCGCTGTGCAGGATCCGCTCGATCGGCTTGACCATCTTCAGGTCCTTCGGCGGACTCATGCCGCCCCAGGACGAGATCATCGAGTGGTCGCCCTTGATGTCGTAGTGCAGCGCCTCGAAGCCGAATTTGGCGAGCTTCTCGGCTTCCTCCTTCTCCGCCTGCTTCATGTGCAGGATCGGCGCGTGGTAGAACTCGACGAACGCGTCGATGAACAGCTTCCAGTTCGCGTTGACCGTCGAGCGGTAGCTGTAATGCTCGGTCATCTCGTGGAAGGGGTAGCCCTTCAGGCCCTGGCCGAATTCGCCCAGGTATTCCTCGAGCGAGACCGCGTCGTCATCGAAGTTGACGAAAATGAAGCCTTCCCACACCTCGCAGCGCACCGACTTGAGCGGGTAGTCGGCCTTATCGACGTCGAAGAACTCCTGCTCCTGCTGAATGAAGGTCAGGTTGCCCTTGAGGTCGTAGCGCCAGGCGTGGTACTTGCAGACGAACTGTCGGCAGCTGCCGGACACTTCTTCGCCGGGGTAGTCGTTCCACACCAGCTTGTTGCCGCGATGGCGGCACAGGTTGTAGAAGGCGCGGATCTCGTCACCGTCGTTGACGATGACGATCGATGTGCCCGGGCCGACTGATGGCAGCTCACGGGTGATGTAGCTGCCCTTCTTTCCGATCAGCTCCACGCGGCCCATCTGCAGCCAGGTCTTGCGGAAGATGGCCTGCTGCTCGAGCTTCCATTGTTCTGGATCAATCGAGTCCTCGTAGTTGACCGGACCGGTGCCCAGTTCGGGCCAGTTCTCTGTCCAGCTGCCGGCAGCCGGCTTCGGGAAAAATGACAACGCACTTACCTTTCGTTCTCGAGCTGTACGCCGAAAGTGTTGAACGCCATGGCCAACATGCCGTAGGCGCCGACGGTGAAGACGAAATCCATGCGCTGACGCTCGGTGAGGTGCTCGCCGAGTGCGGCCCAGGTTTCGTCGGTGAGATTTGATTTGTCCTCGAGCTCGTCGGTGGCCCGCACGACCAGCCGGTCGAGCTCGTCGTTGGCTCCGCCGGTTCGGATGGCTTCGACGTCGTCGTCGGTCAGTCCCTCCGCCTTGGCCATCTCGACGTGGTGCTCCCACTCGTAGGTGCAGTCCCGTCGATGCGCCACCCGCAAGACCGCCACCTCACGCAGCCGCGCCGGCAGGGTGGAGCGAAACAGTAGATAGACGTTGAAGCCGAGGTATGCCTTCGTGAGGTCGGGATGGCGGACGAGTGTGGACAGTGCCGTACCGGCGCCTTGGGGGTTCTGTCGATCCCGGGGCAACATGCCCTTCAGCGCGAGCTGCACGTCGTCGTCCCATTCGTCCGCTGGGAGCGGCGTCAGGCGCATCGGGAACCCCCTCTCAAGGTGGAGAATCACATTCTCATATCCGGATAACAGATTTCCACGAACTTGCCGGAAGGTCAATCCCCGCATCTGAGCAGGGCCGAAAATCCGAGGTCGGGTAGGCGTGTCGGAGGGTCAGCCTACGGGCCGGACCCGCCGGTAAGGCGATTACCGGATGTTGATTCTCGCGGAATGAGAAGCTAGTTTTCATTAGAGAGGTCAGCGACGGAAGGAATCGCCATGCGCAAAGAGGACATGATCCTGATCAGCGTCGACGACCACATTGTCGAGCCGCCCGACATGTTCGCCAACCACCTGCCCAAGAAATACGCCGACGATGCGCCCCGGCTGGTGCACAACCCCGATGGCTCGGACATGTGGCGGTTCCGCGACATCACGATCCCGAATGTCGCGCTGAACGCGGTGGCTGGGCGGCCGAAGGAGGAGTACGGGCTGGAGCCGCAGGGGCTGGATGAGATTCGGCCGGGGTGCTTCAACGTCGATGAGCGGGTCAAGGACATGAACGCCGGGGGCATCCTGGGCTCGATGTGTTTCCCGTCATTCCCCGGCTTTGCGGGGCGGCTCTTCGCGACCGAGGACCCGGAGTTTTCGTTGTCGCTGGTGCAGGCCTACAACGACTGGCATGTCGAGGAGTGGTGCGGGGCGTATCCGGCCCGGTTCATTCCGATGACCCTGCCGGTGATCTGGGATCCGGTGGCCTGTGCCGCCGAGATCCGCCGCAACGCCGCCCGCGGTGTGCATTCGCTGACGTTCAGCGAGAACCCCGCGGCGATGGGCTATCCGAGCTTCCACGACTTCGACCACTGGAAGCCGATGTGGGACGCGCTGGTCGACACCGACACCGTGCTCAACGTGCATATCGGGTCCTCGGGCCGGCTGGCGATCACCGCCCCGGATGCGCCGATGGACGTGATGATCACGCTGCAGCCGATGAACATCGTGCAGGCCGCCGCCGACCTGTTGTGGTCGCGCCCGATCAAGGAATACCCCGACCTCAAGATCGCCCTCAGTGAGGGCGGCACCGGCTGGATTCCGTACTTCCTCGAGCGCGCTGATCGCACGTATGAGATGCACTCGACGTGGACCGGACAGGACTTCGGCAAGCAGAAGCCCTCGGAGGTGTTCCGCGATCACTTCCTGACCTGTTTCATCTCCGATCCCGTCGGGGTGCAACTGCGCCACGACATCGGCATCGACAACATCTGCTGGGAAGCCGACTACCCCCACTCGGACTCGATGTGGCCCGGCGCCCCCGAACAACTCGACGAGGTCCTCACTGCGCACAACGTGCCAGACGACGAGATCAACAAGATGACCTACGAAAACGCAATGCGCTGGTACCACTGGGACCCCTTCACCCACATCGCCAAAGAACAAGCCACGATCGGCGCCCTGCGGAAGGCCGCCGAAGGACACGATGTCTCCATCCAGGCGCTGTCGAAGAAGGAGAAGACCGGCGCCAACTTCGCCGACTTCGCGGCAAATGCCAAGGAGATGTCCGGCAACACGGACTGAAAGGTTCGCGGAGCGAGTGCCGCCGGTGCGCAGAACGGAGATCGCACCGGCGCGTTCGCCTGTGAGCCGACATTTGAGTAGAGGAGTGTGGGTGTGTCTTCAGGTATGAGCTTCGAACTGTCCGAAGATCAAGAACTTATCCGTAAATCGGTGCGGGAGTTGGCATCACGCTTCGACGACCAATACTGGATGGAGAAGGACCAGGGGCACGAGTTTCCCCAGGAATTTTATGACGCCATCGCAGGCGGCGGCTGGCTCGGGATGACCATCCCCGAGGAGTACGGCGGCCACGGACTGGGCATCACCGAGGCGACGATCTTGGCCGAGGAGGTCGCCCGCTCCGGAGGCGGCATGAACGCCGCGAGCTCCGTCCACATGTCCATCTTCGGGATGCAGCCGGTGGTGGTGTTCGGCTCCGACGAGATGAAGGCCGCGACGCTGCCGCGGATCGTCAACGGCGACCTGCATGTCTGCTTCGGTGTCACCGAACCCGGTGCCGGACTTGATACTTCGCGCATCACAACATTCGCCAAGCGCGACGGCGAACATTACCTGGTCAACGGCCGTAAGGTATGGATCTCCAAGGCCCTGGAATCCGAGAAGATCCTGCTGTTGACCCGAACCGAGAGCCGCGAGGACGTTGAAAAGCGGGGAGGCAAGCCGACGGAAGGTCTCTCGCTGTTCCTCACCGACATCGATCGCGACCACGTCGACATCCGGCCCATCAAGAAGATGGGGCGCAATGCCGTCAGCTCCAATGAGGTGTTCATCGACGATCTGCGGATCCCGGTTTCCGACCGCATTGGCGAAGAGGGCAAGGGTTTCTCCTACATCCTGCACGGGCTGAACCCGGAGCGGATGCTGATTGCCGCCGAGGCGCTGGGCATCGGCCGGGTGGCATTGGACCGGGCGGTGAAGTATGCCAACGAGCGCGTGGTGTTCGACCGGCCGATCGGAATGAACCAGGGCATCCAGTTCCCACTGGCCGACTCGCTGGCCCACCTCGACGCCGCCGAGTTGATCCTGCGCAAGGCGACGTGGCTCTACGACAACGGGAAGTCGTGCGGCCGGGAAGCCAATATGGCCAAGTACCTGTGCGCCGACGCCGGGTTCGCGGCGGCCGACCGTGCGCTGCAGACCCACGGCGGCATGGGCTATTCGGAGGAATACCACATCTCCCGGTTCTTCCGGGAGTCGCGCCTGATGAAGATCGCGCCGGTCAGCCAGGAAATGATCCTGAACTTCCTCGGCGCCAACGTGCTCGGCCTGCCAAAGAGCTACTAGTGGCCGGCGACGTTCCCGGCCGTATGGTGATCTGATGACTTCTGCGCAAGGACCGGCAGCCCCGCTGGCCGGTATCACTGTCGTGGCGTTGGAGCAGGCGGTGGCGGCACCGATGTGCACGCGGGTCCTGGCCGATTTCGGCGCCCGGGTGATCAAGGTCGAGAACCCGTCAGGCGGAGACTTCGCCCGGCACTACGACGATGTCGTCAACGGCCCCGGAGGCCTTGCGGCACATTTTGTTTGGGCAAATCGCAACAAAGAGTCGATTGCTCTGGACTTGAAATCAGCCGAGGGCCTGGCGATCTTGCATCAATTGCTCGAGCGCGCCGACGCATTGGTGTCCAATCTTGCGCCGGGTTCCACCGCGCGGCTCGGCATCTCGCCCGACCAGCTGCGCGAACGCCACCCGGACGTGATCGCGGTCGAGATCGACGGTTACGGGGCAGGCGGCCCGCTGTCGAACAAGCGCGCCTACGACCTGCTGGCGCAATCGGAGTCCGGATCGTGTGCGGTCACAGGTTATCCCGGCATGCCCGCCAAGCCCGGCCCGCCGATCGCCGACATCTCCACCGGGTTGTACTCGGCACTGTCGATCATGGCGCTACTCATCTCCCGCAACAGCCGTGGTCAGCGGACGCGGCGGGGTGCGGCCGTCACCGTGAGCCTCTTCGACACCATGATGGACCTGATGGGCTACCCGCTGACCTACGCGCAGCATTCCGGGATCGACCAGCAGCCGTTGGGAATGAACTCACCGGCGGTGGCGCCGTACGGCTCCTTCGAGACCGCCGACAATCAGACGGTGGTGCTGGGCACCACGAATGACCGGGAGTGGCAGCGGCTGGCGCGCGAGATCATCGAGCGGCCCGACCTGGCCGACGACCCTCGATACGCCACCAACTCTGATCGCTGCAACCATCGCGACGAACTCAACGTCGCCATCCAATCCTGGTGTGCGGGGCATGATCTGGCGCATATCCAGAAGACAGCCGACATCGCGGGCATCGGCAACGCCCGCTACAATCTGCCCAGCGACGTGCTGGTGCATCCTCAGCTGTCCGATCGGGACCGGTGGCGGACAGTACAGACCACCGCGGGCGCGATTCAGGCCATTCTGCCCCCACCGATCATCGAAGGCTATGAGCAGCCGATGGGTCCGGTGCCCGGCCTCGGTGAGCACACCGATGCGCTGCTGGCCGAATTGGGCTTGTCGGACAACGAGATCGGCAGCCTGCGCGAGCAGGGTGCCGTCGCATGAACGAGAACTGAGGAGCAGGAGCAACCATGCGGGAAGCAGTGATTGTCGAGGCAGTGCGCACTCCGGTCGGTAAGCGAAACGGCGGGCTGTCCGGTATGCATGCCGCCGACCTGTCGGGCCTGGTGCTGAATGCGCTCGCCGAGCGCACCGGCCTGGACCCCGCGACGGTCGATGACGTGGTGTGGGGCTGCGTCTCCCAGGTCGGTGACCAGTCCAGCAACATCGGCCGGTTCTCGGTCCTGGCCGCAGGCTGGCCGGAGTCGATTCCGGGGACCACGGTCAACCGGGCCTGCGGATCCAGCCAGCAGGCACTGGATTTCGCCGCTCAGGCGGTGATGTCGGGCCAGCAGGATGTGGTGGTCGCCGGCGGCGTCGAGGTGATGAGCCGCGTCCCGCTCGGGTCGGCGCGCGCCACCGGAATGCCGTACGGCCCCATGGTGCTCGAGCGATACGACCACTTCTCGTTCAACCAAGGTATTTCAGCGGAGAAGATCGCGCAGAAGTGGGGGTTGTCCCGCATCGACCTCGACGAGTTCTCGGCACGCAGCCATGAACTCGCCGCGGCCGCACAGGATCGCGGGGCCTTCGACGATCAGATTGTGCCGGTTCCCACCGATGGTGGTGTGGTGAGTGCCGACGAAGGGATCCGTCGCGGGACCACCGTCGAGAAGCTGGCCGGCCTCAAGCCGGCGTTCACCGAAGACGGCGTCATCCACGCCGGCAACTCCTCGCAGATCTCTGACGGGGCCGCGGCTCTGCTGGTGACCACCGCCGAATACGCTGCCGCCCAAGGCTGGACGCCGCTTGCTCGGTATGTCGCTGGTGCCGTGGCCGGCGCGAACCCGGTGATGATGCTGACCGGTCCGATCCCGGCAACGGAGAAGGTACTCGGCAAGACCGGGCTGGGCATCGACGACATCGGGGTCTTCGAGGTCAACGAGGCGTTCGCGCCGGTGCCGATGGCCTGGCAGGCCGACCTCGGTGCCAAGGCCGAGCGGGTCAACCCGCTCGGTGGCGCGATCGCGCTGGGTCACCCGCTGGGCGGCTCGGGCGCGGTGCTCATGACGCGGATGCTTTACCACATGCGCGACAACGGAATTCGCTACGGGCTGCAGACGATGTGCGAGGGTGGCGGCACTGCCAACGCGACCGTCGTCGAGCTGGTCGGGGTCTGATGCGCCGCGATTTGTTCACCGAAGACCACGAGGCGTTTCGCGAACTCGCTCGTGACTTCATCGAGAAGGAGGTCGTGCCCGCATACCCGCAGTGGGAGAAGGCGGGCCGGATGCCGCGCGAGACGTTCGCCAAGCTCGGCGAGACCGGGATCATGGGTATCACCCTGCCCGAGGAGTATGGCGGGGGCGGCCAGGACGACTACCGCTACAACGTGGTGCTGCAGGAGGAAGCCGCCCGCGCCCTGGTGACGCTGTCGACGGTGCGTACTCAGCTGGAGGTGATCCTGCCGTACTTCCTGCACTATGCGAATGACGAACAGCGCGCTCGTTGGTTCCCCGGGCTCGCGGCGGGGACGCTGCTGACTGCGGTCGCGATGACCGAACCGGGCACCGGGTCGGATCTGGCCGGGGTGCGCACGACCGCAGTACGGGACGGTGACGACTACATCGTCAACGGCGCGAAGACATTCATCACCGGTGGCATGCAGGCCGATCTGGTGGTCGTGGTGGCCCGCACCTCCACCGACCCCGACAACCGTCGTGCCGGGCTGACATTGCTGGTCGTCGAGGACGGGATGCCCGGCTTCACCCGCGGGCGCGAGCTGGAGAAGATGGGCTGCAAGGTCCAGGACACCGCGGAGCTGTCGTTTGTCGACGTCCGGGTGCCGGCGACCAACGTGCTGGGGGAGGAAGGCCAGGCGTTTTCCTACCTCGGGCACAATCTGGCGCAGGAGCGGCTGACCGTCGCGGTCGGTTCGGTTGCCCAGGCCCGCTCGGCGATCGCCGCGGCCATCGAATACACCCGGAGCCGCAAGGCGTTCGGCACGCCCGTTGCCTCGTTCCAGAACACGAAGTTCGAACTCGCTGCCTGCTCGACCGAGGTGGAGGCCGCCCAGGCCATGCTCGACCGGGCGGTGGCCCTGCATGTCGAGGGTGAGCTCAGTGGCGCCGACGCCGCCCGGGTCAAGTTGTTCTGCACCGAGATGCAGCAGCGGGTGATCGATCGTTGCCTGCAGCTCTTCGGCGGCTACGGCTACATGGTGGAGTATCCGATCGCCAGGCTGTACACCGATGCGCGGGTGGCCCGGATTTATGCCGGGACCAGCGAGGTGATGAAGGTGATCATCGCGAAATCGCTCGGTCTCTAGCCCGCGAGATCGACGCCACGGCGGCGTTTCGCCCCGACCCGCAGCCCTCAAGTGGATCTCGCGGTAAGAGACCCTTGTCACATCGCCGAAACCAACCTACTGTGTGTTCACTAGGTTGGTCTGGCCGAAGGGAGTGTGGTGACTTCGACTCGCCCCTACGCCACCCTTCTCGCCAAAGGGGAGGACCGTAAGCAGCGCATTCTCGAGGTTGCACAGCGGCTGCTGGCCCGCAACGGCTGGCGCAACACCACCCTGGCTCTGATTGCGAGGGAGGCCGGCGTCACCGCCGCCGGGCTGCTGCACCACTTCGAATCCAAAGAGCAATTGCTGCATGCCGTGCTCGACGCCCGAGATGCCGATGACAGTGAGCACGCGGATTATCTGACCGGCGATCTGGTCGAGGGCATCGCCAATGCCGCCGATCGATTCGACCGGTCGCCCCAGCTGGTGGGGACGTTTGCGGTGCTGATGGTGGAGAACATCGCCCCCGACGCTCCGCTGCACGACCGTCTGGTGGACCGCTACCGGCAGGCGGTGGAGATCATCGCCGACCGGATCCGCAGCGGTCAGGCGGACGGCCGTTATCGATCAGACGTGAACCCGGTCCGCAAGGCCGTGGAAATCCTGGCATTTGTCAACGGAATGGAGACCTCATGGCTGCTCGACCCGTCTATACCGCTGATCGATGTGTTCCGGGAGTACTCCAGGTCGCTGGCGAGCCAGCTGATACCGGCCGCCGGATCATGAGATACCGGCTCGATATCGTCGCGCCCACCGTCGCCGAGGCGGTGCAGCACGCCGGCGGTTGGATCTTCGACCGTGTGATGGCCGGCTGGGATGTGAACGTTCTGCTCGCACAGCCCGGCGACACCCGGCCCCTGACGATCCTGGGCGCCCAGACCGCCGACTTCGAATCGATGATCGCCGCCGGTGACGATCAGCCGCACCCGCAGGCACTGGCGGTGGCCGCCGGCCTCGTCGACACCGACTCCCGAGTCCGCGAAGGTGTGCTGCGCGCACTGGATTACGGCATGACCGAGGTGGCCCTGTGGGGCGACACCCAGCCGACCGATCTCGACCGGGACGTCGACTCGGTCGAGCACCGGCTGAGCTCGGCGGCGCGGGTATTCAAGGCACAGGCGCTGGCCGCCGCCGCCGTCGGCGATGTGGCGGTCGCGGCGACCGAGACCTTCTGCAGCGGCGCCATGAGCTGTCCGCCCATCGGCGCAGACCTGGTACCCGCTAGCTGAGGTCGGCTGCTTCGGCCCGGGCAGCCTTGCGGGTGAGGTAGTCGACCTGCAGATGGATCGAATACAGAACCAGCGGCGGCACCACGATGAACGGCGAGTTCTCGCCGACGAACTTGAACCACAGCCCGAATGTGCCCTGCCCGATGTCGCGGAACCCCGCGCCGACCTCGGCGAGGAAGTACACCGCGGTGCTGCTCATGATGATCGCGACACCGGCAAACGCCAACCACAGCAAGCGGATTCGCGCTTCCGTGGGAAGACTTGGTCGGATCAGCCGTGTCCAGACGACGAAGATTGTTATACCGGTGACCACACCGACGATCTCGAGGGCGAAGACCCACGGGTTGCCGCTGACGTAGCGGGTGTCGGCCAAGCCATACTGCCACCACAGCCATTTCCAACCGGGATCAGTGGTGGGTGCCCACAGTCCGAGCGGATGCCCGATCAGAAACACGAGCTCGTAGCCGATCTGGCTGCCCGCAGAGTAGGGCAGCCAGAACAACGTCAGCTCGGTGGCTTTGTCGAGTCGAGTTCGGTTCTCGCCCGGGCTATCCCATAAAACGACGAACGGAATCAGGATCACCGGGATGCCGAAGATCAGGTTCGCGATCACGTCGACGGTGAACGTCGGCGCGACGATGCCCACGCTGACGCAGATCGTCAACAGCACGAACATGAAGGCGGTGAACAGCGCGGTGCCGAGATAGATCCGTTTGCGGTGCGGCGCCCACGGCTGGGCGAAGTTGGGCTCGTGGTCGAGCAGTGTCGTCATCGGTAGGGGCCTCCTGCCAGAAGTATCAACTACTTGATATTCGTGGCGAAGCTTACTGGTCAGCCGATGTCGGCGGAGGGTTATTCCTTGATGGAGATGGCCTGCCGGGGGCACTGGCGCACCGCGTCGCGGATCTGTGCCTCGTTCTCCGGGGTCACTTCGTCGTTCAGGACGTGCAGGTAGTCCTGGTCGTCGACCTGGAATACCTCCGGGATGATCCCCATACAGATCGCGTTGGCCTCACACAGGCCGAAGTCCACTTCAATCTTCATCGCAGCACCTTCACCGGTACGTGGGAATACCCCGCGACGTTCTGCATCTGGACCCGCCGCAACCCGTCCCACTGCACTTCGTAGCGCGGCATGAAGTCGAGCATCTTCTCCAGCGCGATCGCGCTCTCCATGCGGGCCAGGGCGGCGCCAAGGCAGCTGTGGATGCCGTAGCCGAGGCCGAGGTTCTGCGCCTCGGTCCGATCGCGGTCGATGTCGAAAGTCTCGGCGTCGGTGAAGGCGGCCGAGTCGCGGTTGGCAGCGGCCAGCAGGAGGAACACCGGCTTGCCGGCGGGGATCTTCCCGCTGGGCACCTCGGTGTCCTTCAGTGTGTATCGGACGTTGTATTGCACGGGGCCTTCGTATCGCAGCAGTTCCTCCACCGCCGCTCCGACTTTGTCCCGGTCGTCGAGCAGCTTCTGCCACTGCTCGGGGAAACGGGCGAAGTTGACGGCGGCGGTTCCCATCAGCTTGGTCACGGTCTCGGCACCCGCGCCGCCGAGAAGCGTTGCAAAACCGCAGATTTCGATGTCGTCCAAGCGGCGCATGTTGCCGCCGTCGTCGGGGATCTCGGCGGCGATGAGGCGGCTGATCATGTCGTCCTGCGGGTTGTCGCGCCGCTCCTGTACCAGGCCGTAGTAATACATCGCGGTATCGATGTTGGCCTGCATGCCGGCCTCGCTGGTCCCGATCTGCCCGGGCTCCCGGCTCAGGCTGGTGTCGATCCAGTGTCGTACCTGCTGGCGGTATTCCTCCGGCACACCGGCCATCCGGGTGATGACCTCGACCGGGAAGGGGCCGGAGAAGTCCTGCACCACGTCGAACTTGTCGGGGTTCGCCGCGGCCAGGTACTTGTCGACGAGCTCGATGACCACGTCACGCTGCGACTGCACCGCGCGAGGCGTGAAGGCCTTGTTCAGCAGGCTGCGCATGTGCCGGTGCTCGGGCGGATCCATGAAGATGATCGATTTCTGCGGCGGCTCGTCGGCCTTGACCATAGCCAGATCGCAGCCGCGGGTCGACGAGAAGCTCTCGTGATCCTTCAGCGCCGCTGCGACGTCCTCGTGACGCGAGATGGCGTAGAAGTCCTCTTTGGCGTCGTAGTACAGCGGGGTCTCGTCCCGCATGCGCTGGTAGATATCGAACGGATTGTTGAAGTACTCCTGCGAGAACGGATCGAAGACGAGTTCGGCCTGAGTCATTGCGTTCTCCTCCGAGGCGAGAGCTGGGCAATAAGCGTTACGGAAGGTTGGTTGATTGTAACGCTAACAGTGGGGCGGGCGGGAGAGCGGAAAATGGCTAAATCACCTAACCTTTCGCGCTCGACAGAGCAGCGCCGACGACGTCGGCGAGCAGCCCCAAGTCGGTGTCCAGATCGGCTGCCGTCGCACGGACGACGGCCACGTCCTTGCCGATGAATTCGCCGACGGCGCCGATGAATCCGGCCGCCGATCCGACACGTGCGATCGAGTCCAGTGCGCGGCTGGTTCCGCTGCCGTGGGGGAGCGCGCTCAGCAGCGTCGCCTCGTCGATACCGAGGCGACCGGCGAGGCCGACGGCCTCGGCCACAATGCCGATCTGCGCGGCGAACAACGTGTTGTTGACCAGCTTGACCCGCTGACCGAACCCGGTCGGTCCGACATGCAGCACCGGGTCGGCATAGCTGGACAGCAGCGGGCGGGCCCGTTGCACAGCGTCGTCGTCGCCGCCGACGAACACCGTCACGGTCCCCGCTGCGATGTCATGCGGTCCGCCGCTCACCGGTGCGTCGAGCACTCCGATGCCGGTTCGGCGGGCTTGGGCGGCGATCGTCTCGGCGGTGCGCGGGTTGCCGGTGGTGTGCAGGATCAGTACCGACCCGGGTCGCATGGCACCCAGCAGGTCATCGGCCAGGATGATCTGGCGCACCTGCTCGTCGGTGAACACGCACACCACCACCGCGTCGGCGTCGCGGGCCAGTTCGGTCGGACTCCCGACTCCGGTTGCGCCCAACTCGGCTGTGGCAGCAAGCTTTTCGGGCGTTCGACCCAGCGCGGTGACCTCGTGACCGGCGTCGACCAGCCGGCGTACCATCGGTGCACCCATCCGCCCGGCACCGATGAAACCGACTTTCACCGGGGGTTGTCCATCAACCTCAGCGCGGCGTCAGCGGCATCGAGCACGGCGCCGGGCTGCGCGCCCGCTTGCTCGGCGATACCCGCGATCAGGCTGACATCCTTGTGCAGTAGTCCCGCCGCGACCTGCTTGAGGATGTCGAGGCTGCCACCGAAACGGGCCACGCTGCCCAGCGCGAAGCTGTTGGCGGAGCCGCGGGTGATCACTTCGGACAGGTTCTCCGGTGCCACGCCAAGCGCCGCGCCGAGATCCAGCGCGGTCTTGGCGGTCGCGATGTTCGCGGTGAACAACAGGTTGTTCAGCAGCTTGGTGACCTGCCCGGAGCCGATGTCGCCCAGGTGCACGATGGGGTCGGCATAGGTGGCGAACACCGGACGGACCTTCTCCACGACGGCGCCCTCACCGCCGACCATCACCAGCAGCTTTCCTTCTTCCGCGGCCGGCCCGCCACCGCTGACCGGCGCGTCGACCACCGAGACACCCTGGGCGGCGGCCTGCTCGGCCAGCTGACGGCAGGTGTCCGGATGCACGGTGGCGTGTACCGCGATGATGCCGCCGGGCTGCAGTCCCGACAGCACACCGCCCTCGCCGGTGGCGACCTCGAGTACATCGGCATCACCGACCACGCACAGACAGACCAGGTCACTGTTTGCGGCCAGCTCCTGCGGCGAGGCGGCAACCGTGGCGGCGGTGTCCGCGAACGGCTCCACCGACGCCGCGCGCCGCGCCCACAGCGCGAGTGGGTAGCCACCTTCTACGATTCGGCGTGCCATGGGGCCGCCTTGGCTGCCCAGCCCGATGAATCCGACGCGCATTAGCCAGCCTCTCTGTTCGCATCAGCGGTGATGCATTGCTCGACGAACGACAAAACACTCGAGTGATACTGCGCCGCAGCCACACTCAAGCTGAGGTTGTGGCCGGCGCTGTTCTGGTGGTGTATCTGCACCCGCGGCGACTTGGCGAACAGCGCGGCGACGTCGGCCAGCGCCTCGGGAGTCGAATCCCACACCCGCTCGTGCTCGGCAGCGGTAAAGCGGACGGGAGCGGTGACGTGGCCGGCGAGGGCCGGGAAATCACGCCCGGCCCAGTTGGCCGAGATGTCACCTTCTTGGGGTGGGCCGCCGGCTGATCCCACGGCGTTGATCACGTCGGCGGGGTAGAGGTCTTCGGGCGCCCAGATCAGCTCGCGCAGACCGGCGGGTCGGTGAGTGGGTGTGGCCTGCTTGAGTATGGCTCTGGCAGCGGGGTATTGGCGCAGCCCGGTGCCGGCCAGCTCGAGGCCAAGAAGGTCTTGTCCTCGCTCGGCAACGGCCATCCGCAGCGCGAGTTCACAACCGTTGGAATGCGCCAGAATGAACAGGCCGGCACCGCGTTGCCGCTTGCCGAGGATGGCATCGGCGGCGGCGTACGCCAGCTCGACCCGGCGCTCCGGCTCCCACATGGAATCCGAGTACGGCGCCGAGGCGCCGTAGCCGGGCCGGTCGAGTGCCACGGCGCTGAAACCCGCTGCGGCGGAGGCGCGTAAGAAGGACAGCTCAGGGTGGTTGGGGCAGTCGAAGTAGGCCGCCGACGACGCTCCGCCGTGCAGCGCGATGATGACTCCCTGCGGATCGTCGGCTTGCGCGAACAGACCCGACATCGGGATCCCGTCGACCGGAACCACTCGGCGAACGGGAGCCCCGCTCACGTGTCGACTCGCATGAGCAGCACCCCGCTCGGCGTCAGTCCGCCGCTGCTGGCCACCGCAACCTTGGCGCCCTCGACCTGCCGGTCACCGGCTTCGCCGCGCAGTTGGCTGACGGCCTCGTGGATCAGGCCCATGCCATGGGTGCGGCCGTGGGAGAGCTGACCGCCGTGTGTGTTCAGCGGCAACACCCCGCCGCGGGCGATGTTTGTGCCGCCGTCCAAGAAGTCCTTGGCTTCGCCGATGCCGCAGAATCCGAGGGCCTCAAGCCACGACAAGCAGTTGAAGGTGAACCCGTCGTAGAGTTCGGCAACGTCGACATCTTTGGGACGCAACGAGGTTCGCGTCCAAAGATGCGCCGACTGGCCCAGCACCTGCGGTTCGTGGGTCAGCGTCGTCTGGTCCCAGTCGGTACGTTCCACGATCTGGGTGCCGACCGCCTCGAACAACACGGGCGCCTTGGGCATGTCGCGTGCGGCCTCAACCGCGGAGACGATCACAGCGACAGCACCGTCGCAGGGCACATCGCAGTCGTAGAGCCCGAAAGGCGTGGTGATCGGCCGCGCAGACAGGTAGTCGTCCATGGTCATCGGGTCGCGATAGATGGCGGTCGGGTTGAGCGCGGCGTTGGCCCGCTGGTTGATCGCGATCCAGCCCAGTGTCTCGCGGGTGGTGCCGTACCGCGCGAAGTGCCGTTGGGCGTTGAGCGCCAACGTGTGTGCGGCCGAGGTCGCGCCGAACGGCATCTGCCAGCTGTTGGTGCGCAGGCCGCCGGGCGGCGCCATCTTGCCCTGCTTGAGCAGTTCTTGGAACGTCGACTCCCACAGGGTGCGGAAGCACAGCACGTGCCGGGCCATCCCGGTGGCGACGGCCATCATCGCCGCGATGATCGACCCGCCTGGCCCGAACGTGTCCATGCCGCCGTTGATCCACGTGGGGCGCAGCCCCAGCGCACCCTCCAACGCGGTTACGCCGCCTTCGCCCATCCCGGCGACGTCGAGGCCGGGGTAGGTGGACAACCCGTCGATGTCGGCGAACGTCAGACCGGCATCGGCCACCGCGGCCTCGCAGGCCTCGATGGTCAGCGACAGCGGGTTCACCATCAGTCGACGGCCCAGTCGCGATGCACCGATGCCGGTGATCGCCGAGCGCTCCTCGAACTTGGCGGCGGTCAGCGGCGGGCGGATGTGTGCGGCGAAGTCCTGCGGGGCGATTTCGTCGACCGGCTGCTCGGCGATCTGTTTGGGCGTCACCGGATGGAACAGCGGCAGATAGACGTCGTCGTTCTGCTCGAAGACGACCTCGACAAGCTGGCCCAGTTCCAGATCGGCGGGGTCGGCATCGATGATGTTGGTGGTCAGCCGAACTCGTGGATCTTCCTGGATCGCGACCTGGGCCACCACGTAGGGGGCGGGCAGCCCCGGAATGCTGAACCGCTCGTTGACGGTGAACGCCGACAGCACCGCCACGCCACTGACTGCGCGGGCCTTGAGGTCATGGCTTCCGCAGTATCGGCACACCGGCTGCGGTGGGTGGATCAGCGAGCTGCAGCTCTGGCATCCCTGGATGCGCAGGATGCCATCGGCGCCTGAGGTCCAGAAGAATTCGTTCTCATCGGAGACCTGGGGCAGCGGAGCGCGGGTCACTGGGCGAAGCCCCAGCGGGCCTCGAAGGCCGGCGATTCGTCGGTCGACGGCGTGGTCACTGGTCGGGTCTCGCCGTCGAACTCATTGTCACTCATCTCGATGATCGCGTGCACCGGGCAGTCGAACAGCGCCCGCCGGACATCGTCACGGTCGGCCTCGCTCACGCTGCCGTCACCGATCAGGGACGCATAGCCCCAGTCGTCGAGCGAAAAGTGTTTGGGCGCATGTTTGGCACAGATACCAAAGCCGTCACACAGCGTGCGGTCCAACCGAATTCGCATCTCACCGCTCATGGCTGCGTCACCGCCTCCACCTCGTAGGGTCGGTGGGCACTGAAGCGACCTGCGCCACACGGATCGCAGGCGCCGCCCAGATGCGCTTCGACAACTGCGGGGAAATGCTTGAACAGGCTGCCCGCCACATTGGCCGCGCCGTCCAGGGTGGCGCAGGCGCCCCGGCCGCGCAGCACCACCGACCACCGCTCCAGCCGGGCAACGTCCTCGGCGGTCGCCACACCGTCGCGCAGCGCGCCTGCGGCCGCGGCCATTGCCGCCGTGCCGTTGAAGCATGACCCGCACTGTCCGGCGTTCTCGCGGTCGAAATAGGCCAGCACGGAAGCCGCCACCGCCACCGGGCAATCGTCGGTCAGAATCGCCACCGCGCCGCACCCCAGCCCGCACCCCAGCTCCCGGAACGTCTCGTGATCCAGGGTGGTGTCGAGCACGTCGCGGTTCAGCAGCCCGGCGAAGTACCCGCCCATCAGCGCACCCTGCACCGATTCTGGTGAAACACCGTGTAAGGCAAGCAGATCGGTGAATGGCATGCCGTGCGGCACTTCATAGAGGGCCGGTGGGCGCCCTGCGCCGGTGATCGTCATCAGGAACGTGCCCGGCGACGCCGACGTGCCGGCCGAGCGGAAGGTCGCGGCTCCGCTGCGCTGCAGATACGGCAGGTTCGCCAACGTCTCGACATTGCTCACCAACGTGGGATGGCCTGCCACACCGTGCTGGAACGGCCGCGGGGGCTTGTCTGTCGGCTTGGCCGGTCCGCCGTTGACGGCCCGCACCGCAGCGGTTTCCTCACCCGCGACGTAGCCGGGGTCCACCGTCACGATCGAGATCCCCAGGCCGCCAAGCGTATCGAAACCTACTTCGCTCAACGCGGTGTCGACGGCGCGGGCCGCGTCCAGGTCGGAGACGTAGACCACGGCCCGTTGCGCACCGACCAACCGGGCGGCAAGTCGCACGCCGTCGAGTACCAGGTGCGGACGATGGCGCAGCAGCCAGCGGTCCTTCACCGAAGCCGGCTCGCCCTCCTCACCGTTGGCCAGGACCACGGTCTCATGGCCGCGGGTATGCGCGGAGCGGACCGTGCGCAACTTGATCGCCAAGGGGAAGGCGGCGCCGCCGCGGCCTAGCAGACCGGAGCCCTCCACTTCGGCGAGCAGGGTTTCGGCGCTGTCCAGCGGCGCGTATCCACCGGTGGACAGATAGGCACTATGCGTCTCCACCGTCGCAGGCAGCCGCAACAGTCGGGGGGTGCAGCCCGGTGCGCTGGCGACGGTCAAGGCCGTGCTCGCTGGCGCGGTCGCATTCATCGGTCACCTCTTCTGATTCGGGCACCCGGCGCATGCTCGCTAGGCTGAGGCCCATGAGAACGGCGGTGGTGCGTGTCGATGTCGACCCGTCGGGTGAGCTCACGCCGGCGCAGCTCGCCGAAGGCGTGGCGGCGTTGCGCGCGCTCGCCGATGACAGTGGTGCGACCGTGATCGACAACAACCTCGCTGCGATGCCGCGCGGCCGCCGAGAGGCCGAGCTGCTGATCAGCAATACCGCGGCCGTCGATCCTGAGGAGCTCAAGCGTATCGGAGTCACCCTGTGCGCCAAGGCGTTCGGCACTTCCCCGGTGATCGGCGTGGTGACGTATGTCAGCCGTGGCACCGATGAGGACGCGCATGGGGTGCTGGCGGGTTTCGGCCTGCACGGCGAGATCGCCCGGTCGCCGGGTGGCGATGGCTACGACATCCTGCACGTCACGCTGAGCAAGGCCGACATGTTGCGTATCCCGGAGAGCCGGGTGCACACCGCGCTGGAGGCCTCCACCAATGCCGAGGTCCACATCCGCCTGGTCTAGGTACAACCGAACGCTCATCGGCGCAGGAAGTCCAAAATGGCCGGGGCGGCCTGGACCCAGGTGTCGAACATGTTGAAGTGCTTGACCTTTCCGGATGCCCGGTCCTCGCCGGCGCGCTCCCAGGCGTCTTCCGGCCAGGGCGGGTCGATCAGCGTGGAGCCCTTGATGAGGCAGTTCACCTCGAGCGAGGTGCGCTTGGGGTGGTCCCAGTCGTTCTCGCCACCGCGGATGATCAGGGTGGGCACCTTGATGTCGCCGAAGAGTTCATCGTCGACGCCAGGGATCGCCTGACCGGGTTTCGGCACGAACGCATTGAGCCAGCGCAGTATGACCCGGAGAAACTCGTCGGGGTCCAGCGCCAGGATGCGGTCGGAGTTCGCCGGGTTATCGGCGATTCGTTCTTTCCATTCGTCCACATGCAGAAGGCCTTTGATGCCGAGACCGCGCACCGCCAGGATGCTCGGCACCAGGTAGTAGGAGCCGAGCACAAAGCTGCCGTAGACGCCGCCGACAATGTTCCACGTCACCAGCTTGGTGGCGATCTCGGGGTACAGGATCGTCGTCAGGATCGAATCACGGGCGCCACCTGAGCCGCCGGCGATGATGCACGGCCCGATGCCCAGTCCGGTGATCAAACCGTGCAATGTCTCGGCGCGCATGTGGGATTCGCTCTGCCCGTAGAACTGCAGGTCAGACTTTCCGCAGTTGGGCCGGTCCCACAGCAGAACCCGGTAACCGCCCTTGACCAGTTCCTCGGCCAGCGGGCGTAAGCCCTCGATGTCCTTGCCGTACCGGCCGCCGGGCGTCAGGGCGATGAAATCACCTGTCTTGCCCAGGATTTCGTAAACGACGTTGCCGCCGTTGATCTCCATGACCTGCTCGCCGTCACGCAGCTGCGGACCGGCGTTGGTGGCCGTGCTCATGCGGTCCCCTCGCAGGCTCGGGTGCCGCATGTCCGCTGTTGATTCGCTCCGCAAGCGTCGCTCATGCCATCACCAGGACGTCATCGCCCACCACGCGTACGGGGTAGGTGCGGATGCTCCACTCGGGCTTGACGGCGGTGGTGCCGGTCGCCAACTCGAAGCCCCACTGGTGCCAGGGGCAGTAGATGTACTCCAGATCGCGCACCATCACCGCGTCGCCGGGAACGCTCTCGTCGACGATGTTGCGGCCGCGAGGGCGTCCCGAGCAGAGCGGACCGCCCTCATGCGGGCAGTAGTTGGCGATGGCGTAGAACGTGCCGTTGACGTTGTACACCCCGACACCGTGCCGGCCGATCGGCACCAGTTTATGTGTGCCGGGCGGGATTTCGTCGACGGTCGCGACCACGTGCTCTCGGCCCTGCGCCAGGCGGGGCTGCTTCTGTGTTTCTGTCATATCTGCTCAGAACACCCGCGTCTGACCCTCGAGCGCCGGGATCGTCTCCGGCAGCCCATAGGTCTCGATCCCGTTGCGGAACATCACCGCTTCCCGCGCGTGCTCGGGCAGGTGTTTGATCAGCCAGCGCGGGTCGTCGTAGGTCCAGTGCGGGTAGTCGGAGGAGAACAGCAGGATCTTCTCGCATTCCATCCATTCGAAGGCCCGCAGCAGCTCGGTCTTGTCCTCCGGGTAGTCCAACGGCTGGGTGGTCCACTTGATGTGGTCCTTGACGTACTCACTCGGCTTGCGCTTGATGTCAAGCCACGATTTGCGAGCTTCGTAGATCGCGTCCATGCGCCACATCAGCGGCAGGATCCAGCTGAAGGCGTGCTCGACGAACACGATTCGCAGGGTGGGGAACCGGTCGAATAGTCCGTCGAAGATCATGCTCATCACCTGGTTGGCGGCGAGCAGCGAGTAGCTGACCATGAAGTCGTGGTTGTAGCTGGGGAAGCCCACCGGCGGGATCGGCAGAGTCTCGTAGAAGCCCCGCGACAGATGGCAGCTGACCGGCTTGTTGATCTTGGTGGCCGCCGCCCAGATCGGGTCGTATTTCGGGTCACCCCACGACGGCCGCGGCTCGGCCTTGATCATGACCTGGGCCATATATGGGTGCTCGCCCCACTTCTCGATCTCGCGCGCACCGCCTTCGGGGTCCTCGATCGCCACACAGATCGATCCGCGCCAGCGCTCGTGCCAGTTGGTCTTGTTGTCCAGCCAGTGCTCGGTCTGCCAGGTGTTGTGCGCGTAGCCCAACGCCGCGGTGGCTTCGGGCAGTCGGCAGGGCGCAAACGCGGGTTCGAGGATGCAGACATCGGCGCCGGCTTCCATCACGACCTGTTTGAGCGCGAGGTCGGGGTCGCTGCAGGCGAACTCGCCGTCGTCCGGGAAGGTGTCGACGCGCATCGCGTAGGCATGCGCATAGTCGGGACTGTCGTAGTAGATCGTCTCGCCGACCCGGTGGTTCTTGAAGTAGTTGGTCCGCAACGGCTCAGGGATGTACTCCTGCAGCACGCCCCGCTTGGGCACCGGATGGACATCGGAATCGACGCACCGGATCGCGACGCGTTCGGCGGGAGCGACCCGCTCCTGGCTATGGGTCAGAGTCATCGTGGTCTCCTTCGCTCTGCGACTCAGTGTGTTCCGACGCCGGCCGGGATGTCTATGCCGTAGAGCCGCGCAGCGTTGCGCCAGCACACCTTCTCCCGCTGCTCGGCCGTCCATGCGACGGGCAATGCGCGGACGTCGCCGCAATGCCAGTGCGGGTAGCTCGAGCCGAACATCAGCATGTCCTCTTTACCGGTGAACGACAGCCATTCGTCGGCGAACTCGGCATCGCCGGGTCCGTCGAGACTGTTGTGGATGAAGTGAACGTGTCCCGGGAGGTAATCGCTGGGCATCTTCGGCGCCCACGGCGTCTGCTCCAAGTGCGGGCGTCCGAAGCAGTCCATCCGCCACATGAACGGTGTCATCATGTCACCGGCACCGTCGGCGAAGACGAACTTCAGGTCCGGCCACCGCTCGAAAACGCCCTCGGCGATCAGGTTCATCAGGTGGTAGATGTAATTCAGCGACATGAAGCCCAGGTACTGCTCGTAGGTCCGCGTGTGCCCAGACGGGGTCGGCGGATATGCGATGCCCTCGCCGGTCTCGATGTGAGTGGCTACCGGCAGGCCGGCGTCGACGGCCGCCTGCCACAGGTCCCAGAACTGCGGCTTGCCGTACAGCTCCCGGGACTGCAGCGGGATACCGATCTGGACGACGCGCGGGTGGTTTTTGTACTTCTCGATCTCGCGCAACGCGCCGCGGATGTCGTCGGGGTTCACCCGGATGGTGCCGCGGAAGCGCTCGCCGAATTCCGGATGATCCAGCCAGCGCGACACCAGCATCTCGTTGTGGGCGGCCAGGATCGCGGTACCCAGGTGCCGGTCCGGCATGATGCCGCGGCCCATCGGATGCAGCACTGCGACGTCGACCCCGCGATCGCCGAACAGCTGCTGGGCCACGAAGGCCGGGTCGGATCCCGGGTATTGGCGGTCCGGTCCGCGCGTTCCGTCCAGATACTCGCCGCCCGGTGCGCCGTACCAGTCCATCTCGTAGTCGGGGAAGCCGCGGCTCTTGAACGGCTCTCGCATCACGCCGCGCAACTCGGGGGTGGACCCGAAGAAAATATGCACGCTCGCGTCGATGACGGGAGTCGTGGTCCCGTCGCGGTGGTCTATCACCACAACCGCCTTCCGGTGATCCGTCTCTGGTGTAAATCCAAGTTCTTCAACTGCAAGAATACTGTTCTCGCGATTGAGAGTAGAACCTCGTTACCACTCTGCCTCA
This sequence comes from Mycolicibacterium sp. P1-5, assembly GCF_008329565.1. Classification (GTDB taxonomy): domain Bacteria; phylum Actinomycetota; class Actinomycetes; order Mycobacteriales; family Mycobacteriaceae; genus Mycobacterium. The sequence continues at coordinate 88,531 of NZ_NPKT01000023.1, forward strand.
CCCGACCGTAGGCAGCAAGCAAATCAGCCGGTAGAGTGCGATACCGTCTTAGGAGAACCTGTGGTGCGCGAATGGAGAATTTGGTTTCCATTCGGATGGTTCCCATCCGTGCAGGAGGCAGCGAGTGCTACTGGAATTCGATGCTGATCAGCGGTTGTGGCAGGACACCGTGCGCGACGCGGTGGCCAAGCAGTGCCCGGCGTCCCTGATCCGCGGGATCGCCGAGGACGGCGTCGACCCGACCCCGCTGTGGGAGTCGTATGTGGAAGCGGGGTGGACCGAGCTGGCCGAGCCGGAGAACGCCGTCGAGTTGGCGATCGTGCTGGAGGAATTCGGCCGCGCCACCGATCCCACGCCGTTCCTGGCCACCCTCACCCAATTCGCACCGCTGGCCGGTGGCCGCTACGACCCGAAAGAGGCGGGCACCGCGGTCTACTCCGGGGTCACCGCTCATCGAGCTGCTGACCGCTGGGTACTCACCGGAACCTCGCGGTACGTGCTCGACGGCGACCGGGCCCAGAAGCTCGCGGTGGTGACCGATGCCGGAGTGTTCCTCGTCGACGCCGCCGTCGCCACCGCGACCCGAGTTCCGGTGTTCGACCCGGTGATGCATGTTGCCGACCTCACCTTCCCGGGTGTGGTGGTGTCCGACGACGACCGGATACACGCCGACCCTGAGCGGGCTCGTCACGTCGCACTGACCGGGATAGCGATCACGACGGTCGGCGCGTGCCAGCGGATCCTCGACCTCGCTCTGCAGCACGTGCGGGATCGACATCAGTTCGGCGTGCCGATCGGTTCTTTCCAGGCCGTGCAGCACAAGGCGGTCGACATGCACGTCGCGATCGAACGGGCCCGCGCCCTGGCGTATTTCGCCGCGCTGACCATCAGCGCCGATGATCCGCGCCGACGGCTGGCCGCCGCCATGGCGAAGGCGGCGGCCGGTGACTGCCAGTCGGTGGTCTTCCGCCACGGCCTGCAGCTGTTCGGCGCCATGGGGTTCACGTGGGAGAACGATGTCCAATTTGCGCTCAAGCGCGCCAAGGCCGGTGAGCTCATGCTGGGCGGCGCCGCCGAACACCGCGCGCTGATCGCCGACGAGTACCGGGAACTGTAGATGCAACTGTCATTCGATCCCGACGTCGTGTCGTTCCGCGACGAGTTCAGCGCGTTTCTCGATGCCAACCTGCCCACCGAGGCCGAAACCCTCGAGCGGCCCCGGTCTGTGTCGCACATGCCGGCCTGGGCGCGGCGCTGGCAGCGATTGTTGTTCGACAACGGCTGGCTGCTGCCCGGTCAGCCGCCCGAGTTCGGCGGCCGCAACGCCTCGATCCTTCAGCAGTTCGTCCATCTCGAGGAGCTCTGCCGACGCCGGATCTACCACAGCTTCAACCCGCAGGGCGTGAATATCATTGCGGCGTCGCTGATCTCGTTCGGATCAGATGAGCAGAAGCACCAATGGGCGGTGCCCGTGCTCAAGGGCGAGAAGACCGCCTCGCTGGGAATGAGCGAGCCGAGCGCGGGATCGGACCTGGCCTCTCTACGCACCCGCGCTGAGCTTGTTTCTGGCGCTGACGCGCCCTACTTCGTGGTCAACGGTCAGAAGGTGTGGACCTCGGGTGCTCACGATGCCGACTTCCTGCTGACGTTTGTCCGGACCGACCCGGACGCCCCCAAGCACAAGGGCATCAGCGTGCTTCTCATTCCGACCGACCTGCCCGGGGTGGTCTGCCGGCCATTCGCGTCGATCTGCGGGATCGACGACAAGGACTTCAACGAGGTGTTCTTCACCGATGTCCGGGTTCCCGCCGAGAACCTGGTCGGTCCGCTCAATGGCGGTTGGGGAGTGGCCAACGGGTCCCTTGGCCATGAGCGCACGATGATGTGGCTCGGATTCGCCGACCGCATCGCCAATATGATCGGCGATTTCGAGCCGAAGACGCCCCTGGAGAAAGACCAGTACGCGTCGATGATCATGGACTACCAGGCGCTGCGCCTGATGGGTTCCTCAGGACTGGCCAAGGCGGCGCGCGGCGAGACCGACGTGGCCTCCGTGTCGGTGGTCAAGCTGTTCGGCTCCGAGGCGGAGCTACGGGCGTCCGAGTATGCGCTCACCGCAAGCGGATCCGACGGTCTGGTACATCCGTCCAGCACGGGGCCCTACGCGCACCTCAACTTGGACCATTACTTCGCCAGTTGGTTCGAGCGTCATGCCCGGAGTTTCTCCGGAACGATCGCCGGGGGTACTTCGGAGATTCAGCGCAACATCATCGCTCAGCAGGTGCTGAGCCTGCCGCGTTCGAAGTAGGCCTTCGAGACAGGCCCTCGGCCCCCGGCCTGAGGCGCGTCCGCGGGTCCACCATGCCCGGTACGAGTGCTGACACCCTCGTCAGCGTGCTGGTGAAGGGTGTTTTCTGCACCGTGGTTAATTCGAACCCGAGGTGGGTATCACCCGTGTCACTGCATAAGACCGGACGCGCCGGAAGCCTGCCGGCGCCCCGTCGTGGGGCGTTTGCTGACCACCTTCTGGGGACGTCGAGGGCCTCTGAGGAATTCTCAGGTTATTGCCCGGTCGGCTTGCGGTGCAATGCGCGCTAGTTAACTTCGCTTGCAACAATTAATGCCACGCATCAATATGCACAGCGAATATCGATGACCACGATGTGGATAACACCGGGCCGCGTACGCCCGTCGGTGATCCGTGCACTCAACGACTGGTCCAGGCACTGCTGGGCCGTGAAACGCGATGACCGCCATGTTCCCGATAGTTGGTGAGTTCAAACCGGTCTGTGCAAACTTCCTCACACGACGTCCTCGTGGAGTGGGACGGCTTGGGCAAGGCCTGCTTGCGGTGGTCTCGCGGCGTGTCGGAGTTGTGAATCTGGATGAATTTTTTCTTAGGGTATCCGCGCAGCGCGATGCTGGTGGCGAATGTGCGGTCGCACTGTGAGCTCGCACTCACCTCTTGCTGGAATGTCGCCCAGGTCACGAATCCGGCAGGTTGCCGGGCGGTCAGGCCGGCGTGACGGCGGGGCCCGGGGGAGCCCGTCCGCAACGTGTTTAGCAGTGTTCACGATGTCTTTCGAGGCCCGCGAGCGATCGTGATCGACTGCCTCACCCGTCACTCTGGCAGTCGAAGCACCGTAATTTGCTGAAAATATATATGCGCACACGTCAAATATTTGTAGTTAACTTTGATCTAGCTAACCGAAGGTGAATCAATTGCTAAGGCGGCCCAGCAACGTCAAAAAACCCAGAGCAAACGGTTGGCTACTTAGGTTCTTCTCAGGTATGTTCGCGCTTGTCGGGGTACATCATTTTTGAAGGGATAGTCATGGACGTTGCTGTTCGGTCGTATCTGACCGCCGGGGTGGCAGTCTTCGGGGCCAGCGCGATTGTGCTGGCGCCGATCCAGGTGACACCGCCGGATCTGCATCTGGTGCGCGATCGCGCAATGTCGGCACTCGCCGACGTCTCACTGTCCTCACTCCAAGACGTGATCCAAGCGATCAACGATGGCTGGAACGGCGTGAAGGGTGGACTGAACGCCCTCAACAGCGCGGCGGACACCGCGATCACGCAATTCGGCGATGCCCTTCAGGCGACTCTGATCACCGGAATCGGTTCCGGCAATACCGCTCTGCAGTCCGTCGTCGACGGTCTGCTTGACGGCGGAAGCACGCTCGCCCGCGCGGTCGACAACGCTTTTGCCGCGTTCCCAACCCCGCAAGCATTCATCAACGCGGTGGTTCAGGCCTTCTCCAACATCGATGTCAATCTCGGGCTGCAGATCCAGGCCGCACTGAATGCAGCACTGAATCTGAACCTGCAAGGAGCGGCCGACCTGGCCAATGCCCTGGCCGCCGGCGGCGCCGCACTCGCGGCTGCATTCAACGCCGCGGTGGCGGGCTTCCCGTCGCCCGCTCAATTTGCGGCTGCATTCGAAGCCGCGCTCGCTGGCGTCAGCCCGACGCTGGGGATCGTGGCCAACGTGATCACCAACCTCACTGGTGCGCTGGGCAACGTCATCACGGCCGCGATCACGGCCAAGGTCGACATGTTCCAGGCGGTCCTCACCGCACTGCGTGATAGTGGCAGTGCGCTCGCGGCGGCCTTCCAGGCGGCGTTGACGGCGTTCCCGAATCCGGCGGCGTTCTTCAACACACTGGTTCAGGCGTTCACGAACATCAACGCCAACCTGGGCCTGCAGTTGATGCTCGCGCTCAGCGGAGAGATCAATGGGCTGGGCGACTTCATCCAGGCTCTGGCCAACGGGGGCGCAACCCTGGCGGCAGCGTTCAACGCGGCGCTGGGCGGCTTCCCGAGCCCGCAGGCCTTCGTCAACGCGCTCACCGGTGCGCTGGCCGCGATCAACCCGACCCTCGGCGTGTTCGCGAACGCGTTCACCACGTTCACCGGCCAGCTTGCGGACACCATTCAGGCCGGAATTGCCGGGGGGCTCACCGGTTTCCAGGCGCTGCTGAATGCGCTGGGTAACCCGGCGAGTGCTTTGGCGGCGGCGTTCCAGGCGGCGTTGGCGGCGTTCCCGAACCCGGCGGCGTTCTTCAACGCGCTGGTTCAGGCGTTCAGCAACGTCGATGTCAATCTGGGTCTGGCCTTGCAGGCCGCACTCAGTGTCGGTGTTGATGGGCTGCAGGGCTTCGTCAATGCTCTGGTCAACGGCGGCACCACGTTGGCGGCGGCGTTCAACGCAGCGCTGGCCAACTTCCCGAACCCGCAGGCATTCGTCAACGCCCTCGTCGGAGCGTTCGCAGCGCTGAACCCGACATTGGGCATCCTGGCCAATGCGTTCACCACGTTCACCGGCCAGCTTGCGGACACGATCCAGGCCGGAATTGCTGGGGGGCTCACCGGTTTCCAGGCGCTGCTGAATGCGCTGGGTAACCCGGCGAGTGCGTTGGCGGCGGCGTTCCAGGCGGCGTTGGCGGCGTTCCCGAATCCGGCGGCGTTCTTCAACGCGCTGGTTCAGGCGTTCAGCAACGTCGATGTCAACCTGGGTCTGGCCTTGCAGGCCGCACTCAGTGTCGGTGTTGATGGGCTGCAGGGCTTCGTCAACGCTTTGGTCAACGGCGGCACCACGTTGGCGGCGGCGTTCAATGCGGCGCTGGCCAACTTCCCGAGCCCGGCTGCGTTCGCGGCAGCGCTCACCGGCGCGCTCGCGGCGGTCAACCCGACCCTGGGCGTGCTGGCCAATGCGTTCACCACGTTCACCGGCCAACTGGCCGACACGATCCAGGCTGGAATTGCCGGGGGGCTCACCGGTTTCCAGGCGCTGCTGAATGCGCTGGGTAACCCGGCGAGTGCTTTGGCGGCGGCGTTCCAGGCGGCGTTGGCGGCGTTCCCGAACCCGGCGGCGTTCTTCAACGCGCTGGTTCAGGCGTTCAGCAAC
>NZ_NPKT01000024.1 GCF_008329565.1 Mycolicibacterium sp. P1-5
GGTGTTGATGGCCATCACGATCCTGTTGATCCACACCTACTTCGGCTACTTCGCCACCGGCGGACCCTCCGGCGTCGGCGTCGCGGTCGGCAACGCCGTCCGCACCTCCCTGATCGTGGTCGTCTCGGTCACCCTGCTCATATCCCTGGCCATCTACGGCTCCAACGGCAACTTCAACCTATCCGGATAGGGGGAGCGATGAAATCAGGAATCGCACGCCCGCTCGCCGGCCTGGCGACGGTAGTGGTCATTGCCGCGATCATCGCGGTCGCAGTGGGGTTGTTCCAGGACAGCTTCACCAAAACCATTCCGGTCACCGTGATCTCCGACCGTGCCGGTTTGGTGATGAACCCCGAAGCCAAGGTCAAGCTCAACGGTGCTCAAGTCGGCAAGGTGGCTTCCATCGACTCGCTGCCCGGCGGGAAGGCTGCGCTGCACCTGGCGATCGACCCAAAGATGGTCGATATCATTCCGGCCAATGTGGGCGCCGACATCACCTCATCGACGGTGTTCGGATCGAAGTTCGTCGACCTGGTTCCGCCCGCCGAACCGTCGGTGCAGCCGATACGCCAGGACCAGATCATCGACGGCAAGCACGTCACCGTCGAGATCAACACCGTGTTCCAGCAATTGGTTTCGGTGCTCACAGAGATCGAACCTGCCAAGCTCAACCAGACTCTGGGTGCGCTGGCCAAGGGCTTCAACGGGCGCGGACAGAAGTTCGGCCAGTCTCTGGTCGACCTGGACTCGGCGCTGGCCACGCTCAACCCGAGCCTGGGCACCCTCAACCACGAGATCGCCGTTGCACCACGCGTCTTCGACGCCTATGCCGACGCTTCGTCTGACCTGGTCGCCACAGTCGACAACGCGAGCAAGCTCAGCGACACCATTGTCGACCAGAATCAGAACCTCGACACCTTGCTGGTCAGTGCGATCGGTCTGGCTGACGTCGGCACCGAGGTGCTGAGCCAAAACAAGGACCCGTTGACCAATGTGCTGCATCTGCTGGTGCCGACCACCGACCTACTCAAGCAGTACAGCCCGGCACTTACCTGCGGCATCGGCGGCCTGGTCCCGCTAGCGCTGGGGCCGGGATCGGCGCAACCCGGGGTCATGCTGCTCCAGTCCTTCTTCCTCGGCCGCGAACGCTACCGCTACCCGCAGGATCTGCCGAAGGTGGCGGCCAAGGGCGGCCCCCAGTGCACCGACCTGCCGAAGGTGCCGTTCGAAAAGAGCGCCCCCTTCGTGGTCGCCGACATCGGTACCAATCAGGCGCAGTACGGCAACCAGGGCATCCTGCTGAACTCGGACGGACTCAAGCAGGCGCTGTTCGGGCCGATCGACGGACCGCCCCGCAACACCGCACAGATAGGACAGCCCGGATGACCGCGCTGTGGAAGACCCTTGTCAAGGTCGGAATCTTCGGGGTGGTGATGTCGCTGCTCACCGCTGCCCTGTTCGCGATCTTCGGGCAGTACCGGTCCGGTTCGGACAACTCCTATTCAGCTGTTTTCGGCGACGCCTCGAGTCTGAAATCCGGAGATTCGGTGCGGGTGGCCGGTGTTCGCGTCGGCACCGTCACCGACGTCGCACTGCAACCCGACAACAAGGTGGTCGTCGACTTCGACGCCGACCGCAAGGTTGTGCTGACTTCGGGGACCAAGGCGACGGTGCGATACCTCAACCTGGTCGGCGACCGCTACCTCGAACTGGTCGACAGCCCGGGATCGGCGAAGATCCAGCCGCCCGGCAGCCGGATCCCGCTTGACCGCACCGAGCCGGCCCTCGACCTTGACCTGCTCCTCGGCGGACTCAAACCCGTTGTCCAGGGCCTCAATCCGCAGGACGTCAACGCGCTGACGAACTCGCTGATCCAGATCCTGCAGGGCCAGGAAGGCAGCATCGAGTCACTGTTCTCCAAGACCTCATCGTTCGCGAACTCGCTTGCCGACAACGGCCAGACGGTGAAGCAGCTGATCGACAACCTCAACACCGTGATCGCCACAATCTCCAAGGACGGCGACAAGTTCTCGGGTGCCGTTGACAAACTGGAGAAACTGGTCAGCGGCCTGTCCGCCGACAAAGACCCGATCGGAGAGGCGGTCACCGCCCTGGACAACGGGACGGCATCGCTGACGGACCTGCTCGGTCGGGCACGAGATCCGCTGGCGGGCACGATCGATCAGCTGGGCCGGCTTGCGCCGCTGCTCGACCAGGACAAGGAGCTGCTCGACATCTCAATCCAGAAGGCCCCGAAGAACTATCGCAAGCTGGTACGACTTGGCGCCTACGGCAGCTTCCTCAACCAGTATCTGTGTGGCCTGTCGTTCCGGGTCAGCGATCTGCAAGGCCGCACCGCGTACTTCCCATGGATCATCCAACACAGTGGAAGGTGTGGGGAGCCCTGATGCTCAAGTACCGCGGTTCCTCGCTGATCAAGGCAGGCTTTATCGGCCTGATACTGATCGTGCTCGTCATCGTCATGGGCCTGTCGCCCGAACGGCTGGTGTCGCTTGCGACGTCGGTCAAGCATCAGGCGTTGTTCACCGAAGCCGGCGGCCTGCAGGCCGGCAACGATGTCAAGGTGTCCGGCGTCAAAGTCGGCACCGTTTCCGATGTGTCGCTCGATCGCGGCAAGGCGCTGGTGACGTTTCAGGTGAAGGGCACCGTGCGGCTGGGTTCGGACACCACCGCCCACATCCGCACCGGAACGCTGCTCGGCCAGCGGATCCTCACATTGGAGTCCAATGGGAAGGGCAATCTGAAGTCATCCGACCTCATTCCCATATCCCGCACCGGGGCGCCGTACTCATTGTCGGATTCGCTGTCTGAATTCACCGCGAACACGGCAGACACTGATACTGCGGCGCTCAACCAGTCGCTGAACACGCTGTCAGACACCCTTGATCGGATCTCGCCCCAGCTCGGGCCGACATTCGAGGGACTGAGCAATTTGTCACGAATCATCAACGAGCGCAACGAATCCCTGGCCAGCCTCCTCAAGAGTGCCGCCAGCGTGACGAAGATCCTGGGGGAGCGCAGTCAGCAGGTCAACACGCTGCTGCTCAACGCCAACGATCTGATCGGTGTCCTCGCCCAGCGCCGGTACGCGATCGTGAATCTGCTGGCCAACACCTCGGCGCTATCGAAGCAGTTGAGCGGGATCGTCGCGGACAACGAGAAGGACCTGGCCCCCGCCCTGGAGAAGCTGAATTCCGTGACAGCGATGTTGGAGAAGAACAACGACAACATCACCGCCGCCATGAGGGGTCTCGCCAAGTACCAGATCACCCAGGCCGAGGCCGTCAACAGCGGCTTCCTGTACAACGCATTCGTCGCAAACCTGCTGCCTGCCCAGACGCTGCAGCCGTTCCTCGACTACGCGCTGGGCTTCCGGCGCGGCACCGATGCGGGGCAACCGGCCGACAACGCCGGGCCGCGGGCCGAGATCCCCTTCCCGTACAACGGGAATCCGCAACCCAACGAGCGATGGGGGCAGCCATGAGCCGCAGGCGGGTGACGATCGTCGTGTCCGCAGCGCTGGCCGTGCTGATCGTCGGAGGGATCGCACTGCTGGTGCGGCAGGCGTTCTACAAGCCCAACACCATCACGGCGTACTTCACCACCGCTACCGCGATCTACCCCGGCGACGAGGTGCGGGTGGCCGGGGTGAAGGTCGGCAAGATCAAGGAGATTCAAGCTCAGGGCACCAAGGCAAAGATGACACTGGCTGTGGACCGTGATGTACCGATCCCGTCCAACGCGCAAGCCGTCATCGTCTCCCAGAACCTCGTCGGTGCCCGCTACGTGCAGCTCACGCCTCCTTATGAGGACAGCGGTCCGAAGATGTCCGACGGTGCGGTGATCGGTTTGGACCGCACCGCCGTGCCGGTTGAATGGGACGAAGTCAAGGCCCAATTGACCCGTTTGGCAACGGATCTGGGCCCCAAGGACGATGCCTCGGTGACTGCCGTCGGCCGGTTCATCAACAGCGCGGCCAATGCGCTCGACGGAAACGGTCAGAAACTGCACGACACAGTCGCCGAACTGTCCGGCGTCAGCCGAGTACTCGCCGACGGCAGCGGCAACATCGTCGACACCATCAAGAATCTGCAAACCTTTGTAACGGCGCTGCGAGACAGCAACGTTCAGATCGTGCAGTTCCAGGACCGGTTGGCCAGTCTCACCAGCGTGGTCGACGGCAGCAGGTCCGATCTGGACGCCGCACTGACCAACCTCTCCAGCGCGGTGGTCGATGTCCAGCGCTTCATCGAAGGCAGCCGCAACCAGACCACCGAGCAGCTGCAGCGGCTGACGTCCGTCACCAAGAACCTCGCTGACAATCAGATGTTGGTCAGGAACTTGTTGCACGTCGCCCCGAATGCCATCGGTAATGCGTACAACATCTACAACCCCGACACGCAAAGTGCGCTGGGTGGTTTCGCCCTGGCGAACTTCTCCAATCCGGTTCAATTGGTGTGCTCGGCGATTGCCGCAGTGCAGAACGTCACGGGCCCGGAGACGGCGAAGGTGTGCGCCCAGTATTTGGGTCCGGCACTTCGACTGCTGAACTTCAACTACTTACCGCTGCCGTTCAACAGCTACCTCGGTAAGTCGCCGAGCCCGGAGAATCTGATCTACTCGGATCCGGCGATCGCCCCGGGCGGTTCGCGCTACGCGCGACCGGCGGAGATTCCGCCGACGGTGTCGGCGTACACCGGATACAACGGTGATGTGCCAGGCCCGGCCGGCTGGGGTCAACCCGCTCCGGAGTTCCACGGATCGTATGTACCCGGCGGCCTGCCCGCCGATCCGCAGCCGGCTCTGTTCCCGGGTGCCCCCATTCCACCGGGAGTTCCGGCCGCTGTCGGACCGGCGGCACCGCCGCCGACGAACATCGAGGGCATGCTCCTTCCGGCTGAATCGCCCGCTCCGGCACCGCAGCCCGTCGAAGGGACACCGCCATCATGACCCGTCGTGAGTCGGTGCGCCGACTGGCTGTGGTTGCCACCTGTATCGCGGTGAGCACCAGTGGCTGCGCCTTCGGTGGTCTGAACTCGCTGCCACTGCCAGGAACGGTCGGGCACGGTGAAGGGTCCAAGACCTATCATGTTGAGCTCGCCAATGTCGGTCAGCTGGAATCGAATTCACCGGTGATGGTCGGTGACGTCGTCGTCGGCAGTGTGGGCGACATGACGGTCAACGACTGGCATGCCGATGTCAAAGTCTCGGTGGAGCCCGGAGTCGTCATCCCGGCGAACGCCGTCGCAACGGTGGGACAGACGAGCCTTCTCGGCTCGATGCATCTGGCACTGAACCCCCCGCTGGGGCAGGCCCCCACCGGTGTCCTGCAGCCTGGCGCGACGCTGGGTCTGAACCGATCCTCGACGTACCCGTCGACCGAGCAGACACTGTCGGCCCTTTCGGTCGTCGTGAACGGCGGAGGGCTCGGTCAGATCGGCGATATCGTCCGCGACTTCAGCGCCGCGCTGGGCGGGCGCGAGAACAACATTCGGGATCTGTTGACCCGATTGAACGATTTCGTGGGTCTGCTCGCCGACCAACGGGACAGTATCAACGCCGCGGTCACCTCGCTGAACAATCTGGCCGGTACGTTCGCCGGTCAGAAAGAGGTCCTCACCAATGCGCTCAATAGGATTCCGCCCGCGTTGGACGTCCTGGTCAACGAGCGTCCGCGAATCGTCACTGCGCTGACCAAGTTCCGAGACTTCTCCAATCTGGCAACCGGATTGGTCAACGACTCGGGCGCCGACTTGGTCCGTAACCTGCAGAACCTCGAACCGACGTTGAAGTCGCTGGCCGATGTCGGGCCCAAGCTGGACACCGCGCTGGCGTACCTGCCGACGTTCCCGTATACCCAGAGCATCATCGACCGCGCGATCCGCGGCGACTACATGAACCAGTTCATCGTCTTCGACTTCACGGTGCCCAGGCTCAAGCGCTCACTGTTCGTCGGCACCCGATGGGGTGACGAGAACGCCAAACTGGTTCCCGCCCCTGGTGACCCGTGGTACGCCACGTACACCTACGACCCCCTGCACGCGCCAATCACCCCGACGCCTGCTCAGATCGGGGACCTCCCGCCGCTGGTTGATCCGGTGCCGAGTGCGGCGGCGACTTCGCAGTCGGCGCAGCGCGCCGACCCCTCGGCGGCGCACGGTTCGGGAACAGGGCCACCACCCGGACCAGCCCCGGACCCGAGTCCGCAGGGCGGAGGCGGAAACTGACATGTTGACACGTTTCGTTCGCAACCAGCTCATCATCTTCACGATCGCATCGGTGGTCGGCATCGGCGTGATGGTGGTGACTTACCTGCAGGTGGGAACGCTGCTGGGTATCGGCCGAATGACGGTCACCCTCGAGTTGCCGAGAACCGGTGGGCTCTACCAGTTCTCGAACGTCACCTACCGGGGTGTTCAGCTGGGCAAGGTGACGGAGGTTCGTCCCACCAGGACCGGCGCCCAAGCGACCCTGTCGCTGGATACCTCCCCGAAGGTTCCCGCCGATCTGCAGGCCCGCGTCCTCAGTGTCTCGGCCGTCGGTGAGCAATACGTCGACCTGGTCCCGCGGACCGACTCCGGGCCGTATCTGCAGGACGGGTCGGTGATCGCGGCGAAGGACACCACCGTTCCGCAGGCGGTCGGGCCCATGCTCGATCAGGTGAGTGCCCTTCTGAAGAGCATTCCCAAGGACCGGATTCCCGATCTGCTCGAGGAGTCGTTCAAGGCGCTCAACGGCACCGCCGACAACCTGGCAACGCTGGCCGACTCGACGTCACGGTTGTCCGCCGATTTCAACAAATCTGGTGATCAGGCCCGAACCCTGATCGAAGACAGCCGTCCACTGCTCGACGGCCAGTTGGCGTCGACCGATTCGATCCGCACCTGGGCGCACAGCTTGGCGGGGATCACCGGACAACTGGTCACCGACGACCCGCAGTGGCGCGCCATCCTGGCCAACGGTCCCGGTGCGGCCGACGAAGCCTCCGCCCTGCTGAACCAGGTCAAACCGACGTTGCCGGTCTTATTGGCCAATCTCACCACCCTCGGCCAGGTCGCCGTGACCTATCACCCGTCGATCGAGCAGCTGCTCGTGCTGCTCCCGCCCTACATCGCCTCGATCCAGTCGATCGCCCCGTTCAACAATCCGGTCGGTATGGCCAAGGGCGACTTCACCGTTGGCATCTCCGATCCGCCGGCCTGCACCGTAGGGTTCCTACCCCAGTCGGGGTGGCGCTCCCCGGAGGATTTGTCCGATATCGACACTCCCGACGGCCTGTACTGCAAGCTTCCGCAGGACTCGCCGATCGGTGTCCGCGGTGCTCGCAACTACCCCTGCATGGAGCAGCCTGGCAAGCGCGCGCCCACGGCCGAGTTGTGTGAGAGTGACAAGCCGTACGAGCCGCTGGCCATGCGACAGCACGCGACCGGCCCAGCCCCATTCGACCCGAATCTGGTGGCACAGGGCGTTCCGCTCGATGACCGGGTGACTCTCAACGACCACATCTACGGCCCGCTGCAGGGCACTCCGCTGCCGCCGGGGCCACCGCCGGCCGCCCCCGCAGCACCGCCACCGACAATGCCGGCGCCACAGGCAGTTCCGAATATCGCGCCCAGCGACACCGGAGGCACGCCTACGGTCGCACCGAGTGCCTTCAGGCCGGACGCGGCGGGTGGCCCGTCGGTGGCCATCGCCACCTACGATCCGGCGACCGGGCAGTACGCCACGCCGGACGGCAAGGTATTCCGGCAGACCGATCTTGTGCAGTCCCAAGGAGACCGGTCCTGGAAGGACCTGTTGCCGACGACATGACCATGGATCAGGGGAGAGGACGCATGCGTACGTCACGGTTACCAATCAGCGTTGCCGCGCTGACCGCTCTCACATTCGTCGCTGTGTCATATCCCGGCACTGCCGTCGCGAGCGACAAGTGGGCACTGAACGGAACCTTCACCGCGACGTCCAACGGCGAGTGGGCCACCAACAACGATGTCTACCACGACGAGAAGAGCCTCCGCAGCACGTGGACCATCTCCTCGCAGTGCAGCTATCCAACCGAATGCACCGGCACCGTGTCCAGTGACTTCGGTTGGACGGCACCGATCTACCAGACCGGTGGTGAGTGGTACGTCAAACGGGTGATCCCGGATTGGATGCCGTGCCAGGACGGCACGACCGCCGCGGGGCATCAGGTGTTCCGGTTCCACGGGGTCACCCCGGGCGGAGACCAGAGCGACCCGACCTCCAACATGCTTGCGGGAGAAGACGGCACCACCGGTGAATCTGGCGCCTGCGGTCGCAGCCTTCCGCTCTACATCAGCATGCCGTTCAAGCTGGTCAAGCAGACCTGACGTCGCCGGCCATGTCGAGTGCGGCCAGGTGGCTGAACAACATCGACGCGCCGATCGGATTTCCGCCACCCGGGTAGGTTGTTCCGCTGACCGCGGCCATCGTGTTGCCCGCCGCGTAGAGACCCGGGATCGCCTGGCCGGATTCGTCGAGCACCCGAGCCCTGCTATCGGTGCGTAATCCGCCCTTGGTACCGAGATCGGATAGGCCGAACGCCGCCGCGTGAAACGGTGGCGTGTCGATCGGCACCAGCGGTGACTCACCGCCGGAGAACGCCCTGTCATACGCCTCGTCGCCGCGACCGAAATCGGTGTCGGCGCCGGCGGCGACCATCTCGTTGTAGCGGGTGACGGTGTGCTGCAGTGCATCGGCGGGAACCCCGATCAACTCGGCCAGTTCCGCCAGAGTGCTTGCGCTGCGCCATAATCGAGCGCTCTGATACTCCTCGGTGTTCACCATGGAGACGTTGGTCGCCTTGACCGGCGGGACATCGCCCTCACGGTTGTCGTAGACCATCCAGAACGGCACATCGAGGCGCCCGGCCTGCATCTCGACGATGATCTGCCGGCCGATGCGGTCATAGGCCGCGGACTCGTTGACGAACCGTTGACCGGCCTGATTGACGAAGATACCGCCGGTGAACCACAGGGCGAACGCCGAACGGCCGTCGGGGTGAGTCAGGCCCGGCGACCACCACGCCTGGTCCATCAGGTCGGTCGCCGCGCCGATCCGGATCGCGGCCTCCAGCGCTGCGCCGGTACTGCCGGGGCCGCCCATGGTGTCGCGGGCTTCGCCGGGCACACCGTACGTCTTTCGTAGCTCGGGGTTGTGCTCGAATCCGCCTGCGGCCAAAAGCACTCCGCGCCGGGCGCCGATCCGCACCGGGCTTCCGTCGCGCTGCACGACCGCACCGACCACTCGCCCGTTGTCGGTGATCAGCTCGGTGAGTTGCGTGTTGCGAAACAGCGCCGCGTGCGGATAGCCGGCCAGCGCGGCGAGGAATCGGCCGATCAGTGCGCGGCCGCCGAAAAGCTTCTCGGGAGCTGGTGCGCCGAGGCGGTCGTGGTCGAGCGGGCCACGCACGGAACCGGCGTAGGGGCCGAGCTTCTCGCCGCGGACCGGGGCCGCCACGATGTGACGTAAGCCGTCGCCGCGGGAATCAGGTGCCTTGCCGTAGTAGTCCGGCCAGGGCAGCACGCTGAACACGAAGTTCTCGTCGGCTTCCAGGTATTCGATGAGTCCCGGTCCGCGACGGATGTAGGTTTCTTGCAAGTCGCGCGGGGTGCGGTCACCGATGACTGCGTGAAAGTAGTTCAGCGCCTTCTCGATCGTGTCATCGCTGCCCGCACGCTGCAGGACCGGATTGCACGGGAACCACATGCCGCCGCCACCCGAATACGCCGTGGTTCCGCCGAACTTGTCGGTCGACTCCACCAGTGTCACCGACAGGCCTTCGCGAGCTGCCGTATAGGCGCCGGTGATGCCGCCGCCGGAGCCGGCAACAATGACGTCGACGATCTCATCGAATGCGGTGTCGTGCGCGCTCATCGGCCTCCTTTGTCGTTGGCTTTCACTGTGATCGGTGCCCGGCTGTTAGGCAACAACCACTCCCGGTGAGCGCGGATGGATGAACACTCCCTCCGCGCGAACCGTGACGCCGTCGGAGGTTGCGATGTGGCCGACGGCATAGATCTTCGCGCCTGCTACCCGGTCGACGTGGGCTTCGATGTGCAGCGGCCCCAGCCGCGTTCCCAACTCATAGCGCAGGGTGAGCGTTCCGGTCACCGCGGGTCGTCCGGGCTTGTGTGCCGTCGCCCCGAGAACGTGGTCCAGAAGCAGGGCGCAGATTCCGCCGTGCACGTGGCCCGGTGGTCCTTCGTACGCCGCGCCCAGCGTGGCATCGGCCCATACACTGCCGTCGGTTTCTTGATGGACCACGAGCGGAGGAGCCAACGCGTTGCGAAGTCCGATGACTGCATTGCCACAGGGGAGGGGTCGGCCGTCGGCGTCGGACTGCACACCGAAAGATCCGGGGATCAAATGCTGGCCGAGCTCGTCAGCCGCAGCGTCGATCTTGGCCTTCGCCGAGACGATGCCATCGGAACTCGCCTGGTTGCGGATCGTGACGTCGACGAGACGGCGTACTGAGTCCGTCAGGGATGCAAGAAGCACCGCTGGAGAGTCATTTTCAGGGTCCGAGCTCACCGCCCTCATCTTTCGGGCGGGGAGCATCGCAGCACAACCGGGCGTCCCGGCCAGCGGTTGGTGCGGTTGAACCCGTGACCTGGGTTGATACCCTTTCCTGGTGACTGGACCCGAGGCTGGCGCTCAGCCGTCGCTGTCGGCGACCGGCTGGGCGCTGCTCGGAATGCTCTCCTACGAAACGGAACTGTCCGGTTATGACATCCGCAAGTGGATCGACTGGAGCATGCGCTACTACTACGGCAGCCCGGCGTTCAGCCAGATTTATTCCGAGCTGAAGAAACTCGAGAAGATGGGTCTGCTCACCTCGAGAGTGGACGGAAGCGGCACCCGCAACCGCCGGCTCTACAAGATCACCGAAAGCGGCATGCAAGCCGTTACCCGATGGGCCCGCGAAGCGCCGGTGGAGCCGCCGTCGCTGAAGCACCCCGCTATTCTGCGGATCACGTTGGGGCACTTAAGTGATCCGACTGCGCTCAAGCAGACGTTGCAAGACCACATCGCATACGTCGACGAGATGCAACGCGACGCCGCCAAGGAAGCGCGATGGGCTGCCGCCGATCCATCGTGGGCCTACGCCAAGATCGCACTGCAGTGGGCCGAAAGGTACTACGCATCCGAGCGAGAACTCACTTTGCAGTTGATCAAAGATCTCGACGAAGCAGAGGCGAATTTTCCGAAAGTGGGTGAGGGCGCGAGGATTCCCTGGCCCGACCCGTCCTATTGGTATGAGATCGAGCGGAAAGCCGACGCCGAAGACGGCGAGTGATCGCGGGTTAGCGTTCGCGCCGACTCAGGCCCGGCCGGCCGCATGCTGCGCGGCGATATAGCCGAAAACCAAGCCCTGGGCGATGGTGGCACCCGCGCCGGGATACGTGTTGCCGAACGCGTTGGCGGCGGTGTTGCCGATCGCGTACAACCCATTGATGACGTTGCCGTCCTCACGGAGCACCCGCGCTTCGCCATCGGCGCGCAAACCCCCGCACGTTCCCAGGTCACTGAGCACCATCTTCACCGCATAGAACGGTCCCTTGGTCAGCGGCCGTAAATTCGGGTTGGGTGTCACGGTGGGATCGCCGTAGTACCGGTCGTATGCGCTACGCCCGCGTTCGAAATCGGGGTCCTCGCCGGCGAACGCATGCTCGTTGAAGCGGGTCACCGTCGCGTGGAAGTTGTCCGCGGGAACACCCATTTTGGCTGCCAGCACCGTGAAATCGTCGGCCCGGACTGCTATCCCGGCGTCATACCAGCGCTGAGGGATAGGCATCCGCGGAAACAGCTCGGCCGCAAAGACATAGCTGTTGCGGTAACGCTGATCGAAGACGATCCACATGTCCTCCACCGGTGTCTCCGCGGCTTGGAGCGCCAGGATTCGCTGGCCGAAGCTCATGTAGTCGGACGATTCGTTGGCGAACCGGTGCCCGTTCTGGTCGACGATGAACGACCCGGGTAGCGAGCGTTCGGCGAGCATCACCGCAGGGGCCCCGCCGGGCAGGGGCGCGACGGCGGGGAACCACCATGATTGATCCATGAGCGCGATGTCAGCTCCGATGTCCGCAGCGATTCGGATTGCGTCACCGGTGTTGGACTCGGCGCCCAGACTGAAATTGCGGCCGAGGCTTTCGGATTGGAACTTCCACCGCATCTCCATGTTGTGGTCGAAGCCGCCGGCCGCGAGCACGACGCCCCGTCGCGCGGTGATGGTGATGCTCTTGCCGCCGTGTTCCACGACCGCCCCGGTGACGTCGGTGCCATCGGTCACCAAGTCGGTGAGCGCGGTGTCGAGCCAGATCGGGATGCCGGCGCGGATGGCTCCGGCGAACAGGCCGGCAGCCAGGGCCTGTCCTCCGGCTGCGTAGCGCCTCCCGAGGGCAAGGCCGCCGACGCCCTGAGCGAGCCGCTTGACGACGGTGGGGATTCCCTTGCGGGGGACCCGGCTCATGAGGTTCAGCCAGCGGTAGTCCGCACCCGTGGTCGGCATCGGAATGCTGGCCTCCATCACCCCCGGGCGCAGATCCGACAAGTGCTCGCCGAGCTTGGCGGTATCGAGTGGACGGCATTCACAAGTGCGCCCGGCGGCCGAGCCACCGGGGGCCTCCGGGTGGTAGTCGGAGTACTCCTTGGCCCAGAACAGCTTCATCGGTGTGGTGCGGCGCAGCATGTCGATGGTCGCCGGCAACCGCTTGAGGAACGCTGCCGAGCGCTCTTGCGGCGCGGAGCCGGCGACGACAGCGTCGAGGTAGGTCTGTGCCCGGGATGCGGAGTCGACACCACCGCATTCGGAGATCACCCGGCTGGACGGGAGCCACAGGGCACCGCCTGACCGGGCCGTCGAACCACCGACATGGGAGGACTTCTCGACGACCAGAACCGACAACCCCTTCTCGTGGCCGGCCAGCGCAGCGGCGAGGCCGGTGCCGGATCCGATGACGAGCAGGTCCACCTCGGTATCGGCGATGGAAACTCCGGTTGGCACGGTGTTGTGGCTGGTAGCGGTCACAATCACTGACGATAGAGCCGCATAGTGAAATTCTGAATCCCGTCTCCCTTTGAGCGGAACGCAGACCTCTACGGGGCATTTCTGCGAAGTTCAATGGTGACATCAGCCGCGAATTCATCGATCGAAGGACGGACGCAAAGATGACGACGCATTCCGAGGCCGACGAGATTCGGTTGATCGACGCAGGATCGGTGCCCACCCGGTTCGCCAGGGGGTGGCACTGCCTGGGGTTGGTCCGCGATTTCGGTGACGGCAAGCCACACCAGATCAACGCTTTCGGGCAGAAGTTGGTGGTGTTCCGCGGCGACGACGGTGCCGTCAACGTGCTCGACGGTTATTGCCGGCACATGGGTGGTGACCTCTCTCAGGGGACGGTGAAAGGCAACGAGATCGCCTGCCCGTTCCACGACTGGCGGTGGGGCGGCGACGGACGTTGCAAGTTGGTGCCCTACAGCAAGCGGACGCCGCGATTGGCGCGCACCGCGTCATGGCCCACGTTGGAGCAGGACGGCATGCTGTTCGTCTGGAATGACCCCGAACGGAAAGCGCCGCCGGCCGAGGTCACCATTCCTCGCATCGGGGGCGCCAGCAGCGACGAATGGACCGACTGGCATTGGTACACCACCGTGGTGCACAGCAACTGCCGGGAGATCATCGACAACGTCGTGGATATGGCGCACTTCTTCTACATCCACGGATCGCTGCCGACACACTTCAAGAACATCTTCGAAGGCCACGTCGCGACGCAGTACATGAACAGCGCGGGTCGTCCCGACATCGGCGAACCCGGCGAGACTCAGATGCTGGGGACCACATCGGTGGCGTCCTACTACGGGCCTTCGTTCATGATCGACGATCTGACCTACCACTACACCAACGTCGACCACCACACCGTGCTGATCAACTGCCACTATCCGATCGACGCCAATTCCTTTGTGCTGCAATACGGCATCATCGTCAAGAAGTCGGCGGAGCTGCCCGACGACCTTGCCATGCAGACGGCGATCGGTCTCGGGGACTTCGTCAAGATGGGCTTCGAGCAGGACGTGCAGATCTGGCGCAACAAGACTCGCATCGACAACCCGCTGCTGGTGGAAGAGGACGGCCCGGTGTATCAGCTCCGACGCTGGTACGAGCAGTTCTATGTCGACGTCGCGGATGTCACGCCGGATATGGTCGACCGATTTGAATTCGAACTCGACACCACCCAACCGACCCAGGCATGGATGAAGGAAGTGGAAGCCAACCTCAGCGCCCGGGAGTCGGCGTCCGGACCGGTGGGGTGAGGATGGCCGTCCGTCCAGACATTCGTCTTGACGACGCGCCGATGGTTCCGGTGCAGTGCGCGCGTTGCGGTGCCGGCGTGCAGGTGCGAAAGAGCAGTTGGAATCAGACCAGTGTGCAGTGGACCGGTCCGGCGCTCACCCGGTGTGAAGAGCGTTGCAGCGCAGCGCAATTGGCCCGGCTCAATAACAGGGGTCTGTTCTTGTCCTGCTCGGCGCTGACCGAATCGATCGCCGAAGCGGTTCGGTCCGGGGATGTCCGTGTCATCGACGACTCGGCTGGGTCCTGAGCTAGCGGTCGAAGATGTCCAGGGGGCCGACATGGGCCCGGTTGGCTTTGATCCGTTCGGCGAGGCGCCACCGGCCGTCGTCGCCTCGGCGCCAGGTGTCGTGGTAATCGCCGAGTGTGTAGAAGCGCACCGAGGGGTCGGCGGCCGCGTTGAGGTGGACGTCGCGGATGTAGGCCCTGCTCGTCGCGGTGTCGCCGGCCACGTCGACGACGACGTTGCCCAGCAGATGCTGGGTTGGGCCGCAGCCGTCCAGGAAGCCCCGGATCAGGCCGATGATCGCCGCGCTCCCCACCAGGCGTCCGGTTCCCAGGTCTCCTTCGGCATCCTCGGCGAGGATGTCGGCCATCGCCTCCCAGTTCCGGTCGTCCATCGCACGGGCGAACAAAATCAGTGCCCGCTCGATGGCACGCTCGTCGCGCAGCTGCGACAAGGCGTCGGCGTCCACCGTCAGGCGAACTGAAAGCCGCTCACCGGCGCTTCGTCCGGATACGCCGCCGGCCCGCCGAGGTCATAGGCGGCGTTGAGCGCCCCGATGAACTGCGGGTCGTGCAGGGGCTCACCGGGCACGTCGAGATTGATGCCTTTGCCCTTGAGGTCCTCGACCATCATGTCGATCGCTTTGTCGATCGTGATGTCGTCGGAGGAGTCCATGTTCTTCTTGAGTTCGTCGAAGTCTTCGAACACCTCGGCCGACCAGTGCACCAGGAAGCGCAGTTCGTCGGTGTGGTGGCGGGCGATGACGTCCTCGCCGTTCTTCAGCAGCCAATGGTCACGGCTCGCCGGGTCGCCCGCGAACACCGTATCAAACGCCAATCCGGCCGGAATCTGTTGTTCCAGTGGTCCGTTCGCCTCCCCGCGGTGCACCATCATCTCGTTCTGCACCACGACGCCACGGTTGTTGATCGGCGGCAGCACCCGCGACGGCGGTTTCAGCGGGCCGTCGGGCCAATAGGTGAAACCCGACCCTTCGTCGAGGGAGAACCAGGTGATGACCTGCGCCATTTTGATCAGGTAGTCGGAGAACAAGCCTGATTTGCCCATCACGCTGCACAACCAGGTGGGGGCGTTCTCGTGGCGCACCCCGCGGAAACTGGGGGAGTCGAGGTGTCCGGGGTCGCGGTTGGCGCACGGTCCGTTGATGTTGAACAGCATCATCTCCGGCTTGGCGTACTGGGCGTTCCAGTAGCTCTTCGCCTGCTCGATGAAACCCTCGTTGTAGAAGCAGTCGTGCAATTCGGGGTAGAGCACGGTGCCGTAGTTGGCCAGATAGCCCCGGAAGGTCGGGGTGAGGAACAGATCCAGCGAGGGTTCGAACCCCTCGGGGAAGGCACCGCTCATCGTGGCCATCAGTTCGTCGGCCGAGGCGAAATGCTGGGCGATGATGAGGTTCCACGGTCCCTGGGTGTGCACCACATCAAGCAATCGCTGTCGCTGATCGGCGGTGTAGATGTCGGTGATCTCGCGCGGCGGAGCCACCGGACGCAGGACGTCGGACAGTTCCAGACGCCGCTCATCTGTCAGCATGAGGATCTCCTTCAGTGGTGAGGGTTTCGATTGTGGTTGGCGCCGCGTCCGCTGATCCAGGAAACGTCCGGTGATCGGGAGACTCGTCGTCTCCGAGCGGATTACTGAACTTGGCCCGCAGCAGGGCCCCGACTTCCGCGACGGCCAACCGGCCGCGTGCGGTGGTGTCCGAACGCATCAGGAATCCGTGGTACATGCCCGGATAGCGAGTCATGGTCGTCTGCACACCGGCGTCGCGCAGTCGGCTCGCGTAGCGCTCGCCCCAGTCCCGGATCGGGTCGCATTCCGCAGTCACGACGATGGCCGCGGGCAAGCCCGTCAGATCGTCGGCGTAGGCCGGGATTTGATAGGGATCGTGGGATGTTCCGGTGCCGCGGTCGACCAGGTCGTGCATGTACACGATGTCGTCGTGGCGCAGCATCGGTGCATCGCGCATCGAGGTGATCGACGCCGCCCCCATATCCCGGTCCAGCCCGGGGTAGAGCAGCACCTGCACGGATATCCGGGGCCCGGAGTGGTCACGAGCGGCCAGTGCCACGGCGGCGGCCAGCGATCCGCCCGCGCTGTCGCCGACGACCGCGAGCCTGCGTGCGTCGACACCGAGGGAATCGGCATGGGCGGCAACCCATTCGGTCGCCGCATAGGCGTCGTCGAACTGTGCGGGTGGCGGTGACTCCGGTGCCAGCCGGTAGTCGACGGCGACCACTGCCGCGCCGCTGGTGTGGGCGAGTTCGCGCGCCAGCGGCTCGAACGAGTGGTTGCTGCCCATCACCAGGCCGCCGCCATGGAAGTACACCAGCACCGGTGGGCGCGGCTCGGCGGTCGGTCGGTAGAGGCGGAGCGGGATTGGTCCTGCCGGCCCGGATGCCGTCAGATCGTCGACGCGGGCCATCGCGGGCGTTGCGGGGTGCGGTGCGGATTCCAGGCCGGCGCGGACGGCGGCCAGCCCACGGACCCGCATCGGCGGCTGCGGCCCGAACGCGGCCACCCGCGCGGCGGCGTCGGGATCGAGTCGGGGCGTGCGCATCTCAGTCCTGGGTGGGGTCGAAGCGACGCTTGGTGCGAAGCTGTGGGGCCGCCTGGCTGGTCAACACCCGGGCCCGCTCGGACATCGCCGAGCCGACATACTCCGGTTGGGTCAGCAGATAGAACCGGCCTTCGGCCGCCTGCTCGAACACGACTTCGGCCGCGGACACCGGGTCCATGGCGTCGGCCTTGATGTCGAGCATCGCGCTGCGCTGGGCTTCGGCGGCGTCGGTGTCACCGGCTTGCACGCCGCCCGCGGACTCGAAGATGTTGGACGCCACGGCGCCCGGCAGTACCGCCTGCACATGCACGTGGTGATCATGACCGGCGGCCTGGACCTCCAGGTGCAGGCACTCGGTGAGTGCCAGCACAGCGTGCTTGCTCATGATGTATGGCGCCTGCAGGGGGACCACCGCGACACCGCCGATCGAGGACAGGTTCCACACCCACGCCGGTGCATCAGTGGCCAGCATCTTCGGCAGGAATGCCCGGATGCCGTGGTAGACCCCGCTGATGTTGATGTCTACCACCCGTTGCCAATTGGCGACGGGGGTGTCCCAGAGGTAGCCGAACTGTTCAATTCCAGCGTTGTTGACCAGCAGCCGCACGTCGCCAAGGTCTCGGTGGACATCGTCGGCCAGGGCCTGGACGGCGTCGGCGTCGCGGACGTCACATACCGCGTCGATCGCGGATCCTCCTGCGGCGGTGAGCTCGTTGCGAAGTGCGGCTACTGCCGCGGCGTCGACGTCGGCGAGCACCACGGTCATGCCCAGCCGGCTGGCGTGGCGGGCCAGGCCGGCACCGATGCCGGCGCCCGCGCCGGTGATGACGGCGACGCCGCCGCCGAAGGTGTCGCGCGCGCTCACGCCGACGTGCTGGCGGCCGCCGTCTTCGCGGTGTGTTCGGCGAGAGGAATCGAATCCTCCGCGTCCAGCACCACATTCATCGAGGTGAACACCAACCCGTCGGCCGAGCGCCGGATACCGGCATCGACCACACCGCTGGAGACCGCGAACGGCACGTTGTTCGTGATCTGGTTGACGAACAGGTAGAACCGGACGTTCGTCACCTCACCGCTGGTGCCGGTGCGGAAGATGTTCGTCGCGTGGTGACGGCAGGGGTACGGATTCACGTTGCGGTGCTCGATCAGCCAGGCGAGAGTTTCGGCGCCGCCGTGCAGTTCGGCGGCCAGCAGATCCTCGAAGGGGCAGTTGCCGGAGTCCGAGCGGCTCAGGTACTCCATCTCCTCGCCGATGCGGGGCGCCAGCTCCTCGAAGTGACCCTGGTCGTAGTGGTACCAGAATCCCGCGATGAACTCTGCGACCTCGGGGAGGGTGATCTCGTTGTTCATGTCCGGCAGTAAACCGCGAGGTGGGCTCGGTCACGTCCGCGGTGACCGTTGAGTGGAACACGAGGTCTGCAAGCCCGCGATCCTCTCGCACACTGTGCCGGCCACAAGTCAGATCAGAGGAGTGTTGGTGCAGATCGCGGGCAGAGTCTTCGTCGTCACCGGCGCAGGCAACGGAATGGGACGTCAAGTCGCACTGGGACTGCTCCGGCGGGGGGCGACGGTAGCCGCGGTCGACCTCGACGAGCAGGGCTTGGCCGCCACCGCCGAACTGGCCGGTGGTGGCGCCCGGATGTCGACGCACGTCGTCGACGTCACCGATGCCACCGCGGTCGCGGCCTTGCCTGGCGAGGTTCGCAACGTGCACAACCAGATCGACGGGCTGGTCAACATCGCCGGCGTCATTCACCGCTTCGCGCCGTTCACCGACCTGTCCGCCGCCGAGGCGGACCGCGTCATGGCGATCAACTTCACTGGCACTGTGCACATGTGCCGGACGTTCCTGCCGGTCCTGCTGGAGCGGCCGGAGGCCAATCTGACCAATATGTCGAGCCTGTCCGCGCTGCTTCCGTTCGCCAGCCAGACCCTGTACAGCGCCAGCAAGGGAGCGGTCAAGCAGTTCAGCGAAGGGCTCTACGCGGAGCTGTCGGACACGAATGTCCATGTGGTGACGGTGTTTCCGGGCAATGTCGCCACCAACCTGACCGGCAACTCCGGGGTGGAGATGCTCGATGCCGGTGGGCGTCAAGCCCCGTCCACCACTGCCGAAGCGGCGGCTGCCCGCATTGTCGACGGGATCACGAAGGATCGCTTCCGGGTTCTGGTCGGCACCGACGCCCGAGTCCTCGACATCTTGTCGCGCATATCGGCCAAACGCACTACGCGGTTCGTCGGCAAGCAGATCAAATCCGTCCTGTAGGCCTGGAGTACGCATGTCATCGAACTACGACGTCATCGTGGTGGGCTTCGGAGCTGCCGGCGCCGCCGCCGCGATCGAGGCCGCCGACAGCGGGGCCCGCGTTCTGGTCCTTGACCGCGGCTACGGGGGCGGAGCGACCGCGCTGTCCGGCGGAATTGTCTACGCGGGCGCGGGAACCACCGAACAACGCGCAGGTGGCTACGACGACAGCGTCGACAACATGGCGGCCTACCTGAGGCAGGAAGTCGGCGACGCGGTCAGCGACGACACCCTCGCCCGATTCTGCCGGGAGAGCCCAGCGCTGATCGAGTGGCTCAAGGCCCAGGGCGTCGAGTTCCGGGGCGGCCCCGTGTCGTCCTACAAAACGTCGTATCCGACCGACGATTTCTATCTGTATTACTCCGGCAACGAGAAGGCGTACCCCTACGTCCAGCACGCCGATCCGGTGCCGCGGGGCATCGGGTGGTGGCCCCCGGGATGAGTTCCGGCAAGGTGTTGTTCGAGAACCTCAGGCGAGCAGCGCAAGCCAAGGGCATCGACTTCCTCCCGCTCGCCCGGGTGCACGAGCTGATCAAGGACGACAGTGGCCGCATGGTCGGCGTCCGCTACCGAGCGATGTCACTGCGCCACGCAGCCGCCCGCAGGTACGCGCTGCTCACCAAGTCGACCGGCAAGATCGCCACCTGGATGCCCGAACTGGTCAAGGGCATTGTCGCTCGGGCGGAAGCGATCTGGGCTGCGAGCGCGACGGCGGAGGAGGCGCACGCGGGTGCGGTCATCCTCGCGGCCGGTGGCTTCATCTACAACCCCGAGTGGGTGGCGCGCTACGCCCCGGAATTCGGCAAGATCTCACCGTTGGGCACGCCCGGTGACGACGGCGCCGGCATCACGCTGGGCCTCGAGGCAGGTGGCATGACCGACAAGATGGGCAACGTCACCGCGTGGCGATTCCTGGCACCGCCCAGCGCCTTCCTCGAAGGTCTCACCGTCGGCCGAGACGGGCGGCGCATCGCCAACGAGGACCTCTACGGCGCGACCCACGGCAATGTGATGATGCGCGAGTTCGGCGGCGCCGGCTGGGCGATCTACGACGCGGCGACATGGCAGAAGGTTCGAAGCCAGATCCGTGAACAGACCCAGGTGTTCCAGCGCCTGCAGCTGGTGTATCTACGCACGCTCGGGCGTAAGAAGGCCGCGACCCTGGAGGGGATCGCCCGCAAGAACGGCATCGACCCGATCGTGCTGCGCCGGACCGTCGACGACTACAACGCGGGACTTCGCTGCGGCGCAGGCGATCCCGCGCACAAGGAAGCGGCACTGTGCCGGCCGATGGTCCACGGGCCGTTCTACTCGATCAACATCTCGGCCGACTCGTCGATGTTCTATCCGATCCCCGGCCTGACGCTGGGCGGGCTGGTCGTCGACGAGCAGACCGGTGCAGTCGCCCACCGCGACGGCGGGACCGTGCCGGGTCTCTACGCCGCCGGTCGCAATGCGGTCGGCGTGTGCTCGAACAGCTACGTCAGCGGTTTGTCGATCTCCGACTGCATCTTCAGCGGTCGGCGTGCCGGCCGTAGCGCAGCCGCAGATCGCGTTTGAGCAGTTTGCCGCTGGGGTTCTTCGGCAGCGAATCCACAAAGAACACCTGCTTGGGTGTCTTGAACCCGGCGAGGTGCCGGCGGCAGTGGGCGAGCACCTCATCCTCGGTCAACGTCGCGTCCGCGCGGGGCACAACCGCGGCCACCACCGCTTCCACCCAGACCGGGTGCGGCAGCCCGAACACCGCGACCTCCTCGACGCCGGCGTGTAGGTACAGCGCCTCTTCGACCTCGCGGCTGGCCACATTCTCGCCGCCGGTCTTGATCATGTCCTTCTTGCGGTCCACCACGTGAAGGAATCCGTGCTCGTCGTAGTAGCCGAGATCCCCTGAGTGGAACCACTCCCCGCGGAATGCCTCGGCGGTCTTGTCAGGGTCGTCGAGGTACCCGAGCATGAGATGCGGGCTGCGGTGGGCGATCTCGCCGATGGTGCCGGTGGGTACCGGTGCGTCGGCCTCATCGAGGATCACGGTCTCGACGTTGAGCACCGGCCGGCCTGCGGCACCGGCGTGGGCCTCCTGGTCTTCCGGACCCAGCGCCGAGGCCAGCGGTGCGATCTCGGTTTGGCCGTAGAAGTTCCACAGCGCCAGATCGGGCAGGCGGTGCCTGATCTCGTGCAGGATCTCCGTCGGCATCGCCGACGCGCCGTAGTACCCCTTACGCAGACTCGACAGGTCGACCTGGTCGAACACCGGACTGCGCAACAAGCTGATCCACACCGTGGGGGGAGCGAAATAGTTGGTCACCCGGTAGCGCTCGATGGTGCGCAACACCATCTCCGGGTCGGGGCGGGGCAGGATGATGCTGGTCGCGCCGAGGTAGATGTCGGTCGCCAGGAAGTTGTCCAGCTGCGCGCAGTGGTAGAGCGGCAGCGAATGGATTTCGACGTCCTCGGCGCTCATCGACCCCGCGGCGATGGAACTGACGTACTGCCAGATCAGGCTGCGGCTGGTGTGCATGACGCCCTTGGGCCGAGACTCGGTGCCGCTGGTGTACATCACCCGAAGCAACTGGTCGTCGTGGACCTCGGGCGTCGGCGCTGGCGATGTGGTGGTCAGGGCGTGCGCGAAGTCCGTCCAGCCAGGCGGCACCGGTGATTCCGTGGTGGCCAGTGCGATCCGCGTCGAGACCTGCCCGCCGCGGCGCATCGCATCCTCGGCCACCGGGATCATATCGGCCTGAACGACGAATCCTGTTGCGCGACAGTGCCCCAGGATGTACGCGATCTCCTCAGCGGTGAGCATGAAGTTCAGCGGAACCAGCACCACCGCCGCGCGCGCTGTCGCGAATGCGAGCACCGCGTATTGCCAGCAGTTGCGGGCCAACAATGCGACCCGGTCGCCGGCTCGGAAACCGTTGTCGCTCAAGGCCGCCGCGGTGCGATCAACGAGCGCGCCGAACGCGGCGAACGTCAACGTCACCTCACCGTCGATGATCGCGACCTTGTCCGGATAACGGCCGGCGGAGCGGCGCGGAATGTCACCGAGGCCGTGGCTGCGGGCAGCGCGAACGAAATCCTCGACGCTCACACTGAGGTTTTTCCGCGAGTCGGGTCCAAGTCGAGGTCGCGCCCGATGATCTCTCGCATGATCTCCGAGGTGCCGCCGTACACGCGGGTGACCCGGGCGTCGACGGCCGCACGTGCGATCGGATATTCCCGCATGTAGCCGTAGCCCCCGAACAACTGCTGACAGCTGTCGAGCACCCGGAACTCCATCTCGGTCGCCCAGAGTTTGGCCATGGCGGCCTCGGCAGGCGTCAGCAGGCCCGCGTTGAGTGCGATCACGCATCGATCGACGAA
This sequence comes from Mycolicibacterium sp. P1-5, assembly GCF_008329565.1. GTDB lineage: Bacteria > Actinomycetota > Actinomycetes > Mycobacteriales > Mycobacteriaceae > Mycobacterium. The sequence goes on from NZ_NPKT01000024.1 coordinate 22,862, forward strand.
TGACTCGGCCACTGCGACCTCGGTCGCGGCATCTGCCACTGCGAACCGGGTGTTCTGCAAGGCGCCGATCGGCTTGCCGAACGCGACGCGCTCGCGCACGTAGTCGGTCGTCCACTGCACCGCCGCACGGGCCCGTGCCAGACTGCCGACCGCGATCTGCATGCGTTCCTGCGCCAGGTTGCGCATCAGGTACTCGAATCCCCGGCCCACCTCCCCGAGAACGTTGGTTTTGGGGACCCGCACGTCGGTGAACGACAGCTCGGAGGTGTCTTGGCAGTGCAGTCCGAGCTTGTCGAGGTTGCGGCCACGTTCGAAGCCCGGCATCCCGCGCTCGATGACCATCAACGTCAATCCCCGATGGCGATCCGGTGAGGTGCGCACCGCGGTGATGAGAAGGTCGGCGTTCTGTCCATTGGTGATGAATGTCTTTGCGCCGTTGACGACGAAGTGGTCGCCGGCATCGACGCCGGTGGTACGGATGCCGGCCACGTCGGAACCCGCGCCCGGCTCGGTCATGGCAATCGCGGCGATCAACTCGCCCCGCACGAAACCGGGCAGCCAGCGGTGCCGCTGCTCCTCGTTGCCGAGCTCGGCCAGATAGGGCAGGCAGATGTCGTTGTGCACGGCATAGCTGAGCCCGACGTTGCCGGCATGGGCGGCCATGCAGCGCTCGATAAGGATCTGGTTGTAGCGGAAATCCTTGATACCCAGGCCACCGAACTCCTCGGGAGCGGCGAAGCCGAGCAGCCCGATCGCTCCGGCTGCCGAAAAGATCTCGCGGGGAGCGATACCGGCATCTTCCCAGGCCTCGATGTTGGGAGCGATCTCCTTGGCGGCGAAGTCGCCGGCCAGCTCGCCGAACGAGAGGTGGTCGTCGTCGTAATGCACGCGCTGCATATGCCGAACTCTAAGCCGGGCAGCGGGCGGTACCGGGGAGTCTCCCGCTGAGTAGACAACACGATCGCCAGCACCGTGCAGCTCTTCGATACTCGGTTCCATGAGCATGGGACCTTCCACCGTCGCACTGAGCATGGGCGTCGACACCGAGGCGCTGCGGGAGCACTTGCTGCAGGCCGACCCCGGAGTCCTGGTGGCTGTGCTGGCTCAGATGACGGGTGACGCGACGGTCGTCGACCGCTACGCAGCCGCCATCGAACACGTTCCCGACCCGCCTGAACGCGCCGGGCGGACCGACCCGGCGACCGCGGCCGCATTGGCCGACGAGATCGTGAGCGCCCTCCGTCGTCCCCGGCCGGCGGGCACCCCGGCCGATGATCGTGAGCTGTTCGCAGCACTGCTGCCCGTTGCCCTGGGCGCGGACGTCGACGACGAACAGGTCGACCTGCTTTTCGAACAGGGCGGTTTTCGGCCCTCGCAACCGACATTGCCCCGCACCGCGCCAATTCCGACGACGACCACGATGGCGATCATCGGCGCAGGCATCGCCGGAATCGCGGTCGCGCTGGCCGCCGCCGAAGAGGGCGTGCGCTTCCAGATCTACGACCGGAACTCAGAAGTCGGCGGCACGTGGCTCACGACGACGTATCCGGGTATCGGCGTCGACACGCCGTCGGCGTACTACTCGCTGTCGCGAGAAGTGAACCCGGATTGGTCGAGTTATTACCCGCAAGGTGCGGAGTACCAGGCGTACCTGGTGGCGCTCGCCGACAAGCATGATCTGCGCCGCCACATCCGGTTCGGCACCGAAGTGGAAGCCCTGTGGTGGGACGAGCAGCGCCAGCAGTGGCAGGTCCGCTCGCGGGCCGCCGATGGCACCCAGCGCATCGAGTACTTCAGCGTCGTCGTCACTGCCGCCGGCTACTTGAACCGACCGCGATTTCCGGATGTCAAGGGCCGGGACACGTTCTCGGGCACCAGCATTCACTCGGCGCTGTGGGATCACTCGGTCGACCTGTCCGGCAAGCGAGTGGCGGTGATCGGCGCGGGCTGCACGGCTGTGCAGATCGTGGACGCCTGCGTCGACGACGTCGAACACCTCACGGTGTTTCAACGCCAGCCGCACTGGGTGGCGCCGCGCAAGCGCCTGTCCGACGAGGTCCCCGAACACCGCCGCTATCTGGGACGGGTGCTGCCGTTCTACGCGATGTGGCATCGGCTCAAGTCGTATTGGGCGACCGCCGACAACAATTACCCGGTCATCCTTCAGGACCCGGAGTGGTCGCGCACTCATCTGTCGATCTCGCCGGCCAACGACGTCTTGTTGCAGATGTGTCTGGACTACATCGAGCGCACATTCGGCGCAGGAACGGAATTGGCGCGCAAGGTCACTCCTGACTTCGCGCCGTACGGCAAGCGCATCATCCGTGACCCCGGGGGCTACTACGCCGCGCTGACCCGCGACCATGTCGACGTCGAAGCCACCGAACCCGCCGAGGTGAACGCCGAGGGCATCCGCACCGCGGACGGCCGCCAGATCGACCTCGATGTCATCATCTACGCCACCGGTTACCATCTGGACTTCCTGTCGACAGTCGACATCCGCGGCCGCGACGGCACGACGCTGGCCTCGGTGTGGGGAGACAGCCCGCGCGCCTACCGCGGTGGCGCCGTCCCCGGGTTTCCGAACCTGTTCATCACGTCGGCCCCCAACTACAGCCCCGGGCACGGTGCGGGTGCCAATTTCTCGATGGAGATCCTCGCCCATTACATCGTGGAGTGCCTGCAGCTCATGGCATTACGGGATGCGACGACGATCGAGGTGACTCAGCAAGCGTTCGACGACTATGTCGCCGGGGTCGACGAGGCGATGCGGCGCACGGTGTGGTGTCACACGCCCAACGCTCACACCTACTACCGGTCGGAATCGGGCCGGGTCGTGGTGGCCACCCCGTACCGATTGGTCGATTTGTGGCAACAACATCGAGCTCCCATCGATGAGGATTTCATCCTGCAATGAGTCAGCTCCTCGCCGGAAGAACGGCATTGGTGACCGGAAGCAGTCGGGGAATCGGTCGCGCGATCGCCCAGCGCCTGGCCGCCGAAGGTGCCACGGTCGCGGTCACTGCGCGGGCCTATACGCCCTCACCGTCGCTGCGCGCCGGGGTCAGTGCGGCGTTGCCCGGCACGATCGAAGAAACGATCGCGCTCATCAATGCGGCGGGTGGTGAAGCGTTCGGCGTCGCCGCCGATCTCGAAGATCCTGCAGCACGCGATGGTTTGGTCGATGCCGTCGTGCAGCGCACCGGCCGCATCGACATCGTGGTCAACAATGCCGGTTACGCCGACTATTCGGTGGTCGACGACATGTCGTTGGAGACGTTCGATCGAACCGTCGAGCACTATCTGCGAACGCCGTTCGTTCTGACGAAAGCCGCTGTGCCGCACATGCGGCGACAGGGGGCGGGGTGGATCGTCAACATCGGCTCGGTCACCGGAGTGCCACCCGTGCGGCCGTACCGCGACTACAACAAAACCGCCGGCGACGTCATCTACGCGTCGTGCAAGGCGGCGTTGCACCGCTTCACCCAAGGTGTCGCGGCCGAGTTGCTCGACGCCAACATCGCCGTGAACTGTGTTGGCCCGTCAACCGCGGTGCGCACTCCCGGCGCCGCATCGTTGATACCGGAGAACTTCCCGACCGAGCCCGTGGAATACCTGGCCGAGACCGTCTTGGCGATGTGCCATCTGCCGGCCGAACAACGAACCGGCCTGGTTGCGTTCAGCTTGCACTACCCCTGGTCGCAACGGATGCCGGTGCACAGCTTGGACGGCGAACAGGTGTTGGCGCCGCTGGAACCGCCGGCGAATGCGAACCCCAATATCGGGGCGATCAGTCCCTAGCGGGGGTCGATCGCCGCAGGCATGTGTCGCACGCCGGCGTGCTTGTTGCTGCGGACGTACTCGATCGGGCCGGTCAGCGTGACCGTACCGACGCGGTCGAGTAGCACATCAAAGATCACCCGCATCTCCATGCGTGCCAGTGAGGCACCGAGGCAGAAATGCACGCCGCGACCGAACGCCAAGTGCGGGTTAGGATTTCGATCGATATCGAACTTGTAGGGGTCGGTGAAGACCCTTTCGTCGCGGTTCGCCGACGCCCACCACAGGCTCACCTTGTCACCGGCCGCGATGTGTTGGCCGTGCAGTTCGACGTCACGGGTGGCGGTGCGCCGGTTGTACGGGGTCGACGAGGCCCAGCGCAGCATCTCTTCGATCGCCGTCGGCAACAGCGTCCGGTCCTGGCGCAGCCGCTCCCAGGCTTCGGGATGCACGCTGAGCGCAGACATGCCGATCGCAATCGAATTGCGGGTCGTTTCGCTGCCCGCGGCGATGATCAGGCTCAGAAACAGGCGCTGCTCGTTCTCGGTGAGAGGCTCACCGTCGATCAACGCGTGGGTGATCACCGACAACAAGTCTTCGGCCGGTTCTGCGGCGCGTTTGCGCTCCAGCAGGGCCGTTCCGTAACTGAACATCCGCGCCTGCGCCTGTGCCACGGACTCGTTGACCTCACCGACTTCGCGGTCCTCGTAGTCCAGGGTGACATTGGCCCAATTCATCAGCTCGTGTCGGTCTTCCTGCGGCACGCCGGCGAGCTGAGCCACCGCCTGCAGCGGCAGTTCGGCAGCGACATCGACCAGAAAGTCGCACTCGCGCTTGGCCACAGCCGCCTCGACGATGTCGACCGCGCGGATCCGCAGGTCTTCCTCGATCGCCCGCAGCGCTCTCGGCGTCGTGCTCGGTGTCAGCAGCTTGCGAAATTTTGCGTGCCGGGGATCGTCCATCATGTTCAGCAGCGCGCCCGCCGCGAAGCCCATAGGCATGTCTTCCAGGGTCGTACCACCGCCCTCACGTTCTCCGCCGGTCTCCGAGGAGAACGTCTCGCTGTCGTTGGCCGCGGCGATGATGTCGGCGTAGCGGCTGAGCACCCAAAAACCCTCGCCGCCGGGGGTATAGGCGGTCGCCGGGTGAAACCAGACCGCCGACTCGCGGCGCAGCACGTCGAACACATGATGGGGAAACCCAGCGGTGAAACGATCCAGATCGGTCAAGTCGACATCGTCATACATGGGACGCGCACCGCCTAGGACGTGAGGGGACTCCGGTGACCATACACATGCTGGGTATGTGCATGGCCCAGATCACCTCAGCGTGCTGAGAATCGGGCTGTCGGCGCGGCAAAAGCTATGGCAGACACGATCGCGAACAATCATGTCGGTGGTCTCGGGGTCAAACCAGCGATCGACCACCGACCAGTGGATCGGATGCATCAGATAGGGGCCCATCAAGCCGTCCACATCGGTGAATTCCTGCTCGAAGACATGGGTCCATTGACTTGTTCCGATTGCATCATCGACACGGCTCAGTTGCCATGCGGTGATCGCCGATACGTATCGCGGCATCATCGCAAGTTCCTGTTCGAAGGTCGCGACGGTCGCTGAATCGACGTCAGGCGGAACGCGCAGCAACAGCGTGCGATAAACGGTGCCGCGTGCCCGCACCGCCGGACTTCCCTCATACGTCGCGCCGTTGATGTGAGAGATCGCCGAATCCGCGAGTGCATCGTCGAAACCGCTCGCTTCCCAGGCGGAACGATCGGGGAAGCGGAGGTGGACGAGAATATCGCCGCCATTGCGGGATCCGGGCAACGTGGGTTCCACCAGCGCACCCACCGCACCGCTGCGCTGGGCGGCGGCGCGCACCGCGTCGAGAACGCGGTCGCGTTCGGATTCGGCGACATCCAGTAGGCGCATCACTCCCACAGTGGCTGCACCGCCCGAGGTGACCGGCAACGGTGGCGGAGCACCGTCGGTGCCCACATCCTGGGCTTCCTCCGCGACGCTGCGGCTGCGTTCCTCAACCAGATCGCTGATGCCGTCCCACCAACGCGCGACCGCTGGGTCTGGCCGGCCGCGCCAGGTCATCTGCCACCAGGCTTGCGGACTGGGCAATGACCAGGTGATCGTCACGACGTTGGAGCGGTCGTCGAACCAGATTGGCGGACTGACCAGTACATCGCGTAGCTCCATGCCACGCTCGCGGGCGGGCGGGACGTAGCCGGCCAGGTAGGCGTCGAGGAAAGCCTGCGCGCAACCCGGTGCGGTGACCACGCGGTCGATGACGAAAACCTTGGCCATGTCGCGAGGCTACGTTTCGCGACCGGGGCGGCGCTCAGCTGCTCCCGGACATCGGGAGACCACCGTTGACCACGCGGCTCGGCGGCGCGATGGTGTACCGATGAGCGATGTGTTCAGCCCGGCCCGGCTTGGTCCAGTGAATTTGCGCAACCGGGTGATCAAAGCCGCAACCTCGGAAGGACGCTCGCCGAGGGGTGAAGTAACCGACGACCTGATCGAGTTTCACCGCGCCTTCGCCCAAGGTGGCGTTGGCATGACCACGGTGGCCTATTGCTGCGTTTCGCCCGAAGCGGCCAGCGCGCCCGGACAGATCGTCATGAGCACATCGGCGCTGCCTGGGCTGCGCAGACTCAGCGATGCCGTGCACGAGGCCGGCTCGGCGATCTCGGCCCAGCTCGGGCACGCTGGGGTGGTGGCCCCGCGTAGGCTCACCGGCGTCACGGCCATGGCTCCCAGCAGGTTCGTCAATCCGACCTCGATGGCATACTGCCGCGCGATCAGCGTGGCCGAAATCCGCACCGTCATAAGGCAGTTCGGTACCGCGGCACAGGTCGCGGTCGATGCCGGGTTCGATGCGGTCGAACTACACTTCGGTCATCTGTATCTGCCCAGCTCGTTTCTGAGTCCGCTGATCAATCGCCGGCGAGATTCGTACGGGGGCAGCATCGATAATCGTTCACGGCTGGTCCGCGAGATCGCCCAGCACGTTCGCGATGTGGTCGGCGACCAGATCGCAGTGATCGCCAAACTCGATATGGATGACGGCCTTCCGGGCAGCATCTGGATCGACGAGGCACTGCGGACCGCGCAACTTCTCGACGCCGACGCCACCCTGGATGCTCTGGAACTGACCCAGGGTTCATCGGTGTACAAACCGATGTACCTGTTCCGAGGCGACGTACCGGTCAGGGAGTTCGCGGCGGTGATGCCTCCGGCGCTGCGCCCGGTAGTCAGGATTCTCGGCAAGCAGATGATGGGTGCCTACCCATACCATGACCTCTACATGCTGGATGCCGCACGCCAGTTCGTACCGCTGATGCGCAACACCAAACTGATCCTCCTGGGCGGCATCACCGAACGTGCGCACTTGGAGAGAGGTCTGGCCGAAGGCTTCGACTTCTTCGCCATGGGCAGGGCATTGCTGCGTGAGCCTGATCGCGTCAACACCATGAAAACTCAACCGGGTTCGCGCAGCCGCTGCAACCACAACAACAAGTGCATGGTCACCGTGTTCGGCCGCACTCACTGTGTGCTTGATCCGGCTCAGCGGTACGGGCCGGCGCCGATCACGGCCGGTGAGGGTGCGACACCATTACCGATCGAGTAACTCAGCCAGTGATCGGCCGGCCTGAGCGCGCGCTTGGTGGGCGATATCGAGCATCGGCATCGTCATGAAGCCGTGGATGCCACCGTCGAAGGAACACCGGGTGGTCGGTATGCCCGCCGCAGCCAACGCATCTGCGTAGGCGACACCCTCGTCGCGCAGCGGATCGTAGCCGGCCAGTACCACGACGGCCGGCGGCAGCCCGGTCAGATCCGCCTGTAGCGGTGAGGCATACGGGTGTTGACGATCCTCGAGCGCCGGCACGTACTGGTCCCAATACCACTGCAGTGCAGGCCGTGGGTTGTAGAAGCCGCGCCCGTACAACCGGTAAGACTCGGTGTCGAAATCCGCCGCGATCATCGGGTAGACGAGCAGCTGTGCCGCTATGGCTGGGCCGCCTTGGTCTCGTGCCATCACCGTGGTGACTGCCGCGAGGTTTCCGCCGGCGCTGTCGCCGCCAACCGCAATCCTGTCCGCATCGCCCCCGAGTTCGGCGGCGTGCACCACCGCCCACCGGGTGACCGCAAGGACGTCCTCGGCGGCGGTGGGCCACGGATGCTCCGGTGCGAGCCGATAGTCGACCGAGATCACCACGGCAGGAATGAGATTGGCCAGGTTGCGGCACAGCCCGTCGTGACTGTCGAGATCGCAGAACACGAACCCGCCACCATGGGCGTAGACGAGTATCGGCAGGGATTCACCGGACGTGGGCCGGTATACCCGGACGCCGACGCTGCCACCCGTGACATCGACTCGGTGATCGGTGACGTGGTGAACCGGTTCGGGACTCGAGTTGGGGACGAAGCGGGAGCGGATCGCGGCTCGGGCCTCGGCCCCGGTCATCGTCTGCACCGGGGGGAACCCGGAGTCGAGCGTTTCGACCAATCCGGCGATCTGGGGATCGAGTGTCACGCGGGCTGAAGGGTTGCCGGATTCGGTCCGATGACGCGCGGAGCTGGACCGCCGCGAAGCGGGCGAAGCGGCTGCAGCGTGGGTGCGACCCGCTCGGGTCCGCCTTCGGCGCTTCGCCAAATACCCATGGCAGTCATTCGCACCGGTGCGACCAGTCGGCTGTCGAAGGCCATCCGATTCATCGGTCCACACACCGACACCGCGGCCACCGCCTCGCCGGCTGGGCCGATCGGGGCAGCGACGCAGCCGAAGCCGGGCAGTGATTCTTCACGTTCGAAGGCCACGCCGTGGGCGCGAACCTTGGCCAACTCAGCAACCAACTGCGCAGTGGAGGCGATCGAAAATCGCGTCCGTCGATCGGACAGGTCGACCGCGGTGTTGTCACGGTCGGCGAGAATGGCTTTGCCGACTGCCGTGCAGTGCGCCGGCTGCCGCCCACCGACGCGAGTGGGGATCGCCGTCGCCAGGTGATCGCCGATCTTCTCGAGGTACACCACATCGGAGCCATCCAGGACCGCCAGGTGGACGACCAGTCCCGTCGCTCTATGCAGATCGCGAAGCAATGGGATGGCGGCGCGGTGGATGCGGTCCTGGTGCAGCGCCAACGAGCCCAGCTCGACCAGGCGCATCCCGAGCTCGTAGTCGCGGCCCTCGCGCCGCAGCCACCGCAGCGCGACCAGTCGCTCGAGCATGCGATGCGCGGATGACCGCGGCAGGCCTGTGCGCCGCACAATCTGGGCGAGTGTGAGCCGCCCGGGGCCGTCGAACGAGTCCAAGACCAGGGAAATCCGGTCGATGACGGCGCTCGGCGTCTCGGTTGCCTTCTCGACGGCCATTGTCATGAGGAACTCCTAGGCTCACGCCATGCCAACCAGGCATATGACTATTAGTCATATAGTTTTAGCACAGTCCTGTGCGCGCTGTCACACAACACGCGGACGAATCCGGCCCGAACGGGGCCGTCTCAGGGTGAGGAGCGGACGTCAGGCTTTGGCGGCGCTGCGACCGGCCCGCCGGCCGTAGAAGCTGCCGTCGCCGAGCGAGACTCCGCTGGCGTAGCCCCATGCCGCGAGTCCCGCGGTGCACCGTCCCGCGGCGAACAGGCCGGGAATCGGGCTGCCGCTGACATGCAGGACTTCACCGTCCAATGAGGTCATCAGCCCACCGAGGGTGAAGCCGCCGCAGCTGGCCCGCAGATCGATTGCGCCGACCGGAGTACCGACGGGTTTTATCCACTCCGGCTTCTTGTGCAGCAGCGGATCCTCGCCGCGTGAGGCTGCCTCGTTGTAGGCACCGATCGTCGCCTGCAGGGAGCCGACCGGCAGGCCGATCTCAGCCTCCAACTCGGCGACCGTCTCACACACCCATGTCGCCGGTCGCTTGAGGAACGGGGTGGCTGAGGTCGCCGCCATCGCCTCGTCCTGGGCGTCGCCGTCGATGATCAGGTAGGCGGTGTCCTCCTGCCGGTACAGCGTCAACTGGCCGATCCGCCCGGAGTACATGTCCTCGGGCACATATCGCTGACCCAAGCCGTTGACGAGGACGCCGCGCACGGTCTGCTGCGGATCGATCAGAAATGCGACCTCGGTGGCATCCATGTGCGCGAGGTCCGCGCCGAGTGCCTGTGCCATGCGGATCGCACGGCCGTCATGTTGTTCGATCGACGCGGCGGGACGTCCGGCGATTGCCGGCGCGAATTGTTTGACCATCGACTCGCTGTATGCGAAGCTGCCCGCGGCCAACACAACCCCGCGCCGAGCGCGCACCCGCACCGTTTCCCCGTACTGCCGCGCCATCACTCCCGCCACCCGACCGTCGGACTCGAGGACGAGCGTCTGCGCCCGCACGTCGTAGACGGCTCTTACGCCGAGCGATGTCGCGGTCTCAACGAGTGGCTTCATCAACATGAACCCACCGCTCTTCTCGCCGGCGACCTTTCCGGTCATCTGCGGGATATGCCCGCGCGGAGCGGGTTCGGCGATCGTATTGAACGGGTAGGCGTTCTCGCCGCCGGTGAACATCAGGCCCTGGTCGCCCGGTGGCTCCCACCCGGGTTCGCCCCAGAACTCCGGTTTGAACGGCACTCCGCAGTCCGTGAGCCAGTCGAAGTGGTCGAGACTGCCCTGGCAGTAGTCCGCAATGCGAGACTCATCGGCGCCCGGCCCCATTGCCACATTGAGGAAGGCGGCCATGTTGGAGGGTGAATCCTGGAAGCCACAGGCCTTTTGGATCGGTGTGCCGCCCCCGAGGTAGATGAACCCGCCCGCCATCGCCGCGGCACCGCCCCACGATCCGGTGCGCTCGAGCACCAGTACCTCGGCGCCGCGACGCGCTGCTTCCACGGCCGCTGCTGCACCGGCGATGCCGTAGCCGACGATGACCACATCGGCCTCGTGATCCCACTTCTCGATCGACGACGCAGGGACCGGGGTGACGTCATCTTCGGCGGTCATGGGCGCATAGCCGCCGGAAGGTCGGACACCCATTGATGTCCCCAATAGCTGTCGGCGGTGATTTCCTCTGCGGTGTAATACATTTCGTCGACGCACATCCCTTCGGTGCCGAATTCGATGTCCCAATCGCCGGGCGCGCGCACGTAGAACGACACCATCTTGTCATTGGTGTGTCGGCCCAGGGTCGACGATAGCTGAAAGCCTTCGGCATTGACCCGATCCAGCGCCTGGCCCACCGCGTCGAGGGAATCGACCTCGACCATCAGGTGGATCAAGCCGGGATTGCGAATGGTCTGTGCGGGGCAGATCGCCAAGCTGTGGTGACGTTGGTTCACGCCCATGAATCGCACTCGCACCGGTCCGAATTCGGCAGGCACCGGCACCCGAAACGCGCCGCGCGACTTGAAACCGAGTACCTCGGTGTAGAAGGCGAAGAGCCCGTTGACGTCGAGCGCGGGGAGGACGACGTGCCCCAGACCCTGCGTGCCGGTGACAAATCTTGCGCCGAATGGTGTCACGACCGGGGAGTGATCGAGTACGGCGCCGTGGAAGACCTCCAGCGCGGTCCCTGCCGGATCCTCGAAGGCGATGACTTCCTCAACCCGCCTGGTGTCCGCCTCGTTGACAGACAACTGCTTGAACGGGATACCGGCAGTGTCGAGTGCGCTCTTGACACGTTCCAGATCGGCGTGGTCACGCACTTCCCAACCGACAGTGTGGATCTTGTCCACCTCACCGGGCACGACGATGATCCGGGCGGCACGTTCGTCCATCCGGAGGTACAGGGCGGACTCGTCTGGACCGGACCCTTGCGCGAAGCCGAGAACATCGAAGGCGAAATGCCGCCAGCGACCGATGTCCGCGGCCGCGACGGTGACGTAACCCAGACCCTTGATCAGACTCATGTGTTCTCCAGTCAGATCATCGCTCGAAGCGGGCCCTGCGGATCCACGCCGAGCGAGCTGAGCGCCGAGGCGTGGTAGACGGTTCCCGGCACATGGATGGCGTGCGCCTGCCCGACATGCACATCACGCCAATAGCGTTGCAGCGGCTTGTCCATCCGTGCGGCGTTGCCTCCGCACCGGGCGAAGATCTCATCGACTGCGGAGACCGCGCGCCACACCGCGCGCACCTGGGTGCGCCGGCCCGCGGCCCGGTCCTCGAAAGACACTTCGTGGCCCGCATCAACCATGTCGTAGATGCGGTCGGCGTTGGCGAGCAGTTCCTGCCTCGCTGCGTTGATATCGGCGGCGGCCTCGGCGATGGCATACATGACGTAGGGGTCGTCCTTGATCGCCACCCCACTGGAGTTCACCCGCTCACGCTGGTAATCCAGTGCCGCCGCCAGCGCGCCTTCGGCGATGCCGATGGTCGCGGAGCTGATCCCGAGGGGGAACATCGTCGACCACGGCATCAGGTAGAGGGTTTCGGTCATGCCCGCTTCGAGCTGAGCCGTACCGTCCATCACCTTCATGGCATCCATCGTTCGGTAGGAGGGCACGAACGCATCCTTGACGATGACGTCTTTGGAGCCGGTGCCCCTGAGCCCCACCACATTCCAGGAGTCCTCGACGATTTCGTAGTCTCGGCGCGGCAGGACCATGTGCAGCATTTGCGGAGGCATCACGGGCTTACCCTCGGCGTCGCCGAGCATTGCCCCGAGGAAGATCCAGTCGCAATGGTCGGTACCGGAGCTGAACTGCCATCTGCCGTTGAAGAGGTATCCGCCGTCGACCGGCGTGGCCACGCCCTGTGGGGCGTACGGCGAGGCGACCCAGGTGTCGACGTCCTCGGCCCAGATCTCAGCGGCAACCCTGGGGTCGGCATATGCCAGCTGGTAGGGGTGCACACCCACGACACCGTTGATCCAGCCGGCGGACGGGTCCAGCGCGGCGGTCGCCATCACGGTCTCGGCAAATTCACGCGGGTGAACCTCCAACCCACCGTGCGCTTTCGGTTGGAGCAGACGGATGTTTCCCGCCGATTTCATCAGCTTGACGGTTTCGTCGGTGAGCTTGCCGATCTTCTCGGCCTCGGTGGCCTGCCCGCGCAGCTGATCGGCGATCTGGTGCATCCGGTCCATTACCCGCTCAGTCATCATCTGGTCCTATCGTCGCTGGCTGTCGTAGATGCTGTACCGGAGGGATCACCGTGACGGCACCGGTTCCCGGTCAGCGGAAACTGTTGTATTGCTCAGAACTCGATGTGCAGATCGTCGGAGACCGGAGTCGCCTGGCAGCCCAGGATCAGGCCCTCGGCGAGGTCGTCCGGTTCGAGGATGTCGCAGTTGGCCATCTTCACCTCGCCGCGTACCGCGGTCGCAGCGCAGGACCCGCAGTGACCTTCCTTGCAGGAGTATGGGACGTCGATTCCGGCGGCGATCATGGTGTCGACGAGCGTCACATCTCGAGGCCAGCGCAACTGGTGACTCGTTCCGTAGAGGTCCACCCGAGTGGACGCCGCGTCGGAGTCATCGAAATCGCCCGTGCCGCTGTCGAGGTCGGTCATGGAAGCCGATTCTGTCGGCAAGCGTCCTCGGCCCCCAGTCTGGGCGTCCGTTGACCGGGAAGCCGACATAACACCTGCGCAACGAAGGCTTACCGTTCGAGTCGTGAACAGCGGATCGAAGTCCTGTGTGGATGTTGTTGTGGTGGGGGCCGGGTTCGCCGGCCTGTATGCCTTGCACAAGTTTCGTTCGCAGGGCCTCTCAGTGCGGTTATTCGAGGGAGCACCCGACGTCGGTGGCACGTGGTACTTCAACCGGTATCCAGGCGCGCGCTGCGATGTGGAGAGCGTGGACTACTGCTACTCGTTCTCCGATGAGCTGCAACAGCAGTGGACGTGGACCGAGAAGTACGCCACGCAAAAGGAAATCTTGGCCTACATCAACTGGGTCGCCGACAAACTCGACCTGCGCCGAGACATCACCTTCGACACCCGGGTGACGAGCGCAGTTCTCGATGAGGGGACGTTGCGCTGGACGGTCACGACTGATGCCGAGGAGAGGGTGCAGGCGCGATTCGTCGTCATGGCCACGGGTCCACTCTCGGCGGCACTGACTCCGAACTTTCCGGGGCTGGACAGTTTTCGCGGCGAGATCTACCACACCGCGCACTGGCCGCACGAGGGCGTCGATTTCACCGGCAAACGTGTCGCAGTGATCGGAACCGGGTCCTCGGGAGTTCAATCCATTCCAATCATCGCCGACCAAGCCCAACAGCTCTATGTGTTCCAGCGGACGCCCAACTACAGCGTCCCGGCAGGTAATCGGCCTTTGACGGCTGAGGAAGTAGCCGATATCAAGGCGAATTACGGGCAGCGACGTGTGATGTCATGGCGTAGCGGCGGTGGTTCGCCGCACGTTGCGCATCCCAAGCTGACGATGGAAGCCACCCCAGAGGAGCGCCAGGAGGCCTTCGAAAAGCGCTGGGAGCTCGGGGGAGTGCTGTTCTCGAAGACGTTCTCCGACCAAATGATCTCGCTGGAGGCCAACGACGAAGCCCGGAAGTTCTATGAAGCGAAGGTTCGCGCGGTCATCGACGACCCCGAGCTGGCCGATCTGATCATCCCCGATGACCATCCGATCGGCACCAAGCGAATCTGCACCGACTCCAACTACTTTCAGACCTTCAATCGGCCCAACGTCAGGCTGATCAGTGTGCGGGAAACTCCCATCGAGTCGATCGATGAGACGGGAATCCTCACGGCGAAGGGGCACTTCGAGATTGACGCACTGGTGCTGGCCACCGGGTTCGACGCGATGACCGGCGCGCTGGCCAAGATCGACATCGTGGGCCGTTCGGGTCAGCGGTTGACCGATGACTGGGCTGACGGGCCTCGGACCTATCTGGGATTGGGGACCGACGGCTTCCCCAATCTGCTCCTGGTGTCGGGGCCCGGCGCGCCTGCGGTTCTCGCCAACATGGTGTTGCATGCCGAGGCACACGTCAATTGGATCGCCGATGCCATCGAGTACCTCGACGATTGTGGTTACGACGCCATCGAACCGACCGCCGAGGCCGTCGAAAGCTGGATCGGCGAGTGCGCGCAACGCGCTGAGGCGACGCTGTTCACGAAGGCCAATTCCTGGTACATGGGTGCCAATGTCCCCGGCAAGCCTCGAGCCTTCATGCTCTTCATCGGTGGCTTCGCGACGTATCTTGATATCTGCAACGAGGTAGCCGCCGCGGGATACAAGGGGTTCGATCTCCTCAAGGTGCGGTAGATGTCGTCGGGTCTCGAGCAGAAGGTCGTCCTGGTCACCGGCGCGAGTGGCGGCACCGGACGGGTGCATTGCGAGCGCTTCGCGGACGCGGGTGCAGATGTCATCATGCTCGACCACAGCGACGTGGCCGCCGATTTGCGCGAGACCGCGCAGTGCGTGGCGCAGCGGGGTCGGCGAGCAGTCGCCAGGACGGCCGACATCACCGACCTCGCGCAGGTCACCGCGGCGGTCGAGGAAAGCGTCGGCCAACTGGGCCGGCTGGACATTGTCGTGGCGAACGCGGGCATCCACACTCCCGGCGGCCCGGCCTGGCAGATCAGCCCTCAGCAGTGGCAGCGCACGCTCGACGTGAACCTCACCGGCGTGTGGCACACGGTGCGGGCGGGTGTGCCGCACATCGGACCCGACGGCGGAGCAGTCGTGATCATCAGTTCCACCAACGGGTTGCGAGGCACCGCGGGCACCGCTCACTACACTGCCAGTAAGCACGCCGTGGTCGGACTGGCCCGAACGCTCGCCAATGAGTTGGGGCCCCGGCGTATTCGCGTCAACACGGTGCACCCAGGTGCGGTGGCCACGCCCATGGTGCGTAACGAGGCCACCTATAAACGGCTCCGGCCGGATCTGGCGAACCCCACCGAGGCCGACGCCGCTGAAGTCTTGGCAGCCCGCAACCTGATTCCCGTCCCCTGGGTCGAACCCGTCGACGTCGCGAACGCCGTCGTCTTCCTGGCGTCTGACGAGGCGCGGTACATCACCGGAACACAGCTGGTTGTCGACGCCGGCCTGACCCAGAAGACGACATGACAGGCCGGCTCGAGGGTAAGACCGCATTCATCACCGGAGCCGCACGCGGTATCGGCCGCGCCCAGGCGGTGCGTTTCGCGCAAGAGGGTGCCGCGATCATCGGCGTCGATGTCTGCGGATCTGTCGAAACAGTGCAGATACCCGCCAGCACACCGGGCGACCTCGAACAAACCGCGCGCCTGGTGGAGCAGGCCGGCGGGCGTATGGTCACCGACATCGTCGATGTGCGCGATCTCGACGCGCTACGGGCAAGCGCAAGCCGCGGTGCCACCCACTTCGATGGCCTCGACATCGTCTGCGCCACAGCGGGTATCACGTCGCGCGGCACGGCCATCGAGATGGCTGAATCGACATGGCGGACGATGTTGGATGTCAACCTCACCGGGGTGTGGCACACCTGTACGGCCGCGATTCCACATCTGATCGAACGCGGGGGAGGCGCTGTGGTGCTGGTGAGCTCGATCGCCGGTCTGCGCGGCCTGGTCGGCGTCGCTCACTACACCGCGGCAAAGCACGGTGTGGTCGGGCTGATGCGAAGCCTCGCACAGGACCTGGCCCCGCACGGGATTCGCGTCAACACTGTGCACCCGACGAACGTCGATACGCCGATGATCCAGAACGACGTGGTGAGCAGTGCTTTCCGGCCCGACCTGAGCCGGCCACCGACCAGGCAGGAATTCGCCGAAGCCGCGACGACGATGAACATGCTTGCCGTGCCGTGGGTAGACCCGCTTGACGTCGCCAACGCCAGCTTGTTCCTGGCCTCCGACGAGGCCCGCTACATCACCTCGGCTAGCCTTCCGGTAGACGCCGGCAGTACCCAGCGCTAGGCACAGCGGCTATCGAAAGGCACATGATGACAACACTCGATCACGACGTGGTGACCTACGAAGTCGTTGGCGGGACAGCGGTGGTCACCATGAACCGGCCGCGGTATCGCAACGCGCAAAACTCGGTCATGACATACGCCCTCGATGCAGCGTTCCAGCGCGCAGTCGAAGATGACGATGTGCACGTCATCGTGCTGGCCGGCAACGGCGACCACTTCAGCGCCGGCCACGACATCGGCACACCGGACCGCGATCACCACATCTCGTACGACAACAAGGCGGCTCTTTGGTGGGACCACGTCGACAAAGAGGGCGGGGATATGCGCTATGCCCGTGAGGTCGAGGTGTATCTGGGAATGTGCCGGCGCTGGCGGGAGATTCCCAAGCCCACCATCGCGATGGTCCACGGCGCGTGCATCGCCGGTGGGCTGATGCTGGCGTGGGTTTGCGACATGATCGTCGCCTCCGAAGATGCGTTCTTCTCAGATCCGGTTGTCCGGATGGGGATTCCAGGTGTCGAGTATTTCGCCCATCCCTGGATCGTGGGGTCACGCTTCGCCAAGGAGATGCTGTTCACCGGGGACAAGTTCGGTGCACAACGTGCCTACGAGATCGGAATGGTCAACCGGGTCGTGCCGCGCGAGGAACTCCGGGCCGCGACCATCGAGATCGCCGAACGCATCGCGACCATGCCGAGATTCGGTCTCGCCCTGGCGAAGCGAGCGGTCAACCAATGCGAAGACCAGATGGGCTTGCGCAACGGTATGGACGCGGTGTTCGGTCTGCATCACTTCGCCCACTCGCACAACGTCGAAGTGGGTCAGGACTCCCTCGGCGGCCTCGATGCGAAGTCGATGGCCACCCCGAATCAATCCCCGTAGCGTCTCCGCGCCCCGCGGCGAACTATGAAGCAGTGCAAGCTGTTCCACAGATTTGTCAGTGGGCCGGCATAGACTTCGAACATGGGTTCGATCGCGCAGGCGCTGGATGCGCTCGATGCTGCGGTCGAGATGCTGAGTGCTGCCGATATCGAGGAGCTGCCCGCCAAGCAGCGGTTCGCGGCTATCGAACGGCTGGAAGCTGCGGTGCGTCGCCAAGTCGCGGTTTCCCATGAGCAGATCACGCATCTGGAGCGTTATGAGGGCTGCCCGCCGATTTCGATCGTGTTGGCTGACGCGTTGCGGATCAGCCGAACTGCGGCCAAGCGCCGACTCCGCGACGCCGAACAGTTGACCCCGCGCACCACGTTGACCGGTGAGCCGTTGGCTGCGCTGCTGCCCGAAACCGCCAAGGCCTGGGAAGCCGGCGAATTAGACGGCGAGCACGTGCGAGTCATCCAGAAGTTTTTCCGCGACCTGCCCGATCACGTCGGTTCGGTCGATGTGGAAAGGGCCGAACGCACGCTGGCCCAGCATGCCAGGGCCATGCGGCCGGATCAGTTGGAGAAAGTGGCCGATCGGTTGGCCGTTCACCTCAACCCCGACGGGAATTGCTCCGAGGAAGACCGGGCCCGCAAGCGCGGCTTCCAATGGTGCGGGGGCCAGCGCCCCGACGGAATGAGCGTCGGGAAGTTGGTCGCTGATCCGGTGTTGCGGGCACAACTGGACGCGTGGTTGGCGAAGTTCGCCGCCCCGGAACCCGATGATCTACGGAGCCACGCCCAACGCCAGCCGACGCGTTGACGGAATTGGTGCACAGCCGGGCTGGGCGATCCGAAACTGGGTCAGCACAACGGACTTCCGGTCACCATGATCGTCACCGCCACCCTGCAAGACCTACAGGCCGGTGCGGGGCACGCAGTCACCGCGGGCGGCACGCTGATCCCCATCACCGACCTCATCCGGGCGGCCACCCCGGCCAACCACTACTTGGCAGTGTTCGATGGCGTCACCGGCAAATCGCTGTGGTTAGGCCGCAGCAAGAGGTTGGCGTCGGCCGATCAGCGAATCATGTTGTTGGCCAAGTATCGTGGCTGCACTGCAGCCGGCTGCACCATCAACGGCTACAACAACCAGGTCCATCACGCCGCCAAGGACTGGAAGCACGGCGGCAACACCGACATCGACGACATGACCCTGGCCTGCAAGTGTGACAACCTCTTGGTCGAGAACGAGGGTTGGACCACCCGTCAACTTCCCGACGGCAACACCGAATGGATTCCACCACCGGGCATCCCGTTGCGTGGCGGCACCAACGACTATCACCACCCAGAACGGCTGCTGCCCAAAGACGACGAAAAGGACTAACCGCGAGCAGCGAAGCGCCCTGCGCGGCGGCCGTAGAAACTGCCGTCTCCCAACGAGATGCCGCTGGCGTAACCCCATGCCGCCAGACCGGCGGTGCAGCGCCCCGCCGCGTACAGGCCCGGAATCGGATCACCACTGACATGCAGCACCTGCGCATCGAGGTTGGTGCGTAGACCGCCGAGCGGGAATCCGCCGGTGGCATGCCGCAGATCGATCGCTCCCACGGGGCTGCCGATCGGCCGCAACCACCGGGTTTTCTTGTGCAGTACCGGATCTTCGCCACGGGCGGCGCCTTCGTTGTAGCGAGCCACCGTGTCCTGCAGGCTCCCGAGGGGAAGACCGATCTCGGCTTCGAGCTCGGCCACGGTTTCACACACCCACTTCGGCTTGCGCAGAATCAGTTTCGGCGTCTGCGACGCCAGAGCCTGCTCCTGCGCCTCTTCGTCGATGATCAGGTAGGCCTGGTCGTCCTGGTGATAGAGCGTGAGTTGACCGGCCCGGCCAGGGTAGGTGTCCTCGGCGACGTACCGCTGCCCGCGGGCATTCACCAGGATGCCGCGCACCAACTGTTGGGGATCGACCACGAAAGCCACTTCGGTGGCGTCCGTGTGCGCCAGGTCGGCGCCGAGCGCCTGCGCCATCCGGATGCCATGCCCGTCATGCTGTTCCACCGCCGAGATGGGCCGGCCGGCGATCCGGGGCGTGAAGCGGGACATCATCGATTCGTTGTAGGCGAAGCTGCCAGTGCCGAGCACCACACCGCGGCGGGCCCTGATGGTGATGTCGGTGCCGTACTGGCGGGCGGTCATACCGGTGATCCGGCCGTCGGACTCAACGACGAGGGACTGCACGCGGATGTCGTAGAGCGCCCGGACACCCAGATTGGTCGCGGTCTCCACCAACGGCTTCATCAGCATGAATCCGGCGCTGGCCTGACCCTGCTTCTTGTTCTGCATCTGCGGGACGTGTCCGCGTGGGGCCGGTTCGGCAATGGTGTTGAACGGGTAGGCGTCTTCGCCGCCGCTGTACATCAGACCCTGGTCGCCCAGCGGTTCCCAGCCGGGCTCACCGAAGAACTCCGGCTTGAACGGAACCCCGCAGTCCACCAACCAGTCGAAGTGCGCGACACTGCCCTCGCAGTAGTCGGCGATGCGGTCGGTGTCCGCGCCAGGACCCATCGCGGCGTTGAGGAAGGCGACCATGTTCTCAGGAGAATCGGTGAAGCCACACGCCTTCTGCAGAGCAGTGCCGCCGCCCAGATAAATGAAACCGCCGGCCAATGCCGCCGCGCCGCCCCAGGCGCCGGCCCGCTCGAGCACCAGGACGTCGGCGCCGGCACCGGCAGCCTCGACCGCCGCGGCCGCGCCGGCGACTCCGTAGCCGGCGATCACGACGTCGGCCTCGTAGTCCCAACGCGCCACCGAAACGGCGGCGACGGGGCGGGCGTCGGTGTTCACGTCAGGGCCGCATGGCGGCCGGCAGGTCGCCGACCCACTTGTGTCCCCAGTAGCTGTCGGCGGTGATTTCCTCGGCGGTGTAATGGTTTTCGTCGATCCGCACGCCACCGGTGCCGAACTCGATATCCCAGTCGCCGGGTGCGCGGACGTAGAACGACACCATCTTGTCGTTGGTGTGGCGACCGAGGGTGGACGACAACTGGAACTCCTGGGTGGCGATGCGGTCCAGCGCCTCACCGACGGTGTCGAGGCTGTCCACCTCCACCATCATGTGGATCAGGCCGGGGTCGCGCTGATGCATCGCGGGGGCGATCGCCAGACTGTGATGACGTTCGTTGATCCCGAGGAAGCGGATGCGGATCGGGCCGAACTCCTTGGGCAGCGGGACTCGGAACGCGCCGCGGGACACGAAACCCAGTACCTCGGTGTAGAACTCGAACAGACCGGGAGCGTCCAGTGCCGGCAACACGACGTGACC
Organism: Mycolicibacterium sp. P1-5; assembly: GCF_008329565.1. Classification (GTDB taxonomy): domain Bacteria; phylum Actinomycetota; class Actinomycetes; order Mycobacteriales; family Mycobacteriaceae; genus Mycobacterium. The sequence goes on from NZ_NPKT01000024.1 coordinate 43,689, forward strand.
CAGCCCTTGGTCGCCGGTGACGAACCGCGCACCGAACGGGGTCACCACCGGGCTGTGGTCGAGCACCGCGCCGTGGAAAACCTCTAGATGGGTGCCGGCCGGGTCGTCGAACGCCACGACTTCCTCGACCCGCCGGTCGTCGGCCTCGGACTGCGACAGCTGCTTGTGCGTCACTCCGGCGCCGTCGAGCAGCGCTTTCACCTGCTCAAGTGCGGCGTGGTCACGAACCTCCCAGCCGACGGTGGCGATCCGGTCGCCATCGCCGGGCACCACGATGATCCGGGCGGCCCGTTCGTCCATGCGCAGGTATAGCGCCGACGGGTCGGGCCCGTTGCCCTCGGCGAATCCCAGTACGTCGAAAGCGAATTGGCGCCAGCGGTCTATGTCCGCGGTGTGGATGGTGACATAGCCGAGGCTCTTCAGGATGCTCACCGGTGCGCTCCCGTCAGATCATCGCCCGCAGCGCGCCTTGCGGGTCGACACCGAACGAGCTCAGCGCCGAGGCGTGATACACCGTTCCTGGTACATGGATGGCGTGCGCCATACCGGTGTGCGCGTCACGCCAGTAGCGCTGGAGCGGCTTGTCCATCCGCATCGCGTTGCCGCCGGACCGAGCGAAGATCTCGTCCACCGCGCTGACCGCGCGCCACACCGCGCGCACCTGGGTGCGCCGCCCGGCGGCACGGTCCTCGAACGAGACCTCCTTGCCGGAATCCACCATGTCGTAGATCCGGTCCACGTTGGCCAGGATTTCCTGGCGGGCGGCGTTGATGTCGGCGGCGGCCTCGCCGATCGCGTACATCACGTAGGGGTCGTCTTTGATCGCGGTGCCGGCCGCACTGACCCGCTCGCGTTGGTAGTCCAGGTGCGCGGCCAGCGCACCTTCGCAGATGCCGATGGTGGCCGAGGAAATGCCCAACGGGAACATCGTCGACCACGGCATCAGATACAGCGTGTCGGTCATACCCGCTTCGCGCTGCGCGGTGCCGTCCATGACCTTGAATGCGTCCATCACGCGGTAGTCGGGTACGAAGGCGTCCTTGACGATGACGTCCTTGGAGCCGGTGCCCCGCAATCCGACCACGTCCCAGGAATCGTCGACGATGGTGTAGTCCTTGCGCGGCAGGATCATGTGCAACATCTGCGGCGGCATCTGCACCTTGCCGTCGGCGTCGCTCTTGATGGCGCCGAGGAAGATCCATTCGCAGTGGTCCGTCCCGGAACTGAACTGCCAGCGACCGTTGAAGATGTAGCCACCGTCCACCGGCCGGGCGATGCCCTGTGGTGCGTAGGGCGAGGCTACCCAGGTGTCGACGTCGTCAGCCCAGATCTCCTCGGCCACCCGCGGGTCGGCGTAGGCCAGCTGATAGGGATGCACGCCGACGACACCGTTGATCCAGCCGGCAGCCGGGTCCAACGCAGCCAGCGCCATCACGGTCTCGCCGAACTCGCGGGGATGCACTTCCAGGCCGCCGTGCTTGGCAGGCTGGAGTAACCGGATATGGCCTGCGTCCTTCATCGCCTTGACGGTCTCGTCGGTGAGCTTGCCGATCTTCTCGGCCTGTACGGCCTGCTCACGCAACTGGTCGGCGAGCTCCATCGTCTTGTCGAGCACCGAAGCGGTCATCACGCATCCTTGTCCAGGTCTGGGCTGTCGGTTTCATCCTGGCCCCGCGAGGCGGTCAGTATCGGGCAATGTCTCGATGAGCGGGGCAACTTAGGACGTGTCGACTTACGCTCCTGGGCATGAGCGCACCACACGAGGCACTCGACGTGGTCGTGGTCGGCGCCGGATTTGCCGGGCTGTACGCGCTGCACAAGTTCCGCCGGCAGGGACTGTCGGTCCGAGTGCTCGAGGCGGCGCCTGAGCTCGGCGGCACCTGGTTCTTCAACCGATATCCCGGTGCCCGGTGTGACGTCGAGAGCGTCGACTACAGCTACTCGTTCTCCGAAGAACTGCAGCAGGAATGGACGTGGACCGAGAAGTACGCCACCCAGTCGGAGATCCTGACCTATCTGAACTGGGTTGCCGACAAACTCGACCTGCGTCGTGACATCGCCTTCAACACCCGGGTGGCCTCGGCCATGCTCGACGAAGCCACGTTGCGCTGGACCGTGACGACCGCGGACGGCCGAGCGATCACCGCACGGTTCGTCGTGATGGCGACCGGAGCCCTGTCCGCGGCCATCACACCGGCGTTCAACGGACTGGACCGGTTCGGCGGTGGCGTCTTTCACACCGCGCACTGGCCACACGATGGAGTGGATTTCACCGGCAAGCGAGTCGCGGTCATCGGCACAGGTTCCTCAGGTATTCAATCGATTCCGATCTTCGCCGAACAGGCCGAGCACCTGTATGTCTTTCAGCGCACCCCGAACTACAGCATCCCGGCCGGTAACGCCGCACTGACCCCCGAGCAGGTGGCGGAGGTCAAGGCGACGTACGCCGAGCGTCGCCGGGTGTCGATGCGCAGCGGCGGCGGGTCACCGTATGTCGGCACCACGAAACCGACCATGGAGGTCTCACCTGAAGAGCGCCGGGAAGCCTTCGAGAAGCGTTGGCGGCTCGGCGGTGTGCTGTTCTCGAAGACCTTTCCCGATCAGCTCACCGATCAGGTCGCCAACGACGAGGCGCGCCGGTTCTGGGTGGAGAAGGTGCGCGCGGTCATCGACGACCCCGCGGTCGCCGAACTGCTGATCCCTGACGATCACCCGATCGGGGCGAAGCGAATCTGCACCGACTCCAACTACTTTCAGACGTTCAATCGGCCCAATGTGACACTGGTCAGCGTCCGTCGTACCCCGATCGTGTCGATCGACGAGACCGGCATCAACACCTCCGGTGCGCACGTGGACCTCGATGCGATCGTGTTCGCCACCGGATTCGACGCTCTCACCGGCGCACTGGGCAAGATCGACATCGTCGGGCGTGGGGGAGAGCTGCTCCGCGACGACTGGGCCGACGGCCCACGCAGCTACCTCGGTCTGGGCGACGACGGCTTCCCGAACCTGTTCATGGTCACCGGTCCCGGAGCGCCTGCCGTGCTGGCCAACATGGTCCTGCACGCCGAGGCGCATGTGGACTGGATCGCCGAGGCCATCGGCTATCTCGACGCGCACGGGTACGTCGGCATCGAGGCAACACCGGAGGCGGTGGAGAATTGGCTCGCCGAGCTCAACCAACGCGCCGCGACGACCCTCTTCCCGAAAGCCAATTCCTGGTACATGGGCGCCAATGTGCCCGGCAAACCAAGGGTTTTCATGCTTTTCATCGGGGGCTTCGGGGCCTACAACGACATCTGCGCCGAGGTCGCCGCCGCCGGATACAAGGGTTTCGACCTGATCAAGACTCCCTGAATCCTCAGGCGTCCCGCTGCAGGAAGCTCATCACCACGCTCTCGAACGCCTGCTTGGCCTCGATCATCACCCAGTGCCCGCAGTTGGGGAACACGTGCAATTCGGCGTTCGAAATGGTGCGCATCGGGATCAGCGCCATGTCAAGCGGACTGACCCGATCGTCGCGTCCCCACGTCAGCAGGGTGGGCGCCTTGACCTTGTGCATGATCGCCCAAGGCAGTGGGAAGTCGGCGTTGCGCATCATCTTCGTCATCGCCGCGAAGGCCGCTTTGCCGTACATCCGTCGCGCACTGTCCAGCGTCTCGGGATCGGTTGCCAGCGCGAAACGTTCCTCGATGAGCTCCTCGGTCACCAGCGCGGGGTCGTAGACCATTGAGTTGAGCCAGTCGATGAGGCGCTGCCGGGTCGGATCTTCGGTGAATGCCTGCAGCAGCCGGATACCCTCGCTGGGGCCCGAGCTGAAGATGTTGGTGCCGATACCGCCGATGGTCACCAGCTTGCCGATCCGGTCGGAAAAGTTGATCGCGAAGTTGATGCCGACGCCGCCGCCCATCGAGTTGCCGATCACGTCCACCTTCTCCAGGCCCAGGGCGTCGACGAAGGCCGGCACCGCCGCCTGTGCGTCCAGCATGGGGTGGCCGCCGAAGTCGTCGCTCACGCCGAACCCCGGGAACTCCAACACCAGGCACCGGTAGCGCTCGGCGAAGAAGCCGAGGTTGCCGCGGAAGTTGCGCCATCCCGTCACACCCGGGCCGGACCCGTGCAACAGCAGCAGAGTGGGGCCCTCGCCGGCCTCGTGGTAGCGCAGAACGCCCTTCTCGGTGGCGATCTCGCGCTTGGTGCCTTCGTAAGTCGTGTCCACGGTGCTATCCGACCATCGTGGCGGCCGAAGTGGCAACCAGCTGTACCGCTGGCCGGACGGTGACCTCGACCCACACATCATCGGCCACATCAGCCTCATTGGTCACATCGTGCGGTACTCTGCTTCCCTGACGCGTGTCTGTCAGGCCGCGCCGGGCGAAGGGATGCCTATGACGCAAGTGTCTGACCAAGACGCTGCCGAGGCTGATATCGACCAGATGCCGCAGGCCGGTCGTTCGCGTACCCGTTTCGGCTGGTTCCGCCGCCGCCGGCTGTTGGCGCATGTGAGCATCCTGTCCAAGCTGACCCTCATGATGGTGCTCTGCACGGTGCTGGCCTCGGGGGTGATCGGAGGCATCGCGTTCAAGGCGGGACGAGCGTCGATTCGCGACGCCGTGTTCAGCCGGCTGACCGAGGTCCGGGGATCGCAGACCAGAGCGCTCACCAACCAGATCTCGGATCTGAGAAATTCCCTGATCACGTACACCCAGGGAGTAAGTACCCGGACCGCTCTGGACGAGTTCACCGCCGGGTTCGATCAGCTGTCCACTGCCCAGATCAGCCCCGCGCAATCGCAGACGCTCACCGACTACTACACCAACACCTTCATCAAGGAGGTCGAGCAATACAGCGGGACAAAGCTCGACGCCGCTGCACTGCTGCCGACGACGAACCCCGAACGGTATCTGCAGGCGAACTACACTGCGCTGCGGCGGAACGACGACAACGCGATCACGATCAATGACGCTCACGACGGGAGCCTTTGGTCGGCAGCGAATGCGCGGTTCCAAGACTTCTTTCGGCAGATCGTCACGCGATTCGAATTCGAGGACGCACTACTGCTCGACGGTCGCGGCAACGTCGTCTACAGCGCCTACAAGGACGTCGACCTCGGGACCAACATCCTCGATGGGCCTTATTCCGGATCCAAGCTTCGCCAGGCATACATGAAAGCGATGTCGGCCAACCAGGTTGACTACGTCGGCTTCACCGATTTCGAGTTCTACCAGCCGGCCGAGATGCAACCGACCGCATGGATGGTGGCACCCTTGCTCAAGGACGGTCGCGCCGAAGGGGTTCTGGCGCTGCAATTCCCGATCACCAAAATCAACCGGCTGATGACCTTCGACAAGCAATGGCAGCAAGCGGGGATGGGCGAGACCGGCGAGACGGTGCTGGGCGGACCCGACGACTTGATGCGGTCGGATTCTCGGCTGTTCCTGGAGAATCCTCAGCAATACAAGTCCGATGTCGTCGACGCGGGCACCCCTCCTGACGTCGCGGACATGGCGATCCGACAGGGCGGTACAACGCTGATCCAGAAGATGGCGTCACCGGCGACCCTCAACGCTCAGAAGGGCGAGACGGGCACCGTGATCACCAAGGACTACCTCGGTCAGGAGACCCTGCAGGCCTATGCGCCGCTGGTGATCAAGGATTCGGAGCTGCATTGGTCGATCGTCGCGAAAGTGACGACCCGTGAAGCGTTCGCCCGCGAATCGGAGTTCACCAAGACCATGGTGCTGGTCACCACCGGGATCATCTTCGTGGTGTGCTTACTGGCGATTTCTCTGGCCCAGATCTTCGTACGGCCGATCAGACGACTGGAAGCCGGCGCGCAGCGGATCAGCGCCGGCGACTACGACGTCGCCATCCCGGTGGAAACACGCGACGAGATCGGTGATCTGACCGAAGCCTTCAACGAGATGGGCCGCAGCCTCACGGTCAAGGAAGACTTGATCAACCAGCAGCGCAAGGAAAACGACGAGCTGTTGCGCTCACTGATGCCCGACGCGCTCGCAGAGCGGTACAAGCAGGGCGAGGAAACCATCGCCGTCGAGCACCAGAACGTCACCGTGATCTTCGCCGACATCATCGGCTTGGATCGGCTGCAGGCTCAACTGGCCCCCGAAATGTCTTTGACGTTAGCCAATGAGCTCATCCGGCAGATCGATGCCGCCGCAGACACGTTCGGTATGGAAACCGTCCACACGGTCCGCAACGGCTACCTGGCAAGCTGTGGTCTCACCATCCCAAGGCTGGACAATGTCCGCCGCACAGTCGATTTCGCGCTGGAGTGCCAGCAGATCGTCGAGCGGTTCAACAACGAGACAGGCAACACCTTGAGCCTGCGTGCCGGGATCGACACCGGGGCGGTGAGTAGTGGGCTGCTCGGCCGACCATCGGTCGTCTACGACATGTGGGGTGCTGTGGTCAATCTTGCACACCAGATCAAGGACGGCTCACCGCAGCCCGGAATTTACGCGACCTCCGGCGTGTACGAGGCCCTGCAGGAGACCGTACGATTCGAGTCGGCTGGAACCGTCACGGTAGACGCTGAACCGCAAGCGATCTGGCGTATCTCGGAGCGGCGCTGATGAGCGACGTCTTCTCCTCCGCATGGTTCTGGTGGGCCGTCGGAATCGCGATTGGACTGCCGCTGGGCTTGGTGGTGCTCACCGAGTGGCAGCATTCGTTGCAGCGCAAACAGAGCGTGCTGCAGAGGCCGGTGGCGATTTTGCGGAACTATCTTCTTCCGCTTTGCGCACTGCTGTTATTGATGCTGGAGGCCAACCAGGTTCCGGCGCAGGCTACATCGGTGCGAATGGTGGCCACGCTCGCCGCCTTCGTGGTCCTGGTGTTGCTGCTGTCCGGGATCAACGCGGCATTGTTCCAGAGCGCGCCCGACGGTTCGTGGCGCAAGCGGATGCCGTCGATCTTCCTCGATGTCGTCCGCTTCGTGCTCATCGCGGTCGGCCTGGCGATGATATTCGCCTACATCTGGGGCGCGAACGTCAAGGGATTGTTCACCGCGTTGGGAATCACCTCGATCGTGGTCGGTTTGACGCTGCAGAACTCTGTCGGCCAGATCATCTCCGGGCTGCTGATGTTGTTCGAGCAACCGTTCCGGCTGGGTGACTGGATCGAGACGCCGCACGCCAAAGGCCAAGTGGTCGAGGTGAACTGGCGGGCCACCCACGTGGAGACCGGCACCGGTCTGCAGATCACGCCCAACTCTGTGCTGGCCGGTGCCTCATTCACCAACCTGAGCCGTCCGGTCGGCAAGCACACCTGCGTCGTGCTCACCGTGTTCGCCCACGAGGATCCACCCGACCGGGTCTGCGCGATGCTGACCCGGGCGGCGTCCGAGCTTCCCCAGTGCGATCCGGACCGGGCTCCCAACACCGTTCCCGTCGGTGGACTGGAGTACCGGACGAAGATCCCGCTGAAGTCTCCCGCTGAGGACGGCAAGGCCAAAGCGACGTTCCGGCGCTGGATCTGGTACGCGGCGCGTCGCGACGGACTGCACCTCGATGAAGCCGACGATAGCTTCTCCAGCACTGAACTCGTCGCCGAGGGGATTCGCAAAGTCGTCAGTCCAACCTTCCGGTTGAGCCGCGACGAGCACCAGGATCTGATCGACCATGCCAGCATCGAGTGGTACGGCGACGGTGAAACGATTCAGCGGGCCGGTGATGTACCTGCCGGGATGATGTTCGTACTGTCGGGCAGCGTTCAGATGAATGCGCGTTTGGAAGACGGCTCGGAAGTTATCGCCTGGATCCAGGACGAAGGCTCGTTTCTAGGCCAGTCGACATTGACCCGGCAGCCAACACTCGGGTCCGCTTATGCCGTCGGTGAAGTGGAAATGGTGTGCGTTGCGCGCGACCAGATCGCCGAGTTGGTGCAGCGCAATCCGCTGCTCCTGCAGGAGCTCGGCAGGACGATCGAGGAGCGTCGTGCCAATGTACGAAACGCGGTGGACCAGGCTACCGGCGTCGACTTCGATTGAGCCTTATGACATCTGGCGTATATGACCTGATAGTCGTCGGCGCGGGCATCGTCGGGTTGGCGGTGGCCCGAGAGTGGATGTGGCGCCGCCCGGATGATTCCGTGGCCGTCCTCGAGCGCGAGGCCGCACCGGCCCGCCATCAGACCGGCCACAACTCCGGGGTGATCCATGGCGGCATCTACTACCAGCCGGGATCACTGAAAGCCAGGCTGTGCGTTGAAGGTGCTCGGCTGATGTACGAGTACTGCGAGCACAACGCCATCGCCCATGAACGGTGCGGCAAGCTGATCGTCGCGGTGTCGGCGGGCGAGTTGGGCCGCCTGGACGACCTACAGCAGCGCGGCGCCGCCAATGCGGTACCGGGCCTGCGCCGTATCGGTGCACAGGAGATCGCCGAGATCGAGCCCAATGCCGTTGGTCTGCAAGCACTTCACGCACCCAACACCGGCATCGTCGATTATTCTGCCGTGGCGGCTGCCCTGGTGTCGGAATTGACGGCCGCGGGTGTCTCGGTGCGGTTCGGCACTGCGGTCACCGCGATCGACGGTGCCGAGGATCCGGTCGTTCACACCGCCGCCGGGCCGCTGCGCGCCGGCACCGTCATCGCCTGCGCCGGACTGTGGGCCGACCGGCTCGCCCGTCGCGCCGGGGCACCGCGGGATCCGCAGATCGTGCCGTTCCGCGGCGCCTACCTCGCACTTCGACCCACCGAATCGCCGCGGGTGAACGGGATGATCTACCCGGTGCCCAACCCCGAGCTACCGTTCCTGGGAGTGCACATCACCAAGCACATCACCGGGGACGTGACGCTGGGGCCGACCGCGATGATGGTGGGCGCACGCGATGCTTATTCGTTGCGCCGCTTGAGTCTTCGAGACTCCTGGGAGACGGTGAGCTGGCCCGGCACCTGGCGAGTGGCGCGCCGGTACTGGCGGGTGGGACTCGACGAGATCCGGATGGCGGCCAGCCGGCGGGTGTTCGTCACCGCCGCCGCCCGCTACATGCCCGGCCTCACCCTGGCTGATCTGGACGGCAGCTCGCACGCGGGCGTCCGGGCGCAGGCCGTCGGGAGGGACGGTTCGCTGGTCGACGACTTCGTGATCTCTCGCGACGGTCACATCTCCCACGTGCGCAACGCGCCGTCGCCTGCCGCAACGTCGGCGTTCGCACTGGCTCGCGAACTGGTCGACCGGGTGACCGACTGATCACTCGCCACCCGGAGCGGTGACGAGGTCGGCGACGAACCGGGTCAAGAGGCCGTCGAGCTCATCGAGTTCGGTTGTCGTCCATGCAGACAGAGCCCGTCGGAGGTGCCCGATTCGCACCTCGAGCAGCTTCGCGGCGACCCGCCGGCCCTTCGGAGTGGCCTCCACCAACGCGACCCGAAGATCGGCGGGATGTGGATTGCGCGTCACCAAGCCCGCCTCGACCAACGAGGTGACCTGCCGGGTCGCCATCCCCATATCCATATGTGCACCGCGCGCCAATGCACCCATCGCAAGCGCGCCGTTGTCGAGAAGGATCCGCAGTAACGCATACGACGGCTGCGTCAGCGCGACGCCGGCCGCGCTGACGTCACGGGCAAACAGAGACCGACTGCTGGTCAGTCGCACCACTCGAGCCAGGGTTCGGCTGATTGAATCAAGCGACTTGTCCTGCGGCGAAGAAGTCACAGCGTGTCCGTTCCACAGCGTCCGATTTTCATGGGGTGTCAGCAACGGTGATACCAGCCCGCTGCGATCAGGGCGTGACGGGTGTCGTTGAATGCCAACCATGACCGCACATCCGGCACGTGTCGGTGCCGCCCTGGCCGTGGGGTCGATGACCAGCGTTCAACTCGGTCTCGCGCTCGCCGTCGGGCTGATCGACCGGATCGGAGCCGAAGGGGCCGCATGGTTGCGTCTGGCCTGGGCCGGCGTCCTGTTCCTGGTGGTGGTCCGGCCACGTCGGGCCTCCTTCACTCGTGCCAGCTTTGCGATCTGCGTGTTGCTCGGGATCGTGACGGCCCTGATCACGATGCTGTTCATGGCGGCGTTGGCCCGCATCCCGATGGGCACAGCCAGCGCGCTGGAATTCCTCGGACCGCTCGGCGTGGCGGTAGTCAGTGGAAGCGGCCGCGGCCGCTGGGTGTGGCCAGCCCTGGCCGCCGTCGGCGTCCTGGCGCTGACCCAACCGTGGCTGGGCGACATCGACGTCGTCGGGGTGGGCTTTGCGCTGGCCGCGGCAGTTTGTTGGGCGGCCTACATCCTGCTGACCCAGCGCGTCGGCGACCGGGTCGCCGGACTGCAGGGCCTCGGAGTGTCGATGCCGGTGGCCGCGGTGGTGGGCACTGCGTCAGTTGGTGCGGCCGTGCTGCCGCGGATGACCCCCGACATGATTCTTGTAGGCCTCGGTCTGGCACTGCTGTTGCCGGTCTTGCCGTTCACCCTGGAACTGCTGGCGTTGCGCCGTCTGAAGACCGCCGCGTTCGGCACACTGATGAGTCTGGAACCGGCGCTGGCGCTGCTGATCGGGTTGCTCGTCCTCGACCAGGTGCCCAACACTGCCGCGATCGCCGGGATCGCATTTGTCGTGGTCGCCGGGATCGGCGCGGCACGCAGTGGCGCGCGCGACGCACCTGCTCCCATTCAGCTCGGGTAGCTCAGCCCCACTCGTGGTTCATCGCGCGCGACTCGGTCACGTCGTCGACCGAGGCGAGCCGTAGCCGCGGGCGGGTGACGGCGATCAGCAACATGGCAGCACCCGCGGTGATCGCGCCGAGGGCGAAGATGATCGTGAAGCTGCTCTCCGGGGTGTGGCCGTGTTGTGACCGGCCCAGCAGCACCGCGACGATCGCGGCAGCGATCGAGCTGCCGACGGTGCGCGCGATCGCATTCATACTTGTCGCGACACCGGTTTCGTCGACGTTCACTTCGCGGACGACCAAAGCGGGCAGCGCACCGTACGCCAGGCTGATGTACGCGTTGGCCAGGACGCCGGCGGCGATCACTTGCCACGGCTGGTCGTGCAGGACGGCCAGCAGCACGAACCCGATGACCCCGGCGGCGGCGCCGACCATCAGCACCGCGCGCGCACCGAAGCGGTCGATGTAGCGCCCGCTGGCCACCGCGGTCACAAATCCGGCGAGCGCCCCCGGCAACAAGAACACCACGCTGGCCCCGAGCACTGTCGCACCGAAGCCGTAGCCGCTGCCGGTCGGCGCCTCGACGAAGTCCGTCAGGCCGAGGAAGGCGAAGTACAGGCCCATCCCAACCAGGATGGTCGCGAGGTTGGTCAACAGGATCGGCCGCCGTGACAGCATGGCCGTCGACACCAGCGGGTGGGCAATTTTCCGTTCCCACCACCACCAGGCGGTGAGCACCACCAGCCCGACGGCCAGGCAGCCGGCGGTGCGTGCCGACACCCAGCCCCAGTCATGGCCCTGCGTGATGGCCAGCAGCACCGCGGACAGGCCCACCGCCAACCCGGTCGCGCCGGCCCAGTCGACCGTCCCGTCCGAGCTGCGCGGGCGGGACGGCAGGACGGCCAGCACCGCGATGATCACCAGCACGGTGAACCCCGTCGTCAACCAGAACACGCGGTGATAACCGGCGTCACCGCGCATCAGCAGGCCGGTGACCACCAGGCCCATCCCGCCGCCGAACCCCAGCGATCCGGACAGCACGGCCATGGCCCGCATGAGCCGGTCGGCGGGCAGTTCCTCGCGCAGGATCGATACCCCGATCGGGTACAGCGAGTACGAGGCGCCCTGCAACACGCGCGCGACGATCAATAGCGGAAGCGAGGACGTCAGCGCCGCGAGCAGCGAGCCGCCCAGCACGACCGCGAGGACCGCGAGCAGCACCCCCTTCTTGCTGTAGAGGTCGGCGAGCCGACCGATCAGCGGGGTGGTGGCGGCCGCAGCCAGCAGATTCGCCGTGACCGCCCAGCTGACATCGACCGGGGAGGCATGCAGTTGCCGGGCCATCACGCCCAGGACCGGCACGACACCGGTCTGCAGGACCGCCACCGTCAGCGCGACCACGCTGAGGGTCGCTACCAGCAGTCCCGGCCTGCGATGCCCGATGCCGAGCGTCTCGAGATCTGACACCGATTGATTATGTCGTCTAAGCACCGAGTGTCTGGCACCGGAGGGGCTATGCGAGGATGCGCGGATGGCCACCCGACCGGCGCATTTCATTTCCGATCCCGACGGCGTCTTCCATCCCACGGAGAACGCCCGAAGCCGCTGGGGCGACGACATGCTCAACGGACCGGCGGTGGTCAGCCTCGCCGCATTCAATCTGGAGCAGCGGTTCGGGATGCCCGAGTTTCTGCCTGCGCGCCTTACGGTCGACCTGTTCAAGGCGGCGCGCCGGATGCCGACGACGGTGTGCGTACGACTGGTTCGCGACGGTCGCCGGATCCGCAACTCGGAGTGCGACGTCGTCCAGGGCGACGTCATCGTCGCGCGTGCGACCCTGGTGCAGTATCGGCTGTCCGAACCGCCACCCGGCGACGAATGGGTTGCCGACGCCGAGTTCACCCCGCCGCCCGACGGTGAGCACCATGCGTTCTTCATCGGCAGCGACGACGTCGGGTGGCACGCCGACGGAGGAGCGCACCAGAACACTTCACGCAAACGCGTTTATCACAGCCCGATCGACGTGGTGGCCGGTCACGACATCACGCCGTTCGTCCGCACGGTCGTCGTCGCCGAGGCCACCAGCCTGGTCAGCAACCTCGGCACCAAGGGGATCGGCTATATCAACGGCGATCTGACCGTCGCGCTGTCCCGCCTTCCGCAGTCGGAACATATTGGTGTGCAAGGTGATTCACACTGGGTGTCGAACGGGATTTCGGTCGGCACCGGAACGCTGTTCGACAGTGCGGGGCCGTTCGGGACCGGACTGGTCACCGCGATCGCCAACCCGGCGGCGCAGATCGACTTCAGCAAGCCGGACACCATCCCGACGTTGAGCGTCTGAGTCACAGCAGCGCGCGAAGCTGATCGTGCGGTAGCGCGGGGGAGCGGTGCCCGTCTCGGCCCACCATGTCGGCGTTGACCACCAGTGCGTTGAGCACAGCCTCTTCGACGCTGTGCACGACGGCGGCGTAGAGCTCATCCATCCGGCCCCACGGCAGGAAGCGCACGTGGCCGAACTCGTCGTCGCCGACCGGGCCGATGGGAAACCGGCTGGCGAGATCCGGGGCGTCGGCGGTGGAGAAGGCCAGGAAGATGTCTCCGGAGAAGTGGCTGCCGGTGGTGCCGGTGCGGGCCAGCCCCAGCGGGACCCGTCGGGCGAGTGCCTTGCACTGTCCGGGTAGCAGCGGAGCATCGGTCGCGATCACCGCGATCACCGAACCGGCGCCGGGCGGCGGTCGGTTGAGATCACGCTCGAACCAGTCGCCGTCCAGGGGATTCTCGACATTCAGGTGGGGGCCGACGTGCCGCCCAGCGACCGTGAGTTCTTGGCGCGCACCGAAATTCGCCTGGACGAACACCCCCACCGTGAAGGTGTGACTGCCGTAACGGACCAGCCGGGACGCGGTTCCGTTGCCGCCCTTGAACTCATAACAGTTCATCCCGGTACCGCCGCCGGCAGAGCCTTCCGGCACCGGGCCTCCGGTTGCGTTGTCGAGTGCCGCTTCAGCATGCTCGGGTCGCACGTGCCCACCGTTGATGTCATTGAGGTAGCCGTCCCAGGTTTCGGCGCATACCGGCAGCAGCCATTGCCGGGCCAGAATCGGGTCGGTCCGGTTGACCCAGGAGATCACCCCCGCGTGACAGGCCCCGACCGCATGTGTATTCGACAGCAGCACAGGCAGATTGAAGGCACCGGCCTCCTCGATCCAGGTCGTGCCGGTCATCTCGCCGTTGCCGTTGAGTGAGAACCATCCAGCCGCGCAGGGCTGGCCGAGTCCGGCTCGTCCGCGGGGCAGGATCGCGGTCACGCCGGTCCGTACCGGTCCGCGGCCCACGTCCATCGCCCCATCGCCGGTCACCAGGGTGGTGACACCGACCTCGACGCCGGGCACGTCGGTGATCGCGTTGAGTGGGCCCGGTTCGCCGGGAAGGGGGATGTCGAGTCCGCGGACGCGCGGGCGGCCGTCGGCGGTGAATGCCGCTGGAGACGTCATCCGGCCGACCCTACAGTCGCTGACGGGCGGAGAAGTCCTGCGATGAACCACGGGCGCCGGGGAAGGAGTCACACCTTCCCCAGCGCCGCCCGGGCTCGCACCACACCCCCCAAAAAACGGTGGTGCGAACCATCAGGCGATCCCGGCGCCCCCCGGCGGAATCCGTGTTCGTCTGATGTTGTAGCAAACTTATCGGGCAGCTACCGGAGCGCGCACGCGTAGTCCACTACTCGATTTCAGGTCTTTCTCAGGTTGAGTACCTGGTGCGGGCACCTGACCGTGAGGCGGGGCATGATCAACGTCGGCCGGCCGAGAGACGAACGGAGATCCGATGACAGGGCGCACTGACGTGCTGATCACCGCCGAAACGCTGGTCAGCCGCTTGGCGGCCGGAGAACCGGTGACCGTGCTCGACGTGCGCTGGATGCTGAGCGAGCCGGACGGGCGCGACCGTTACCTGCAGGGGCACGTTCCGGGTGCGGTGTACGTATCACTGGACGACGAGCTGACCGACCACACGGTGCCCGGCCGTGGCCGCCATCCGCTGCCGCCGGGGCCGAGAGTGCAAGCGGCGGCGCGGCGATGGGGGATACGCAACGGGCAGCCCGTCGTGGTCTACGACGACTGGAACCGGGCGGGGTCGTCGCGGGCCTGGTGGGTGCTGACCGCCGCGGGCATACCTGACGTGCGCATCCTCGACGGTGGCTGGTCGGCATGGAAGGCAGCAGGTGGACCGGTGCAAACCGGTTCGGCGGATCCTGCACCCGGAGACGTCAGGGTGGCACATCAGGACCTTTACGCCGGCGCGTTGCCCACGCTGACCGCCGACGAGGTCAGCAACGGGCCGCTGCTCGACGCCCGTGCACCGGAACGGTTCCGCGGTGAGGTGGAACCGGTCGACGCGGTCGCCGGGCACATCCCCGGCGCACGCAACCTGCCGAGCACGGTGCTGCTGAGCGGTGAGGAGACCTTTCTCGATGGCACATCCCTGGCCGGGCTGCTGGCCGAGCGCGGCATCGATCCCGGCGACGGCACAGTCGGGGTCTACTGCGGATCGGGTATCACCGCGGCCGTGACAGTCGCGGCGCTGACCGCAGCGGGTCGCGACGCGGCGCTGTTCCCCGGATCCTGGTCGCAGTGGAGCTCAGATCCGGACCGGCCTGTCGCCCGCGGCGAGTAGTGACGATGGAGACGTTCCTGGCGTACCTGAAAGTTCAGGCGATGTGCTTGGTGTTCGGCATCGTCGGACCGATTTTTCTGGCCGTGTACTTCGCCGTTCAGCCCGACCCCACCCTCAAGTGGATGTACTACTGGGGGCTGGTGATCACCGCCATCGATGTGCTGATCGCGCTGGGCCTGACCGACCAGACCATGCGGGCCCGGCAGGTGACCCGCGAGCAGGAGGGGGCCCGCAGATCGTGACGAGTCGGGGGCCGTTCGACGGCAAGGCCGTGATCACCGGCGCGGGAAAGTCAGAGGTCGGACGGCGGTTGGGCCGTACCGGGTTGGAGCTGACGATCGAAGCGGTGCTGCGGGCGATCGCCGATGCCGGGCTGGCCGTCGACGACGTCGACGGCATAGCCAGCTACCCCGGTGCGGTCGTTGCCAACCCGGGCTTCTCCGGCGCAAACGTCACCGAGGTCCGCACCGCGCTCGGGTTGCGCAGCCGCTGGTACATGTCCGGGCTGGAGACCGCGGGTCAGATCGGGCCGGTGATCGAGGCATGCATGGCGGTCACCCTCGGACTGGCCAACCATGTGGTGGTGTTCCGGTCGGTGTGGGAGTCGACGGCAGCGCAGCAGGCCGGCGGCGGACACGCATCGGTGTTGCTCGGTGGCGGGGGGAAGCTGCCGCCGCAGATGGAGTGGACGGCGCCGTTCGGCGCGTTGTCGGCGGCCAACTGGCTGGCGATGCCGGCGCAGCGGTACATGCACGACTTCGGGCTCACCCGTGAGCAACTCGGCGCCATCGCGCTGAACGCCCGCCGCAACGCAAGCCGCAATCCCGATGCGGTCTACCGCGATCCACTGACGATGGAGGACTACCTGTCCGCGCGAATGATCTCGGAACCGCTGTGTCTGTACGACTGTGACGTCCCCTGTGACGGAGCGACCGCGGTGATCGTCTCGCGCCGCGACGCCAGCACCGGGCTGCCCCGCCACCCGTTGACAGTCGAATCCGTTGGTCCGGGAATGTTCGAAAGACCAACGTGGGAACAGCGATTCGATCTCACCACGATGGCCGCACACGATTCGGCGGCCACACTGTGGGAGAACACCGGGCTGCGGCCGAATGACGTCGACATGGCCCAGCTCTATGACGGCTTCAGCTTCCTGACGGTGATGTGGTTGGAAGCGCTGGGATTCTGCGAGCACGGCCGGGTCGGCGAATTCATCGATGGCGGTGAGCGGATCGCCCTCGACGGGCAGCTGCCGCTGAACACCAGTGGCGGCCAGCTGTCGGGCGGCCGCCTGCACGGAATGGGTTTCCTGCACGAGGCCTGTGTGCAGCTGTGGGGGGAGGGCGGGGACCGCCAAGCGTCGCGCACTCCTGACGTCGTGGCTGTCGGTGTCGGCGGGGGACCCGTCGCCGGCTCGATGCTGGTGAGTAGCCGATGACCTATCAGCGTCCGGATCTGCGGCTGGCGCCGAGCCCAACTCCGGAATCAGAGGCGTTCTGGACCGGTGGGCGCGACGGAAATCTGCTGATCTCCCGCTGCCATGCGTGCGGGCACTTCTTCCACCCGCCCGGGCCCGCCTGTTGGCGCTGCCGCAGTACCGATGTCGCTCCCGAGAAGGTCTCCGGACGGGCTACCGTCGCCGCGTTCAGCGTCGACCGACAACCGTGGATCCCGGGTTTCGAGCCGCCCTACATCGTGGCGATCGTCGAGCTCGCTGAGGAGCCTGATGTTCGGCTGATCACGAATGTGGTGGATGTCGAGCCGGCGGACATCCGCATCGGGCTCGAGGTGGAAGTCTTCTTCGAGGATTGGACCGCGATATCCGGCGGGGAGGACACCCGGGTGTGGATACCGTTGTTCCGCCCCATCACTCACTGATGGTCTGATCTCAACCGTTGCGGAGCAACGGGATTGGGGTCAGTCGCGAACCCAGACGGAGATATAGCCGATGGGGATGCCGGTACGGGTCGCGATACATTCCCGGGCGGCCAGTTCGACCTTGTCACGCGAGGTGGCCTCGGTGGCATCGTTGATTTCCGGGATCCGGATCAGCCACCGGTTGCTGTCGAATCGAATGTCGATCTCGAAGCACTGACCGGCGATCGGCCGAAGGACTTGGTGGGTGCGAAGACCCCGTTGCGGACGGGTGGAGAAGCCGCGAGTTCTGTGATGAGTACGCATCTTCAATGCTTTCCGAAACGATTCTGGGCCGCCGGAAAAGATACTCCGTGTGACCGAGAATACAAAATCGCAGCAATTTGCGGCCATGATGGGCATATGGACCAAGACGACATCACTGCCTCGGAGCGCATCGACGGCCGGATCGCAGAGTTCGACGATTGGCGCGGCGAGACGCTGGCGCGGATCCGCGCCGTGATCAAACGGGCCGACCCCGAGGTGGTCGAGGAGTGGAAGTGGCGCGGCGTTCCGGTGTGGTCGCATGCCGGGATGATCTGCACGGGTGAGACATACAAGGCCGCCGTCAAGATGACGTTCGCCAAGGGAGCGTCGTTGCCAGATCCGTCGAATCTGTTCAATTCCAGTCTCGAGGGGAACACCCGGCGGGCCATCGACTTTCACGAAGGCGACTCGGTCGACGAGGATGCGCTGGCGGCCCTCATCCGGTCGGCGGTCGAACTGAATCTGGCGGCGAAGTCACGGTCGGGTAAACGCGGGTAACCCACGGCGGCAACGTTCCTCAAGCCTCCGGTCCTATGGGCCGGCCCAAGTAATGCCCGAGACGCATTTCGTAGTCGCCGGCTTGGTTGCGTCCGTCGGCCAGCGCGGTGGCGCGCCGACGTTGCGAGCCTGGCCACTGGAACGAGTTCAGATAGAGCTCCAGGGAGGACAACAGGTCATCCGGCGACGGGGAGGTGTACCGGTTGATCTGCCGCTTGACCGCCGAGATGGACTCCTTGTCGTAGGAGGCGATCCGTCGAGCCAGAGTGTCCACCAGCGCATCGAGCTCTGCGTCATCGACCGTCCGATTGACCCAGCCGTACCGCTCAGCCAGATCGCCCGGGTAGTCGTCGCTGGACAGCGCGACTTCCAACGCCCGTCCCCGGCCCATCAGCCGGGGAAGGTATTCCAGACCGCCGCCGCCCGGCAGGTTTCCACTGGCGGTTTCGGGCTGGCCGAACAGCGCCTGCCGGCTGGCGAATCGCATGTCCATGGCCAGGCTCAGCTCGTTGCCGATGCCGCGCACCCGTCCCCGGATCTTGGCGATGGATGCCACCGGCAGCTCCGACAAGCGGATGCTGGTATCCACCGTCAATGGATACCCGGTCACACCCGGGCCTTTCGGTGTTTCCGCAACGCGAGAGGTGTCGTAGTGGTTCAAGAAATAGTCTGGATTGGCCGATTCGAATATCACCACCCGCAGCTCGGTTGCCGCTTGCATCTCGTCGATGAGCTCGGGCAGCTCCAGGAGCATCTCCGGGGTCACCAAATTGATCGGTGGGTTGTCGAAGATGACCCGCCAGAGGAACTCGCTTTCGACGACGACCGAAAAGTCCGCCCAGTTATGGCTTTTCATTGTGCACTCACTCCATGACGGCACCTGAGCCGGTGCGGCAGCAATTCGTCCAGTATGCCTTTCAATTTCAAGCCGTGGGGACCGAGTTGTGATGGCGCGCTACACGCCGGTGAAATATACGGCGAGCATGGCCGCGAAGACCACGATCACCCATCCGCTGGTGACGGCTTTGAGCCAGACCGGCGCGCGGCGGACTTCCATGAAGTGCCAGATCACCAACTGCGCCTTCACGGCCGCGATCAGCAGTACGACAGTGGTGACCGTCGCATTGAGCTGATGGGTGGCGCCGCCATCGCGGGACACCAACCACGACACGATGGTGACCGCGGTCAGCAGCGCCCAGACGATCGTCAGCGGATTGCGGATCAGCGACGTCATCGATCACCTCATCAAGTAGAACGCGGCGAACAGGACCAACCACAAGACGTCGACCATGTGCCAATAGGTGGCGCCGGTCTCGACGAACGAGATCTTCGGCTGCGCCGCTCTTTTCAGGTTGCGGATCACAAAGCACAGGATGATGAGGCCGAGCGCAACGTGACACAGGTGCAGGCCGGTCATCACGAAGTAGAACATAAAGAACAGGTTGGTTCCCGGCGTGATGCCCGCGGTGATCTCGGGTATCCACTCGACCATCTTCAGCACCGGGAACGCCGCGCCGAAGGCCAGGGCAATGGTGAACCGGCGCAACGCGCCCGCAGAATCTCCGGCGCGCGCGGCGGTGGCGCCGAGGACCACGAACAGCGAACTGGTCAGCAGCACAACGGTGTTGATCGCACCGATGTCGATGTTGAGCCGAGCCTGGCTCTGCAGGAAGAGATCGGGATTTTGGCCGCGGTAGTAGATGTAGGCGATGAAGTAGATCCCGAAGATCAGCAGGTCGCCGATGACGAAAAACCACATGCTCGGATCGCCGGGGATATGGCCGCGCCCGTCATCATGTTGGGTGGACTCGCTGAGGTTGTCGGTACGGCCCTCGGCAACGTTGGTCACGCGGTCGCCCCAGTGCGTGGATCTCCGGCGGTCGCATGGCGGTCGGCATTATCGAGCTCGGACTCCGGCTGCTTCTTGATTGACCGGAAGATGCAGGTATAGACGACGAGTTGCCAGGATACGTAGAGCACCACCGTGAACCAGAAGGTCATCAGCCCGTTCCAGGCGAACGGTCCTGACTTGTTGATCCAGACCGGCGCCGCCATCAATTCGGTCATGTACTGCCAGACGGTGTAGTAGCCCAACCATTTTGGCAAGACGTTGTTCTTGTCGAGGAGGATGGCCAAGCCGAACGCCATCCACATGACGCAGAAACACCCCAGGGATCCGATGAACGCGAGGTATCCGAAGTCGTACAGCATCGCCAGCACGGCGGGGCTGTATCCGGGTCGAAACGCGCCGAGCCCGAAGCAGAACATCGGGAACAACATGCCGACGACCGCCCCGGTGATCGCACCCATCATCAACGTGTAGCGGAATGCGGGACTGACCGACATCCGCTTGATCTGCATGAGATAGATCGCGTTGGACACCGGTGCGAGGCCATAGGCGAGCGTCAGAAGAACACAGGCGACGAGCAGATTGTGCGACTGCATGAACGCGACGATGTCCGACGTGGACGCGCTCGGCGACCTCGGCGGCATCATCCAACTCAGCGGCACGAACACCAGTCCGAAGATGTTGAAAAAGAACGGCACGCTCCAGAAGGTGATCCACTGGTCGAGCTTGCGGTTCCTGCGCCGCGGCGGGGCTTGCCCGGCCGGAGGAGCCGTCGACAGACCTGTCACGCGAGCACTTCCCGATCACTGCCCTGGTTGTTCA
Source organism: Mycolicibacterium sp. P1-5 (assembly GCF_008329565.1). Taxonomy (GTDB): domain Bacteria; phylum Actinomycetota; class Actinomycetes; order Mycobacteriales; family Mycobacteriaceae; genus Mycobacterium. The sequence goes on from NZ_NPKT01000024.1 coordinate 64,350, forward strand.
CCGCACGCCGCAGCACTAGGAACATCACCACGATGTAGACCGCGAATGTCACCAGGCGCAACGTGAATGACAGTGCGCCGTTCCAGGCCAGGGGACCGGTCTTGACCAAGATCGAGAAGGCGCTCGGCACAAGCAGCGCAACGGTCGCGACATTGAAATGCGCCGCCCAGCGGGGAAAGATCGGGTCTGGTCGCTCGTCGAGATACACGCTCAGCGCGAAGCACAGGTTCTGCACGATGATGGTGCCGACCGGCGCGATGAAAAAGAACCATGCCATGTCGTTGAGCAGGCTGACGAGCTCGGGGTCGCGGTCGGGCCGGAAAGCGGCCATGCCCCAGCAATAGTCGGCGAGGATGAAGGCCGTCGTCCCAACACCAACGCAGATGATGTAGGCGTAGGTCAGGACGACGCTCGAGGTTGCGGTGCGGGAGATCTGCACGGCGGTCACCGCGAACAGTGGGATCAGCGAACCGGCGATCAGGTTGCAGAGGATCGCGACGCCGAGGACACCGGTGGCATTGTCTCGGAAGAACGCCGCCACTTCATCGGGCGACAGCGTCGGAGACAGCGGCGGCGAGAAGACCGGAAACAACAGGTAGGCCAGCGCGAGCAGGGCTACTGCCGGCGGAGCGGTCCACAACAGAATGCGTTGGCCGGTGGTGTTCATCGAACTTTTTGTAGCATGTTCACTGACAGATGACAATGAACTCACCCTGATGTCCGGTCATTGCCCACGCTGGAGACCGCGTTTGGATGACACCTGTCGGCGAATGGCGCTGGTGCTGCACAATGGGAACCGTGCAAGAAGCTACGACGAGCCGGGAGGCTCAGCGTCGTCAAACGCGGGCGCGAGTCCTGGATGCCGCCATCGTCGAGTTCCAGCGTGCGGGCGCCAGCTCGGCCGACATCAACGCGATCGTCGAGGCCGCGGGAGTAGCACGCAGCACCTTTTACTTCCACTTCCCGACCAAAGAACACGTTCTGCTCGAGTTGATCCGTCGCGATGAGGACTACCTCGGGGAGGAACTCGGCCGGTTCCTGGAGACCCGCCACGACCTCGAGGCCGTGCTCGAGAAGATCATCAGGCTGGTGGTCGATCTCGAAACGCGCTGGGGCGCTTCGCTATTCCGTGATGTAATCAGCCTCTACTTCTCGCCGGCACTGGCGCAGGACGAACAATGGAGCAGACACCCGACTTTCGTACTGCTGGCCGCCGAGATCGAACGCGCCCGCATCCGTGGCGAACTCTACGATGACGTCGAGGCTTACGACGGCGCCGCGTTCTTCCTGATCGGACTGCACGCCGTGCTCATCAGCGCCCGCGACACAGGGGAGGGGCGCGACGTGGTGCTCAAGAAGTTCGTGAAGAGCACGCTGCGGAGCCTTCGGCCTTAGGCGTTGCTGAGCACGACCGGCCCGATCAAGACAACTGCTTGCGGACGTCGCTGGACACGTGCACGCCACGGGCTTGGAGGTCATTGATGAATCGGGCGGTGAGCACGTCCGCAGTAGCGGGCGTCACTGCCACCAACTGTCTGACCCAGCGCGGCGAGAACGCTCGCACGACACCGGGAAATCCGGCTCCCACCGCGCTAATTGGACAGACCGCGACGCCGAGTCCAGCCGCTGCAAGCTGTGGGGCGGCGCTGCTGACGGCCGTCCTCATCACCGCCTCCACGCGGACGCCCGCTTCTGCGAGCGATCTGTCCAGCCACGCGCTGAGACCGTTCTCTGGTGCGAAGTGAATGATCCTTTCGCCCTCCAGATCTTCGATACGCACTGTCGGCTGACCGGCCAGCCGATGACGCGACGGCGCCGCCAGGACGATTTGCTCGTCAGCGACGACCGTGATCGTGAAACGGTCGGGCACGAGCGCGGGCAGGGGAGCCAAGGCCAGGTCGACCTCATCGGACTCAACGAAACCGAGGAGTTCCTCCAGTACCGTTGCCTCACGGACAGTGATCGTCACGTCACGGTGCCGGCGATGCCACAGTCGAATGACCGGTGCGAGCATGCCCACCATGAGGCTCTGCGCGCAACCGACGCGCAAAGTCCCGCCGGCGAATTCACCGACTGCGCGGGCCGATCTCATCGCCGATGCAGCGGCGTCGATGGCGCGTCGGGCATCCGAGACCGCGGCGCGGCCGGCCGGAGTCAGTCTCACGCCCCTTGGTTCCCGGTGCAGTAGGACAGTTCGGGCCTCGCGCTCGAGCGCCGCCAGTTGATGGGAGACGGCCGGCTGCGACGAATGCATCAGTCGCGCGGCTTGAGTGATCGACCCGGTATCCGCGACAGCTACCAGGCACTCCAACGCGCGCAGCGAGGGCATACGCAAAATCTATCGCAAAGCTCCAAAACATGAATGATTTTTTGGAAAGCCATCGGCTCAGTTGCTTGTTATGCCAATCGCGTCGCGAAAAGCGAATTTGCTTCGCACGCAGACGAAGTGACGTCATGTCTGTCCTACAACGGAAAGAAACCCACGCCATGAGCCGACCGATCCGTACCGGGGTACTGCTTCAGCCGGGCAACGCCCCGGACTATCCCGCCTGGCGCAGCGCCGTGCTGAAAGCTGAAGGGCTCGGAGCCGACCTGATCTTCGGCTGGGACCACTTCCACCGCCCGGAGGTCACCGACCTGAACCAGGGCATTCCGGTGCTCGCCGACGTCCAGCCCGATGTCACAAATTTCGAGGGCTGGACCGCTCTGGGCAGCTGGGGAGAGATCACCCAGCGGGCCGAGATCGGACTGCTGGTGACGGGGATCGGCTACCGCAACCCCGACCTACTCGCTGACATGGCGCGCACCGTCGACCACATCAGCGGCGGCCGCTTGATCCTCGGCCTCGGCGCCGGGTGGTACGAAAAGGATTACACGAGTTATGGATACGAGTTCGGAACGTGGAAGTCCCGGTTTGACCTGTTCGACGACGGCCTGCGGCGGATCGAGTCTCGTCTGCGCCGGCTCAACCCGCCGCCACTGCGCAAGATTCCCGTGTTGATCGGGGGCACCGGACCCAAACGAACCCTGCCCGCGGTGGTGCGACATGCCGACATCTGGCACACGTTCCTCTCGGTAGATCGCTTCATCGAGACCAGCGCTCAACTCGACACGTTGGCCACCACTGCCGGGCGCGATGGGAGTGACATCGAGCGTTCGGTGCACTGGTTCGGCACCGACAGTGCCGATGCCTATCTTCGCGCCGGTGCGTCGACCTTCATCGCGGAGATCGCTCCCGATCCCACGACCGGCTATGAACTCGGCCCGCTCGAAGACATGGTCGCCTGGCGGGATCGCCGGCAGGCCCAGGGCCCACGGCGCGGACGCCCGAGTTCATCGCCGATGTCACCGCTGTACATGAACGGGCGTGGCTGGGCGAATTCGTCACAGTGACGATTACTGATGCTGCCAGCGTGAGGGAAGCGTGACTGGACGGCGGCCGTGCATCGGCGGGTTCAGGGTTCCACCCAACAGCCGACCCATTCATTCGGTTGAGCGACTGAACTGAACGACAGCCCTCCAAGGTCTTGCGCCCCGTTACAGGTGCAAACAGCGTGGGAGCGACGACCGAACATCGGCGCTGCGACGTGGTCAGGTCAGCCAATCATCTAGGGGTGATGCAAGAACTTCCACCTAATGCAGCTCACACGTTTTGCCGATAAGCCACATTATGTCAAGTACTTTTGGCACTAGCGAGCTACGCCGCGCCAACGCAGCGTTTCCAGTGCCACCGCGACATACACGCTGGCCACCTCAAGAGGCCGCGGCAGCAGCTCGTTGGCGCGAGCGAGCCGGTTCAGCAATGTGTTTCGGTGAGTGAACAACTTCGCCGCGGCTCTTGAGGCATTGCATTGTTCCTGAACGTAAGTGAGGACGGTCCGCTGGAGTTCGGCATCGGCTGATTGAAAATCACCGAGCGTGTGCTTGACGAACCTTTCCGCGCTTTCGGGATCCGATGTAATAAGCGCGATGAGCTCAACGTCGACGAAACTGGCGACTCGCTGAACGGAGCCGAGGCGCGCCATCATCCGCTGGGTGGTGATCGCGTCGAGATGGCTGCTTCGGAAGCCCTCGAGTCCCGCAGCGGTGGCCCCGACCGCAATCCGCACCCCGGGCAGATGACTTACGGCCGTGGACGCGCGTGCCAAGGCCGGCCCCCCGCCACCGGGCAGCCATAACCATCTGGTTGCGGCGCCGGCCAGCACCGACAACGGTCGGAGTCCATCCGTCGTGTGAGTGAGCGCCTCGGCGGCACGATCCAGATCCGTCAGGTCGGCGTCCGATTCATCGGTCCACAAAACGACGGCAGTGTGGCTCTGGTCGAGGCGATAACCGAGCCGGTCTTCTGCATGCTGCGGCGTGATGGCAGCGCCGTGCAGTATCAAGCCGACTATTTCTCGGCGTTCGGCGTGGGTGCCACGCGTCAGCTCATCGCGTTCAGTCCGCAGCTGCTGACGGATGCCGGCGATCGTCGCGTTGATGAACGATGTGATGGACCGGGCCGACACCTCAAGCAGTTCGCGCTGCTCGCCCGGATCTGACGTCAACTCGAATGCGATCCGCATCCACTGCTGCCACGCCACATTCTGGCCGATCCGGTACGCATCCAAGAGTGCTGACTCATCCAGTCCGCGGCGGATCAGGTCGCGCGCGATGGAAAGAGAGTCGGCTCCGACGTTGGCCGCGACCGGCTCACCGGGGTGACTGATATTCGCTGCGGCCCAATGCAATTGGTTTGTCCGATTGCTGCGACGCACCTCATCGGCGAGCACCGGATCGTCCCCCACAGTCGGCATGTACTCCGATGCCAATGTGGCGGAATCCAGCTCATCGTGCCATTGCTGAGGAACGTTGACGACCAGCTCGGCACCCTGCCGTATCAGCTCACACACACGTGCCGACGGCCGATTCCAACCCAGCGCTTCCACGCTGTCAGTTCCGGTCGAAAAGTGAGCAGGTGATTCCGGTCGAAAAGTGAGCACCCTTCTGATTGGAGAGTGATCACTGTGGAGGACTGGGCCGAGATCCG
>NZ_NPKT01000025.1 GCF_008329565.1 Mycolicibacterium sp. P1-5
AGCTGGCTGACCGTCGCGGCGGAGGCGAGCTGCGCGTAGTGCTCATCGGATCCGTCGGCGGCGCGTTCGGCGATGACACCGACCTGATCGACCGACAGTTGCCCGTCGCGCAAAGCGGTAGTGCAGCGGGGGAATTCGTTGATGCGGTGGGCGACAGCTGAAATGGTCTCGGCGTTGTTTTGTGAGACACCGAGTTTCCAGGCCACCAGGGCCGGGATCGAGCGGGCGCCGGTGTTGCCCCAGATTCCGTCGTGGTCGATCTCGGCGACGATGTCCACGATGCGCCCGTCGATCGCGTTGCGCTGACCGGCCAGCTCCGACAACTCCTCGAATAACACCTCGAGACGTTCCTTCGAGCTCAGCGTCGTGGTCGAGGACATAACCTCATCATCGCAGCAGGGTCCGACAAAAAATCGGGCGATTAAAGGTGACCCAGCACCCGTGCCGCGAACTCCTTCGGATGTTCCCGGTGCATGAAGTGTCCGCCCGGGACTTCCTCAAGGATGTACTCGCCCTTGAACATCCGGGCGGCACGGCGGAAGTCCGACGGCTCGGCGAGGGGATCGTCAGAACCGGCAATGACGACGGTCGGCACAGTGATCTTCGTCCTCAACGACGCCGACGGAAGCGGTGAGAGCTTCCGGTAGTAGCCGAACGCCGCGTCGAGACTTCCTGGGCTAGACAAGCACTCACGGACGGCGTCGAACTCCGCGGCGGGCGGAGTCCACCGCGGCGACCATCGTCGATAAATGGCGGGCAGCGCCTCAAAGTCGTTGCGGGCGAATCGTTGGGGGGCGCGAGGAAGCTTGTATAAAGCGAAATGCCGTACATCCCGGACCTTCCGAAGCGACGGCCTCAACGTCGCCGGGTGCGGAATCGCGACGGCCATCAGCTTCGTCACTCGGTCCGGGCCCAGCGCCGCGGCACCGTAGGCCGCCGAGGCGCCCCAGTCGTGACCGATGATGACGGCCGAGTCAGCCCCCAGTGCAGAAATCAACGCAAGCGCGTCACCCGCCAACGTCTCCTGGGAGGGATCAACGCCGGGCACCGCGGTCGGGTGATATCCGCGCATGAACGGGCTGACCGCGCGGTACCCCTTGGCGGCAATCTGCGGACGCAGGGAATCCCATGTATGAGCCGTGTCCGGGAATCCGTGCAGCAGCAACACCAGGGGTCCGGAGCCCTCCTCGATATAGGCGAACGTCAGTCCGTTCGCCTCGACGAATCCTGTCGTCCCAGTCACCCCTGTGGACAGTACTCCCGCCACACCAACCGACAGGGCCACACTCAAGCCATGCTGGACCTCATTCTCCCGCTCGAATGCGGCGGCTGCGGCGCACCGTCGACCAAGTGGTGCGACGCCTGCGCTGCGGCACTCAAGGTCCACACCGACGAGCCGCACCTCGTCACACCGCGCATCGACCCCGGCGTGCCGGTCTTCGCTCTCGGCCGCTACGCCGGCCCGCGTCGGCAGGCCATCGTCGCGCTCAAGGAGCACGGGCGACGCGACCTCGTCCCCCCACTAGCGCGCGCGCTGGCCCTCGGCGTCCACCAGCTTCTCGGCTGGGGCATCCTCGACACACCGTTCACGATTGTCCCGGCGCCTACCCGCGCGTCGGCCGCCCGCCGACGCGGCGGAGATCCCGTCACCCGCATCGCCACTGAAGCCACCCGGCAGAACGAGAACGTCAAAGTCATCCGAGCCCTGAAAACCAGAGCCTTGGTCCGCGATTCCGTCGGACTGACGATCGCCGACCGCGAGCGCAATCTCACCGGTCGCATCAAGCTCACCACGCCGATTACCGGCGACGTCTTGCTTGTCGACGACATCGTCACCACCGGCGCCACCGCCCGAGAAGCGGTGCGAATGCTGCATAAAACCAACGCGAATGTAACGGCCGTGCTCACCCTGGCGCACGCCTGACCAGGGGAGGTCCACGGTCCCTGTAACGGGGGTCGAAACAACTCGAAACAGGTGCGCCAAAAAGGTGGCACCACCCCATGAACAGCGACTACCGTCGGGGCCAACACACCGTGAATAAATCACGGGGGCGGTCTAGTCAACAGGCCCGCCGCTTCGCCGAGCAACGGTAGGAGGTGAGGTAACTCGACCCCAGGCGCCGGCGGATGAGACTCGTGTCAAGCCTGTCGGCGCAGTACCCAAGACTGGCCGGCACGCCCAGGTGCGTGCAACCCGTAAGAGAAACGAGTTGTCAAGCATGTCAATCGATTCCGTGAATACCGGTCAAATGCTCGCCGACGATGACGATCTTGCCGAACCCGATCCCACCGCCGAAGTGCAGGTGTGCGGTCGCAATGTCGAGATCCCCGATCACTACCGCCTCTATGTCGCGCAGAAACTCGCTCGCCTCGAACGGTTCGACCGCTCGATCTACCGCTTCGACGTCGAGCTCGAGCACGAACGCAACCGCCGTCAACGTAAGAACTGTCAGCACGTCGAGATCACCGCGCGCGGTCGTGGGCCGGTGGTCCGTGGGGAGGCTTGTGCGGAGAGTTTCTACGGCGCCTTCGAGGCTGCCGTCCACAAACTCGAGAACCGGCTGCGACGCACGAAGGATCGGCGCAAGGTTCACTACGGTGACAAGACACCCGTATCGCTTCATGAGGCCACCGCGGTGGCCGCTCTCGTCGACGCGGCCGCGGCGTTCACGCCCCAGCAGTCCGCCGTCCAGGAGTCCGCGGCCGACGACCACGAACCGGGCCGCATCGTGCGCACCAAGGAACACCCTGCCAAGCCGATGACAGTCGACGACGCGCTTTACGAGATGGAGCTCGTCGGCCACGACTTCTTCCTCTTCCAGGACAAGGAGACCGATCGGCCGTCGGTGGTCTACCGCCGCCACGCCTATGACTATGGGTTGATCCGGCTGGGCTGATCGCCGCTGCCCTGGCTCGACCAGCGCGTCACCTAGGATGGGGGGCGCTTATGCCTCCAATCCACCGGGGGCCCCTCCTACATATGTTCAGGGGAAAACGTGCTGTCGAAGTTGCTGCGCCTTGGTGAAGGTCGCATGGTCAAGCGCCTCAAGGGGGTGGCTGACTACGTCAACACCTTGTCCGACGACATAGAGAAGCTGTCGGACGGTGAGCTTCGGGCCAAGACCGACGAATTCAAGAAGCGCGTTGCTGACGGCGAAAGCCTCGATGACCTGCTCCCCGAGGCATTCGCCGTCGCCCGTGAGGCGGCCTGGCGGGTGCTGCAGCAGCGCCACTTCGACGTGCAGGTGATGGGCGGCGCGGCGCTGCACTTCGGCAACGTCGCAGAGATGAAGACCGGTGAGGGTAAGACCCTGACCTGTGTGCTTCCCGCCTACCTCAACGCGCTGGCCGGCGACGGCGTACACGTCGTCACCGTGAACGACTACCTGGCCAAACGCGACAGCGAGTGGATGGGCCGTGTGCACCGCTTCCTGGGTCTGGAGGTCGGCGTCATTCTTTCGGGCCTGACCCCTGACGAACGTAGGGCGGCGTACCACGCTGACATCACCTACGGCACCAACAACGAGTTCGGCTTCGACTACCTTCGCGACAACATGGCCCACTCGGTCGAGGAGATGGTGCAGCGCGGCCACCAGTACGCCATCGTCGACGAGGTCGACTCGATCCTCATCGACGAGGCCCGCACCCCGTTGATCATCTCCGGCCCGGCCGATGGCGCCTCGCACTGGTACACCGAGTTCGCCCGGCTGGCCCCGCTGATGAAGAAAGACACCCATTACGAGGTGGACATCAAGAAGCGCACCATCGGTGTGCATGAGCTGGGTGTGGAGTTCGTCGAAGACCAACTCGGCATCGACAACCTCTACGAGGCCGCCAACTCCCCGCTGGTCAGCTACCTCAACAACGCCCTGAAGGCCAAGGAGCTCTTCGAGCGTGACAAGGAATACATCGTCCGCAACGGCGAGGTCCTGATCGTCGACGAGTTCACCGGCCGCGTGCTCCTCGGCCGGCGCTACAACGAGGGCATGCATCAGGCCATCGAGGCCAAGGAAAACGTCGAGATCAAGGCCGAGAACCAAACCCTGGCCACGATCACCCTGCAGAACTACTTCCGGCTCTACGACAAGCTCGCCGGAATGACCGGTACCGCCGAGACCGAGGCGGCTGAGCTGCACGAGATCTACAAGCTCGGAGTGGTCCCGATCCCGACGAACCGGCCGATGGTCCGTAAAGACCAGACCGACCTCATCTACAAGACCGAGGAAGCCAAATACATCGCCGTCGTCGACGACGTCGTCGAGCGCTATGAGAAGGGCCAGCCGGTCCTCATCGGCACGACCAGCGTCGAGCGCTCCGAGTACCTGTCTCGGCAGTTCCAGAAGCGGCGAGTCCCGCACAACGTGCTCAACGCCAAGTTCCACGAGCAGGAGGCCGGCATCATCGCCGAGGCCGGCCGGCGCGGTGCGATCACGGTGGCCACCAACATGGCCGGTCGTGGTACCGACGTCGTGCTCGGCGGCAACGTCGACTTCCTGGTCGACACCCGGCTGCGTGAGCGGGGCCTCGATCCCGTCGAAACCCCCGACGAGTACGAGGCCGCCTGGCAGGAGGAGTTGCCGAAGGTCAAGGAGCAGGCGACCAAAGAAGCCGAGCACGTCATCGAGGTCGGTGGTCTCTACGTGCTGGGCACCGAACGCCACGAGTCACGTCGTATCGACAACCAGCTGCGCGGGCGGTCCGGTCGTCAGGGCGATCCGGGCGAGTCCCGCTTCTATCTGTCGCTCGGTGACGAGCTGATGCGGCGGTTCAATGGCGCCACGCTGGAAAGCCTGCTGACCCGCCTCAACCTGCCCGACGACGTGCCGATCGAAGCCAAGATGGTGACCCGCGCGATCAAAAGCGCGCAGACCCAGGTCGAGCAGCAGAACTTCGAAATCCGCAAGAACGTCCTCAAGTACGACGAGGTGATGAACCAGCAGCGCAAGGTCATCTACGCCGAACGCCGCCGGATTCTCGAGGGCGAGAATCTGCAGGAGCAAGCCCACGACATGCTTGTCGACGTCATCACCGCCTACGTCAACGGCGCCACTGCCGAGGGCTACGCCGAAGACTGGGACCTCGAGCAGCTGTGGACCGCCCTGCGGCAGCTCTATCCGGTCGGGATCGACCATCATGACCTGTTCGACAACGACGCTGTCGGGGAGGCCGGCGAGCTGACCCGCGAGGAGCTCCTCGACGCGTTGATCGAGGACGCCGAAAAGGCTTATGCCACACGCGAAGCCGAGATCGAGGCGCTTGCCGGTGAAGGTGCCATGCGTCAGCTGGAGCGCAACGTGCTGCTCAACGTGATCGACCGCAAGTGGCGCGAGCACCTCTACGAGATGGACTACCTCAAGGAAGGCATCGGCCTGCGGGCCATGGCGCAGCGCGATCCGCTGGTCGAGTACCAGCGCGAGGGCTACGACATGTTCGTCGGCATGCTCGACGGATTGAAGGAGGAGTCGTTCGGCTTCCTGTTCAACGTTCAGGTGGAGGCTGCTCCCGCGGCCGCGGTGGCGCCGGTCGAGACCCCGGCCGGCTTGGCCGATTTGGGCAACCAGCAGCAGGAGCCGGCACCGGCCTTGCGCGCCAAGGGAATCGACGACGACGACTCGCGGCAGCTGACCTACAGCGGTCCGGCGGAGGACGGCTCCGCCGAGGTGCAGCGCAACGGCGGCGCCAAGCACGCGGCCACCGCGGGCACCACCCGCAAGGAGCGTCGCGAGGCGGCTCGTAAGCAGTCCAAGAGCAGCAGCCGGCTTCGCCGGAGTTAGCGACGATGCAGCCCGGCTAGTCAGCCGATGTGCAGCGCCACCACCTGCCATCGCAAGCCGGTTGGCGTCAGCTCCTGTTCGACGCGGCAGGCGATCGCATGGATGCGATCGTCTCGGGTGTAGGTCGCGGCCACTTCGGCGGCCGATCCGTCGGCGCCGACCGGCTGCACCCGTAGCCGGCAAAGGCGTGCAGCACCGTTGCCTTCGTGGCGCGCGACTGCCGGCAGCAGTGACTCCACCAGGCCGGCGGTCAGCAACGGGCGAAGGTGGGCCGGTGAGCGGCGCCGGTCGATCACCTCGAGCACCCGGCGCAGCGCCGCGTCGGCGAAGCCACCCGCGACACGCAGGGAAGCGGACGCGGTCGGTGGCGGAGCAGGGCGAGACGCCGATCCGAGGGTGCGGGGGCGAAGCAGATGCACCCGCTCGGGCGCGGTGCGCAGCACCGGCGGCTCGTAGTCGACAACGGGAACGACGCAGGGCATGGGCACTCTCCGGGATCGGCCGACAGGGGACCGGCTGCCGGAGAGGGGCGAACCGATGGCGACATGATGGCACAGATTTGTCGTGGGTGTGGACACCAGTAGGCAGCGGTGTGTGCACCCGCGATGCGGTACCCCCGGGTTGGCGGTTACCGTGTCGGGACGGGCGGGGAGTAGTCGAAGTAGATGAGGGGAATGTCGCAACGATGGTGACTCGGCTGTCAGCGTCGGATGCCTCGTTTTACCACTTGGAGAACACCTCCACCCCGATGTACGTCGGCTCGCTGGCGATTCTGCGCAAGCCCCGCGCCGGCTTGAGCTACGACTCTTTGTTGGAGACCGTCGAACGCCGTCTGCCCCAGATTCCGCGCTATCGCCAGAAGATCCGCGAGGTCACCCTGGGCCTAGCGCGTCCGGTCTGGGTCGACGACCCGGACTTCGACATCACCTATCACGTCCGGCGCTCGGCCCTGCCGTCGCCGGGCAGCGATTCTCAATTGCACGAACTCATCGCCAGGCTGGGCTCTCGGCCACTCGACCGGTCCCGCCCGCTGTGGGAGATGTACCTGATCGAGGGCCTGGCCAAGAACCGGCTGGCCATCTACACCAAATCCCATCAGGCGCTCGTGAACGGGATGACGGCTCTGGAGATCGGCCACGTCGTCGCCGACCGCAGCCAGAAGGCGCCGACGTTCGGCGAGGACATCTGGATCCCGAGCCGGGAACCCACCAACGGCGAACTGCTGCTCGGCGCGATCGGGGAGTGGCTGGCCCGGCCACGCATGCAGATGCAGGCGGTGAGCTCGGCGGTCGGCGACCTCGCCCGCAACAGCGGTGAAGCGGCCGAGCTGGCGCGGCGGCTGACCGACGTCGCGCGCACGGTGGCCCGCGGTACCGCACCGAACAGCCCGCTGAACACCAAGGTGTCGCGCAATCGGCGGCTCACGGTGGCCACCGGTTCGCTGGCGGACTACCGGTTGGTGCGCTCGCGCTACGACTGCGACGTCAACGATGTGGTGCTGGCGGTGATCGCCGGCGCTCTGCGCAACTGGCTGCTGTCGCGCGGTGAACCCGTCACCAACAGCTCGACGGTGCGCGCCATGGCGCCGACGTCGGTCTACCCCGAGGCCGTCATGGAAACGGCCGGTCCGGGTCAGGCGATCAGCGAGGTGGCCCCGTTCCTGGTCGACCTGCCGGTCGGCGAGGGCAATGCCGTGGTACGGCTGTCCCAGATCGCGCACACCACCGAATCGCACTCGGCGGCTGCCAGTTTGGTCGACGCCCGCACGATCGTCACCCTATCCGGGTTCGCGCCGCCGACCCTGCACGCGATGGGCACCCGAGTCGCCACCCAGTTCAATGCGCGCCAGTTCAACCTGCTGATCACCAATGTGCCGGGGCCGCAGTCGCAGATGTATGTGGCCGGGGCCAAGCTGCTGGAGATTTACGCGGTGCCGCCGCTGTTGCACAACCAGGTACTGGCGATCGGAGTGACATCCTATTGCGGCATGCTGTACTTCGGCATCAATGCCGACCGTGACGCCATGAGCGATGTCGACGTGTTGCCGACGCTGCTGGCCGAATCGCTCGAGGAACTGCTCGAAGCCGCGCAGTAGACGTAGGATTCGGACGATGAGCAAGGCCAACTCCGACGGTAATGCGTCCGCCAAGAAGCGCAACCGCAAGATTCCCAAAGACCTCTATGAAGCCGAATTGTTCCGGCTTCAAACCGAATTGGTGAAACTGCAGGAGTGGGTCAAAGCCTCCGGGGAACGCATCGTCGTCGTGTTCGAGGGCCGGGATGCTGCCGGCAAGGGCGGCACGATCAAGCGCATCACCGAGTACCTCAGCCCCCGCGTCGCGCGGATCGCCGCGCTGCCGGCGCCCACCGAACGCGAGCGCGGCCAGTGGTACTTCCAGCGCTACGTCGAGCACCTGCCCGCCCGCGGCGAGATCGTTCTCTTCGACCGGTCCTGGTACAACCGCGCCGGAGTCGAGCGGGTGATGGGGTTCTGCACACCGCAGGAGCACACGCTGTTCTTGCGACAGTGCCCGATCTTCGAGCAGATGCTGATCGACGACGGGGTCATCCTGCGCAAGTACTGGTTCTCGGTCTCCGATGACGAACAGCTGCGCCGGTTCCGGTCCCGGCGCAATGACCCGCTGCGGCGCTGGAAGCTCAGCCCGATGGATCTCGAGTCCATCTACCGCTGGGAGGATTACTCGCGCGCCAAGGATCAGATGATGGTGCACACCGACACCCCGAACAGTCCTTGGTTCGTCGTCGAATCCGATGACAAGAAGCACGCGCGGCTCAACATGATGGCTCATCTGCTGGCGAGCATCGACTACCAGCAGGTCGAACTACCAAAGGTCGATCTGCCCGAGCGGCCGATGCTGGGCAACTATCAGCGGCCCGAGCGCGAGCTGTCGACCTATGTCGATGATCACGTCTCCACCCTGCTCGGAGATGGCAGGAAGGGCAGCTAATCTGCCTTTGTGCGGGTATACATCCCGGCCACTCTGGCGATGCTCCAACAGTTGGTCGCCGACGGGTCGCTCCAGCCGCTGAGCGGGACGGCGTTCGCCGTCACGCCGAGTTTGCGGGAGTCCTACGCCGAAGGTGACGACGAGGAGCTGGCCGAGGTCGCGATCGGTGAGGCCGCGCTGGCGTCGCTGCGGCTGCTGGCAGCCGAATCAGAGCGGACCGACGGTGAGTTGCCGCTGCGCCGCGCGGTCCTGATCGCCGACGCGGACGCGACGCCACGGCCCGATCTCGATGACGCAGTGGTGCGCGTCGGGGGACGGGTGAACATGGATCAGGTGGTTGCCGCGTACGTGGACAACTCCGACGCCGAGCCTGCCGTGAAAGCCGCGATCGCCGTCGTCGACGCCGCCGATCTGGGCGATGAAGACGCCGAATTCGTCGTCGGCGACGCCCAGGACCACGCCCTGGCCTGGTATGCCGCCCAGGAACTACCGTTCCTACTTGATCTGCTCTGACGCCTGGATACGGAACCGTAAGTTACGGTACCGTAGGTTTGACGGCGAAGGAGGTCCGCAATGGCGAAGAACCAGGTAAAGGTCAGCGCGAACGTGGTGGACACCGTGCGACCGAAGGTGGCCGGCGAAGGGCGCAATCCCGCGATAGACGCCTTGCGCGGGCTGTTCGGCCGGATCACCACACCGCTGTTGCCCGACGATTATCTGCAGCTCGCCAACCCGTTGTGGTCGGCGCGTGAGTTGCGCGGCAGAGTGCTCGACGTGCGGCGCGAGACCGAGGACTCGGCGACGCTGGTGATCAAACCGGGCTGGGGCTTCACGTTCGACTACCAACCCGGCCAGTACATCGGCATCGGTTTGCTGGTCGACGGCCGTTGGCGGTGGCGATCGTATTCGCTGACATCGAGCCCACACTCTGACGGTGCCGGGCGATCACGCACGATCACGATCACCGTCAAGGCCATGCCCGAGGGCTTTTTGTCCACCCACCTGGTCGGCGGGGTCAAGCCCGGCACGATCGTGCGGTTGGCCGCGCCGCAGGGCAACTTCGTACTGCCCGATCCCGCCCCGGCGTCGGTGCTGTTCCTCACCGGGGGTTCCGGCATCACCCCGGTGATGTCGATGCTGCGGACCCTGGAGCGCCGTGACCAGATCGGCGATGTCGTCCATATCCACTCCGCCCCAACGGAATCCGACGTCATGTTCGCCGATGAGCTGGCACAGTTGGCTCGCGAACACGACAGCTATCGGCTGACCGTCCGCGCCACCCGCGCTCAGGGTCGGCTCGATTTGGGTCAGCTCGATAATTTGGTCCCGGATTGGCGCGAGCGCCAGACCTGGGCCTGCGGTCCGGAGGGAATGCTCACTGAGGCCGGAAGGGTTTGGGAGGCCGCGGGCCTCGGCGACCGGCTGCACCTGGAGCGGTTCGCGGCATCTCGGGCGGCTGCGCACGGGCAGGGCGGCACGGTGACATTCGGGCGCAGCGGCAAGTCCGTGACAGTAGACGCGGCGACGTCGCTGATGGAGGCCGGCGAGCAGGTCGGCTTGCGAATGCCTTTCGGCTGCCGGATGGGCATCTGCCAGTCCTGCGTGGTCCCCCTGGTCGAGGGCCACGTCCGGGATCTGCGCACGGGCAACGAGCATGAACCGGGTACTCGGATTCAGACGTGCATTTCGGCCGCTTCGGGCGACTGCGTCCTCGATGTCTGAGGTTTACTCGCTAGTAACCTACGGATACGTAGGTTACGGTATCGTAGGTATGAGAAGGGAGGCGTGACTTATGGCAATCACCGATGTTGATGCATTTACGCATCTGACCGACGCTGACATTGAAAGCCTCGCGGTTGAGCTCGACGCCATCCGCCAGGACATCGAAGATTCTCTGGGCGCGCGGGACGCGCGCTATATCCGCCGCACCATCGCCGCCCAGCGCGGTCTCGAGGTCGCCGCGCGGCTGATGCTGACTGCCAGCTCGAAACGATCGGCGTGGTGGGCCGGGACAGTGACCCTGGGCGTGGCCAAGATCATCGAGAACATGGAGATCGCCCACAACGTCATGCACGGCCAGTGGGATTGGATGAACGATCCCGAGATTCACTCCTCGTCGTGGGAGTGGGACATGAGCGGGGCGTCGAAGCACTGGCGATTCACTCACAACTTCATGCATCACAAGTACACCAACATCCTGGGCATGGACGACGACGTCGGTTACGGCGTCATCCGGGTTACCCGCGATGCGAAGTGGAAGCCGTTCAACCTGTACGGCAACCTGCTTTTCAACACCCTGCTGGCGCTCGGTTTCGAGTGGGGCGTCGGTCTGCAGCACTTGGAGCTCGGCAAGATCTCCAAGGGCCGCGACGACCGTAAAGCCACCCTGATCCGGGTACGCGAGTTTGGCGTCAAGGCTGGCCGGCAGTTGCTCAAGGACTACGTCGCCTACCCGGCGATCACGTCACTTTCCCCGGGCGCCACTTACCGTTCGACCGCCACCGCCAACGCCATTGCCAACGTGATCCGCAATGTGTGGGCCAACGCGGTGATCTTCTGTGGCCACTTCCCCGATGGTGCAGAGAAGTTCACCAAGACCGACATGGTGGGCGAGAGCAAGGGGCAGTGGTATCTGCGCCAGATGCTGGGCAGCGCCAACATCGAGGGCAGCCGCGCCATGGACTTCATGACCGGCAACCTGTCGTACCAGATCGAACACCACCTGTATCCGGATCTGCCGAGCAATCGGTTGGCCGAGATCTCGGTGCGGGTCCGCCAGGTCTGCGAGAAGTACGACCTGCCGTACACCACCGGCCCGTTCCTGGTGCAGTACGCCAAGACCTGGCGCACGATCGCCAAGCTGTCGTTGCCGGACAAGTACTTGCGCGACACCGCTGACGATGCGCCCGAGACCCGCAGCGAGCGGATGTTCGCCGAGCTCGAATCCGGCTACGCCGGTGTGGACCCGAGCACCGGCCGCAAACGCGGACTCAAGACCGCGATCGCGACGGCTCGTCAGAAGCGGCGGGACAAGCGCGCGGCCAAAGCCGCCTAGGCTTCATCGCGAAATCGACGCCGACGGGCGGAAGCTCGAGTAACTCCCTCGCCGGCGTCGATTTCGTTTTCGTTTTGTTGTGAGCGCCTACTTCGGGATGTAGTCGAAGGTGTCCGGGTTGGGGCCGCGACGCCCCGCCTCACCCTTGTCGAGCCCGGAGATGGTGTCGATATCGTCGTCGCTCAGTTCGAAGTCGAAGATCTCGAGATTTTCCTTGATCCGCTCGGGGGTAACGGATTTCGGGAACACGATGTCGCCGCGCTCGATATGCCAGCGCAGCACCACCTGCGCTGGGCTCTTGCCCAGGCGCTCGGCGATCTTGCCGATCACCGGGTCGCCAAGCACCGCACCCTGGGCGATAGGAGACCAGGCTTCGGTGAGAATCGTGTGGTCGGTGCCGTAGGCGCGAAGCTCGTCGTTGGCGAAGTACGGGTGCACCTCGATCTGGTTGACGGCAGGCACCGTCTCGGTGTCGCGCGCCAGCTGCTCCAGATGGTGAATCTGGAAATTGGAGACGCCGATGCTGCGGGCCCGACCGTCATTCTTGACATCCTCCAACGTCTTCCACGTGGAGACGAAGTCGCCGTCATACAGCGTCGGCAGCGGCCAGTGGATCAGGAACAAGTCGACGTAGTCGAATCCGAGCGCCTCGATGGTCGCGTCGAACGCCCGCTTGGCGTCATCGGGCTTGTGAAAGCCGTTGTTGAGCTTGCTGGTGACGTACACCTCGCCGCGGTCGATCCCGAAATCCCGAATGCCTTCTCCGACGCCCTTTTCGTTCTGGTACATCTCGGCGGTGTCGATGTGGCGGTAGCCGATTTCCAGGGCCGTGCGCACCGCGGACGCCGTCTCGTCGGGCGCGATCTGGAAGACGCCGAATCCGAGCTGCGGAATCTTGGTGCCGTCGTTCAGTGTCAAGTTCGGAACAGTGCTCATATGTGCGGCGTGCCCTCTCGGTTGGTGTTGCAAACAACTATCAGTACGCCGCGCCTTCTGACAACGAGGCCAGCAGCCGTCGCGCCGCGGCGACGCGACGCGCGGGTGAGCCGGTCAGCGCGTCCAGCGCGCATTCCGGGTCGGCCGGGGGTCCCATGTGGCCACATCCACGCGGGCAGTCTCGGATTACATCAGCCAGATCCGAAAACGCCCTGAGCACATCGTCGGGCTCGATGTGGGCCAAGCCGAACGACCTGATGCCCGGGGTGTCCACCACCCAGCCGCCGCTCGGCAGCGGCAGCGCGACCGACTGCGTCGAGGTGTGTTTACCCTTGCCCACCCCCGACACGTCGCCGGTGGCTCGATATGCCTGCGGCACAAGGCGATTAACCAGCGTGGACTTGCCTACCCCGGAGTGGCCGAGCAGTACGGTGACCTGTCCGACCAGCAAATCCTCGACCTCATCGAGCAGGTCGTCGCGGCCTGCGGTGAGCACGGTGAGGTCCAGATCGCTGAATTGCTCAGCGAACTCCTCGGCCGGGGCAAGATCGGTTTTGGTCAGGCACAGGATCGGCCGAAGGCCGCCGGCATACGCCGCGATCAGCGTGCGGTCCACCAGCCCGGTGCGCGGCGGGGGATCGGCAAGGGCCACCACGACCAGAAGCTGATCAGCGTTGGCGACCACCACCCGCTCGGTGGGATCGGTGTCATCGGCGGTGCGGCGCAACACCGTTCGGCGCTCGCCTCGGCGCACGATTCGCGCCAGCGTGTCGGGCCGGCCGGTCAGGTCACCGACGACGTCCACCTGGTCGCCGACGACGATCGGAGTGCGGCCGAGCTCGCGGGCACGCATCGCAGTGACATGTCGGTCGGGATTGTCATCGAGGACGCAACCCCACCGGCCGCGGTCGACGGTGACGACCATCGCCCGGGCGGCGTCGGCGTGCTCGGGGCGAGTCTTGGTGCGGGGACGCGATCCACGGCCCGACCGGATCTTGACGTCGGACTCGTCGTACTCGCGTGGGCTCAACCGACCCCCACCATCTCGGTCCACAGTTGCGGAAATTCCGGCAGCGTTTTGGCGGTGGTCGCGATGTCCTCGACGACGACACCGGGTACGCGCAGCCCGATGATGGCTCCCGCCATCGCCATTCGGTGATCGGCGTAGGAATGCCAGGTGCCCCCATGGAGAGGCGCAGCCGTGATCACCAGTCCGTCGTCGGTCTCGGCACACTCACCGCCGAGCCCGTTGATCTCGGCGGCCAGCGCCGCCAGCCGGTCGGTTTCGTGGCCGCGCAGATGGGCGATGCCGGTCAGTCGCGACACCGAACCCGGTGCGGCCAGCGCGGCCAGGGCGGCCACTGCCGGGGCCAGCTCACCCACATCGTGCAGGTCCACCTCAAAGCCTTGGTAGCCGCCAGCGGGGCCGCGTACGTCAAGATGCGAATCGAATTGCCGCACAGTCGATCCCAGTAGCTTGAAGATACCCAGAATCGCGTCGGCCGGTTGGACGCTGGCCGCGGGCCACGCGGTGATGCCCACCGTACCGCCGGTCACCACGGCCGCGGCCAGGAACGGCACCGAGTTGGACAGGTCCGGCTCGACGTCCCAGTGCCGGGCCACGATCGGTCCGGGCGCCACCCGCCACTGGTTGGTGGCGGTGTCGTCGACGTCGATGCCGCCCTCGCGCAGCATCGTCACGGTCATCGCGATGTGTGGCGCCGACGGCACAGACGTGCCGGTGTGCACGACGGTCAGCCCTTCGGTAAACGCAGCGCCGGACAACAGCAGGCCCGAGACGAACTGCGAGGAGCTCGACGCGTCGATGCGCACCGTGCCACCTTCGACCTTGCCCCGGCCGTGAACCTGAAACGGCAGGCCGATGCCATCGATGTCGACACCGAGTCCGCGCATCGCGTCGAGCAGCGGAGCGATCGGCCGTGTCCTGGCCTGCTCGTCGCCGTCGAATTCGACGATCGCGGTGCTCAGCGCCGCCAGCGGCGGGATGAACCGCAAGACCGTTCCGGCCAGTCCACAGTCGATGCGGGCTTGTGTGCCTGGGTTCAACGCCCCGCTGACCCTCAACTCCGGGCCCTCGCCGGCCACGCCGATGCCGAGCGCCTGAATCGCCCCGATCATCAGGTTGGTGTCGCGGCTGCGCAGTGCGCCGCTGATCGTGGAGTCACCCTGACCCTGGGCTGCGGCCAGCGCCGCGAGCACCAGGGTGCGATTGGTCTGCGATTTCGAGCCGGGCACCGTCACGCGGGCGACGACGGCTTCCACCGTCGAAGGGGCGGCCCACAACTCAGCGCTCACGGCATACATCCTGCCCTGTCGGGATCGTGCGCCACCATGGAGTCATGTGCGGACGATTCGCGGTGACCACCGACCCGGCCCTGCTGGCCGAAAAGATCCACGCCATCGACGAAGCCACCGAGGCGGCCAAGGAGGCGCGGGGAGCCAACTACAACGTGGCCCCGACCGCCACCATCGCGACCGTGGTGAGTCGACACAACGAGCCCGACGATGACCCGACCCGGCGGGTCCGGTTGATGCGCTGGGGTTTGGTGCCGCCGTGGGTTAAGGCGACGGCCGATGGGACCCCGGAAAGCAAGGGGCCGCTGCTGATCAATGCACGCGCCGAAAAGGTCACCAGCTCACCGGCGTTTCGCGCGTCGGCGAAGGGCAAGCGCTGTCTGGTGCCGATGGACGGTTACTACGAATGGAAGCCCAACCCGGACGCCCCGGCAGGCAAGAAGGCCCGTAAGACGCCGTACTTCATGCACCGCGCCGACGGTGAGCCGCTGTTCATGGCCGGGTTGTGGTCGGTCTGGAAAGCCAGTGATGAGGCGTCGCCCCTGTTGACGTGCACGATCATCACCACCGATGCCGTCGGGGAGCTCGCCGAGATCCACGACCGGATGCCGCTCGTGCTCGGCGAGCAAGACTGGGACCGCTGGCTGGATCCCGATCAACCTGCCGACGCCGACCTGCTGTCCGCCCCGCCGGACATCGCGGGTATCGACCTGCGGGAGGTCTCCACGCTGGTCAACAGCGTCCGCAACAACGGCCCGGAGCTCATCGAGCCCGCCGATCCGCACAACCAACCGGTTGGCCTGTTCTAGCGACTCGATGCCGGTTAGGCTCACAGCAAGATTCTGACCAGCGAGAGGAGCGGCCATGACCGCGGTCGAGCCGAAGGCCGATAAGGCCACCATCACCGTGCACAATCCCGCCGACGGCCGCGTCGCAGGCACCGTGCCGGTCGACGGACCGGATGCCGTCGCCGCCAAGGCCAGAGAGCTGCGCCTGTTCCAGACCGAGTGGGAGGCCATCGGCCCGCGCGGGCGCAAGGTCTGGATGTACAGGTGGCAGGACTGGATCCTCGACAACGCCGACCACCTCACCGAGGTGCTGATGTCGGAGTCGGGGAAGTCGCACGGCGACGCCAAGCTCGAGCCGGTGGCCCTGGCGGACTCGATCAAATACTGGGCGGGCAATGCCGAGGAGTTCCTCGCCGACCGGCACCCGAAGGCGCACAACCTTCTGTTCAAGGTGAAGAAGCTGACGACGGTGTATCGGCCATACCCGTTGGTGGGGATCATCGAACCGTGGAACTTCCCCTTGGCGATGCTGGCCCTCGACGTCGTGCCCGCGTTGGCCTCGGGTGCCGCGGTGTTGTTGAAACCATCTGAGGTGACGCCACTTTCGGCCGTCGAGTTCGCCCGCGGCTGGACCGAGGTCGGTGCTCCGCCGGTCCTCGGCCTCGCCACCGGATACGGCGAGACCGGCGCCGCGGTCATCAACAACGCCGACTACCTGCACTTCACCGGATCGACGGCCACCGGTCGCAAGGTCGCGGTGGCCTGCGCCGAGCAGCTCAAACCGTTCAGCCTCGAGCTCGGCGGCAAGGACCCGGCGATCGTGCTGGCCGACGCCGACGTCGACCGCGCGGCCAACGGCATCGCCTGGGGCGGGATGTTCAACTCCGGACAGGTGTGCATTTCGGTGGAGCGGGTCTACGTCGAAGCCCCGATCTATGACGAGTTCGTCGCCAAGTTGACTGCGAACGTACGGAATATCAGGCAGGGACAGGAAGACTCGGGCTTCAAGTACGACACCGGCGCGATGGCGACCGCAGCTCAGCGCGACATCGTCGAGCGCCACGTCAAGGAGGCCGTCGACGCGGGGGCGCGGGTGCTGACCGGCGGCAAGCCGACCGGCGTCGGCACGTTCTTCGAGCCGACGGTGCTCGCGGACGTGACCCCGACCATGACGTGCATCGCGGAGGAGACGTTCGGTCCGACGCTTCCGGTGGTCAAGGTGGCCGACGAAGAAGAAGCCATCCGGCTGGCCAACGATTCGCAGTACGGGCTGTCGGCGACGGTGTGGACCGGCGATGTCGAGCGGGGCGAGCGAGTGGCCCGACGGCTGGAATGCGGCGCGGTCAACGTCAACGATGCGCTGGCCAACGTGTTCTGCCCGTCGCTGCCGATGGGCGGGTGGAAGAACTCCGGTGTCGGCTATCGGTCCGGCGGTGCGAGCGGACTGATCAAGTTCTGCCGCCAGCAGGCCATCACCGCACCGAAGGTTCCGACGCAGAAGTCTGAGTTGATGTGGTACTCGTCGTCGAAGCGCCAGGGCCGGATTGCTCTGGCGGCGATGCGGGCGATGGCCGGAAACGGTGTGCGCCGCTTCGGACTACGTCCGAAGAACTAGCAGCGCGGAATTCGTCCGAAGAACTAGTAACCGGGCGGGTTGGGGGTGTCGACCCACAGGTCCACCCCCAGCTCGGAACCCGGCACACAGTCGTAGACCGACAGGTCGGTGATGCCGGAGTCCAGTAGCACGTCTTCGCACAGCAAGGTCTGTCCGGTGTACTCGCGAGCAGGCCTGCTCAGCACCGCGTATGCGGCGTCGGAGTAGACCTCGGGCTTGCGGGCCCGGGCCATTGCCTCGTCACCGCCGAGCAGATTCTGCACCGCTGCGGTGGCGACCATGGTCCGCGGCCACAGCGTGTTGGAGGCGATGCCCGCAGCGCGCATCTCCTCCGCAATCCCCAACGCACACAACGTCATACCGAACTTTGCCATCATGTACGGCGTGGGCTTGAGCCACTGCGACTCGAGCCGGATCGGCGGGGACAAAGTGAGGATGTGCGGGTTCTCTCGGCCCTTCATGTGCGGGATGCAGGCTTGCGAGACGGTGTAGGTTCCCCGCACCTGGATACCGTTCATCAGGTCGAAGCGCTTGAGCGGCACCTCTTCGATGGAACCGAGGTTGATGGCCGACGCGTTGTTGACGCAGATGTCGATGCCACCGAACTGCTCGACAGCTTTGGCGACCGCAGACGCCACCGAGTCGCCGTCGCGGACGTCACCGACGATCGGCAGCGCCTGGCCGCCGACCTCCTCGATTTCTTTGGCGGCGGTGTAGATGGTGCCGGGCAGCTTGGGATGTGGCTCGGTGGTCTTGGCCACCAGAGCGATGTTGGCGCCGTCGGCCGCGACTCGCGTGGCGATGGCCAGGCCGATGCCGCGGCTTGCGCCTGAGATGAACATGGTCTTGCCGGCGAAGGTCATTTCGCCACCCTAGACGGCGCGGATGTCGGCGGTCACCGCGTCGGTCAGCCGCACCAGATCGTGCGGCGCCAGCGCCACGTCCCAGCCGCGCTTTCCCGCACTGCACAGCACCCGCTCGAAACTCAGCGCTGACGCGTCCACGACCGTCGGTAGCCGCTTGCGCTGTCCCAGCGGCGAGATCCCGCCCAGGACGTACCCGGTGGTGCGTTCGGCGGCGGCCCGATCGGCCATCGCAGCCTTGGACTGTCCCAGCGCGGCGGCTGCGGCCTTCAGCGACAGCTTCCACGGCACCGGTAGAACCGCCACGGCCAACACCGAACCGGATGCGAGTACCAACGTCTTGAAGATCTGTTCGGGCACCAGAGAATCGCCGGCCAGGGCGGCGACCGCCTCGTCACCGTAGGACTGCGACCGCGGGTCGTGGTCGTATCGCAGCACCTCATGGGGCACTTTGGCCGCGATCAGGGCGGCGATCGCCGGGGTGGCTGCACGACTCACGGGGCCGAGCCTAACCACGGGAAATAGCGCGGTGAGAAATCCTGTTGTGGACAGTGTTCGCAGCAAGCAAGCCCGCGATCGGAAAAGATGTTGGTCACAGCCTTAGGATTGGGGGAGAGGAGTCCGGTGTCAGTCGCAGTCTGCATGATGGCCGATGAGCAGGCACCCGCATTTCTCATCCGTCCGATACCGCTGCCGGAGCTTTCGGGCGCCGCGGCAGAAGGGACTGTGTCAACCACGATGACCGACATCGACATCGAGGCTCCACAGCGCGAAGAGTCCGATTCGGAGCTGACCGCACGTTTCGAGCGTGATGCGATACCGCTGCTGGACCAGCTCTACGGCGGTGCGCTCCGCATGACGCGCAATCCGGCCGACGCCGAAGATCTGTTGCAGGAAACCATGGTCAAGGCCTATGCCGGGTTCCGGTCGTTCCGCGAAGGCACCAACCTCAAAGCCTGGTTGTACCGGATCCTGACCAACACCTACATCAACAGTTACCGCAAGAAGCAGCGCCAGCCGGCCGAGTATCCGACCGAAGAGATCACCGACTGGCAGTTGGCGGCCAACGCCGAGCACACGTCAACCGGCCTGCGCTCAGCCGAAGTCGAAGCACTCGAACTGCTACCGGACACCGAAATCAAGGAAGCCCTGCAGGCGTTGCCGGAAGAGTTCCGGATGGCGGTCTACTACGCCGACGTCGAAGGCTTCCCGTACAAGGAGATCGCCGAGATCATGGATACCCCGATCGGGACGGTGATGTCCCGGCTGCACCGAGGTAGGCGCCAGCTGCGCAGCCTGCTCGCCGACGTCGCCAAGGAGCGTGGATTCTCCCGGCGGGCAGGCGCGGATGCGCCCGAGGAGGTGTCGTCATGAGCGACGATCAGGTATCCGGCGGTGAAGGGGAGTGGCGCCCGCCCATCGGCCCGGTCGACCCGGACCATCCTGAGTGCGCTGCGGTGATCGCCGAGGTCTGGACGCTGCTCGACGGTGAATGCACCACCGAGACCAAAGACCGTTTGCGTCATCACCTCGAAGAGTGCCCGAGCTGCCTGCGCCATTACGGCGTCGAGGAGCGGATCAAGAAGCTGGTTGCGTCGCGGTGCAGCGGGGAGAAGGCACCCAGCCACCTGTTGGAGAAGGTCCGGCTACAGATCAGCCAGACCACGATCATCCGGCGCGGATAGCGCACCGAACAAAAGTGCCCGGCAGATTGCCGGGCACTTTTTCCGATCAGGCGTTGGGCCGCTTGCCGTGGTTGGCTTTGCTGTGCTTGCGGTCACGCTTCTTCCGGCCACGCTTGGCCATGATGTACCTCCATTGATTTGACGCTGCACACAGTGTCTCACGGCCCGGTCGAACCTCTGACCACCCGGTGTTGTGGTTCGATAGAGCCGCACTAAGCGATGAGCAGTACCAAGAGTGAGGTGAAGATGGCCGAGGATGTGCGCGCCGAGATCGTGGCCAGTGTGCTCGAGGTAGTGGTCAGCAAGGGTGACCAGATCGGCGCGGGCGACACCCTGGTGCTTCTGGAATCGATGAAGATGGAGATCCCGGTGCTGGCCGAAGTCGGCGGCACCGTCACCGAGGTAAGCGTCTCCGTGGGCGACGTCATCCAGGCTGGTGACCTCATTGCCGTGATCGACTAGCTTCGTGTCCACCCTCGGTGACCTGCTCGCCGAGCACACCGTGTTGCCGGGCAGCGCTGTGGACCACCTGCATGCGGTGGTCGGCGAATGGCAGCTGCTGGCGGACCTCTCGTTCGCCGACTATCTGATGTGGGTGCGCCGCGACGACGGCGCGCTGGTCTGCGTGGCCCAGTGCCGACCCAACACCGCACCGACGGTCCTCATCAGGGATGCCGTCGGGACCGTCGTCGCAGATGGCGACCTGTCGTTGGTGACGTCCGCATTCACCTCGGGCGCCATCGGGCACGGCGGCAGCGATCTGCAACTGCGGGAAACCGGGATGAACGTCGAAGCGGTCCCAGTCCGCTACGGCAACCAGGTCGTGGCCGTGCTGACCCATCAGGCCGCGCTGGCCGAGCGGCGCACGTCGTCGCCGCTGGAGCGGGCCTACCTGGACTGTGCGGGCAACCTGCTGCACATGCTGTCCGAGGGCACCTTTCCCAACGTCGGTGACCTGGCACTGTCTCGGTCCAGCCCCCGCGTCGGCGACGGTTTCATCCGCCTCGACGTCGACGGTCTGGTCGCCTACGCCAGCCCCAATGCGCTGTCGGCCTATCACCGGATGGGCCTGGCAGTCGAGCTCGAGGGCCACAACCTGGTGGCGATCACCCGGCCGCTGATCTCTGATCCGTTCGAGGCGCAGGAACTGGCCGCGCACGTGCGCGACTCGCTGACCGGCGGGTCGAGTATGCGTCTCGAGGTCGACGCCGGCGGTGCCGCGGTGCTGCTGCGCACGCTGCCGCTGGTCGTTCACGGCGCCGCTGCGGGGGCGGCGATGCTCATCCGGGACGTCACTGAGGTCAAACGCCGCGACCGCGCTCTGCTGTCCAAGGATGCGACCATCCGCGAGATCCATCACCGGGTGAAGAACAACCTGCAGACCGTCGCCGCGCTGCTGCGCCTTCAGTCCCGCCGGACCAGCAATGAGGAGGCCCGCGAGGCACTGATGGAGTCGGTGCGGCGGGTGG
Source organism: Mycolicibacterium sp. P1-5 (assembly GCF_008329565.1). GTDB lineage: Bacteria > Actinomycetota > Actinomycetes > Mycobacteriales > Mycobacteriaceae > Mycobacterium. The sequence goes on from NZ_NPKT01000025.1 coordinate 21,471, forward strand.
CCTCCATCGCCCAGGTGCACGAAGCCCTGTCGATGTCGGTGGACGAGGAGGTCAACCTCGACGAGGTGATCGACCGGATCTTGCCGATCATGAATGACGTCGCCCGGGTCGACACGCCCATCCGGATCAACCGGGAGGGTGCGTTGGGAGTCCTCGACGCGGATCGGGCCACCGCGTTGGTGATGGTGGTGACCGAACTGGTCCAGAACGCCATCGAGCACGCCTTCGAATCGACGGCCAAAGGGGGCTGCGTGACGATCCGGGCCGAGCGTTCGGCGCGGTGGTTGGACGTCGTGGTGCACGACGATGGGCGCGGGCTGCCCGCCGGCTTCTCGCTGGAGAAGTCCGATCGGTTGGGCCTTCAAATCGTGCGTACGTTGGTCACCGCGGAACTTGACGGCTCGCTGGGAATGCACGACGTTCCCGGCGGCGGGACCGATGTTGTGTTGCGCGTCCCACTCGGACGGCGTTCAACTGCCCGAGTTCCCCAATAGCAAATGTGACGGACACGACATCTGTAAATGAAAATCGCGGCCCTGGCATTTGCCGGGGCCGCGATGTCGAGAACTACGAAAGGGCGGAGTTAGACGCTGCTGCGCGCGCGGGTGCGGGCGTTGCGACGCTTGAGCGCACGACGCTCGTCCTCGCTCATGCCGCCCCAGACGCCGGCGTCCTGGCCCGAATCCAAAGCCCAGGTCAGACACTCTGTCGTAACCGGACAACGGTTGCAGACGAGCTTCGCGTCAGCGATCTGGGCGAGCGCCGGGCCGCTATTCCCCACCGGGAAGAACAGTTCCGGATCCTCGTCACGGCAGACCGCCTTGTGGCGCCAATCCATTTGTCGCTACTCCTTACTATGCGCGCAACGAAGCGCACTCGATTTTCATTCGGCTGTTAATGCATTGCACAGAAATGTTTCTGTGTTGTTGCATCGATCGTTTCACAGCCTCGACGGTTGTCAATAGAACTCAGTTAACAAGTGGGCAACCTCACTACAAGCTCTCGCTGGGGGTGGGTTACCGAACCCTCTACCCGTTTGTACTACACTCAACCCATCTGCGCCCTGAATATTTGGCGCGACCTCATTTTTGCTGGTCAGAAGGCCCTGTGGCGGGCGGGGCAACGACGCAAAGGACCACCGGAACCACTCGGAAGGTCATTTCCGCGCGCAGGCCCAGAAAATCCCCGTCGATCTGGCTGGCGACCGGTTCGTCGGCGGTGATCCGCACCCACGCCACGTCGTCCTCGCGGATCAGGTGCTTGGCCTTGATGACCGGCTTCTTGGACACCATCCGGCGTACCAGCATCAGGTTCTTCCACACGTTCATGCTGGTGACGGCGAAAATGCCCAGGCCGGTCTCGAATGTGGTATCCGGGTTGGTCCACACCGGCCTGGTGTTGGCGTACGTCCACGGGCTGGAGTTGGAGATAAACGCGAAGTAGACGCCGGTTCTGGGCGGCTGGCCGGGCATCTCGAGGGTGAGTAGCGGCTCCTTGCGTGCGCTCGCCAGCATCTCGCGTACCGCGACCCGGATGTAGCGGCCCGCGGTGACCTTGCGGCCCTTGGCGCGTTGCGCCTCGACGGCGGCCACCACGTCGCCGTCCACGCCCATCCCGGCGGTGAACACCGCCCAGCGCTCACCGCAGTCCATCAGCCCGATCTCCCGCCAGGCGGCGCCGTTGCGGCGGGCGGTGAGCAGGTCGACCAGCTGATTGGTGGCCACGGTCGGGTCCGGGCTGATGCCCAGCGCGCGGGCGAAGACGTTCGCCGAGCCGCCCGGCACCACCGCGACCGCCGGCAGTGAGTCCGGCAAGTTCCGACCGGGCCGGCCCAGCAGGCCGTTGACCACTTCGTTCACTGTTCCGTCGCCGCCGTGGACGATGATCACGTCGGTGCCGTCGTGCTTGGCGGCTTCGGCGATCTCGATGGCGTGTCCGCGGTGGTCGGTGTGCACGACGGACAGCTCGACCCGGCTCTCCAGCGCGTGGGCAAGGAGGTCGCGGCCGGCCGCGGTGGTCGAGGTGGCGTTCGGGTTGACGATCAGGACGGCACGCACGAGCCATGAGCCTAGACCGGTGCGGCGCCGCGGTTCGAAGTGTTTGCCTGCTCATCACGATCCGGATAGCTGCCGGTGGCATGCTCGCGACGTGGTGGTGGGGTCGGAGCCGGGTTCGGCCAGCGCCGTCGGCTGGTTCCTTCGGGCCTGCGAGGCGGTGGTCGCGCGCTTGCCATTCGGCCTGAATTCGCTTGTGCCACCGACTTTTATGGGCTTCGTGGTGATCAACTCCGGCACGTTCACACTGGACCTGCTGGTGCTCACGCTGCTGCACGGCGCGCTTCATGTGCCGTTCGGGATCGCGGTGACGGCGGCCTATGTCTGTGCCTTCGCGGCCAGTTATGTACTCAACCGGGTGGTGAACTTCCAGTCTCACGGTGCGGTCGGTCCACAGGTTGCCGTCTACGTCGTCGTGGTGGTGATCAACTATCTGGCGTTCATCCTCGGGGTCTCCACGGCGTTGCGCGTCCTCGGCGTCGAGTACCACCTGGCCCGGATCGCCGCGGGAGCCTGCGAGGGCGTCTACATGTATTGCGCGATGCGGTGGGTGGTGTTCCGGCGCTGAGCGCTCGGTACCGTACTGGCGTGACTGAACGCCAACTCCCGTCTGTGGTGCGCTATGCCGGGTTCGCCGCGGCTGCCGAAGGTGCGGTGGCGATCGTCGTGGCCGTCGTATTGGTGGTCCGCGCGGTGGCCGGCGCCGACCAGCACATCGTCAACGGGTACGGCACCGCCGGCTGGTTCGCTGTGATGGGCGCCGCGGTGCTGGCCGCCGGCTGGGCCCTGTTCACCGGGCGGCGCTGGGGCAGAGGCATCGCGATATTCGCCAACCTGTTGCTGTTGCCGGTGGCCTGGTACATCGTGGCCGCGCACCAGCCGGTCTACGCGGTGGCGATGGGTGGAGTGGCGATCGCCGTGCTGGCGCTGCTGTTCAGCCCGCCGGCGCTGCGCTGGGCGTCGCGCGCCGAGGACTAAATCCCGGATCAAGCTTCTGCGGCCAGCACTTCCAATTCCGCGCCGCTCACCCGGTAGTTGATCCATTCCGACATCTGCTTACCGCCGACGGCGTCATAGAGGGCGATCGCATTGACGTTCCAGTCCAACACTTCCCACGCCAAGCGGGTATAGCCGTTGTCGACACACTCCTTCGCCAGCGTCGCGAGCAACGTACGGGCGAGGCCGCGCCGGCGAAACTTGTCGCGCACGAACAGGTCTTCCAGGTAGATACCGGCCACACCGTCCCATGTGGAGAAGGTCCGGAACCACAGCGCGACAGCGGCTGCCTGCCCGTCGATCTCGACCAGGTGGCAAGAGCCGACCGGGTTGTCACCGAAAAGCGCTGCAGTGATCTGCTTTTCGGTCACCGTGCATTGATCGGCGGCATGCTCGAATTCGGCCAATTCGCGGATCATCGCGACGATTTCGCCTTCGTCACCGGGGGGGGCCATCCGGATCACAGTCATTGTTGCACCCCCAGAGCCGACAGAATGGTTTTGAATTTCGTTGTGGTTTCGGCGACTTCGTCGTCGGGGTCGGATTCGGCGACGATACCGCCACCGGCCTGGGCCAGCGCTCCCAGCCGGTCGGCGGCCAGTTGCGCACCACGGATGGCCACCACCCAGCGCCCGTCACCGCGGGCGTCGCACCAGCCGACTGCGCCGGCGTAGAAGCCGCGGTCGCCTTCCAGCGCAGCGATCAGGTCGACCGCCACCTGCGTCGGCACTCCGCCCACCGCCGGGGTAGGGTGCAGTGCCAACGCCAAATCGATTGCGGTGGTACAACTATCGCGCAGCCGGCCCCGGATCGGCGTGGACAGATGCCACAGTGCGGCGGTGCGACTCAGTTGCGGTTGCGGTGCGACGTCGAGTTCGGTGCACAGCGGCTCCAGTGCGACGCGCATGGTGTCGACGACCAGCTGGTGTTCGTGCCGGTTCTTGCCCGACTCGGCCAGCGCGGCGCCGTTGGCGACGTCGACCTGCGGGTCGGCCGACCGCGGCGCAGAGCCCGCGAACGGCTGGCAGGTCACCAGGTCGCCGGAGCGGGCGACCAGCAACTCGGGGCTGGCGCCCACCAGTGCGGTGCCGGTGTACTCGCCGCCGGCGACCGAAAGGTCGGCGAGGTAGGCGGTGGCTTCGGGGTCGGCGCCCAGAAGCCGGTGCAGGATTGCCCGCTCGTCGAGCGGGCCGTCGGCGACCAGACGCAGTGCGCGCGCCAATACCACCTTCTCCAAAGCGCTTCCCGGGCCGGTGAGTTGGTCCAGGGCGCGGCGGATGCGGGCGCGATGTTCCTCGGGTGCCGGCAGCATCGCGTCGATCCGCACCGCGGGCAACGCCGTCGTCGGCCACGCGGGCAATGCGTCACAGAACGTCACCTTCGTCGGCGTCAGCAGCGCCGCCTTGCTCCGGATATCGAACGGCAGCGCACCGACCACCACGTCGGCCGAGCCGTCGGTCAACGCCGCCGACGCCGCCGCGACGTCGTCGTACCCCGTCTCGATCCCGTCGGCGACGACTGTTCCGGCGGGGCCGCTGAGCACAAAGGACTCCAACCGCCATCACGTCCCGGTGACCGGCTCGCGGTGGCTGGTCAATCCCAGCGCCGAGAGCTGCCGCAGTCCGTATTCGAATCCGCACACCGCGACCGACGCCGCGCCGAACCCGTACCGCGCACCTTCCCGCAGCGGCTGCTCCACCCAGCGGGTCAGCACCGAGCGGGAGAAGTGTCCATGCCCGACGAACACCACGTCGCGGTCCACCATGTGGTCCAGCGCGTACGACACCGCCTGGTCGGCGCGCATGCTCACCTGGTCGACACTCTCGCCGCCGGGGCAACCGTAGGTCCACAGCAGCCAGCCGGGGGTGTCGGTGCGGATCTCGTGGGTGGTGAGCCCCTCGTAGTCCCCGTAGTTCCACTCGACCAGCAGCGAGGACACCTCGTCGACTGTCAGTCCGGCGAGCTCCGCGGTGGCCAGGGCGCGCGTGCGAGGGCTGCTGACCACCATCGGGTTGTCCAGTTCAAGGTGCTCGATCGTCTGAGCGGCCAGTTTGGCCTGGTCCCGCCCGTACTCGGTGAGATCGAGGTCGGTGATGCTGGTGTGCTGACCGCTCTTGGACCAGTCGGTCTCGCCGTGCCGAAGCAGGACCAGCCGATGCGCACCGACGCTCACGCCCACTGATTCTGCCCGATGACCTGGCGCGGCGTGGCGGCCGGGACGCAACGGCTGCGAACCTGCAAGGATGGTGTCCGTGACCCGAGTATTGGCGGTCGCCAACCAAAAGGGTGGGGTGGCCAAGACAACCACGGTCGCGTCTTTGGGGGCGGCTTTTTCTGACGCGGGCAAGCGTGTCTTGCTCGTCGACCTGGACCCGCAGGGCTGTTTGACGTTCTCGCTGGGCACCGACCCGGACAAGCTGCCGGCGTCAGTGCACGAGGTGCTGCTCGGCGACGTCGAGCCCAATGCGGCGCTGGTCGACACGGCCGAGGGCATGACGCTGCTGCCGGCCAACATCGACCTGGCCGGCGCCGAAGCCATGCTGCTGATGCGGGCCGGCCGTGAATACGCCCTCAAACGCGCACTGAACAAGCTCGACCAGTTCGACGTGATCATCATCGACTGTCCGCCGTCGCTGGGGGTGCTCACGCTCAACGGGCTGACCGCGGCCGACGAGGTGATCGTGCCGCTGCAGTGCGAGACGCTGGCGCACCGCGGGGTGGGCCAGTTCCTGCGCACGGTCGACGACGTGCAGCAGATCACCAATCCGAACCTGAAGCTGCTGGGTGCGCTGCCCACGCTGTACGACTCGCGCACCACACACAGTCGCGACGTCCTGCTCGACGTCGCCGATCGCTACAACCTGCCCGTGCTGGCCCCGCCGATCCCGCGCACGGTGCGCTTTGCCGAGGCCAGCGCGTCCGGGTCGTCGGTGCTGGCGGGCCGAAAGACCAAGGGCGGCACGGCATATCGTGATCTCGCGGCCGCGCTGCTGAAGCACTGGAAGTCCGGCAAGGCGCTGCCGACCTTCACTCCCGAGGTCTAAGCCTTCGGGCCGAACGCAGCCAGCGCGTCACCGTGCTGCTCGATCACCACCGAGCCGGTGACCGTAGGGACCACCGGCCCCGAGCCGGCCGGGTGCGCGACGGGGAGAATGCGCTCGCTGGTGCCGCTGCCAGGCTCATACACCCCGATGCCGTTGGTCAGCGGGATCAGCAGTCGGCCGGCCATCATCGCGCCAGGGCCCAGCGGCGCCACCGCGTCGGATGCCTCGATGGTGTAGCGGTAGGACAGCCGGTTGTCGAAGACCTCCACGCTGTCGCCCGTCCACCAGGTGTACAAATCGCCGGCGTGGGTGACGGCCTGGGCCGAATTGGCAAGTACCGGTGGCTTTTTCAACAAGGTGCTGGCGATCTTGCTGCCGGTCTCGTCGTACACCGCGATCTGCGGTTGCGGGGAAGGCAGGTACACCGCGGTGGTGGTGCCCGCCACGGCCAGCACGCGCGCCTCCGAATCTGGGGCCACCCCAGGCAGCGCGACGTTCTTCGTGTCCGGCTCGTCTTCTTCCTTCGCCGGCTTCAGCAGCGTCAGGCGCAGGTCCTTCTGATCGCGACAAGCCTCCAGCACCGACACCGCTTCGTCGCTGGCCGCTGCTGACATCAGCGTGCAGCCGGCGCCGATGCCCTGGTTGACCGGTTCGATACGGGCGTCGATCTCGCCATAGGACAGCATCCGCACCAGATCCGAGCGCCACAGCTCCAAACGAGTCGGCCCGGCCGAGAGCACGGCGCTGCCGTTGGAGCTGAGCACCACATGCTCGTCGGCGTAGGCGGTGCGGGTCGGGCCGCGGCGCCCGGTGCCGCCGCTGATGCTGCTGACCTGTCCGCAGCCGCGGCTGTCCGGATACACCGCGACGGCGAGGTCGTAGACGTAAGAGACCCCGCACAGGGTGGTGTCGCGGGCGAACGTCCACCGGATTTGGCCGGTCTGCGGGTCGTGGCCGTCGACGGTCCGCCCGTCGCCGGTCACCACGGTGCCGCCCACCACGATCGGGCTCAGCGTGCGCGAGCTGGTCGCGGTCCACAGTTGGTTCAGCGTCTCGGGAACCACCCGCGCCGGGATCGGGTTGGGCGCCGGCGAGGTGGCGGGCCGGCTGATTGTGGCCCGCGCGGAGCTGTTCCACCAGAACAGCGCGGCGATCACGGCCACGACTAGTGCGATCGTCGCAGCGGCGACGAGATCGCCTTTGGTGCGGCGCTCGGGTCTGACCATCTAGGCGACGATAGCGGTCGTCAGCCTGTAGTTGCGGGGGCCTCGGCGGTGTTGCGCGGACGCCGCCGGCGCCGGCGCTTGCGGGCCGGGCTGTCATCGCCACCCTCGGCCGACTTGGCGGTGCCGCCGTCGGTCGTGGCGTCCGTCGCCGTCTCGACGTGCCCGCTGGCGCCGTCGCCGCCTCGGGTGCGCCGACGAGAACGATTGCGGGCGGGTCGCTCCCGATTTGAGTCGGTGGAGCTGATCCGGGTTCCGTCCGCAGCCTTGCCGCTCTGCGCCTTGGCGCCCTGCGACTTGCGGGCGGTGCCGATAGAGCCGCCGGCTTCGGTGGGGATGCCGAGCTCTTCGTAGAAGTGCGGCGAGTTGGAGTAGGTCTCGGCGGGATCGGCGCAATCGAGCTTGAGCGCCTTGTCGATCATCGACCAGCGCTCCAGCTCGTCCCAGTCGACCAGGGTGATCGCGATGCCGGTCTTGCCGGCCCGGCCGGTGCGCCCGATGCGGTGCACGTAGGCCTGCTCGTCTTCGGGGATCTGGTAGTTGATCACGTGAGTGATGTCGTCGATGTCGATGCCGCGGGCGGCGACGTCGGTGGCGACCAGCACGTCGATGTCGCCGTTGCGGAACGCCTTGAGCGCCTTCTCGCGGGCGATCTGGCCCAGGTCACCGTGCACGGCGCCGACCTTGAACCCGCGCTCGGCCAGTTCGTCGGACACCTTCTGCGCGGTCCGCTTGGTGCGGGTGAAGATCATCGTCGCGCCGCGGCCCTCGGCCTGCAGGATGCGGCTCACCATCTCCACCTTGTCCAGCGCGTGGGCGCGGTAGACGAACTGCTCGGTGGTGTCGTGGGTGGCTGAGCCTTGCACGCCTTCGGCCCGGATGTGGGTGGGCTGATTCATGAACGTGCGGGCCAGCGTGATGATCGGGTCCGGCATGGTCGCCGAGAACAGCATGGCCTGTCGCTCGGTCGGGATCTGCTTGAGGATCCGCTCGATGTCGGGCAGGAAGCCCAGGTCGAGCATCTCGTCGGCCTCGTCGAGCACCAGCACCGACAGGCCACCGAGCTGCAGGTGACCCTGCTGGGCCAGGTCGAGCAGCCGGCCCGGGGTGCCGACGACGACGTCGACGCCGTTTTGGAGCGCCTCGATCTGCGGCTCGTAGGGCCGCCCGCCGTAGATGGCGGTGACGGTCAGCTTGCGGGATTCGTCGGCCCGCAGATACTTCGATGCGGCGACGAGGTCGCCGTGCACCTGCAGACACAGTTCACGGGTGGGCACCACGATGAGCGCGCGCGGAATGCCGGTCAGCGCTCGGGTGGTGTCGGTGGTGATGCGCTGCAGCAGCGGCACACCGAACGCCAGGGTCTTGCCCATGCCGGTGCGGGCCTGGCCGATCAGGTCGTCGCCTGCCAGCGCCATCGGCAGGGTCTGCTCCTGGATCGCGAAGGCGTGTTCCTTGCCTTCTTCGGCCAGTGCCCGGACGATCTCGTCGCGCACTCCGAGCTGGGCGAATGAAATCTGGGGAAGAGTTATCAGGGGGGTCATGTGGTGGCGTTGTGCCTTCCGTAGTCGGTCCTCGAATGCGTTGTCACGCGCGCACGAGTCCTGACTTCGAAATGGAGTCGGTGCCATCGTTTCGATGCCCCGAGTCGCCGGGCCCTGCACTGAGGGAGGCGGGCCCACTGCGTGCACGCACATTTCCTTGACCACGCCTCACGGCGTTCGTCAGCCCCCATCATAGCTGGTCGCGCTCTCCGGGACGGATCGGCGCTCCGCCCGGACTACAGTGGCGGCCATGACCGCCCCCCAGCCCGCCGCGGACTCATCGGCGCGGATCACCGCCGACCATCCCGGCGTCAACGAGTTGTTCGCGTTGCTGGCCTACGGCGAGGTCGCCGCCTTCTATCGGCTCACCGAAGAGGCGCGGATGGCTCCAGACCTGCGGGGCCGGATCAACATGGCCAGCATGGCCGCCGCCGAGATGGCGCATTACGAGCTGCTGCGCGAGGCACTGGAGACCCGCGGCGTCGACGTCGTCCCGGCGATGACGCGCTACGCGTCGGCGCTGGAGAACTACCACCGGCTGACGACGCCGAGCACCTGGCTGGAGGCGTTGGTCAAGACCTATGTCGGCGATGCGCTGGCGGCCGACTTCTACCTCGAGATCGCCGACGTGCTGCCCGACGAGGTCGCCGCCGTGGTGCGCGGCGTGCTCTCCGAGACCGGTCACTCGCAGTTCGTGGTCGCCGAGGTTCGCAAGGCTGTGACCAGCAGCGGACGGCAGCGCAGCCGGTTGGCGCTGTGGTCGCGCCGGCTGCTCGGTGAGGCCATCACCCAAGCCCAGTACGTGCTGGCCGAGCGCGACGAACTCGTCGACCTGGTGCTGGCCGGTCCGGGCGGCCTCGGGCAGGTGGCCGATTTCTTCGACCGGCTGCAGCGCACGCATGCCGAGCGGATGGGCGAGCTCGGGCTCACCTAACGGTTACAGGTGGCCGAGATGGTGTTGTCGGTCGAGGCGGCGACGGTCGCGCCGCGGGCATCAGTGATCCAGCAGTTCAGCTGACTTCCGTTACTGCTGGCGGTCACATAGTTCACCGGCACGGTCGGGACGACGGTCAATCGCCAGGGCAGTGCGACGTTTTCGACGGTGCGCAGTGCGCCGGCCTCGTCGGCATAGGTGATGGTCACCGGATCGTCGGGCCGCTGATTGCCCGCGACGGTGTAGGCAATCTCGGCGGAATCGACCTGAACCTGCGCCATGGGCGCGGCGGCCGCGCTGGGCGGTGTGACCATGACCGGTGTCTCCACCGGCAGGCCAGGAACCGTGACGGTGACCGGCGCGAGTGGCTGCGTCGGCGTCCGGGGGCCGGGAACGGCCACCACGGTGCGGGTCGGGGTGGCGCCCGAGTCCGCGGTGATGCTGGCGGCGTCGCCGGTCCTCACCACGAACGTTGTCGCCGTGGCGGCGACCAGGACGCCGGCGGTGGTCAGCGCCACGCGTGGCCACTGGACCAACCGCTGTCGGCGCTTGTTGTCGCTCACACCGCAAGGTTAGGGACGCGCAGCAGCCGAAACGGCGCGCCGCGCCTGTCCGTTGCCATGCTGTTATCGCAGCTTGACGCCCTATTCGCTAACCGCGAACGACTGGCTGCGACTGCGCAGACCGGCGTCCACTAGCCTTCTGGGTAGACGCGCGTGCGATGCAGACGAGAGAGAAGAGGCCAGCGTGGAGGTCAAGATCGGTGTCACGGACAGTCCGCGTGAGCTCGTGTTCCAAAGCTCCCAGACGCCCGCTGAAGTCGAAGAGCTGGTGACCTCGGCGTTCTCGAACGAGGGCCCGGACGTGTTGAGCCTGACCGACGACAAGGGCCGCCGTTTCCTGGTGCAGACAAACAAGATCACTTACGTCGAGATCGGTGTCGCCGACGTGCGCCGGGTTGGATTCGGGATCGCCGCCGGCGGAGCAGCCGGCGGGTAGTCGTCAGGAGCGCGTCAGCGGGACGTGTGACAGTCCGCCCCAGGCGAACTGCACGGTCCCGTCGACCGCGATTTCCTTGGTGACCGGGCGGTCGGCATCGAGCCAGTACCGCGCGCAGTCGACGCTGATGGCCACCAAGCCGACCGCGATCATGCGGGCGCGATGCGGATCGAGCCCGGAATCGCGGCTGATCAGGTCGAACACCGCGTCCGTGCAGGCTTCGGTGGCCACCTTCACCTGCAAGGCGACCTGCGGCTCGGTGACGTAATCGTTCTCGAAGATCAACCGGTAGGCCTGGCCGTCGTGCTCGATGAAATCGAAGAAGGCCTGCACCGCCGCACGAAGCCGCTGACGGTTGTCAGTGGTGGTGCGCAGGGCCTGACGAACCCCGGACACCAGGTTCTCGACGTGCCGGTTCAGGACGGCCAGATACAGCTCAAGTTTGCTTGAAAAGTGTTGATAGAGAACCGGTTTGCTCACACCAGCCCGGTCGGCGATCTCGTCCATCCCGGCGGCGTGATAGCCGCGGTCGACGAAGACCTCACTGGCTGCGATCAGCAGTTGACCACGTCGCTCATCACGCGGCAGACGGCTCCCGCGCCGGGGGGTGGTGGCGGCGGGACGGTCGCCAGCGGCCGTTCGAGCGTTCTTCCGCTCGGCCGTGTCGGCGAGTTCGCTCATCGAGTCCTCAATCTGGTGGTGTGGCCGGGCGCCATCCCCCCGCGCTCCCGGCCCCGTCGGCTCGACAGTACTACCCGGGCGGGGTTACTCGCCCGTAGCAGCGTCCGGCGGTGCACGGGCGCGCCGGAAGTCCGGTGTTCGGCTGTTGTGCCATTCTGGGGCGGTGACCTACGACCCGGGGCACCGCGGCGGCGGTCGTGTGCCGGTGCTGCGCGACGAGTGGCGCGAGCCGTTGCGTGCGTTGCGCGATCCCTTGGCGGGGGAATCGGGCCGGGTCAGATCCAATCGAGACCAGCGTCGTCAATGGCGTAAGCAGAGCTGGCTGGGCCGGTTCATTTCCACCTACGGCTGGCGCGCGTATGCGCTGCCGGTCCTGGCGGTGCTCACCGGGGTGGTGCTGTACCAAACGATCGCCGGGACCGCCGCTCCCGCCGTCGGGCCCACCGCCCAGCGCGCGGTGCAAGGGCCCCCGACCATCGGGTCCAGCGGCACAGCCATCATCGGCGCGCCACCGCGCGGGCTGACCGAGTTCGACGCGAACCTGCCGACCGGAATCCTGCCCGAGGGCGGGGCGTTCGCCGAGTCCGGCGCCAAGACGTGGCACATCGTGCCGGGCACGACACCGAAGGTCGGTGAGGGCACCGCCAAGACGTTCACCTACACCGTGGAAGTCGAGGATGGCATCGACACCGGGTCATTCGGCGGTGACGAGGGATTCGCACGGATGGTCACCGAGACACTCGGCAACCCCAAGAGTTGGATTCACAATCCGCAGTTCGCCTTTCAGCGGGTCGACGCCGAGAACGTCAAGCCGGACTTCCGGGTGTCGCTGACCTCGCCGATGACCGTGCGCGAAGGCTGCGGCTACGAGATCCCGCTCGAGTCGTCCTGTTACAACCCGGCCTACGGACCCGACGCGCAACCCCGGGTCTTCATCAACGAGTCGCGCTGGGTGCGCGGTGCGGTGCCGTTCCAGGGCGACATCGGCTCCTATCGGCAGTACCTCGTCAACCATGAAGTGGGCCACGCGATCGGCTATCAACATCACGAGCCCTGCGACGAGAACGGCGGCCTGGCGCCGGTGATGATGCAGCAGACCTTTTCCACCGACGACAACGACGCGTCGCGGTTCGACCCGCAGTATGTGAAGGCCGACGGCAAGACCTGCCGGTTCAACCCCTGGCCGTATCCGATCGCATAAGTGGCGGGGAAGCTTTGGCCGCTGTTTGCCGTTGATCTGGCCAGCTGCTGAGATGGATGGTGAACGTCCGTCGGGCTAGCGCTTATCCGAGTCGATCCAAGGAGTGCCGGTGCCCTCGTTGCCGCCGCTGGTCGAACCCGCCACCGAACTCACCCGTGATGAGGTCGCCCGCTACAGCCGCCACCTCATCATTCCGGACCTGGGGGTCGACGGTCAGAAACGCCTGAAAAACGCCAAGGTGTTGGTGATCGGCGCGGGTGGACTGGGTTCGCCCACGCTGCTGTACCTGGCCGCCGCGGGTGTCGGCACGATCGGGATCGTCGAGTTCGATGTGGTCGACGAGTCCAACTTGCAGCGCCAGATCATCCACGGCCAATCCGATATCGGCCGATCGAAGGCGCAAAGCGCCCGCGACTCGGTTCTGGAGGTCAACCCGCTGGTGACCGTCCGGCTGCATGAGCAGCGGCTGGAGCCCGAGAACGCGGTGCAGTTGTTCGAGCAGTACGACCTGATCCTCGATGGCACCGACAACTTCGCCACCCGCTATCTGGTCAACGACGCTGCGGTGCTGGCACACAAGCCTTATGTCTGGGGTTCGATCTACCGTTTCGAGGGCCAGGCCTCGGTGTTCTGGGAGGACGCTCCCGATGGTCTGGGCTTGAACTATCGCGACCTCTACCCCGAGCCACCGCCACCCGGCATGGTCCCGTCGTGCGCCGAGGGTGGCGTGCTGGGCATCCTGTGCGCGTCGATCGCCTCGATCATGGGCACCGAGGCCATCAAACTGATCACCGGAATCGGCGAGACGCTGCTGGGCCGGCTGATGGTCTATGACGCGTTGGACATGACCTACCGCGCCATCAAGATCCGTAAGGATCCGGAGAGCCCGAAGATCACCGAGCTCATCGACTACGAGTCGTTCTGCGGCGTGGTGTCCGACGTCGCCGCCGAGGCCGCGCAGGATTCCACCCTCACGCCCCGCGAACTGCGTGAGTTGCTCGATTCCGGTCGGAAGCTGGCGCTCATCGATGTGCGCGAGCCGGTCGAGTGGGAGATCAATCACATCACCGGCGCCGAGCTGATCCCGAAGTCGGTGATCGAGTCCGGTGAGGGCCTGTCGAGGTTGCCGCATGACCGTACGCCGGTGCTGTACTGCAAGACCGGGGTTCGCTCCGCGGAGGCGCTGGCGGTCGTGAAGAAGGCCGGTTTCGCCGACGCGCTGCATCTGCAGGGCGGCATCGTCGCCTGGGCGAAGCAAATCGATCCCGACATGGTGGTCTACTGACGGCTACTTTGCCCCGCGACAATTTAGGCTGTCGGGGTGGCTGACCTGGTGAGTGACGAGCGCCCGCCTGAGCATGTTCTGGCGACGTTCGGTCTCAAGGGCCACGACCCCGAACCGCTCAGCGGAGGTTGGGAAGGCGGCTTCAAGTGCGGCGAGGTGGTGTTGTCGGTGATCGCCGACCACGCCAGGGCCGCCTGGTCGGCGAAGGCTCGCGAAACGTTGTTCGTCGACGGGGTCCGACTGGCCAGGCCGGTGCGGTCGACGGACGGTCGCTATGTGGTCTCGGGTTGGCGGGCAGACACGTTCGTCGCCGGTAGCCCTGAGCCGCGGCACGACGAGGTCGTCTCGGCCGGGGTGCGCTTGCACGAGGCCACCGCCAAACTCGAACGGCCGCGGTTCCTGACCCAGGCGCCGGTCGCACCGTGGAGCGATGTCGACGTTTTCATCGCCGCAGACCGCGCCGCGTGGGAGGAACGTCCGTTGCACTCGCTGCCGCCCGGGGCGTTGGTGGCGCCGGGTTCGGCCGACGGAAAGCGGTCGGTCGAACTGATCAACCAGCTGGCCGGTCTGCGCAAACCCACCAAGAGTCCCAATCAGCTGGTCCACGGCGACCTGTACGGCACCGTGTTGTTCGCCGGAACGGCCGCGCCGGGCATCACCGACATCACCCCGTACTGGCGGCCGGCGTCGTGGGCGGCCGGAGTGGTGGTCGTCGACGCCCTGGCGTGGGGCGAGGCCGACGACGGTCTGATCGAACGGTGGGATGCGCTGCCGGAATGGCCGCAGATGCTGTTGCGCGCCTTGATCTTCCGGCTCGCCGTGCACGCTCTGCACCCGCGCTCGACGGCGGCTGCGTTCCCCGGTCTGGCGCGCACCGCCGCACTGATCCGGCTGGTTCTCTAGAACTTGTGGCGCGCGTGCGCCAGGTCCACCCGCCCGTCATCGGCCAGCACGCCTTCGGCGCGTAGCAGCTCGAGCTGACGGGTCACCAGGTGCGCCGCCGGGCGGCCTGACGCGGTGATGACCCGATGCCACGGTAGGTCCGAGGAGTCGGTGCGCATGATCCAGCCGACGATCCGCGGGCTGGAAAGCTCTGCCGCCGAAGCGATATCTCCGTAGGTGGCGACCCGGCCCGTCGGGATGGCCGCGACCAATTCACGCACCCGCTCGACCTGCTCGTCGGTGATCGGGGCCATCGCTAGCTCTTCAGCAGATCCCGGATGACCGTAGCGGTCGCCTCCGGTTTGGCGTGCGGCACCATGTGCTGGCAGTCGAGGTCGACCAGGGTGAAGTCGTCGCCGAGCCGGTTGGCCAGGCCGTCGATCAGGTGCTGACTGACGTATGGGGGATCGGTCCACTGCGCGCGCACCAGTGTTGTCGGAGTTCCGGTGCGCGGCAGCACGATATCGCGGGCGAGCTCGCTCCAGTACGACATCATCGCGGGCACACAGATCCGCCATCCGAAGCGCCCGTTGGGAAGTGCGATGAGGTGCTCGTCGAGATCCTCGTCGAGCTCGGCGGGGTCCACGTCTGCCCACGAGCCGCTGAACTTCTCGGTGCGTGCCTCGTCGCGGTTCGGGTAGTCGGGGGAGGCCAGCATCGAGTCGGCGATCTCCCGCATCCACTGCCCGTCCAGTCCGATCGCCGGATCCAGCAGCACCACACCGGACACCAGATCCGGGCACGCCGCCGCGAGATTCAGTGCGACCGCGCCCCCGAACGAATGGCCCACCACCAATACCGGGCCATCGGCGTCGTTCTCCACCAGCGTCGCCAGCCCGGCGACGTTGGCATCCATCGTCCACGGCGCCGACCACGACGATCGCCCGTGCCCGATCAGATCAGGTGCGGCCACGGCGAATTCGGGAAGGTGGTTCTCGCACAGCGCGCGCCAGCGGCGCCCGTGGCCGGTCAAACCGTGGATGGCCAGAACCTGGACCGGTCCGGCCGGCCCGAAGCGGTGGACGTGAAGGTCGTGGGTCACGGGTCTCATGCTGCCACCAAAACTTGTCGGACCCCTCTGGTGACATACCGGCATGACCACCGCACTGCTGGCCCAGGCGCCCGAGCCTGCCGATGTGCTCCGCCCGGAGCTGCGCGGCACAGTACGTGTCGTCGGGGGCCCGGGCACGGGTAAGACCAGCCTGCTGGTGGCGGCGGCGGCGGCACACATCACCGCCGGGACCGATCCGGAATCGGTTCTGCTGCTGACGGGTTCGGGCCGGCTGGCCGCATCCACCCGCAGCAAGCTCACCGCCGAACTGCTCGCGGCGCGTTCGGCGGAGCCGTGCCGTGCGGTGGTGCGCGAACCGCTGGTTCGTTCGGTGCACAGTTACGCGTTCGCGGTATTGCGGCAGGCCGCCGCCCGAGCCGGGGACCCGCCGCCGCGCCTGGTCACCGGTGCCGAGCAGGACGGCATCATCCGCGAGCTGCTGGCCGGCGACATCGAGGACGGGGACGCGTCGGCGTCGCGCTGGCCGCAGCTGCTTCGTCCCGCCCTGACCACCGGTGGGTTCGCCACCGAACTTCGGGACTTGCTGGCCCGCTGCGCCGAGCGCGGGGTCGACCCACTGCAGCTGCAACGGATCGGCCGGTTCTCGGGGCGGCCCGAGTGGGTGGCGGCTGGTCGGTTCGCCCAGCAGTACGAACAGGTGATGCTGCTGCGCGCAGCTGTCGGGACCGCCGCACCGCAGGCCACCGTGCCGGCGCTGGGCGCGGCCGAACTGGTCGGTGCGGCGCTGGAGGCCTTGGCTTCTGACGCCGAACTGCTGGCGGCCGAGCGATCCCGAATCCGGCTGCTGCTCGTCGACGATGCCCAGCACCTCGATCCGCAGGCCGCGCGGCTGGTCCGGGTGTTGGCGGCCGGCGCCGAACTGACTCTGCTGGCCGGTGATCCGAACCAAGCGGTATTCGGCTTTCGCGGTGCCGATCCGGCCGTGCTGACCGCCGCCGACACCCCGGTGGTCGAGCTGAACCGCTCCTACCGGTGCGCGCCCGCGGTGGCGCACGCGATCAGCGGGATCGCGGCTGGGTTGCCGGGCAACATTGCGTGGCGTGCCATGGACGGCAATGCCGGCGAGGACGGATCGGTCAGCGTGCGCGTCGCCGGTTCGGCGCATGCCGAGGCCGCGCTGATTGCCGACACATTGCGCCGAGCGCACCTCTTCGACGGTGTGCCGTGGTCGCAGCTGGCTGTCATCGTCCGTTCACCCTCGGCCGCCGCGGCCCTGCCGCGCGTGCTGGCCGGTGCGGGCGTTCCGGTCGATTCGGCTCACCTCGCCGGACCTGTCGCGGAACAGCCTGCGGCACAAGCCCTCCTGAGCGTGCTGGCCGCCACCGCCGATGGCCTCGACAGCGAGCGGGCGGTGTCGCTGCTGACCGGTCCGATCGGCCGTGTGGACCCAGTGACCTTGCGTCAGTTGCGCCGAGCGCTGCGCCGCGGCGGCTCCGGTGATTTCGGCGAACGCCTTGTCGCGGTGCTCACCACCGGCCCGGTCGATTTGCCGGCGACGCTGGCTCGCCCGGTGAAACGGGTACGTGCGGTGCTGACGGCCGCGGCACGCGGGCATAAGCGGAACCGCGACCCGCGCTACACACTGTGGCAAGCGTGGGAGCGCAGCGGACTGCAGAAGCGCTGGTTGAATGCGGCGGAGCGCGGTGGGACCGAGGGTGCACTGGCCGACCGTGACCTCCAGGCCGTCACCGCGTTGTTCGACATCGCGGACGACTACGTCACCCGGACCGCCGGTGCGTCGCTGCGTGGTCTGTTGGGTCATGTTGCGGGCCTTAAGCTTCCGCCGGTCAGCCCCGACCGCCGGTCGGCCTCGGAGACCGTTGCCGTGTTGAGCCCGCACGCCGCGCTGGACCGGGACTGGGATCTGGTGGTCATCGCAGGCTTGCAGGATGGCTTGTGGCCCAACACCACACCGCGCGGTGGGGTGCTGGGCACACAGCGGCTGCTCGACGTGCTTGACGGCCTGGGCGACGACGTTTCAGCACGGGCTCCGCTGCTGGCAGAGGAGCGCAGGTTGCTCATCGCCGCGATGGGTCGGGCCCGGCGCAGTCTGCTGATCACCGCCGTCGACAGCGATGCCGGCGACGATGCCGCGCTGCCGTCGCCCTTCGTCACCGAGTTGACGGAGTACGCATGCGCGGATGTCGACCGGTCCGCCCAGCCGGTCGTCGCGCCGCCGGTGCTGGCGCCGGCGGCAGTCGTCGGCCGGTTGCGAGCCGTGGTCTGCGCCCCGGCGGGGGTGGTGAGCGATGGTGAACGTGTCACCGCAGCACAGCAATTGGCGCGGTTGGCTGCCGATGGCGTGTCCGGTGCTGACCCGGCGCAGTGGTACGGCATGACGCCGGTGAGCACGCTGGAGCCGCTGTGGAACGGTGAGCAGCACACCGTCACCTTGAGCCCGTCGACCCTGCAGACGCTTTCCGACTGCCCGCTGCGCTGGCTGGCCGAACGGCATGGCGGCACCGACCGACGCGAGCTGCGCTCCACCCTCGGTTCGGTGGTGCATGCGCTGATCGCCGACTCGGTGAGCGCAGAGCAGATGACCAGTGACCTGAAAAAGCTCTGGAGCACAATTCCTTTCGACTCGAGCTGGTATTCAGAAAACGAACTCGACCGGCACCGCGCCATGCTCGAAGCGTTCGCGGCGTGGCGTTCGGCGACCCGCCACGAGCTGACCGAGATCGGGACCGAGGTCGACGTCGACGGGATGATCGCCGAGTGCGACGACGGGCGGCCCGGGGTGCGGGTGCGCGGGCGGGTCGACCGGCTCGAGCGCGACGCGGAGGGCCGGCTGGTGATCGTCGACGTCAAGACGGGTAAGAGTCCGGTCACCAAGGACCAGGCGCAGCGCCACGCCCAACTCGGGCTCTACCAGTTGGCCATCACCGAGGGTGCGCTGGCCGACGGTGATCGCCCCGGCGGGGGCCGGTTGGTTTATGTCGCCAAACCGAGCGCATCGGGCGCTACCGAACGCGGGCAGTCCGCGCTGACACCGGATAGTGCAGGCGAGTGGCGGCAGACCGTGCAGCAGGCGGCGGCCGCGACGGCCGGGCCGCAGTTCGTTGCCCGGGTCAACGACGGCTGTACGCACTGCCCGATGCGCGCCGCCTGCCCCGCGCACACCGCACCGCGAACGGAGCCGTCATGACATACAGCCCTACGGAACTGGCTGAGGCGCTTGGTCTTCCGACACCCACCGACGAGCAGATCGCAGTGATCGCCGCGCCGCCCGGGCCGCTGGTCGTCATCGCCGGTGCCGGTGCCGGAAAGACCGAGACCATGGCCGCGCGCGTGGTGTGGTTGGTGGCCAACGGATTCGCCGATCCGGGGCAGGTGCTCGGCCTGACCTTCACCCGTAAGGCGGCCGGGCAGCTGCTGCGCCGCGTACGATCCCGGTTGGCCCGCCTGGCCGGTCACCTCGGCGGTGCCGCGCCGCAGGGAGCGCCGACGGTCAGCACCTATCACGCGTTCGCCGGTGCGCTGCTGCGCGAATACGGGCCGCTACTTCCAGTAGAGCCCGATGCCCGGCTGCTCAGCGAAACCGAGTTGTGGCAGCTCGCCTTTGGAGTGGTCAGCAGCCATCCCGGCCCGTTGGACACGGAGAAGGACCCGGCCGGAGTGACCCGGATGGTGCTTAAGCTGTCCGGCGAGCTGGCCGAGCACCTCGTCGATACCGATCAGCTGCTCGACACCCACCTTGAACTCGAACGGCTGGTGCATCACCTGCCGGCCGGGCGCTACCAACGCGATCGCGGCCCCAGCCAATTTCTCCTGAGCATGCTGGCCACCCAAACCGAACGCACCGCGCTGGTGCCGTTGGTCGATGCGTTGCACGCCCGGATGCGGGCTGACAAGGTCATGGACTTCGGCTCGCAGATGTCGGCGGCGGCCCGGCTGGCCTCGACTTGCCCGCAGGTGGGAGAGCAGGTGCGCGAGCGGTATCGCGTAGTGCTGCTTGACGAATATCAGGACACCGGCCACGCCCAGCGCATCGCGCTGTCGTCGTTGTTCGGCGCCGGCGCTGATGAGGGCCTGGCGCTGACCGCAGTCGGAGACCCCATCCAGTCCATCTACGGTTGGCGCGGCGCATCGGCCACCAACCTGCCGCGCTTCACGACCGACTTCCCGCAAGCCGACGGCTCCCCGGCACCCACCCTGGAGCTGCGAACCAGCTGGCGCAACCCGCCGACCACGCTGCACATTGCCAACGAGATCTCGGCCGAGGCCCGCCGCCGTTCGGTCGCGGTGCGCGCGCTGCGCGCCCGCCCCGGCGCCGAAGAGGGCAGCGTCCGCTGCGCACTGCTCAACGATGTGGCCACCGAGCGGGAGTGGGTGGCCGACCACATTGCCGGGCGATACAAGGCGGCCGGCGACACGCCGCCGACCGCAGCGGTGCTGGTGCGCCGCAACGCCGACGCCGGACCGATCGCCGAAGCGCTGAGTGCGCGTGGCATTCCGGTTGAGGTCGTCGGCCTGGCCGGGCTGCTGTCGATTCCGGAGGTCGCCGATGTGGTGGCGATGGTGCGCCTGGTCGCCGATCCCGCCGCCGGTCCGGCGGCGGTCCGCGTGTTGACAGGTCCGCGCTGGCAGCTCGGAGCTGCGGACCTCGCCGCCCTCTGGCGGCGGGCGGTCGCACTCGACGGCACGCGACCGGCGGCCGCCACCGCTGAGCAGATCATCGCCTTGGCAGCGCCCGACGCCGACACCGCAAGCTTGGCCGACGCACTGGCTGATCCAGGGCCTGCCGAGGCGTACTCCGCTGAGGGCCACCGCCGCATCAGCCGGCTCGCCAGCGAATTGGCAAGACTGCGAACACTATTGAGTCACCCCGCCATCGATCTCGTCAGCGAGGTGCGCCGCGTCCTCGGCGTCGACGTGGAAGTGCGGGCTGCCCGGCCAGTTTCCGCCGGCTGGTCCGGGGCCGAACATCTCGACCGGTTCGCCGACGTCGTCGCCGACTACGCAGCCCGGCCCGGCGCATCCGTCGACGGGTTGCTGGCCTACCTCGACGCCGCCGAGGTCGTGGAGAACGGACTGGCGCCGGCCGAGGTCAGTGTGACCACGGGACGCGTGCAGGTGCTGACCGTGCACGCCGCCAAGGGGCTCGAGTGGCAGGTTGTCGCCGTCCCGCACCTGTCCGCCCGGGTGTTTCCGTCCACCGCCTCCAAGCGCACGTGGCTATCCGATCCCGCCGACCTGCCTCCGCTGCTGCGCGGCGACCGGGCCGCGGAAGGTCTGCACGGGGTTCCGGTGCTCGACACCGCACAGCTCAACGATCGGAAAGCATTGTCCGACAGCATCATGGAACACAAGAAGCAGCTCGAGCAGCGCCGCCTCGACGAGGAACGCAGGCTGCTGTACGTCGCGATCACCCGCGCCGAAGACACCCTGCTGCTCTCCGGCCACCACTGGGGTTCCACGGAGAGCACGCCGCGCGGTCCATCGGACTTCCTGTGCGAGATCAAGGACATCATCGACGACGCGGCCGCCGCTGGTCAGCCCTGCGGTGAGGTCGAGCAGTGGGCCGCGCCGCCGGCCGACGGTGAACCAAACCCGTTGCGCGACGAGGTTCGTGAAGCGATCTGGCCCGCGGATCCGCTCGGCCGGGCGCGCGCCGATGTCGAACAAGGATCCGCGTTGGTCCGGGCGGCCCGCAACGGCGCCATCCAAGTCACCGGTGAAGACCCGGAGGAGTGGGCCGCGGACGTCGACGCCCTGTTGGCCGAACGGTCGCGGATCACCGCACCGCCGCCGACCGAACTGCCCGGCCAGCTGTCGGTCAGCGCGCTGGTCGAACTCGACCGAGACCCTGCAGCGCTGCGCCGCCTGACCCGCAGGTTGCCGTCGCGCCCGGATCCGCACGCGATCTTGGGCACCGCATTCCACGAATGGGTGCAGCGCTTCTATGGCGCCGAGCGACTGTTCGACCTCGACGATCTTCCCGGCGCTGTCGACGGTATCGCCGCCGAGACCGAGGAACTGGCTGCCCTACAGGATGCGTTCACGAAATCCCCGTGGGCGGCGCGCACACCGGCGGACGTCGAAGTCCCGTTCGAGATGGCGATCGGCGACACCGTGGTGCGCGGGCGGATCGATGCGGTGTTCGCCGATGCGGACGGGGGAATGACGGTCGTGGACTGGAAGACCGGCGAGCCGCCGGCCGACGACGACGCCAAGCGGCACGCCGCCGTCCAACTCGCGGTGTACCGGTTGGCGTGGGCGGCGATCAAGAACTGCCCGGAATCAGAGGTCCGGGCGGCATTCCACTATGTGCGCGCAGGCGTCACCGTGACTCCGGAAAACCTCGCCGGCCCAGAGGAATTGGTGGCGCTCCTGAACGGAGCTAGTAGCGCGGAGCGTTGCGCCTGATGGCCAGCGCCTGGATGATCATCGGCACCTGCAACGGCAACCGTGCCAGCGCCACCAGCTTCAGCGGCAGCGGCTTGTCCTTCCACAACCGAACCATGTTGACATTGGCCGGGAACACCGCGAGGAACAACGCGATCGCGAATGCCGCGCCTGCGCGACGGGTGCGCGGCACCAGCAACATGGTGCCGATACCGACCTCGGCCACCCCGGAGGCATAGGTGTAGAACCGGGCGTCACCCGGAAGCTCGGCGGGCACGATGTCATCGAAGGGCTTGGGAGCCAAGAAGTGCCCGACGCCGATGCCGATGAGCATCAGCGCGGTCCGGTAGGCAGGCAGCTGGCTGGCGCTGCGTGTCGGTTCGAGTTCGGTAGTCGTCGTCGGCATGGGTACATAATGCTGGAGTGGTGGCGCTCAAGACGAGAGGGCTGGCACCCAAGACGAGAGGGTCGGACACGATGACGGAGCCGCGTGGCCAAGGGTAGGTTGCGGCGAAGGCTCGAGGCGATCGACGAGAACCTGGCAGCCAAGCCCGACAGTGCACTCGTCGATTACCTGCACATCCCGGAGAAGTTCGTCACCCCCGGCCGGCGCATCGCCCGCCGGCTGCTGTACGCCACGACTGCGTTGTTCCTGGCGGTGTTCATCGTCTACCTCGACCGCGACGGCTACCGCGACGTCCGCGAGGGACCGCTGACCTTCCTGGACTGCCTGTACTACGCCACGGTGTCGCTGTCGACGACCGGCTACGGCGACATCACGCCGTTAAGCGAGACCTCGCGTCTGGTGAACGTCCTCGTGATCACCCCGCTCCGGGTGGCATTCCTGATCGTGTTGGTCGGTACCACCGTCGAAACCCTGACCACCGCGTCGCGGCAGGCTCTCAAGATCCAGCGTTGGAGGAACAGCGTGCGCAACCACACCGTCGTCATCGGCTACGGGACGAAGGGCCGGACGGCGGTGGCCGCGATGATCGGCGACGGTGTCGCACCTGCCGACATCGTCGTCGTCGACACCGACCAGACGTCTCTGGACCGGGCCAACGCGGCCGGACTGGTCACCGTACGCGGCGACGCCAACAAGTCCGATGTGCTGCGGCTGGCCGGCGCCCAGCACGCCAACTCGATCATCGTGGCCACCAACAGCGACCCGACCGCCGTGCTGGTCACCCTGACCGCACGCGAGCTGGCTCCGAAAGCCAAGATCATCGCCGCCGTGCGGGAAGCTGAAAACCAGCACCTGCTGCGCCAATCCGGCGCCGATTCGGTGGTGGTGTCCTCCGAGACCGCCGGCCGGCTGCTCGGCATTGCCACCACGACGCCCAGCGTCGTCGAGATGATCGAAGACCTGCTGACCCCGGATGCCGGTTTCGCGATCGCCGAGCGGGAGGTCGAGCACAAGGAGGTCGGTGGCTCACCCCGGCATCTGCCCGACATCGTGCTCGGGGTGGTTCGAGATCGGAAGCTACTGCGCGTCGACAACCCCGACGTCGATGCCTTGGAGCCCACCGACCGGCTGCTCTACGTCCGAACCGCCGGAGAAGACTGACGACGTGGCTTTTCGACTGCGGAATGTTCCGCTGCTCTCGCGCGTGGGCGCCGACCGTGCCGACCATCTGCGCACCGACATCGACGCCGCCATCGCCGGCTGGGCCGATGCCGTGCTGCTGCGAGTCGATCACCGCAACCAGGTGATGATCGCCGACGGCCGGGTCGCGCTGACGCCGGCGGCCGAACACGCCGACAAGCCGCCGCCGGATGCGGTGTTCCTCGGCCGACTACAGGACGAGCGCCACGTGTGGGCGGTACGCGCCGCCCTGGAAGCCCCCGAGGACGGCACGGGCGAGGTGTCCGACCTGCGCCGCGGCGGTCACCAGATCGACGATGTCAGCGCCCAGCTGCTTGCCTCCGCGCTGGCCCTGCTGAACTGGCATGAGCACGCCCGGTACAGCGCGGTGGACGGCTCTCCGACCAAGGTGATCAAGGCCGGCTGGTCGCGCGCCAATCTGCTTACCGGCCACGAAGAATTTCCCCGCATCGACCCGGCAATCATCGTGTTGATCCACGATGGCCACGACCGCGCGGTGCTGGCCCGTCAGACCGCATGGCCGCAGCGGCTGTTCTCGTTGCTCGCCGGGTTCGTGGAGGCGGGCGAGTCTTTCGAGAGCTGTGTGGCGCGCGAGGTCTACGAGGAGATCGGCCTGTCGGTGCGCGACGTCGAGTACCTGGGCAGCCAGCCGTGGCCCTTCCCGCGGTCACTGATGGTGGGGTTCCACGCGATCGGCGATCCGGAGCAGGAGTTCGTCTTTCATGACGGCGAGATCGCCGAGGCGGCCTGGTTCACCCGCGCGGAAGTCCGCGAGGCGCTCGAACAAGGCGACTGGAGCAGTGACTCGCCGTCGAAACTTCTGCTGCCGGGCTCGATCTCGATCGCCCGCGAGATCATCGAATCCTGGGCCCACGCCTAATTACGCCCAAACCGACAAACCGCCGCAATAGTTCGAGAGGAACGCGTCATTACGTCGATCTCGGCGCAACCGGTTAAGACGCGAGCTTGGCCTGAACCTCTTTGAGGCTGGGGTTGGTCAGCGCCGAACCGTCTGCGAACTTCACCGTCGGGACTGTCTGGTTGCCGCCGTTGACCGACATCACGAACTGGGCCGCGGCCGGATCGTGCTCGATGTCGACTTCGGCGAAGGAGATCCCCGCCGATTTCAGCGCGGTCTTGAGTCGTTTGCAGTAGCCGCACCACACGGTCGAGTACATGGTGAGCTGGGGATCGTTGCCACTCATGAGCTCGAACCTAGCGGAGCGCCGACGTGCAATGTCCCCACCCCCTGCCAAGATGGAGCGCATGCCGGTGACCGTCGACCATTTGACCGGCCTCGACGACGAACAGCGCGAGGCCGTGCTGGCCGCCCGGGGGCCGTTGTGTGTGCTGGCCGGCGCCGGCACCGGCAAGACGCGCACGATCACCCACCGGATCGCGCAACTGGTGGCCAACGGTCATGTCGCTGCGGGACAGGTGTTGGCGGTGACGTTCACCTCGCGCGCCGCGGGGGAGATGCGTTCTCGGCTTCGGGCCATCGACGCGCAGAACATGGGTGCCCCGGTCGGGTCGGTGCAGGCGTTGACGTTCCACGCGGCCGCCCGCCGTCAGCTGCGATACTTCTGGCCGCGGGTGGTCGGTGATACCGGCTGGCAACTGCTGGACACCAAGTTCTCCGTCGTCGCGCAGGCCGCCAGCCGGGCCCGGTTGCAGGTCAGCACCGACGACGTCCGCGATCTCGCGGGGGAAATCGAATGGGCTAAAGCCTCGTTGATCAGCCCCGAGGGGTATGCGACCGCGGTGGCCAAAATCCAGCGCGATATCCCGCTGGACGCCGAAAAAGTAGCCACCGTCTACGCCGGCTACGAGAAGCTGAAAGCGAATCGGGACGGGATCGCGCTTCTTGATTTCGATGATCTGCTGCTGCACACCGCCGGCGCGATCGAGAACGACGCCGCGGTGGCCGCCGAGTTCCGCGACCGTTACCGCTGCTTCGTCGTCGACGAGTATCAGGACGTCACCCCGTTGCAGCAACGCGTGCTCGACGCGTGGCTGGGCAACCGCGACGACCTGACCGTCGTCGGCGACGCCAACCAGACCATCTATTCGTTCACCGGCGCCTCGCCGCGTTATCTGCTCGACTTCTCCCGCCAGTTCCCCGACGCGACGGTGGTTCGCCTGGAACGCGACTACCGCTCGACGCCGCAGGTGGTGTCGCTGGCCAACCGGGTGATCGCCGCGGCGCGCGGCCGGGTGGCCGGCAGCAAGCTGCACCTGATCGGTCAGCGCGAGCCCGGCCCGTCGCCGACCTTCCATGAGCACCCCGATGAGGTCGCCGAAGCGGCGTCGGTCGCGCGTTCGATCAAGCGGCTTGTCGAATCCGGAACGCCCGCAGCCGAAATCGCGGTGCTATACCGGATCAACGCCCAATCCGAGGCATACGAGGAGGCGCTCACCGAGGCCGGGATTCCGTTCCAGGTGCGCGGCGGCGAGGGCTTCTTCAGTCGCCAGGAGATCCGTCAGTCGCTGCTGGCCCTTCAGCGCGCGGCGGAACGCGGCGCCGAGGGCCCGTTGCCCGAGATCGTGCGCCAGATCCTCGAACCGCTCGGCCTGACCGAGGAACCGCCCGCCGGCACGAAAGCCCGCGAGCGCTGGGAGGCGCTGACCGCGCTGGCCGAGCTCGTCGACGACGAGGTCGCCGCCCGCCCGCAGATTGATTTGCCCGCGCTGGTGGCCGAATTGCGGGTGCGCGCCGATGCCCGGCACCCACCAGTGGTCCAGGGTGTGACGCTGGCGTCGCTGCACGCCGCCAAGGGCCTGGAGTGGGACGCGGTGTTCCTCGTGGGTGTGGCCGACGGCACGC
Source organism: Mycolicibacterium sp. P1-5 (assembly GCF_008329565.1). GTDB lineage: Bacteria > Actinomycetota > Actinomycetes > Mycobacteriales > Mycobacteriaceae > Mycobacterium. The sequence continues at coordinate 48,224 of NZ_NPKT01000025.1, forward strand.
TGCCAATCTCGCACGCGCTGGCCCACGGCCCCGACAGCGAGGCGGTGGAGGAGGAGCGGCGCCTGCTGTACGTCGGAATCACCCGCGCCCGAATGCATTTGGAATTGAGCTGGGCGCTGGCTCGTACCCCGGGTGGTCGGCAGGGCCGGCGTCCGTCGCGATTTCTCAACGGCATCGCACCGCAGACGCAGGCCGAGCCGACGCCGAACCGGCCACGCCGGCAGAAGGGCGCGACCCCGCGCTGCCGTGTGTGCAACGCCGTGCTCAGCACGCCGCCGTCAATCATGTTGCGACGCTGCGAAACCTGTTCGGTCGACATCGACGACGAACTGCTGAGCCGGCTCAAGGACTGGCGACTGCGCACCGCCAAGGAACTGAAAGTTCCTGCCTACGTGGTCTTCACCGACAACACGCTGATCGCGATCGCCGAGTCGCTGCCCGCCGACGAAGCGGCACTCGTCGCGATCCCCGGCATCGGCGCACGCAAACTCGAGCAATTCGGTCCCGACGTGCTCGAGTTGGTGCGCGCCCGAAAATAGAGTCAGTGACCGGGGCCGTAGTTTCCTGTCCTGGTGGTCGCGTTGGTGCCGTTCTGCGGGTGTCCGGATGTGGCTTGGCCCGTATAACTGTTGACCCCTCCGACGCCCTGGGTCGCCGTGCCACCCGGGTGGTTGGCAGTGCCGCCGCCGGTGTAGCTGGACGGCCCGCCGACACCGAGCGTCGCCGTACCGCCCGGGTGGTTGGCGGTACCGCCGCCGGTGTAGCTGGACGGCCCGCCGACGCCGAGCGTCGGCCCGAAGCCGGCGCCGGATACTGCTCCCGATTCGCCGCCGGCGTGCTCGGATGCTTCGGCGACGGGGATGCTGCTCATCGCGATCGCCGCGAACAACATGGCTGCCCCGACCGTCAGAAGACTTCGGTGATGATGAAACGGACTGCGCTCGAGGTTATTTCGTACTCCCTGATCCATTCCTCAAGAATGGAGGCAGAATCCGCCCAGGTCACGAGACTCATAGTGAAGACAAATGTTTACCGCTTCGGCGGTGCTTTCGCGATCTTCGGCGCCTGCCACGTCCCGTCCAGGGCTTCGGATTTCGGCCAGTACAGCCGCAACGCCGCGACGAACGGGCCCGTTGGCGCAGGTAGCCAATTGGCTTCCTTCTCCGCCCCGGGTGACGAGTTCTGCAGGTAGATCGTCACCCCGCCGTCAGGATCCTGAACCAGATCGGGCAACATCGACGAATTGATCAGGTAGCGGTCAACCGGGTTGTCCACCAACAAGCTTTCGGGCAACCGGTACATCGTCACCGACCAGAAGGCATTGACCGGCGGCAGCTGGCCTGCCGAAAATGTAAGCGTGCAGTTGTCGGCGCCGCTGAGCGGTCGGCCCTCGGCGTCGGTGCCCATGGCCGGATACATCGCTTCCAACTTCGAGTTGCCGTAGATGCCCAGCACCGCGCCGGCCATCCGATACAGATAGTTGCCGTTGAGTTCGTGTTTGGTTCCGAACAATTCGCTTGTCGCCACCTCGCCGACGTCGATCCGGTGTTTGAGAGCGCCGAATTCCGCCCAGGCGTCGGATATCCCGGCCTCGACCGCTTCGCGCGTCTCCGGTCCTATCCGTAGGTTCTCGAAGCGGGCGCGCACGTCCTGTTCGGACCGCAACGTCGGGGCAAGTCCCCACAGGAAGTCCAACAGCGCGAAGAACTTCGGTGACGTGCGCTGCTCGTCGGGGGTCAGGGCGGCGGGGAAGTCGATGTCCGGTGCCGGAGGGGGAGCGGGGTCAGCCAGGAACGCCGACAACGGCTGCGCCGTGTACCCGGCTTGGATCGACGCGACCGCGTCGAGGTCATCGCGGGCGAAGAGTTGGGTGCGGTAGATGACCAGGACGAGCTCGGTATCGGACCGGATGATGCCGTCGATGCCCGCCGGCGTGGGTCCGTCCCAGCCCGGCCCGGCCAGCAGATAGGTGCCGCCGCCGTTGCCGGTGGTGCGGCTGCCGACGTAGGCGAAGTTGTGGGTGTAGCCGTCGACGAACTGCAGTGAGTAGTAGCGGCCCGGGTCGATCGGCGGAACGTTCAACACCAACGGCTCAGTACGCAGGTCCGCACCGAGCATCGAATAGGGGGTGTCCGAGTTCGGAGTCTGGATTGCGGCGTCTGCCGGGGTGTACACCCGTGCAGTGTTGTGCACCTGATTCCACGTGCCCTTGTACTCCGGGTTATCGGTATCGACGAAGTAGGAATACTGGACGCGGTAGTTGTCGACCATCGGGAAGCCGTAGATGTAGGCATCTTTGGCGATGGCCCTGACCTGCTCGAGACTTGGCGGTTCCCCGGCCGAGGTGGCCGGGGAACCCTCAAGTCCCGAATTCATTTGCGGGGATCAGCCCAGCGCGGAGATGGCGGCGTCGTAGTCGGGTTCTTGGCCGATCTCGGGGACGAGCTCGGTGTAGCTCACCTTGCCGTCGGCGCCGACGACGACGACCGCGCGGCCCAGCAGGCCGGCCATCGGGCCGTCGACGACCGTCATGCCGAAATCCTCACCGAAGCTGCTGCGGAATGCCGACGCAGCGACGGCATTCTCGATGCCCTCGGCGCCGCAGAACCGCTTCAGCGCGAACGGCAGATCATTGGACACGTTCACCACCGCGACGCCGGTGGCTGCCGCGCGCTCGTTGAAGGTCCGCACGCTGGTGGCGCACACCGGGGTGTCCACCGAAGGAAAGATGTTGAGCACCACAGCTTTTCCACCGAACTGGCTGCTTTCCAGGTTGCCGAGGTCGGTGCCGGTCAAGGTGAAGGCGGGGGCCTGGGCGCCGACGGCGGGCAGGTCTCCAACGGTGTTGATCGGGTTTCCACGCAAAGTTATCTGTGCCATGGGAATTAGTTTCTCAGGAGCGGCGTTGCGGCTCTTGAGCGGGTCAGCCCCGATGGCTTTTGGGGCTGGCGCCGAGATTGAGACCATGCAGAGAATGTGCGAGTAGACCTCTGTGTGAGGTCAATCTCGGCGTTGGTCCGAGAGGCCCAACAAGTGCAAAAGCGCAGGTCAGAAAATCGCTTGTGGCGAAATGGTGTTAGGGTTTAGCCTCGAATCCGAAAATCCTGTGCCGATGACGGCGACAGGGCGTCATGACGAAAGGAGGGGCCCGATGATTACCAGCACTACGGACTTTGGCGTAGCTGGCATGGCACGTCGTGCGTGGTCCTTCAGTGTCGTCATGGCGACCTCCTCGCATCACGCTTTCGGCGCCCCGCGCGCCGGCGCCGCCGCCGCTATTCCGGCGCCGCGTAAGCGTCGCGCCAACGCCGCCTCGACCATCGCGTCCGTGGACAGGAGCTTCATCTAGGAAAGCTCCCAGACACAGCCAACTGGCCACGGACCCGAAGTCAAAAGGATCCGTGGCCTTTGTGTTTCCCCGATTCCTGGCCCGGATCCCCCCAAAGAGATACAGCCATTCGACCAGGAAGCAGGTGAGCGAGACATGTCGACATCGACAGTCCGCCAGGAGAAGCTGCCGGCGTTGCCGTGCCACGTCGGCAATCCCGACCTGTGGTTCGCCGAGAGTCCCATGGATCTGGAGCGCGCCAAGGTGCTCTGCGGGGACTGTCCGATCCGGCGGCAATGCCTTACCGCCGCATTGGATCGCGGTGAGCCGTGGGGAGTTTGGGGCGGCGAGATCATTGAACGCGGCAGCGTTGTGGCGCGCAAACGGCCACGTGGACGTCCGCGCAAGGACGTGATTGCGGCCTAACGGTGTCGAGCCTGGACCGGTGTCAGTGCACCGGTTCGGGCTCGACGAATCCGGGAACGAATTTCGCGGCCAGCTCGCGCGTCGGCACATGAGCGTCGAGCTGGCAGGAGATCGCCACGGTCGACGCGATCACCCGCAGCGGGATCGCCAGCTTGGCTGGCAGGTCCATCGACCGGGCGGTCTTGATCTGCTCTGACGAGACGTTCATGTTCGCCGCGGCCATCTTCTGCAGCCACCGGCGGGTGTAGTGGAACACCTCGACCTCGATCGGTTCCACGTACTGACGCAGCATGTCGTCGATCTCGCGCACCGACACCTGCTGGCCCTTCTGAATGAAGCCCACCCGTTCCATCGTGGGCAGCAGCTCGTCGTACTTCTTGTCGCGAGCCAGCGAGATGATCTGGCCGATTTCGATCGGCAGTCCGTTCGGCAGCGGTCCCACCGCGCCGAAGTCGATGACCCCCATGCGGCCGTCGGGCAGCATCATGAAGTTCCCGGGGTGTGCGTCTCCGTGCATCATGCCGAGCCGCCCCGGGGCATCGAAGGTGAGCTCGATAAGCCTTGTGCCGCAGAGGTCTCGCTCGTCGGGAGTGCCATCACGGATGATCTGCGACATCGGCACGCCATCGATCCATTCGCTGATCATCACTTTCGGCGAGCTGGCGATGACGTGCGGCACCACGAAGTGCGGATGGCCCTGGTAGGCCTTGGCGAAGGCGCGCTGGTTGTCACCCTCCAGCCGGTAGTCCAGCTCCATCTCGGTGCGCTCGATGAGCTCGTCGACCACGCCCTCTACATCGGCGCCCGGCGCGAGCTGCTTGAACACGCTGACCAGGCGCTGCATGGTCTTCAGGTCGGCGCGCAGCGCTTCGTCAGCGCCGGGATACTGGATCTTGACCGCGACCTCGCGGCCGTCCGACCACACTCCCTTGTGCACCTGACCGATGCTGGCCGACGCCACCGGGGTGTCGTCGAAGGATTGGAAGCGCTCACGCCACTTGGTGCCGAGCTGACCGTCGAGTACCCGGTGCACCTTCGCCGCGGGTAGCGGCGGGGCGTCTTTCTGCAGCTTGGTCAGGGCCTCGCGGTAGGGCTCACCGAACTCCGGGGGGATGGCGGCTTCCATCACCGACAGCGCCTGGCCCACCTTCATGGCCCCACCCTTGAGCTCACCGAGAACGGTGAACAGCTGGTTGGCGGCCTTCTCCAACAGCTCGGCCTGGACCTCGTCTCTCGACTTGCCGGTCAGTCGTTTGCCCAAGCCCAGCGCCGCCCTGCCGGCGAAGCCGACCGGGATGGTCGCCAGCTTGACGTTGCGGGCCGCGCGGCCTCGCTTGATGTCTGCCACCAGACCATCATCCCTGACGGCGACCTTCTGGCAACCACGGATGTCAGCATTCACAGCGTGGATGCCTCGACCAGCGGCGAGCCGTGATCGTGTTGTTACTCACATCGACCTGCAGGGTGGTGTTCAGCGTGGCCGGGGGAGCGCCGGCCGCCTCTTGTCCGCGCACCGCGGTGATGATGTGTTGCAGCTGGCCCAGGGCGACGGCGGCGGTTGCCAGCACGGTCGGACGGTCGGCGGAACCGATCACGTCTCGTAGCTGAGCGGCCAGGGCCGGCCAGGCCCCGTCGCGGTCGGTGCGGTGCAAGTCGGCGCATGCCAGGCAGCTCGTGACGCCGGGGATCACCAGAGGGCCGACCAGCCCGGCGCCGTCGCGCACGCGCACCGGCAGATGCGGGACGCCAACGGTGTGCAGGTCACGCACCAGCCGGGGATCAGCCACCAAGTAGTCGGTCAACACGACCATGTCGGCGCGCGCCGACGACGTCGAGGCACCTGCGTGGCTGGTCTGCGCAATGCGCGCCCCCGAACACCGAAGTGCATCGACCAGCAGATCCGAGAGCGGGCCGATGCCGTGTACCCGGACCGACAGCGCCCGCGGGGCGGTCTGGCGGGTGCGGGCGCGGACCACACCGCTGGTCATCAGCGCGTCGAGCAGCTGATCGAGATCGTCGGTCAATCCGTGGGTGGCGGCCAGCCGCCGCAGCTCGGCCTTACCGAGGGGAACCTGCATGCCGCGCAGCAGCGCGGCCAACGCCGCAGGCGTCACGCCGTCAGGCGGGCGGACCAGCACTGCGCGGCGTGGATCCCAACCCACCTGCACCACATCGTCGGGTCGCAGCAGCACCGGCATCGCCGGGTCGAGCGCATAAAGCCGGCTCACATGCGCACTCTGGCACCACCGCGGTGCCGCGCGGCTCAGCTATCCACAGGCCCGTCGCCGTTGTTGTCCTTATCGGTTTCCCTCTGGAACTCCGCGATCGCCGAGTCGATGTCCAGCCCGCTGGTGTCACCGCCGATGATCCGGTCGATGAAGCCGGCCGGCTCGTCGAGATCTGCCGAGCTGGGCAGCAGGTCCGGGTGCTGCCAAACGCCGTCGCGGGCGTCGACGCCGACGGCCTCGGTGAGTCGCTCCCACAGCACGGCGGCTTCCCGCATCTTGCGGGGCCGCAGTTCCAGGCCGACGAGTGTCGCGAAGGTCTGCTCGGCCGGTCCGGCGGTGGCCCGTCGGCGCCGCAGCATCTCCGACAACGCGGCCGTGCCGGGAATCCGGTCGCCGAGTGCTGCGGTCACCACGGTCTGCACCCAGCCCTCGACCAACGCCAGCATGGTTTCCAAGCGCTCAAGCGCCGCGGTCTGCTCCGGGGTGGCCTTTGGCTCGAACATGCCCTGGCTGAGCAGCTGTTCCATGGCGGCAGGGTCGCTCAGGGCGGCCGGGTTGAAGCCCTGCGCCAACTCCTCCAGACCACTCATATCGATCTTCATGCCCTTGGCGTAGGCCTCGACGGCATTCAGCAGTTGACTCGACAGCCACGGGACGTGGCTGAACAGCCGGTGATGGGCCGCCTCGCGAGCGGCCAGGAAAGTCAGGATTTCGCTGCGCGGCTGCTCGAGCCCTTCGGACAGGGCTTCGATGGCCTCCGGCATCAGAGCGGCCACGCCCGTCGGCCCCAGCGGCAGCCCGATGTCGGTGGACGTCAGCACTTCACCGGACAACTTCCCGAGGGCCTGGCCGAGCTGGGAGCCGAAAGCCATGCCGCCCATCTGGGTCATCATCGCCACCAAGGGGCCGGCCATCGCCTTCGCTTCTTCGGGCAGCGACTGTGCCCACACCGACGAAATCTGTTCGGCCATCGGGTCGCACAGCCGCTTCCACCGGTCGAGGGTTCCGTCGACCCAGTCGTTGGGGGTCCAGGCGACGGCCTTTGTCGCCCCGGCGGGCAGCGCGGTCGCGCCGTCGAGCCAGGTGTCAGCCAGATGCACGGCGTCGGCGATGGCGGTGCTGGTGCTCGACGGGATCGGCGCGACGAAGCCGATCGATTTGGACGCCAGCTGACGGGCCACGTCGTAATTGACCGGTCCGGAGCCGCCGGCCATCGGATTGCCGGCGCCGCTGAACATCTGGCCCAGCTTGGTGAAGATCTGGCCGAGGTCGGCCATGTTGAAGTCGCCACCGGCGAAGCCGAACGGGTCACCGGGGCTGGAGTTCGGGTCCTTTTTCGGCTTGTCGCGGTCGGGGTCGTCTCCCGCGGAGAAGCCGAAGGGCTGGTCAGGCATGTCTCAACCGTACTCATCCTGCGCTGCGGGCGGGTAAGGGGCGATCACGCCGTCAGTGAACCTGGCCCGCCAGGGGCTCCCGTTAGTGTTGGCGGCGTGAACAGGCGGATTCTGACGTTGCTGACGGCGCTCGTGCCGATTGTCGTCTTCGGCGTGCTGCTGGCGGTCGTGACGGTGCCTTTTGTGTCGCTGGGCCCCGGGCCGACGTTCGACACGCTCGGCGAGGTAGACGGCAAGCAGGTGGTAGCCATCGAAGGCGCCGACACCCATCCCACCTCGGGGCATCTGAACATGACGACCGTCGCCCAGCGCGACGGTCTGACGCTGGGGCAGGCGATGACGCTGTGGGTGTCAGGTCGCGAGCAGTTGGTGCCGCGGGATTTGGTGTTCCCACCGGACAAGTCACGTGAAGACGTCGAGAAGGATCAGGACGCCGACTTCAAGCGGTCCGAGGACAGCGCCGAGTACGCGGCACTGGGCTATTTGAAGTACCCGTCGGCGGTGCGGGTGGAGAAGGTCAACGACCCCGGGCCGTCGGCCGGCAAGTTGAAGAACGGCGACGCGATCGACGCTGTCGACGGTAAGCCGGTAGCGAACATCGCGGAGTTCACGGCCTTGTTGAAGGCGACCAAGCCGGGTCAGGAGATCGTCATCGATTACCGCCGCAAGAACGGCCCACCCGGCGTCGCACGAATCACGTTGGGCAACAACCAAGACCGCGACTACGGCTACCTCGGAGTGGCAGTGCTCGACGCGCCATGGGCCCCGTTCAAGATCGACTTCAACCTGGCCAACATCGGCGGCCCGTCGGCGGGACTGATGTTCAGCCTCGCCGTCATCGACAAGCTGACCACCGGTGACCTCAACGGATCGAAGTTCATCGCGGGCACCGGGACGATCAGCGCGGATGGCAAGGTGGGCCCGATCGGGGGCATCACCCACAAGATGATGGCCGCCCAAGAGGCCGGCGCGAGTGTCTTCCTGGTGCCCGCCGACAACTGCGACGAGGCCAGGTCCATGCGCGATGACGGGATGGAACTGGTGAAGGTCGACACGTTGACCAGCGCGGTCGATTCCCTGCACACGCTGACCTCCGGCGGGCGTCCGCCCAGCTGCTAGCGCATTGCTGCAGGACAGCACTGTTGTTGCGATGCGTAGAGTTGTGGCCGTATTGCTGCCTCGGCGCGGCGCGCCGCCCGACAAGACTCAGGAGCCTGACAGGTGAGTATGCGGCCCGGCGCCCGGATGCCGAAGCTGACCCGGCGCAGCCGGATTCTGATCGGTATTGCTCTCGCGATCGTCGTGCTGTTGTTGGTGGGGCCACGACTGGTCGACGCCTACGTCGACTGGCTGTGGTTCGGCGAGCTCGGCTACCGGTCGGTGTTCTCCACCGTGGTCGTCACCCGCATCGTTGTCTTCCTGATCGCCGCCCTGTTGGTCGGCGCGATCGTGTTCACCGGCCTGGCATTGGCCTACCGCACCCGGCCGGTGTTCGTGCCGACCGCGGGTCCCAATGATCCGGTGGCGCGCTACCGCACCGCAGTGATGGCGCGGCTGCGGCTATTCGGCCTCGGAGTGCCCGCGGTGATCGGTGTGCTGTCCGGGGCGGTGGCGCAAAGTTACTGGACTCGAGTGCAGCTGTTTCTGCACGGCGGCGACTTCGGGGTCACCGACCCGCAGTTCGGCAAGGATCTCGGTTTCTACGCGTTCGATCTGCCGTTTTACCGATTGGTGCTGTCGTATCTGTTCGTCGCGGTGTTCCTGGCGTTCCTGGCGAACATGATCAGCCACTACGTGTTCGGGGGTGTCCGGCTGTCCGGTCGCAGCGGCGCGCTCAGCCGCCCGGCCCGCATTCAACTGGTCGCCCTGATCGGAACTCTGGTGCTGCTCAAGGCCGCCGCCTACTGGTTGGACCGCTACGAACTACTCAGTCACACCCGTGGTGGGAAGCCGTTCACTGGCGCTGGTTACACCGATATCAACGCGGTGCTGCCGGCCAAACTGATCCTGTTGGCCATCGCGCTGATCTGCGCGGCCGCGGTGTTCTCTGCGCTCGTGCTGCGCGACTTGCGGATTCCGGCGATCGGCTTGGTGCTGTTGCTCTTGAGCTCGTTGATCGTGGGGGCGGGCTGGCCGCTGGTGGTCGAGCAGATCAGCGTCAAACCGAATGCGGCACAGAAGGAAAGCGAATACATCAGTCGCAGTATCGTCGCGACCAGGCAGGCGTACGGCCTGACCAACAAGGATGTCACCTACCGCGACTACAGCGGCACCGCGCCGACCACCGCGCAGCAGGTGGCCGCCGACCGGGCGACCACCTCGAACATCCGGGTGCTGGATCCCACCATCATCAGCCCGGCGTTCACCCAGTTCCAGCAGGGTAAGAACTTCTACTACTTCCCCGACCAGTTGTCGATCGACCGCTATCAGGGTCCCGACGGGGACTTGCGCGACTATGTTGTCGCCGCACGCGAACTCAACCCCGACCGACTCATCGATAACCAGCGGGACTGGATCAACCGGCACACCGTCTACACCCACGGCAACGGGTTCATCGCCTCGCCCGCCAACACGGTGCGCGGGATTGCCAACGACCCCAACCAGAATGGCGGATATCCGGAGTTCCTGGCCAGCGTCGTCGGCGCGAACGGCGGCGTCGTCTCGCCGGGACCGGCGCCGCTGGATCAGCCACGCGTCTACTTCGGCCCGGTCATCTCCAATACCTCTGCGGACTACGCGATCGTCGGCAAGACCGGCGCCGACCGCGAGTACGACTACGAGACGAATACCGAGACCAAGAACTACACCTACACCGGTTCCGGGGGCGTGCCGATCGGCAACTGGCTGACGCGCAGCGTGTTCGCCGCCAAGTTCGCCGAGCGGAACTTCCTGTTTTCCAACGTGATCGGCAATAACAGTAAGATCCTGTTCAATCGCGATCCCGCGCAGCGGGTGGAAGCGGTGGCGCCCTGGCTGACCACCGACAGCACGGTGTATCCGGCCATCGTCAACAAGAAGATGGTGTGGGTGATCGACGGCTACACCACGCTGGACAACTACCCGTACTCGGAGCTGACATCGCTGTCGTCGGCCACCGCGGACTCCACCGAGGTCGCGGTCAACCGGCTGGCGCCGGACAAGCAGGTGTCCTACATCCGCAACTCGGTCAAGGCCACCGTCGACGCCTACGACGGCACGGTGACCCTGTACGCCCAGGATGAGAGCGACCCGGTGCTCAAGGCGTGGATGTCGGTGTTCCCGGGCACGGTGAAGCCGAAGAGTGAGATCTCGCCGGATCTGGCTGCGCACCTGCGTTATCCGGAGGATCTGTTCAAGGTGCAGCGCATGCTGCTGGCCAAGTATCACGTCGACGATCCGGTGACGTTCTTCTCCACCTCGGACTTCTGGGACGTGCCATTGGACCCGAACCCTACCGCCAGCAGCTACCAGCCGCCGTACTACATCGTCGCCAAAGATCTTGCCCGCAATACTAATTCGTCGTCCTTCCAGTTGACCACGGCGATGAACCGGTTCCGGCGCGACTTCCTGGCGGCCTACATCAGCGCCAGCTCCGACCCCGACACGTACGGCCGGATCACGGTGCTGACCATCCCGGGTCAGGTCAACGGTCCGAAGTTGGCGTTCAACGCAATCAGTACCGACACCGCGGTCAGCCAGGACCTGGGTGTGATCGGCCGCGACAATCAGAACCGAATACGGTGGGGCAATCTGCTGACGCTGCCGGTGGGGCAGGGCGGTCTGATCTACGTGTCGCCGGTGTATGCCTCGCCGGGCTCCAGTGACGCCGCGTCGTCCTATCCACGGTTGATCCGCGTGGCGATGATGTACAACGACAAGGTCGGCTACGGCCCGACGGTCAGCACCGCACTGGACGGCATTTTCGGTGCGGGCGCAGGGGCGACCGCCACCGGTCCCGCACCGGCCACCCCGGGCGGTCAGCCACAGGGCTCGCGCCCGCAGGCAGGCGCACCGGCTCCGGTGCCGGGCAGCGCACCGGAGGTGCCCACTCCGCCGGTCGCTGTGACGCCCGCGACGCCGGGTGTCCCGACGACGTTGTCACCGGCGAAGTCCGCTGCGCTGAGCGATGTCGAGACGGCGCTGGGCGCGGTGCAGGAGGCGCAGAAGAACGGCAACTTCGCCGATTACGGTGATGCGCTGCAACGCCTCAACGACGCGATGAAGACGTACGAGGCCGCCAAGTAGCAAAGGCGCGGTATGCGTGAATTGGTTGTGCTCGGCACCGCCAGTCAGGTGCCGACCCGCTACCGCAACCACAACGGCTACCTGCTGCGCTGGGACGACGAGGGGCTACTCTTTGATCCCGGAGAGGGCACCCAGCGCCAGATGACGCTGGCCGGTGTTTCGGTCAGCGCGGTGAACCGGTTGTGCCTCACGCACTTTCACGGTGATCATTGTCTCGGTGTGCCCGGGGTCATCCAGCGGGCGTCGCTCGACCAGATCGATCATCCGCTCGTCGTGCACTTTCCCTTGTCGGGTCAGGAGTATTTCGACCGGTTGCGGCACGCGTCGGTGTTCTACGACCGCGTCGATGTGCGGGAGGAACCGGTGTCGGCCGACGGGACAGTTGCGGTCGGTGCGTTCGGTGTCTTGGAGGCGCGTGGACTCGAGCATTCGACCGATGTGTTCGGCTACCGGCTGGTCGAGCCGGACGGCCGGCGTTTCATTCCGGAGTTGTTGTCCCGCTTCGGGATCGGTGGTCCGTCAGTCAGTGAGCTCGACCGTGCTGGATCGCTGCGGGTGGGGGACCGGCTGGTCGACGTGGCCGAGGTCAGTGAGATCCGAAGGGGGCAGCGGTTCGCGTTCGTGATGGACACCAGGCTCTGCGATGGCGTGTATGCATTGGCCGATGGCGCCGACATGTTGGTGATCGAAGCGACCTTCCTGACCGAGGACGAGGATCTGGCGCACCGGTACGGGCACCTGACGGCGCGCCAGGCGGCCTCGGTCGCTGCGGAGTGCGGGGTCCGCACACTGGTGCTGACCCACTTCTCACAGCGCTACGTCGGCGCTGCTGCGCGGTACGCCGAGGAGGCCGCAGCGGTGTTCTCTGGCGACCTTGTGGTGGCCGAGGATCTGATGAGGGTGCCGGTGCCGCCGCGCCGTTAGGAAGTGGGCATCCCGACGCGCAGGGCGATGTCCTGCTTCTGGCCGACGTTGGTGAGGAAGTCGGCCGAGGCGGGCTGGCCAGGGAGGCCGTCGAATTCCACGCGGGCCAGAGTCGAGCCCTCGGTGAACAGCAGCACGGACACCGACTTCTTGCCGTCAAGCGAGTTGCCGGAGATGACGGTGCCGCCGGTGCCCACAAGTGAGGGCTGCGGTGGGCCCGGGGTCACGGTCTTCTCCAGGCTGGCCTGAGCCTCGGCGAGGGCCGAAGGTCCTGCAGTCGGGTTGTCGAGCGCGACGAGCAGGATGCTGACCGCCTTGGTTTGGTCCTGGTTGACCAGAAGCACCTCGGCACCGGGCTTGCTGTCGGGGTTGGGGGTCGGCGGCTGATCGATGTAGTTGTCGCCGGTGCCGGAGATGTCGCGGGCCTGCAGCAACAGGCGGGCGTAGTCGACGCGGGCCGCGACAGGTTTGGTGCTCGATGTTGTTGTGGTCGCGGACACACCCGGCAGCGCGGGGATCGACGCGGCGGGTTTGCTTGCGTTGACACCGGATTCGTTGTCGCAGCTGGTGACCCCGAGGGCGACCGCGGCGATCATCGCGAACGCGGCGAAGCGGGTGGCGTGTTCTCTTTTCATCTCCAACGAGCCTGTCGACTTCTGCTCTGAGACGCAAGTGAATAGGTGTGGCGTGTGACGAACTCGTGGCGACGATTGTGCCCTTGAGCACTCGATTTGGTAGGTCTGCTTGCGTTCGGTAACGTTGCGTTCACCAACGCGGGGTGGAGCAGCTCGGTAGCTCGCTGGGCTCATAACCCAGAGGTCGCAGGTTCGAATCCTGTCCCCGCTACTTAGGGAAACGGCCCTCGGAGACGTCTCCGAGGGCCGTTTTCATGCCATTTGGGAACATATTTGGGAACATAAGGCTGTCTAACTATCGGCTCGGAGCTGCCTAAAGGGTGGTCAACGGGCGTTGAGCTAACGGCGTCGGCCGCGGGTTGGCTGTTTGCTCAGGAAGTCAGTTCTACGGCTCCTTCACGCGTCTACTGCTACGTCACGCGCCGAAACTGTTCTGAGTCGCATCCAGGATGTTCGGCTCCATCGTCGGTTCCGTTGCCCGGCTCGAAGATCATCGCGGACACGTACCCGCATCCGAGCAGCCAGAGGCAGTCGGCACGGCCGGCCGGCCAGCCGGTCCTGTCGGACGGTGTCTTAGTCGGCTGTCCCGTGCTGTAGACCGTTACGGATCAAACGGATGCGGGAGGCCCCGAGGCTCTCGGATGCTCATTCCAACGATCACGTGCTCTACGGTGATGGACCTGCTGTCGCTCGGCGGCGGGCAAAATGGTTTGGCGGGGCATGGCTCATCGAGGAAGTGACGACGAGAAGTTTGAGGCGCAAGTGGACAACGACGAACCCAGACGACAACTTGCCGAGGAACGGCAGTTCCACCTCACCCTCGTCAGTGCGCTCGCAATCTCGGGAGTGTTCGCGCTGGCATTCGTCGCCTTTCTAGTTAGAGGTTTGGTGTTCTATCCGGGGCGCAACACCGCCGACTGGTACAGCTCGTGGGGCACATGGGCCGCAGGTATTGCCACCGCCACAGCGTTTCTCATCACTGCCATGGGTGTTCGCGTCACGAGTGCCCAAGCCCGCGCAGACCGGCAGACCGCCGCGGATCTAAGAGCAGACGATGACATGGCTCAAGCAAGACTGTTGACCATCTACAAAATCGAAATTCCAAACGGCCTCATGTCGCTAGCGTCCTTTCGTATCGAAAATCGCAGTAAGGACGTGTTCTTTGACGTAACCGTGCCGTTCGCAGACTCCCCGTGTGACGTCGATGGCACGCTGGAACGTCGCACGCCCGATCTGGTAGCGGTTGACAACAGGCTGCATGAGTATCTTCCCGACGGCGAGCTTCTCGTTCCGTTCCGCAGTCACACCGACGAGGAGGCTTGGTTCACCCTCGTCACCCTGCACACGTTCAATTGGGCTGGCATATCGTTCGCGGTCCACTACACCGACGCTGCCGGTCGCCAGTGGAAGCAGCACTTCGGCGGCAAGATTGAGCGGGTGCTAACCACAGATCCCGTTCCCGTGCGCAAAGCCGATCGTTTCCAACCTCTTCCGCAGGTCCGGAGGATCACCGCGGAGGAAGTCCGGGTGATCGATCAGAATGGTCCTCCCTACTTGGCGCAGGATTACGACGATGCTGCGGACTTGAAGGCCAGCGCCCAGGACATTGTTTCGACCTGGGAGCCTGTCTGTCGCGTCGGAGCCCTCGACATCGACACCGAGCTCTCAGGCCTACCAGAAGGGTCCGTGTGGCTCGTCGTCAGCTACGCGCCGCGGCCACATAGATTGTGGCACAACTACTTCGGACCCATCATTGAAGAGATGGAGTTTCACCGCTGCTGGTCGGCGGGCGGGCCTTCCTTTACCGTGGATGTTCATTTCGAGGTACCCGCGTCGGACATCGAGGGCCTCGTCGGAGAGGTCGACAGAGCCATCGCCCACGCGAACGAGCAGTTTGAAGCAAACGAGCTGAAGCAGGCTCTGCGGCTCGTCGCCGAAATGAATGCGGAAGCGCCAACGAACGAGGAATCCGTCGGCGGGAAGCCGATAGATCCTGAGCAGCTAGAAGAGCTGGCGGCGCGATTGGCTCGCCCAGACTACGATCCGCCTTCACGTCTCTGATCTAGCGGACTACGCCTATTCGCAGACCCAGCCCTATGGAGTCGTGTGCTCGACAGGTGAAGCACCAGCGACCTCGAAGCGACGAACCTCTGCATTTGCTCCCCCTTTGCATCACCACCATGACCGACGAAGACACCTCGGAGTGGGCGAAGAAATCAATACACGTCCTTGCCATCCCTGGTGCGATTGTGGTCGCGTCCAAGGGCTTTCCCGGCCTGGTCGCGACCGGAGCGGTGCGCCTGGACGGTCTTATCCCAAGACGCCAGAGGGACGCTGAAGAGTTCGTTGGGATTGTGGCGGCGGCTGTCGACGCCGACAGATTGGCGGAAGTAATCCAGTCTGATGACGAGCGCAGAGAAGTGCTTTGGGCTAGTACGCAGGCGGTCATGTCGACAGGGATGGATGGTAAGCGCATCCTCCTAGCACGAGCAGTCGTCCGGATGTGGCTTGGCCACTTCAGGAGCTGGTGCAACTAGACAAGGGCCACGAGGACGAGAGCCGATGACGGGATCGACCCTCGGATTCAGCTTCGGTGTTGACGACGGTTGAGAACCCGGCCAGTCGCGACGGTTGAAAAGTAGGCCACCCAATCAGATTGGATGGGTGATCTCCTTGGAAGACTGGGCCTTGAT
>NZ_NPKT01000026.1 GCF_008329565.1 Mycolicibacterium sp. P1-5
GCCCCGGCCCACGCTCGATCTCGACACCCCAGCCCAACGCTTAGCCGCACTCCTCGACCAAGCTGCCTAGCCGCGTTGCGCTAACCGCTTGACTTTGAGCGGCCGAATCACGCCCTGGCGTTACGCTCGGCGCAGGCTAGGCGGGTCCGAACCGGGCGCCGCCCTGCGCGTGGTACCAACCGCCGGCCGCCTGCGTGCCGCCGTCGACGTGCAGCGTCTGACCGGTGATGTAGCGGGCCATGTCGGAGGCGAGAAAGACTGCCGCCGAGGCGATTTCGTCGACATGGCCGAGCCGCCCCAGCGGGACGGCCTGGCTGAGTTCGGGGCGCATCCCGTCCGGAGACAGCGCCAGCAGTCCCTCGGTGACGGTGATGTCGGGTGCGATCGCGTTGACCCGGATACCGTGCGGCGCCAGCTCGAAGGCCGCCGTGCGGGTGTAGTTGATCACCCCGGCCTTCGCCGCGGAGTAGGCCGCGTAACCCGGTGCCGCGCGCACGCCCTCGATCGAGGTCACGGAGATGACGCTGCCGCCGCGACCGTCGGCAACCAGCTGCCGCGCCACCCGCTGCGTGCACAGCAGGACGTGGCGAAGGTTAGCCCTGTACAAGGCATCCCAGCCGTTCTCGCTGGTGTCGAGTAGCGGCGAGGCGAACACGCCGCCGGCGTTGTTGACCAAGATTTCAGCCGGGCCGAGCTCGTCACGAGTGCGTTCGAGCGCGGCGTCGACCTGCTCGCTGTCGCGGACGTCGGCCACGATGCCGAGCACACCCAGCTCGTCAGCCGTGGTCGCGCATGTCTCAGCGTTGCGTTCCCAGATGGCGACCTTGGCCCCGAATCGCGCCAGTCCGTCGGCGATTCCACGGCCGATGCCGGTGCCGCCGCCGGTAACGACGGCCACCCGATCGGTGAGCAGAACGTCCGACGGCGCGATCGTCACCGCGCTAACTGCTTCGCGTCAGGATGTCGTCGGCAAACCGGGCGATGCCGTCGAGCGCCTCGCGGGTGCGCCGCCACGGCATGACGATCATCCGGTCAATGCCCGCGTCGGCGGCCCGTCGCACATCCTCGGGCGAATCGGCCGGCGCTGACGTGGTGACGTCGGGCTTGCCCGTGCGGCCGTGCTCGGCCCACAGTGCGGAGAGCTTCTGCACCGAACCGGGGATCTCATCGAGAGTGTGGTTCATCGGAATCCACCCCGAACCGAAGCGCGCCACCCGACGCAATGCCGACGGTCCGTCACCGCCGACGTGGATCGGCGGCCCACCCGGCTGGACTGGTTTGGGTTCGAACGCGACGGCGTCGAAATCGAAGAACCGCCCGTGGTGCTCGATGGTCGGCTCGGTCCACAGCGCCCGGCACACCTGGAGGGCTTCGTCGACGCGGGCGCCGCGCGTACTGAAATCCAGCCCGGCGGCGTCCCACTCCTCGCGCAGCCAGCTGGCACCGATACCGAAGTCGAACCGGCCGTTGGAAACAATGTCCAGCGTCGCGGCGGCACGGGCGCTGACGAACGGGTGCCGCAAGCCGATGTTGTAAACGTAGGTACCCATCCGGATGGTGCTGGTCTGCCCCGCGAGATAGGACAGGTAGGCGATCGCGTCGTACATCGGGGTCTTCGACGGGATTGGCGGGTGGCTGTCGCCGTGATGAGGGCTGCCGGACATCTCGGCAGGCAGCACCAGATGCTCCGGGAGCCAGACCGACTCGAAGCCCAGCTCCTCGGCCCGCACCGTCAGGTCACGCCACAGGCCGGGGTGTACACCACCCAGCGGAATCCCGAACTTCACAGCGCGGATGTTACGCAGCGGGGCGCGCGGGCGAAAGGACTACTCTCAATTTCGGAGAGCGTGATTCTGCCCAGTGGTGCCAGTAGCGTCAGAAGCTATGACGGCGAGCAGGCTCAGGGTCCGCTACGCCCTGGCTCTTGTGCTCGCCCAGATCCTGGCGGCAGTCGAGTTGACCTTCCTGGTGATGCCGCTACGTCACGAATTGGTGCCGCAAGCAGAGACCGTCTTCGGAACCGACACCCTCGTTGCCTCGATCGCGTTGTCGGTGGTCGGCTTCGCCGGCTCGATCGGCTACGCGATCCTGGTCGTCGATCGCAAGCTGCGCTGGTTCACCGCGGGTGAGCCGCCGACGCAGGCCGACCGGCTGTTCGTCGAGCGGTTCCTGCGTCACCAATCGGCCTTGCTGACGATCATCTGGTTGATCAGCGGCACGATCCTGTTCGTCATCAACCGTGACGGCGGTGTGGTGGCCGCGTGGCTGATCGGGATGTCGGTGTTGTTCGGCCTCACCACCTCCACCGGCGCGGCGCTGCTGCTCATCCAGCGGCCTATGCGCCCCATCACCGCGGCCGTCATGGGCTCGACATCCGGTCGCGACACTGCGCCGGGAGTTCTGCCCCGGTTGCTACTGATGTGGCTGATGACCAGTGCGCTGCCGAGCATCGGCATCGCGGTGGTGGTGCTGATGCGATCGACCGGCTGGATCATCCAAAAGAACGCGTCGATCGAGATACCCGTGATCGTGCTCTCGGTCATTTCGGTCCTGGTCGGGCTGCGCGGGATGGCCATCGCCGCCCTGTCGATCTCCGATCCGGTGCATGACGTGGTCGCCGCCATGGCCAAAGTCGAGCGCGGCCAGATCGCCACCCGGGTCGAGGTTTATGAACGTTCCGAAATCGGTCGCCTACAAAGCGGTTTCAACCGAATGGTCGCCGGACTCGCCGAACGCGACCGCCTGCGCGATCTGTTCGGCCGGCACGTGGGGACAGACGTGGCGCTGCGCGCGGTCAGCGACGCCGACAGCCTCACCGGCGAGGTCCGTGAGGCAGCCGTCCTGTTCGTCGACCTGGTCGGCTCGACCCAGCTGGCGCAGAGCCGCTCGCCGACCCAGGTGGCCGAGGTGCTCAACAACTTCTTTCAGATCGTCGTGGACGCCGTTGACGAGCGCCAGGGGCTGATCAACAAGTTTCAGGGTGATGCGGTGCTCGCGGTGTTCGGGGCACCGCTGCCCAGCGCGCACTCGGCGTCCGATGCGCTCGCGACCGCCCGATCGCTGACGGTCGCACTGCGCCGGCTGCCGGTCGTGGACTTCGGCATCGGGGTATCCGCCGGGAAGGTGTTCGCCGGAAACCTCGGTGCCGAACAACGCTACGAGTACACGGTGATCGGTGACGCGGTCAACGAGGCTGCGCGCCTTGCCGATCGGGCCAAGGCCGCCGACGGACGCGCGCTGTGCTCGGACGCGGCCTTGAACCAAGCCGACCCGGCCGAGCGCGCGTACTGGACCGAGCACTCCTGGGAAGTGCTGCGCGGCCGGCTCGAGCCGACCCGGATGTCGTCGCCCATCGCCTGAATTCCGCTACGCCCCTTGTGCCCACGACGCCTACGGGTGAAGGGTGGCTATATCGATTCGGCGCGCCTGCGCGCGCCAGGAGGTTTGTCATGGCTGACAAGACGAACACTTCCCCGGCCGCCCGATCGGCTCCCGCCGCGGACGGTCCCGCCGCCATTCGAAACGTCGTGCTCGTCGGCCCGTCGGGTGCGGGAAAGACCACCCTTGCCGAAGGCCTTTTGGTCGCCTCCGGTGTGCTGTCACGGGCAGGTTCGGTGATCGACGGCACCACGGTGTGCGACTTTGACGACGCGGCGATCCGCCAACAACGATCGGTGGGGCTCGCGCTCGCACCCATCCCGCACGAGGGCATCAAGGTCAATCTGATCGACACTCCCGGCTATGCCGACTTCGTCGGCGAATTGCGGGCCGGCCTGCGGGCCGCCGATTGCGCGTTGTTCGTGATCGCCGCCAATGAGGGCGTCGACGAAGCGACCAAGGCGCTGTGGCACGAGTGCGACGACGTCGGCATGCCCCGAGCGGTGGCGATCACCAAGCTCGACCACGCCCGCGCCGACTACGACACCGCTCTTCGCGCCGCGCAGGACGCGTTCGGCGAGAAGGTGCTGCCGCTCTATCTGCCGATCGACAAGGGGTTGATCGGGTTGCTGTCGGGAAGCCAGTACGACTACCGCGGCGGCACGCGCACCGTCCACCCGCCCGACGCCGCATACGCCGACCAGATCGAGGAGCAGCGCGGCACCCTGATCGAAGGCATCATCGAGGAGTCCGAGGACGAATCACTGATGGAGCGCTATCTCGGTGGCGAGGTGATCGATGAGGCGGTGCTGATCGGCGATCTGGAGAAGGCCGTCGCGCGTGGGTCGTTCTTCCCCGTCATCCCGGTGTGCAGCAGCACCGGGGTGGGCACCGTTGAGCTGCTCGAGGTCGCGACCCGCGGGTTCCCTTCACCGCCCGAACACGTCCTGCCCGAGGTCTACAACCCGCACGGGGTGGGCCGCCCGGGTCTGGCGTGCGATCCGGACGGACCCCTGCTGGCCGAGGTGGTCAAGACGACGTCGGACCCCTACGTCGGCAGGGTCAGCGTGGTCCGGGTGTTCTCCGGCACCATCAGGCCCGACACGACAGTGCATGTGTCGGGCCATTTTTCGGCCTTTTTCGAGGCGAACACGCACGCCGACCACGACGAGGACGAACGCATCGGGACGTTGTCGTTCCCGCTGGGCAAGCAACAGCGGCCGGCTACTCACGTGGTAGCCGGCGATATCTGCGCGATCGGCCGACTCACCCGCGCCGAGACCGGAGACACGTTGTCGGACAAGGTTGATCCGTTGTTGCTCAAGCCGTGGACGATGCCGGAGCCACTGCTGCCGGTGGCGATTGCGGCCCGCGCCAAAACCGACGAGGACAAGCTTTCGGTCGGCTTGCAGCGGCTGGCGGCCGAGGACCCGACGCTGCGCATCGAACAGAATGCTGAGACCCACCAGATCGTGTTGTGGTGCATGGGCGAGGCACATTCCAGTGTGGTGCTCGACGCGCTGGCGAATCGCTACGGCGTCAACGTCGACACCGTCGAGGTGCGAATCCCCTTGCGCGAGACCTTCGGCGGCCCGGCAAAAGGACACGGCCGCCACGTCAAGCAGTCCGGTGGCCACGGCCAATTCGCGGTGTGCGATATCGAAGTCGAACCGCTGCCCGGCGGCGCCGGCTTCCAATTCGTCGATAAGGTTGTCGGCGGCGCGGTGCCCCGGCAGTTCATCGCCAGCGTGGAGAAAGGAATCCGCGCCCAGATGGACCGCGGCGTGCACGCCGGGTATCCGGTCGTCGACATCCGGGTGACGCTCGTCGACGGCAAGTCGCACAGCGTCGACTCCTCCGACATGGCCTTCCAGATGGCCGGCGGGGTGGCGCTGCGGGAAGCCGCCGCGGAGACCCGGATCGACCTGCTCGAGCCCGTGGACGAGGTCACCATCGATGTGCCCGACGACCTTGTCGGCGCGATGATGGGCGACCTGTCCGGCCGCCGCGGCCGGGTGCTGGGTACCGAGCAGGCCAGTGAGAACCACACCTTGATTCACGCCGAGGTGCCGCAGGTCGAGTTGACCCGATACGCGATCGATATGCGCAGCCTTGCCCACGGGGCTGCGTCGTTCACTCGGACCTTCGCCCGCTACGAACCGATGCCGGAAACCGCCGCCGCGAAGGTCCGGGCCTAGCGTTCTGTCCTCGCGCGGTAACGTCATTCTCCATGACGGCACCTCGTTCGCTTCGGGAGTTGTTCGACCAACTCGGCCTGCAGATCGTCGAGTCGACGGACGACACCGTCGTCCTGGAGATGCCGGTGGATGAACGCACCAAGAACACCGCCGGCGGACTGCAGGGTGGACTGATCGCCACGATGGCCGACGTGGCCGCGGGCCAGCTGGCCTCCCGCGCCACCCCGTTCGGATTCGGTATCGCGACCACCGATCTGTTCGTCCGCTACCTGCGGCCGATCAAGGTCGGTCCGGCCCGCGCGGTCGCGAAGATCTTGCGCACCGGCAAGCGCTCAGTGGTTGTGCAGGTGGACATTCACCGCGGCGAGGACAACGAACTGGCGGCCACCAGCACGATCAACTTCGCGGCGGTCTGACGCTCATCCGATGCCGGCGCCAGGCCGGACGGTCAAGCTTTGCGAGAGCGCACCGATCGGCCCCGTCTCGTCATGAATGATGCTGTGCGTCAGGCCGGTTCCATTAGAACCGATCGAGACCGCAGTGTCGAAACCCACCCACTCACCCACCGGCGTGGCGAAGAAGTGCGCGGTGAGGTCGAGGTTGGGGAAGGCCACCTCGCGCGGATCCACCAGGACCGTCATGCCGTTGGCGATGTCGAGGAGCCCGGCAGCACGCGCCAGTGAGCTCACCGGCTCCTCATCGAGCAGCGGCACTCCGGTGCGCACCCAGTACACCGCCCGCCCTGGTGCCTCCTCGGCGCGCCGCACCTCCGCCGACGCGATGAAGCCACCCGGCCACACCCCACTCGGGTTCCAGTCCGGCATGGCCTGAGGCGGCGGGATCGGCCGCAGGCCGCTGCCGCGCAAAGCCGACGTGTCGTACTGCTTCATCAACCACGCCCGGCCTAGCACCACCGCCCGGTCCTGGTAGGTCAACGTGGCTTCGACGAGTTCGATGGTCCGGCCCGGCCTGAGCACCCGCACATCGATCTCGACGACGACGTCGGTAGGCACAGTGCCGAGGATGTCGTAACTGAGCCGTGCGATCACCAGATGCCCGTTGCCGCGCGCGTCGCGGTCGGTCTCGATGGCATGCGCGAGCAGGCCGAAGGACGGCGCGATGTGCTGTTCGGCGAGGTTCCAGGCGCCGCCGGCATGCTCTCCGGCTCGATACGAACTGCTCGACACCCGGCTGAAGTACGACATTTGCGCGACGGTACCGCTGCCGCGCTCGCCCGCTACGTCCGGTTCGACTCTGGTGTCGGTCGATTATGTATGGTTACATACATAGGCATGACGAGCCCCCGCGAACGGATGGTCGCCTCGGCCGCACTGCTGATCCGCGAACGCGGAGCGCAGTCGACGGCGATCGCCGACGTTCTCGCACACAGCGGGGCACCGCGCGGCTCGGCCTACCACTATTTCCCCGGCGGCCGCACCCAATTGCTCAGCGAGGCAGTTGATTACGTCGCCGACTTCGTCGCCACCAAGCTGGCCAAGGCGTCCAGCAGCACGGAGATGCTCGACGGATTGACCCGCTTCTATCGCAAGAACCTTGTCGAAACCGACTACCGCGCCGGCTGCCCGGTGCTGGCCGTCGCCGTGGAATCCGGCGAACCGGGCAACACGAACCCGTTGATCGACCGGGCCGCCGAGGCGTTCACCCGCTGGAACGACCTGATCGCCCAGCGTCTCATCGCCGACGGCGTCGCCACCGACCGCGCCGAGGAAATGGCGGTGACGACCACCGCCGCCCTGGAAGGCGCCATCGTGCTCGCCCGCGCCGCGCGCGACACCAAACCGCTCGACATCGTTCACCGGCAATTGCGCAATCTGCTCGAAGCCGAACTGCCCAACTAGGAGATTTCGATGTCCGCTGACTGGCAACCCACCGCCTGCATCCTCTGCGAATGCAACTGCGGCATCGTGGTCCAAACCGAGGGCCGAACCCTGGCCCGCATCCGCGGCGACAAGGACAATCCCGCGTCGCAGGGCTACACCTGCAACAAGGCCCTGCGCCTGGACCACTACCAGAACAACCGGGCCCGGCTGACATCCCCGATGCGTCGCCGGCCAGACGGCAGTTACGAGGAAATCGACTGGGATACCGCAGTCGTCGAGATCGCGGAAGGCTTCCGGCGCATCGCCGACACCTACGGCGGGGAGAAGATCTTCTACTACGGCGGAGGTGGTCAGGGCAATCACCTGGGCGGCGCCTACAGCGGCGCGTTCCTCAAGCTCCTCGGTTCACGGTACCGGTCAAATGCCCTGGCGCAGGAGAAGACCGGCGAGAACTGGGTGGACATGCAAATGTACGGCGGCCACACCCGCGGCGAGTTCGAGCATGCCGAGGTGTCGGTGTTCGTCGGCAAGAACCCCTGGATGTCGCAGAGCTTCCCTCGCGCCCGCACCGTGCTCAACGACATCGCCAAGGACCCCGCCCGCTCGATGATCGTCATTGACCCGGTGCTCACCGACACCGCCAAGATGGCGGACTTCCACCTCCGAGTGAAGCCCGGTACCGACGCCTGGTGCCTGGCCGCGCTGGCGGCCGTGCTGGTGCAGGAAAACCTGTGCAATGAAGCATTTCTGACCGAGCACGTGCACGGCGCCGACGAGGTCAGCGCGGTCTTGACGACGGTGCCGGTCGCCGAGTACGCCGAACGCAGCGGAGTCGACGAGGAGTTGCTGCGAGCCGCCGCCCGCCGTATCGGCTGTGCCGATTCCGTCGCGGTGTTCGAGGACCTCGGCGTTCAGCAGGCGCCCAACAGCACCCTGTGCTCCTACCTCAACAAGCTGCTGTGGATCCTGACCGGAAGCTTCGCCAAACCCGGTGGGCAGCACCTGCATTCGTCGTTTGCGCCGCTGTTCAGCAGCAGTGGCGTCGGGCGCACCCCGGTGACCGGCGCGCCAATCATCGCCGGACTGGTGCCGTCGAACGTGGTGCCCGAGGAGATCTTGACCGACCATCCCGACCGGTTCCGGGCCATGCTCGTCGAGAGCGCCAACCCCGCCCACTCCATTGCCGACTCCGAGAACTGCCGCGCCGCGTTCGAGTCGCTGGAACTGCTGGTGGTGGTCGACGTGGCGATGACCGAGACGGCGCGACTGGCACACTACGTGCTGCCCGCGGCGAATCAGTTCGAGAAGCCCGAAGCCACGTTCTTCAATTTCGAGTTCCCGCGTAACGAGTTTCACCTGCGTCATCGGCTTTTCGAGCCGACGCCGGGCACGCTGCCCGAGCCCGAGATCTGGGCACGGCTGGTGCGCGCGCTGGGGGTCGTCAGTGATGACGACCTGCGTCCGCTGCGCGAGGCCGCCAAGCAGGGCCGCGACGCCTACACCCAAGCCTTCTTCACCGAGCTGGCCGCCAACCCGGCGCTGGGCAAGGTGCTGCCCTTCGTGCTGTACGAAACGCTGGGCCCGACCCTGCCCGAGGGTCTGGCCGGTGCGGCCGCCCTATGGGGGCTGGCGCAGAAGGCTGCGGTCACCTATCCCGACGCGGTGCGCCGGGCCGGGCACGCCGACGGCAATGCACTGTTCGACGCGATCTTGGCCGGCACGTCGGGGGTGACGTTCAGCATTCATGAGTACGCCGATGACTGGGCGTTGATCAGCCACGCCGACCGCAAGATCGCGCTGGTGATCCCTGAGATGCTCGACGACATCCGCGCGCTGGCGGATCACCGGCCGGAGTTGACCAACCCGGAGTTCCCGATCGTGTTGTCCGCCGGTGAGCGCCGCGCGTTCACCGCCAACGACATCCTGCGGGATCCGTCGTGGCGCAAGCGTGACGCCGACGGCGCGCTGCGTATCAGTGTCGAAGACGCCGAAGCTCTCGGCCTGGCCGACGGCGGCCGGGCCCGGATCACCACCGCGGCGGGCAGCGCCGAGGCCACCGTCGAGATCAGCGAGACCATGCTGCCCGGGCATGCCGCCCTCCCCAACGGCTTCGGTCTCGACTACGTCGACGCCGACGGCGAACGCACGGTTCCCGGAGTCGCGCCGAATGCGCTGACCTCCACCGATTGGCGTGACCCCTACGCCGGCACGCCGTGGCATAAGCATGTCCCGGCGCGCATCGAAGCGGTCCCCCTGCGATTTCGGCGCGTTTCCGTTCGCTGAGCGGCGGAATGCGCGCCGAACTCGCCGTGGACGACGCCATTGGCCGACCGCCTAATGAAATAAATTGATTGATTTACTGACGCGGGTGTTGTTCACTGAGACCTGTGACTGCGGCTGGTGCGTCGGATGTGCCCGAGTTCCCGATGTCCCGCGCCGCGGGGCGCCCGTTTGATCCGCCACGAGAGTCGTTGGCCTTCAACGAAACTGCTCAGATGGGCCGGGTGCGGATCTGGGACGGCAGCACGCCCTGGCTGATCACCGGTTACGAGGCGACCCGCTCGCTGTTCGCCGACGGCCGGGCAAGCGTCGACGACCGGAAGCCGGGGTATCCGCACTGGAACGAGGGCATGCAGTCCACGGTGCACCGCCGTCCCCGCTCGGTATTCACCTCCGACGCCGAGGAACACACCTTCTACCGGCGCATGCTGTCCAGGCCGTTCACCTACCGGCGGGTCGAGGCGCTGCGCGCAGCGGTACAGAACATCACCGATGACCACATCGACGCGATCCTGGCCGGCCCGCAGCCGGCCGACTTGGTCAGCGCTCTGGCACTGCCGGTGCCGTCGCTGGTGATCAGCCACCTTCTGGGTGTGCCCTATGAGGACGCCGATTTCTTCCAGGAACAGTCCCACAAGGGCATGGCCCGCAATGCCTCTGCCGAGGACGCTGCGAAAGGCGCTGGGGCGCTGGCCAAGTACCTGAAGGCGCTGCTCGAGAAGAAGATGGACGACCCCGCTGAGGACCTGGTGTCCGATCTGGCCGAGCGGGTCAAGGACGAAGAGATCTCCCTGAAGGAAGCCGCCCAGTTGGCCACCGGTGTACTGATCGCCGGGCATGAGACGACTGCCGGTCAGATTTCGGTCAGTATCGCGGCACTCTTCGACAACCCCGAGCAACTGGCCGCCCTCCGGGACACCGAGGACCCGAAGGTGGTCGCGCTGGCGGTCGAGGAGTTGCTCCGGTACTGCAGCATTATCCAGACCGGTCAGCGGCGCATCGCGACCGAGGACATCGAGGTCGGTGGCGGTGTCATCACGGCCGGCGAGGGCATCATCCTCGATGTGGCGCCCGCGAACTGGGACGCTCGCCAATTCCCCAACCCCGACCGGCTCAAGCTGGACCGAGACGACGGGCCGCACGTCGCGTTCGGCTACGGCAGGCATTCCTGTGTCGGTGGCCAGCTCGCCCGGATGGAATTGCAGATCGTGTTACCGACGTTGTTCCGCCGGATTCGCACGCTGCAGCCCGCGGTGCCCGTCAGTGAGTTGCCGTTCAAACACGATGCGCTGGCCTATGGGCTACACGAGCTGCCGGTCATCTGGTGAACCGTCCCGATCTGACGTTGGCTGTGCCGGATCTGTCCGGCAAGCAGGTGGTGGTGACCGGAGCCAACAGCGGTCTGGGCTTCGGCTTGGCGAAGCGGCTGGCAGCCGCTGGTGCCGACGTCGTGATGGCGGTGCGCAGCAGCCCCAAAGGCGAGGCCGCCGCTGCGCAGATCCGGCAGTCGGCGCCGGCGGCGAAAGTCAGCGTCAGGCTGATCGACCTGGCCTCACTGGCCAGCGTCGAGGCCTTCGCCGACGAGCTGGTCAGCGAAGGCAGGCCGGTCGATGTCCTGATCAACAATGCTGGGGTGATGACCCCGCCGACCCGACAGGAAACCAGCGACGGATTCGAATTACAGTTCGGCGCTAATCATTTGGGCCACTTCGCCCTGACCGGTCGGCTGCTGCCACTGCTTCGCGGCGGCCGGGTGGTGACCGTCAGCAGCATCGCGGCCACCCAGAAACACATCCGGTTCGACGACGTCAACGCCGAACGCGGATACAAGCCGATGCACTCCTACGGTATCGCCAAACTCAGCCAGTTGATGTTCGCCTTCGAACTGGAACGACGCAGCAAGGCCGGCCAGTGGGGCGTCACCTCCAACGCCGCACATCCGGGACTGAGCAAGACCAATCTGCTCAGCGGCGCCTCGTACGGCCTGGAGAAGCCGACTCTGAGCAGCCGGCTCACCCAACTCACTTGGCGACTACTGCCATTCATGTGGCTCGACGTGGACGAGGGAATCAAGCCCACCCTGTACGCCGCGGTGTCGCCCGATGCGGCCGGGGCGGTGTACTACGGTCCCCGTGGACTCTACGAAACCGCCGGCGGCGGGGTCACTTTCGCCAAGCTTCCCCAGCTGGCACTCGACCTCGCCCAATGCCGCCGCGTATGGCAGTTGTCGGAGCGCCTCACCGGCGTCAGCTATCCCGCAGTCGAGCCCGCATGCTGACCCGGTACCGCATGAATGTGGTCTGTTCGACCCTCCCCGAGGCCATCGCCCGCACGGGCGGACTGATCTGTGACCGATCGCTAACCGGTTGGGATGTCGGTGTTTTCGCCACAGAAGGCGCCGTCGAGCACGACCTGGCGCTGCGCATACTCGGAGCCGCCCGCGCCGACGGCATACCCCCGGAACCGGCGGAGCAACCGCTGCTGCGAGCGGTCACCGTTTCGGGAGACCGCGAGGACCTCAGAGTTCTACCGTCAGTTACGGACTGGGCGGATGCGCCAGCCACCGCGGGGACACGTCGGGCTCACGACCGTGAACGGGAGGTAGGCCTGCATGGACTGCCCGTCTGACGCGGGCGCGTTGCTCAACCAGCAGATCGCACGTCAAACCACAAAGGAGTGAATATGCCCGAATTCGACTACGAGGAAATGAAAAAGGAAGCGGCGCAGTTCATCAGGTTCGAGAAGGACCGCGAGAACCGGATCGCCTACATCACCTTCGACCGACCGGATGCCCAGAACGCGACGTCCTTGGGGATGCGGCAGCTCTACGCCGACATGATCCACAAGTGTAACGTCGATGACGACGTCAAGGTCGTCGTGATCCGTGGCGAGGGTGACGATTTCGGCAGCGGAGGTGACCTGCCCGAGCAGCGCGGCATGATCGAGAACCCCGGGATGCCGCTGCCGCACGAGCTGGCGATCAACGACGACGACGTCAAGTACCCACCGGGCGGGTCTTACCGCTACCTGTCCACCGTCACCGATTTCTACGCCAAGGCCCGCGCGGGTAATCGGCCGCTGCAGGAACTGCGCAAGGTCAGCATCATCGAAGCCAAGGGCTACTGCTACGGCTGGCACTTCTATCAGGCCGGTGACGCTGACTTGGTGGTCTCGTCCGACGACGCGCTCTTCGGCCACCCGGCGTTCCGCTACGTGGGTTGGGGCCCGCGGCTGTGGTGGTGGGCCGAAACGATGGGCTTGCGCAAGTTTTCCGAAATGCTTTTCACCGGAAGGCCGTTCAGCGCCAAGGAGATGTACGACTGCGGCTTCATCAACAGTGTGGTACCGCGGGAGGACCTCGAGGCCGAGACGCTCAAGTATGCGATGGCGTGCTCGAAGTCTCGGCCCACCGACACCGTCGCCGTGCAGAAGGGCTTCCTCGAGATCTACAAGCAGCACAAGGGCGAGTACATGGGCAGCCTGCTCACCGGCATGGTCGAGGGCATGCTGCCGATGATCCGCAACGACGTGGCGAACACGGTCGACCTGACTGCAGGAACCTTCGAGAAGGGACTGAACAATGTCGTCAAAGACAACGACATGAACTTCCCGCCGGAGTGGCGCCTGAGCAAGTCGGGCCGCGCCAAGCCCTGAGGC
Organism: Mycolicibacterium sp. P1-5; assembly: GCF_008329565.1. Classification (GTDB taxonomy): domain Bacteria; phylum Actinomycetota; class Actinomycetes; order Mycobacteriales; family Mycobacteriaceae; genus Mycobacterium. The sequence goes on from NZ_NPKT01000026.1 coordinate 13,355, forward strand.
GAAGAGTTCTTGTGTCGGCGCTGACCGGATTCCGGGTCATTGAACTGGCCGAAGGCGTGGCCGGTGAGTACGGCGGCAAGTTACTCGCCGGCCTCGGCGCCGAGGTGATCAAAGTGGAGCGGCCCGGGCGGGGCAGTCCCACCCGGGCCATGGCTCCCCTGCTGGGCATCGGAGCCGATCCCGAACGCAGTGCACTGTTCGCTTACCTGAACACCGACAAGCGTTCGGCAGCACTCGATCCCGACGACGCCATCGTCGAGGAACTGATCGCCACCGCCGACGCGGTCATCGACGACCACTCACCCGCCGGCACTGAAAGATTGAGTAGCCTTCATCCGCGCGTGGTGTTCTGCTCCATCACCCCGTTCGGCGCGGGTGCTCCGCCCGAGTTGCAGAACAGCAAGAGCATCAACGTCTTCCAGGCCGGCGGCTGGGGTTACCACACGCCTAGCCATCCAGATCCGGACAAGCCGCCGCTGAAGGGGCCGGGCCGTTACGCCGTCGACTACGAGGCCGGCTTGGACGCTGCGCTGTGCGTCATGTCGGCACTGTTTCGCCAGATGCACACCGGTGAAGGCGAATTCATCGATATCTCGCAGCAGGCCGTGCAGGTCGCTCGCGCCGACTGCATCCTCGGTCGCTTCATCACCGGTGAGGTGTCGCCGGAAGAAACCCGCGAAGATTACGACCAGCAAGGTCCCGCGTCGATGTTTGCCTGCGCCGACGGGTTCGTCTACCTCTACATGACCAGCCGCAATCACTGGCTCGCGCTGGAAGCGCTGCTCGAGCACGCTGATTGGCTCGACGCGTTCGATGACGATTGGCTGGAGTTCTCGGTGACGCCGGAGAAGGTGGCGACGTTCAAGTGGCACTTCGCCGGATGGGTCGCCGGCCGGCCACGGGAGGAGACTGCGGAGGCCGCTCAACGGCTCGGGCTCGCGTTGGTCCCCGTCAACGGACCCGACGACCTCCTGCGGTCGCCCCAGTATCAGCACCGCCAGTTCTTTCACGACGTCACACATCCGGTGCTCGGTACCGCCGCCTATCCGGGCGCCCCGTATCTGCTGAGCGGCACACCCGCTCGGATGGGCACGCCCGCACCTCAATTGGGTGAGCACACGGCTGACGTCCTGGAGACCCTAGCTGCGCCTCGACGGCGCCCCGCGGTACGAGCACCCCAGCTCAAATCGCCCGCGCGTCGTCGCGGGGGGCCACTCGAAGGTGTTCGAGTCGTCGAGCTGACCAAGGTGTGGGCCGGACCCTACACCGGGAAGCTGTTGGCGCTACTCGGCGCCGAAGTCATCAAGGTGGAATGCACCGCACTGCCCGAGGAGATGCGAGCGTACGGCGGGTCCGACATCGATCACGCCCCCTTTTTCCTGAGCATCAATCCCGAGATCCTCAGTGTCGACCTCGATATCAAGACGCCGGCCGGGATGGCAGCGCTGCGCGGTCTGGTGGCCAACAGCGACATCGTCGTCAACAATCTGCGTCCGGGCGCCATGGAACGGCAGGGGCTGGGCTATTCCGATCTCGTGGCAATCAAGCCCGATATCATCGCGGTGTCGATCAAGATGTGGGGCAACGATGGTCCTCTGGGCTACCAAACCGGTTATGCCCCTTCGTTCTCGGCCCTGGCCGGCCTGGCCGCGCTCGTGGGATACGAGGACGGCCGACCGTTGGGAGCGAACATGCGCTACGGCGACTCGACCGTCGGCGCCGCCGCGGCGGTCGGGGCGATCGCGGCACTCCTACACCGGGACCAGACTGGTACGGGTCAACTTGTCGACGTCTCCGCGGTCGAGGTGCTTTCCTCGATGGTCGGAGACAGATTGGTGGAACACACCATGACCGGTGCCACGCTGTACCCGGACGGCAACCGTCATCCCGATTTCGCACCGCACGGCTGTTACCCCTGCCGCGACAACCAGTGGATCAGCATCGCGGTCGGTACTGATGACGAATGCCGCAGTTTGTGCGCCGAGCTCGGTGCGGACGATCTCGTCGACGATCCCTGCTATTCGACCGCCGCTGACCGCCAGGCCAACGCTGCCTCCCTCGATGCCGTGCTCGGGAACCTCACCCTCACTCATGACGCCGCGAATCTGGCAGGCCGGTTGCAGAATGTGGGTGTGCCTGCCACCAAATGCGCCACCGCCGTCGACATCATCGGTGACGAACTCCTCTGGGAGCGCGGAACCTACCGGTTCGTCTCTGACCACCGGGAAGGCCAACGGCCGGTGCTGGCCGCGTCCTGGCGACTGCGTCGGTCACCGGTCGTCGTTGAGCGTGGCGCACCAGACCTCGGGGAGGACGACGCCTATGTGTTTAGTGAACTCGTGGGTGCTGACCACCGTCCGGCGGCCACACCGTGACCGGCACCTTGGCCGGGACGGTGGCACTGGTGACGGGTGTCAGCAGTGGCATCGGCAACGCGACCGCCCGCGCGCTTGCCGCTGACGGCGCGAAGGTCGCCCTACTGGGCCGCCGTGCCGAGCGGCTGAAGGCCCTCAAGTCGGAGATCGAGGCCGCCGGTGGATCCGCGGTCGCGGTTGCTGCCGACGTCACCGACCCGGGGCAGGTGCAGCGGGCCGTCGAAACCACCCTCGCGGAGTGGGGCCGACTCGACATCCTGGTCAACAACGCCGGCCTGATGCGGATGGGACAGGCCCTCGACGCGCCGCTGACCGATTGGGATGAACTGGTGTCGGTCAACATTGCGGGCGTCCTGTACACGACGCACGCCGCGCTGCCCCACCTTGCCGCCGCGGCCGCCGACTCACCGCGCGGGTGTGCCGACGTCGTTACGGTCAGTTCCACGGCAGGCTGGGTGGCACGGCCCGGCACCGCCGTATATTCGCTGACGAAGTTCGGCGTCAACGCTTTCAGCGAGGGCCTACGGCAGGAGGTTCTCGACAAGCGGATCCGCGTCGGGGTCGTCGGGCCCGGCACCGTCGACACGGAGATCGGCGATCACCTTCCGCAGGAGGCCAAGGCCGCCATGGATGAACGCACCGCGGGGATGACGAAGCTCCGCTCCGAGGACATCGCAGATGCGGTGCACTACATGGTCACTCGGGATCGTCGCGTCGCGGTGAACCAAATCCTGGTGCGTGCGGCCGAGCAGACCTGGTAGTGGACAACTCGGTCCTCGGCGACGACACCGCCGTCGAACTGCCGGCGGATCCGGCGTCCCTGACAGCTCGGGGCAGTCGCTTCCTGACCGCGGCGTTTCACGCCTACGGAACGCTGGCGGGCAGTAATTCGGTCGCCCGCATCACCGAGTGCGCCGAGGTCGGCGGGGGCAGCACCGGCCGGAAGGTGCGACTGTCCGTCGATTACGCCACGCCCGAACCCGGTTTGCCCACTGAGCTTTTCGTCAAGTTCTCCCGAGATCTCGACGACCCGGCCCGCGATGTCGGCCGCACCCAGATGCAGCCAGAGGTGCGATTCGCCGAGCTCGCCCGGCGAAGCGACTTCCCGATCACCGTGCCCGCCACGCTGTTCGCTGACTATCACGGCGGCACCGGGACCGGCATCCTGATCACCGAACGGATCCGGTTCGGCGTGGATGGCGTGGAGCCGCAGCACCACAAATGTCTCGACTACGAAATGCCGAGTGTCCTCGACCATTACCGGGTCTTGGTCAGGTCGCTCGCCCGGCTGGCGGGGTGGCATCGGCGCAATGCGGCGGACAGCGTGTTCGCCCGGTTTCCCGTCGATCTGCAGGCCGCCACCGTCGGCGAGCGCGCTGCGCTGCGTGAAAACAAGCTGTCCCGCCAGCTCAGCCGGCTGGCCGGCTTCGCCGAGAGCCACCCGAACCTGTTGCCGGCCAACATCTGTGCCGCGGAGTTCCTGCCCGGTCTCGCGAATCAGATACCGCTGATCGTCGCCGGCGAGAAGGCGCTCTGGACGCAATTGGCGGCCAGCACCGATCACATCGCCCTGTGCCACTGGAACGCGAACGTCGACAACGCCTGGTTCTGGCACGACGGCGACGGTCGGTTGCAGTGCGGGCTGATGGACTGGGGCTGTGTCAGCCAGCTCAACGTCGCTATGGCGTTGTGGGGTGCGCTGTCGGCGGCCGAAAATGGGCTGTGGGACGAGCATTTCGACGATCTCATCGCGCTCTTTGCGCAGGAGTACGAGGTGTCGGGCGGCCCGCGGATCGATCCCGACGAGCTGACCGTTCAAGTGCTGCAGTACGCCGCGATCATGGGCGCGACGTGGCTGCTCGATGTGCCCGCGCTCATTCGCGCCCGCCTCGGCGACCCTGCGAAAGCGATGACCCGGTTCGACCCGGCGATCAAGGACGACGAAGGCATCCGCGCGCCCCTGCAGATGCTGACCAACGTGCTGAATCTCTGGCGGACCCGCGACATCGGTTCGTTACTGGCCGCCCTGCGATGAGGTGAGCAACACCGGACCGTCCTCGGTGATGTGTACGGCGTCGCGGGTGAACACCGCTCCGAGACCCTCCTGCCACACGTAGCCCGTGACCGCCAGGACCATCCCGGCTTCCAGAATGGTGTCGGCGACGGAGCGAGCCAGCTCCGCCGACACCACCGGTGGATCGAATCCCATACCGAGGCCGTGCGCGACCGGCATCGGCGGCAGCGCTTCGCCGGCCTGGTCGTAGGCGTCGAGCAATCCGACGGCCGGTGCGCCGGCCCGGCAGGCGGCGAACAGCTTCTCGGTCAACGACTTCGAGCGCACGAACAGCGCGGCCGCACCCGATGGTTCGTCCCCGGCGACCGCGGTGCGACCGACCTCGCCGACATACCCGCCGCCCAGCGCCCCGGCAGCGAAGGCCACCAGGTCGCCGGGCTGAATACGCCGGTCCTCACGGGCGCGGCGCCACGGATGTTCCCGCGACGTCACCCACGCACCGTTCTGGGTGGCCGGCGTACTGACACCGGCCAGCGTCATGGCTTCCATCATGGCGCCCAGCAATGACTGCTCGCGGCTGCCCGGACGGAGCTCACCGATGGCAGCCGACAGTGCGGTCTGCGCGACATCCAGTGCCTGGCGGATCGCGGTGATCTCCTCGGCGGTCTTGACCCGCCGAGCCGCCCGCATCGCCGCTTCGCCGTCGACGAGTTCCGCGTTGGGGAAAGCATCGGGCAACAACTGCGCGAATGTCGGTGACAGCGCATCGGTTCCGACACGACGAGCAGTCCCCGATACAGACAGACCCTTGAGCACCTCGGTCAGGGTGAACGGGCTCCAGGACAGGCCGTAGAGCCGGTCCCGGCCGATCTCTTCGGGCACGCCCTCATCCCAGGTGCTGTTGAGATGAATTTCACCGGTTGCCCGCTCCAGCACCAGGATCGGCCCGAACGGGCGCGTGCCGGCCACCCAGAGCTGCGGAGTTCCGCTCACGTAGCGCACATTCGCCTGTCGTCCGAGCACCAACAGGTCCAGGTCATGATTCGCCATCTGGGCCAGCACCCGTTCGCGCCGACCGAATCGTAGGGCCCGTTCGTCGGGCAGGGTTTCAGTCGCCATAGGGGGTGTAGGGGTAGTCGGTCAACGACTGGTACCCGTCCTCGGTGATGATCACGATCTCCTCACTGCGATAGCCGCCGGTTCCGTCTTGGAAGACGACCGGTTCGAGCACCAGGGCCATTCCCGCGGGGAAGACGAAGTTGTCGTCGAACTCTTCCCCGAGATCCGTGCCGATCATCGGCGCTTCGGCCGGGTAGGTGCCGATGCCGTGGCCCAGGTAGAAGTGCGGGAGCCACGGTTTACGGCCGCCGTTCGCGGCGATCGCCGCGCGGGCCAGATCCCCCGATGTCGCACCGGCCTTCGTCACCGCCAGCACCGCATCGAGGATGGTCCGCCACAGCCGGTACTGGTCCTGCTGATGCGCGGTGGGTTGATTGCCGACGATCCAGGTGCGGCCGAAGTCCGAACAGTAGCCACCATAGGTGATGCTGACATCGGTCCACAGCACGTCGCCGTGGGCGAGGGCACGTTCGGTCGGCAACAGCGGAAGTGCGAGGTCACCGTGAGTGGTCCAGCTGCCTTCGGCACGGGTCTTCGGCATCACCTGCCAGATCGCCTCGAGCATGTTGGAGGTGGCACCCAATTCGAATGCCCGCCGGGCAAAATGGGCCGACAGGTCGAGTTGCCGCACGCCGGGGGCCAGGGCCTTCTGCACATCGACCACCGCCTCTTCGGTGATCCGGCATGCCCGGCGCATCGCCGACATCTCGTCCGGCGTCTTCACCAGCTGGGCGGCGGCCAGTACGGCGGCGGCGTCGATCGAGGTGTCGGCGAACAACCGGCTGCCGGATCGTCGCATCGACCCGGTCAGCTCGTCCACGGCGACGATCGCCCCGGGACGGATCACAGACTCGGCAAACTGGACGAAACTGTCGACGCCGTCGTCGAATTCGAGATATACGGCGCGGTGCCTATAGTCGACCGGTACGCCGAACTCGGCGGCGGCACCCTCGGGGAACGGCAGGAACACGTGCGGGTGCTCGTCGTCGGCCAGCACGATGGCCACCGGACGCTCGAGGTGTGACAGCCCGGCGTCGAGCAGCGGCCAGCTGGCCCCGGTGGCGTAGCTGACGTGACCGTTCATCAGCAAAATGAGAGCGTCGACGCCGCTGTCGATCATCGCCGCGCGGATCCGGCCACCGACGTCGCGGTACATCCGGGCGCGGTCGGGCTCGGCGCGAATCGAGAACGCTGTCATGGCAACCCCAGGAATTCTTTGATGTTTCCGCTGACGACGCGCGCGCCGTCTTCCGGTCCCAGCGCAGCCACCACGGTCGCCAATGACTGCTCGGAATAGCCGAATGTGCTTTCGTTGTGCGGATAGTCGCTGGACCACATGACCTTGCCGACGCCAATCTGATCAATCAGGCTCAAGCCCAGTGGATCGACCATGAACGACGCGGACATGTGCGTGTCCCAGTAGTAACGGATGTCGTGCCGCGGCGGATGATCGAGCATGTGCCGATACGAAGCCAGCACATGCTCGCCGTCCTGCAGGGCTGACGGCACCCACGCGATTCCGCCTTCGAACCAACCGACTTTCAAACCCGGGTGCCGATCCAGGATGCCGGAAAATATGTAGCGCGCGAACATGTCTCGAAACGAGTCGATGTTTATCATCATCGCGACCGCCACGCTGCCGATCTCGCACGGGCTCTTCGGCGGGGTCTCGCCGATGTGGTGGGCGACCGGCAGGCCGGAGTCCTCAATGGCCTCCCATACCGGGATCATCGCGGTGCTGCCGTAGTCGATGATCGCACCGTCGTCGTCAAATCCCGGATACAACGGCATCAGGAACGTTTTGATGCCAAGAGCTTTCAGCTCTTCGAGGGTGCGCTTCGCCCCCGCGGGGTCCCACCAGTTGATCAGCCCGACACCGTGGAAGTGACCGCCTCCGCGTTCCTGGATACCGGCGATGTACTCGTTGTATATCCGGAAGATTCGTTCCCGCAGCACTTTGTCCGGGTAGTGGAACAGGGCCAGCACCGCGTTCGGGAAGGCCAACTCCTTGTCGACCCCGTCTTCGGCGAGTTCACGGATTCGGGTGCCGATGTCGGCGGCCCCGGTGGCCGCGCCGGGCAAATCGTCGTACTGCATCAGTACCGCGCTGAAATCACCGACGACGAAGGATTGGCCTTTGACGCCCACCATGTAGGCACCGTCCTCGTACCAGATCCGCGGTGCCTCGTCCTTGAGGTCGTCCGGGAACCTTTCGTAGAAGATGTCCGTCGCCACCGAGAGGTGGTTGTCGGCCGAGAAGACCTCGGTACCTGGCGGCAGGCCGGTCGATCTGTCGCGGGCGCGGCCACGGCGGTTCTTAGGAGCTCCGAATCCTGCTGCGGGATAAGCCAGTTTCGTTGGTAGTGACATTTGCGTCACACTTTCATTGGTGCCGGTGATTCGGCGGTCAGACGGTGATCGAGGAGTTCGCGTCGCGGCCGGGCCGTGCCGAGGTGGTGTTGGCCGGCCGGGCCGGCGGCGCCTCCCACAGTCCGACGAGTGCGGTGATCAACTCTTCGGCGACCACCGACCAGTTCGAACTGACCGACGGCTTGCCGATCGCAAGCTCGCCCTCGATCTCGGCACAGGTATGCATCAACAGGTTCGACGCCATCATCCAGCGGCCGAGACGCACGCGCTTCGGGCGGTCCGGAAGGCAACGGTTGATGCCACGAACCGTCTTCAGCATGAGATCCGACGTCAGCGCGCCGGCGACCACCAAGTCCCGATAGGTGGGGTCGGCCATTGCCTGGGCGGCGAACCGCGCATAGGACGTCGGGGCGCCCAGGGCTTCGAGGTGTTCGGTGAACGGGTAGACCAGAACGCCGATCCAGTCCCGGAGTTCGTGGCTGGAGTCGAGCTCCTCGAGCTTGCGCGATCGGATCGCGTCGATCGCGGTGCGGTGCCTGGTCTCGATGGCACGCAGCAGATCGGCACGAGAGCCGAAGTGATAGCAGGCGGCGGCGTTGTTGCCCTGGCCGGCGGCCTCGCTGATCTGCCGATTCGAGACCGCGTGCATCCCGTGTTCGGCGAAAAGCCGCTCGGCAGCGCCCAGCAACGCATCCCGCGTGACAGACGACCGGTCAGTACGCTGGTCCTTGGCTGGGCTCACCGTTAATAGTGAACACCAGAGGTCAAACTAAATCAAGGAATTTATTTAGATACCGGGCCTCGCGTGCGCCGGTTGTGTCACCATCGCTTTCGATGACCACTTCACCTGAGCTCAGCCAATCCGGCGAGCGCACGATCGAGATTCGCGGCGGCGAGGTCGTCTACGAAATCGTCGGTGCGCAAGGTGATTTCATCGTCCTCACGGCCGGCGGCCGCTTCAGCAAGGACATTCCCGGATTGCGGCCGCTGGCCGAAGCGCTCGCCCACGGCGGCTACCGCGTCCTGCTGTGGGATCGACCGAACTGCGGGAAGTCCGATGTGCAGCTGTTCGGCGAGTCCGAGTCGCACATGCGAGCCGCCGTCCTCGACGACCTGATCACCGCACTCGGTATCGGCCCGTGCATCCTGGCCGGGGGGTCGGGCGGCGCACGCGATTCCATGCTCACCGCGATCCTGTATCCGCAGCAGGTCACCAAACTCGTTCTGTGGAACATCGTGGGCGGAATCTTCGGCACCTACGTTCTCGGCCACGTCTACGCCATGCCCAGCATCCTTGCCGTGCGCGGCCGCGGAATGCCCGGTGTGCTCGCCGTCAATGACTGGCGCAGTTGTATCGAGGCCAATCCGCGCAACCGGGAGCGGCTTCTGCGATTCACTGAAGACGAGTTTCTCAACATCATGCTGCGCTGGCTCAATGCATTCGTCACCAAACCGGGCCAGACCATCCCGGGCGTCGACGACACCCTCTTCAACGATCTCGCCGTTCCGACGTTGATCATCCGCGGCGGAAAGAACGATCTCAACCACCCCAAGCGGACCTCCCTGGAAGTGCAGTGCCTGATCAAAGGCTCTGAGCTGATCGATCCGCCCTGGCCGGAAGACGCCTGGGAGCGCGCTTCCGAGGCCATGGCCCAGGGAAAGGCCAAGGGATTCAACCTGTTCGACACATGGGTGCAAGCCGCGCCGAAGATCCTGGAGTTTCTCGACCGCTGACGAAGCAGACACACGCCCGCACCGCACATCAGCCGCTACGTGACCCGCGACCTCGAGTACTACGGACAGCAGGTGCACCGGCAGCCGCATCAGCACCTGGGTTTCGGCGTCGGCACCCATTTCTGCCTCGGCAACGCACTCGTCGACCTCACCGACGCGGAGCTCAGCCCCACCTCGACGGTGCGCGGCTGGGAATCCATGCCGGGGATCGTCGGTGTCTGATTATGGTATTCTCGTTTTTTGAGAGTCGTATATTCGCTGGTGTGACGGTCGTCGGGAGAGACAGCCGCCGGCACACACAGTGACACTGGGGGAACAATGAGCGGCGACCCGGCCGAAGAAGGCGAGACCACCAAGTGGGATCCGTCCTCCATCGCGCGTGTGATCCGCACGGTCTCACCGGTGCTGAAACGCTGGTTTCGAGCCGAGGTCCGCGGACTGGACAACATCCCCGCCACGGGAGGCGCGTTGGTGGTGTCCAACCACTCCGGCGGCATGCTGACCCCCGACGTGATGATCTTCGCCCCGGAGTTCTATCGCCACTTCGGGTATGACCGGCCGCTCTACACGCTGGCCCACTACGGGGTGTTCATCGGACCGCTCGACGGCTGGCTGCGTCGGGTCGGCGTCATCGAAGCCAGTCGCGACAATGCCGCCACGGCCCTGACCTCCGGTGCGGTGGTGCTCGTGTTCCCCGGCGGCGACTATGACTCGTACCGGCCGACGTTCGCGCAGAACGAGGTCGACTTCAACGGCCGCACCGGATACATCCGCACCGCCCTGGAGACCGGGGTGCCACTGGTGCCGACTGTGTCGATCGGGGCGCAGGAGACTCAGTTGTTCCTGACCCGGGGGAATTGGCTGGCGAAGCGGCTGGGGCTGACCAAGGCTCGGATGGACATCCTGCCCGTGAGCTTCGGCGTGCCGTTCGGGCTCAGTGTGCTGATGCCACCCAATCTGCCGCTGCCCTCCAAGATCATCACCGAGGTGCTCGAACCGATCGACATCGCCGCGCGTTTCGGACCAGACCCCGACATCGCCGAGGTGGACACGCACGTGCGGTCGGTGATGAGCGCGGCGCTGAAGCGACTGAGCAGTCAGCGCCGGCTGCCGATCATCGGCTGATCAGGCCCGTGGAGCCACCGGCAGCATCGCCGTGGTGACGGTCTGTAGGCCGTCAGAAAAGCCTGCGGCGGTGCGGATCTCAGCGAACGCACGCACCATCGCCTCAGTCGCCTCGTGCACATCGGTGAAGGTGCGGTCGTCGGAGAGCACCGCGATGTCGACCTGGTCGACGTAACTCCACACCGTCATGTTGAACGCGCTGCCGGCGGAAAGCACACCAACGGAATAGATTTCGCTGACCGGCGCGCCGCCGATGTGGCCACGTTCGCGGGGTCCCGGCACGTTGGAGACCGCGACGTTCATGATCCTGTTGCGGTCGGCCCGGCGGCCCTGCCAGCGGAATGCCGCGGGAGCCAGGGCGGTGGGCAGGTACTGCATCATCCGGCCCTGCACATCTGGCCCGAGTAACTCATAGTTCTCCTTGGCGCGGCGGCCTGCCAGCGCCGTCAGTCGAACCCGCTCCAACGGGTCGGCGACGTGAACCGGTAAGGAAATCGACAGGCCGCCGATCTCGTTGCCGGTGACCCGGTCGGCGGATTTGTCGGTGGCCACCGGAACCGCGGCGCTCAGCGGCTCGTCCGCACTTCCGTCGTAGCGCAGTAACAATTCGCGCAGTCCCCCGGCCGCGATCGCGAGAACGAGGTCGTTGAAGGTGATGTCGAGGCGCTTGGCGGTCTCCTTCACCTGCGCCAGCGCCAATGCGGCGGTGCCGAAGGTACGTACCGGTGACACGACATGGTTGACGAACGTGGCGGGCGCCGAGAATGGTTTCGCCAACTCCGCCTGGTCGCTGCGTTCCCGCTGCCGGCGGCGTAGCCGGATGAAACCAGCGGCCGCATCTTTGATCAACGTCGGCAGCGCGGCGGCTTGCTGCAGGTGGTCGGCGAGCGCATATCGGAGCAACTCGGGAGCCGGCGGCAACGCGCACACCGGATAGGGCTGAGCTGGCTCCACGTCATCGCCGGCCAAGTCCATGAGCCGGGCAAGCAGATTCGCCGATGCGACGCCGTCGGCCAATGTGTGGTGCACCTTGCCGATCAGCGCGAAGCGGTTATCGGCCATGCCTTCGGCGAAGTGGAATTCCCACAGCGGGTGTTGCCGGTCCAGGGGCGTGCTGGCGATCTGACCGATCACAGCGTCCAACTCGCGGCGTCCGCCTGGCGCCGGTACTTTGACGCGGCGCAGGTGATAGTCGAGATCGACCTGACAGTTCTCCAGCCACATCGGGTGATGCAAACGCCCGGGGATCTCGACCAGGCGGTACCGCAACGGCTCCAGCAGATGCAACCGCTCGGCCACCGTGCGGCGGAAAACCTCGAACGTGAACTCACTGTCGAAGTCGGCGGCATCGACGACAGCGACCTTCAGCGTATGGGTGTGCAGATTCGGCGTTTCGCTGTAGAGCAGCATCGCGTCCATGCCGTTGAGTCGCCGCACAGTCCCCACCCTCTCAGCGCCCGCCCGGCCTCATGCTAAGCGCGCGCAGAGCGGGATGTGAGGGTTTGCCTGGCGAGCTCAGACCTGGACTGGGATGTTGTTCCAGCCCCACTGGAAACTCGACGGTGGCCGCAGCGCGTTCTCCTCATCGATGCGGTAATCCGGGACGCGGCGCAGCCACTCCTGCAGCATCACCGCGATCTCCAGTCGAGCCAGGTGAAAGCCCAGGCAGAAATGTTGTCCGCGGCCGAACGCGAGTGAGCGCTCGATCGGCCGGTTCCAGGTGAACGTCTCCGGTTGGTCGAATTCGCGCTCGTCGCGGTTGGCCGAAGCCAGCAGGGTGATGATCCGTTGACCCGGTTGGATGGTGGTGTCGTGAATGGTGAAAGGTCGTCGCACGGTCCGGGCGAACCACTGCGCAGGAGCGCAGTAGCGGATGATCTCTTCGCGGGCCACCGGAACGTTCGAGGTCGTGTCGGCCCGCACCCCCGCCAGCTGATCGGGGTGGCGGCTCAATTCCCACAGTCCGTGCGCGACGATCTTCGGCACCGTCTCCGTTCCGCCGATGAACACGCCAAGCATCTGGACGGCCACTTCACTGTCGGTCAGCGCTGACCCGTCGGGCAGCCGGTAGGCCAGTAGGTTCTCGACGACGGGCAGCGGGCGAGAGAAGGAGCCGGCCCGAACCTGCTCGACGACAGGGATCAGGTACTCGAGATATCCGGGCCGCGCGTTGGCCACCTCGACGCCGCTACCGGGCTCCGCCAGGTTGCCGGAGTTGACGGTGGTCAGCACGTCGGCGGCCAAATCGGTTGGCAGTCCGACGAGTTCGCATACCACCGAGGCCGCGATGATTCCACCGTAGTCCTGGGTGAGGTCGAAGCCGCCGCGCGGCAGCAGCTCGTCGAGCCGCTCGTTGGCCAACTCGCGGATGCGGTCCTGCCAGGTGGCGACCGACTTGGGACGGAACTGGCCCGCAGTGCAACGCCGGACACCGTCGTAGAGCGGTGCGTCGAAGTTGGCGTGAAACGGCAACGGGTGCAATGGCGGGTCGGGAACCGGGCCGTCGTTGCGGTGGGACAACACACCCGCCGCAGGCAGCGTTCCCTCCGATGCGACGAAAGTGCCGTCGTTGATCGCCAGCACCTCCCAGACGTCGGCGAACCGGGACAGTGCGAAGGTGTCGAGCGCCTCGACGTAGTACACCGGGTGGTGCTCCCGCAACGTCCGGTAGTACGGTCGCGGGTCAGCCATCACCGCTGGGTCGAACGGGTTGTACGAGAAGTCTTGCAGCACAGTCATCATCGCAGCGGGGACGGCGGCAGAGCCTGCAGGATGGAGTCCTCCCAGCCGTCGCGCAGGGCGGGCGCGACGCTCATCCAGGTGACGATCTCGGCCGGCGGACTGTCCTTCCAGGACGGATAGTGGTTGTCGAAACAATCCCAGTCGCCGTCGAGCGCCCAGTAGTGGATCACCTCGTTGAAGCGGAACGTCGTGATGAACGAGCCGAGCCAGCGCTTGCCGGTCCGCTCCGACCACGGGACGTACAGTCGTTCCAGTTCGCGGATGTAATCGTCCTGCTTACCCGGCTTGGTCTGCATGATCTCCTGGATCACCAGCCCGGCAGCGAATTTCGTGTCCTTGAGCTCTTGGAGCGGGCGGTTGCTGCGTCCGGCGTACATGATCCGGCCCTCCCCCGACGCACCTACACCGGCAAGGTAGTCCGACCACTCCGCCGCGGCGTCGCGATGGCTGCCGCCCGGCGCCTGCGCGCGGCCGATTCGGGCATAGTCGGCGAACGCGTCGAGCTCCCAGATGATCGTCGCCTGCGGCCAGTGCCCGTTGTAGGGGGTGGTCTCCCATATCGAGAAGAGCCGCGCCCCAAGCTGTTCCATCATCGGCTGGTATACGCCGGTGAACTGCTCGGTGAACCGGTCGCTGCGCTCAGAGCCCAGTGCGATGGTCTCGTGCAGATACAGCAGAGTGTGGCCGTAGTACTTCTTCACCGGTCAGTCCTCAACCAGGCTCAGCGCCGCGGCGGGACACTGGGTGACCGCTTGTTGTATCCGCGTCCGGTCCGCCTCGGGCCGCTGGTGTCCGTGGATGCGGACGCTGCCGTCGTCGTCGACTCCGAACACGTCCTCGGCGATCGTCTCGCAGATGCCGTGCCCGGTGCACTTGTCGAGGTCCACTTCGATGCGCATTCCCTGCCCCATACTCACCGGACGAACGCCGGAAGTCGTTTGATCCCGTGCACGAAACTACTGAGAAGATAGTCGGGCTCACCGAACTCGACATCGACCCGGAAGAGCAACTCGCGGAACAGGTTCCGCAGGCTCGTGCGGGCGAGCTGGTTGCCCAGGCAGAAGTGTGGCCCGCCACCACCGAACCCCAGATGCGGGTTGGGTGAGCGCTGCAGGCTGAACGTGCCGGGCTGGTCGAAGGCGGCCTCGTCCCGGTTCGCCGAGCAGTAGAAGAGCCCCACCTTCTCGCCGGCCGCCAGGTGCTGACCGGCCAGCTCGGTGTCCTCGGTGACGAACCGGGCGAACTGCAACACCGGTGTCGCCCACCGGATGAACTCCTCGACCGCCGGTCCGATCCTGCCCTCGAAGTCCGCCATCAGCCAGGCACGCTGGTCCGGGTTGGCCGCCAGCGCCAGCATGGCGTGCGAGGTCGTCTGCTTGGTGGTGTCGTTGCCTGCCGAGGCCAGCAGCACCAGGAACGCGCCGATCTCCTCGTCGGTCAGCCGGTGCCCGTCGACCTCGGCGTTGACGATGCTGGTCATCAGGTCGTCGCCCGGGTGGCGGCGGCGGAACTTGGCCAACTCGATGCCGGTGCCGGCCAGCAGGAACATCTCGTTGACGGTGGCCTCGGCCCGCTCCTCGATGGTGGCGTACTCGTCGTCGCTCATGGAGAACAGCTTCTCGGCGGCCTTGGCCACGGCCTCCCGCTCGGAGGTGGGCACCCCGAGCATCTCGGAGATTGTCATCATCGGCAGCCGTGCCGAGCAGGCGGCGACGAAGTCCACCTCACCGGCACCGACCAGTTCATCGACCACGCTCGCTGCGTTCTTGCGGACCTGTTCGTCAATGTGAGCGACATTGCGCGGGGTGAACGCCGAGCTGATCAGGCGGCGATACACGGTGTGCTGGGGCGGGTCCATCATCAGGAAGAACGTCGCGATCCGCTGGATCTCGGCGGGCATCGGGTCGAGCGCGATGCCCTGGGCCGAGCTGAACAGCTCGGGATGCAGGCTCGCGTGGACGATGTCGGCGCGCCGGGTCAGCGCCCAGAAGCCGGGTTCCTCCATCGGGAACAACGAAGGAAACGGCTCATGCCAGGTGAGTCCTTCGGTGGCCCGCAACGCGGCGAAGGTGTGCTCGCGGACGTCGAAGGTCTGACCCCAGAATCGCCGCGAGGTGATGTCATGGGAGCTGTACCCACTCCTGTCCGCCGACACGTGCACAGCGTGACACTTTGACCATTATTTGTAAAGACAGTGTTTTCAGTCCCGGATGTGTGAACTCCACGTGACACTTAGGCCGCAACCTGTAATCCTGTACACGTGAGCCCGGCCGGAACCACCGCTGCGATCCCCGACGAGGATGAGACCTCATCGCGGCGCCGCATCCTCAATGCCACCGCCGAGGTGCTCGCCCGAAGCGGCCAGACCAAGCTCAGCCTGTCCGAGGTCGCGCTGCAGGCCGGGGTCTCCCGGCCCACCCTTTATCGGTGGTTCGCCTCCAAGACTGAATTGCTCGACGCGTTCGGCGCCTACGAGCGGGAGATGTTCGACAGCGGAATCAGCCGGGCCACCGCCGGACTGCGCGGCACCGACAAGCTCGACGCGGCACTGCAATTCATCGTCTCCTACCAGCAGACCTACTCCGGGGTCCGGCTCATCGACATCGAACCCGAGGTGGTGATCGCGCAGCTGGCCCGGATCCTGCCGCTCATGCGGACCCGGCTGCTACGACTGTTGAGCGGACCCAACGCGGAGATCAAGGCCGCCACCGCAATTCGCGTCGCGGTGTCACACTACGTCGTGCGCAGCGACGACGCCGACCAGTTCCTGGCTCAGCTGCGCCACGCCGTTGGCATCAAACAGTGACCACACCCCTGGACATCGGGATCTACGTCCCGCAGATGGGCTTCGGCTACGCCGACATACTCCACCGCGCGCACCGCTGCGAGGAGCTCGGCATCGGCTCCCTGTGGCTCTACGACCACATGTACGGCCCCGGTATGCCCGACATCGACTCCCTCGAGGCCTGGACGCTGGCGACTGCGTTGTTGAGCCGTACCGAGCGTCTTCGCGTCGGACATATGGTGCTGTGCAATCAATTTCGTCACCCGGCTGTGCTCGCCAAGATGGCCACCACCCTGGACCAGGTGTCCGCCGGCCGCCTGGAGCTGGGCATCGGAAGCGGCTCCATCGAGGACGAACACCACCGGCTCGGGCTGGACTGGGGCACATTCGCCCAGCGCTCCGAACGGCTGCGGGAAACCCTGGAAATTCTCACCCAGGCGTTCACAGAGCAGCGAATCGATTTCCGCGGAACGCACTACGGGGTTCGCGACATGCCGATCAAACCCGGCCCGGTACAGCAGCCGCGGCCGCCGATCGTGGTCGGCGGGTCGGGCGAGAAGTACACCTTGCCGCTGGTGGCCCGCTATGCCGACGTGTGGAATGTCCCTACTTACGCGTTGGGCGAGATGGAGCACAAGCTTGCCGTCCTGCGGTCGATCTGCGCGGACATCGGGCGAGATCCGAGCACCATCATGATGTCAGTGGAGGCGGTGTTGGCATTGGCGCCGGACTCTGCGGCGTTGGAGGATGTGCGTCAGGTCGCCGAGAAGCGTTTCGGCGCGCCAGGTTTCGGATTGCACGAGGGCGGCCTGATCGGCACCCCTGCAGCGATTGTCGACCGGCTCGGGCAGCTGCGGGAAATGGGCTTCGGCCAGGTGGTGTTCTTCACCCACGATCGCGCCTCGGACGCGACCCTCGAGCTCCTCGCCGGTGAGGTGCTGACCCAGCTCTAGTCGAAGGTGACGACGACCTTGTCGGCGGCACCGGGTGTCATCGCCGTCCGCAACGCGTCCTGCACCTGGTCGAAGCCGAAAGTATGGCTGACGATCACCGCATACTTCTGCCAGTTGGCTACCAGATCCTTTGTCACTTCGAAGATTTCGGTGGGATACCCCATCGATCCGACGATGGTGATCTCGTTGGCCATGATGTTGATGAAGTCCACCGGTACCGGCTCTTTGTGCACGGCCACCACCCCCAGCCGCGCCCAGGCCTGGGCGGCCGCCAGCGCGGTGTTGATCACCGCCGGCGCACCGGCGGCATCGAGGTAGACGTTCGTGCCGGACTTGCCCGGCCACAGCGCTTCACCTTCACCGTGCAACTCTGTGAGGCGCCGCGCGACGTCCTCATCGCCGGCATTGATCACCGCGTCGGCGCCGACGATTCAGCGCCTTCTCCAGGCGCGAGCCGATCAGGTCCACGACCGTGACGTGGCTGACGCCCAAAGCCTTGTAGGCGATTGTGGCGCCAAGGCCGATCGGCCCGGCGCCGAAGATGGCGACCTTGTCCGTGGACGTGGGCTTGGTCTGGTTGACACCATGTCGGGCGACGGCCATCGGCTCATTGAGGGCCGCAACCTCGAACGGGATCTCGGCGGCGATCACCTCGATGCTCCGGCCCCGCACGGCGTTCTCGACGAGGAGGTACTCGGCCAGCGCGCCGGTCGCGCCGCCGTTGCCGATGATGCCGCTCGGTGCGCCGATCGGGTTGATGACGACGTGGTCGCCAACGCTGATGGCGGTGACGTCGGAGCCGACCTCGACCACCTCGCCCGCAGGCTCGTGTCCGAGTGCCATCCGCCCCTGATGCGGCGGTAGACCACCCATGGAGATGTACAGCGCGTCCGAGCCGCAGATACCGCAGGCCTTGATCTTCACCAGAACGTCGGACGGCCCGACCGCCGGATCGGCGACGTCGACGACTTCGGTCTGGCCGGGTCCGGTGACCATCACTGCTTTCATCTGTTCCTCACAGATCCACTCGCACAATGCTTTTCGAATACTCGACGGTTGACATTGGAGATACCGCGCCCTACCGTGACGTCATGGTAAGGCACGCGGCCATCGGGCCGTCCTCGTTCTCCCGATGAGCAACCCGCTTGTCGGACGCCGGGCGGTGGTCACCGGGGCAGCCAGTGGGCTGGGCGCCGCGGCGGTCCGGGCGCTGTCCGAGGCGGGCGCAGAGGTCGTCGCGACCTATCACCAAACCGAACCCGTCGACGATTCGCAAGCCACCTGGCTGCAGTGCGATGCCAGAGATGCCGACTCGGTGAACGCGATGATCGACTCCGCCGTGGGGACGATGGGCGGCCTGGACGTGCTCGTCAACGCGGCCGGGCTGTGGCATCAGGGCGTTCCCGGCCAGATCGCAGTCGCCGATATCGACTTCGTACTCGACACCAACGTCAAGACCACGATCCTCACCAACCAGGCCGCGCACGCGGTGATGCGCAAGTCCGGCGGGCGCATCATCAATTTCGGGTCAGCCGAGGCGGTGATGGGCAGTCCGATCTCGGCGGTCTACGCCGCGGCCAAGGGTGCGGTCCAGGCCTGGACCCGGTCGGCCGCCAAAGCATGGGCGTCGGACAACGTGACCGTGAATGCGCTGGCGCCGGCAATGCAAACCCGCGGCGCCGACCGGATGCGCGAGTTTCTCGGACCCGACGCCGCGCCGTTCATCGATCAGCAGATCAAAGCCAGCATCCCACTGGGCGGGGCGCTCGGCGATCCCGACCGCGACCTCGGGCCCGTGCTGGTCTTCCTGGCGAGCGAGGGTTCACACTTCATCACCGGTCAGCTGTTGCCCGTCGACGGCGGCCTGATCATGGTGGGCAGCTGACTAGCGATTTCGGCGCGTTTTCGTTCGCTCAGCGGCGGTTAGCGCGCCGAAACCGGTAGGACGGGGCCGTCGTCGAGTTTGTCGATGACGCCGAGATCGGCCAGCCCCAGCTGCGTCAGCAGCGAAATGCCGCGCGCGTTCATCAAGAATCGCTCGTCATCGCTGGCGCCGCTGTCGTAGAGCGCCGAGCCGATGAGGCAGATGACCGCCATCTTGAAGGCATTCAGCGCCCGATACCAGGGCCGGTTGCGCGCAGTGATCCCGCTGGCCGCCTCGTAATGAGCCAGGAAGTCGTCGAAACTCAGCGCTGCGCGATGGCTGGTGAGGCCGACCGGCTGCATCCAGAGCAGCTCCATCCACCCGAGGTCGGTCAGCGGGTCGCCCAAAGAGGTGAGCTCCCAATCAAAGACAGCGCTGACCTCGTCGCCGACGAACGCGAAGTTTCCCGGCTTGGCGTCACCGTGGACCAGCGTGACCGCGGGGTACTGCTCGGGCTTGGCGTGCCGCAACTCCGCCAGTAGCCGCTCCAACGCGGGCAGCTCACCACGCTGCACCCGGTGCATTTCGTCGGCCCAGTGCGCGATCTCGCGGTCGAGGTGGTCGCGACCGCCCCCCAGCTCGACCAAGCCGGTCGCGACCAGGTCGACGGTGTGCACTGCGGCAAGTTGTTCGGCCATGCTGATGCACATCCGCCGGATTCGTCGATCGGTGACGTTCGGGCCGTCGGGTGGTTCCATCTCGTAGACATCACCGGGCACCCGCTCCATCACGAGGAAGGGCCGGCCGAGTACCTCACCGGACTCCTCGAGCCACAACACCTTTGGCGCGCGAACGGTGGAGCCGTCCAGCGCGGACAAAATCTGGAACTGGCGCGACAAGTCGTAGGGCTCCAGCAGCGCCGGCGGGGCCGGCCGCAACCGCAACACCACGTCGATGCGATTGGCTGCAGTCACGATGGTGAAGACCAGCATCTCGGCCGAGTGCCCGAAGTCGACGCGGTCCAGCCCTTCCACACGGACGTCGTCGCCGGCAAAAGTCTGCAACCACGAGGTGAGCCGGGCGGTCAGGTCGGGGATCACGATGCTCATCAGTTGTAGGACACCCTGTGATCGGATTCGGCGGTCAATCCCAACTCTGGCCATACCCCGCCGATGAGGCTTTCCATGATTCCGTACCCGACGGCATCACCGTCGCGCACCCGGATCGGGGTGTCCCGGAATTGACCGAGGGTGCGCCGACTCTCGTCGGTCCAGCAGTCCGCGATGTGCTCGCCGTCCAGGTGCAGCGGCCCACGCCATGAGCCGTGCTTGTGACCTTTCCAGGCGCCGTAGCCGCCGGTCTTCAGGAAGAACCCGGACTCGCCCAGGGCCTCCACCTCGATGACACGCTCCTGTCCGGAGTCCAGGGTCATCACCAGTTCGCCACCTTTGACGAAGCGGGTCGTCGTGTCATATCGAATCTTCGGCGTCACCCGCCGGACCGGAGTCTGCGTGCCGTCGGCATCGTTGAGGTAGGCGGAGCTGTACTCCCACGGCCCTTCGACGATGAAAATGGCTGTCTCGTAATAGCTTCCGTCCGGACGCTTAAAGAAGGCGGGTGACCACTTCATGCCGCCCCGAATGCCGGGCCGCACTTCAGGGGAAGGAATCAGGTCGTCCGGCGGCGACCCGATGGCCTGGCGTACACCCCAGGAATGGTCCCTCATGCCGAACCATTCGTCGGGCCGGATCTCGTGGATCTCACCGTCGACGGTGACGCTGCCGCTGGCCCA
Source organism: Mycolicibacterium sp. P1-5 (assembly GCF_008329565.1). Taxonomy (GTDB): domain Bacteria; phylum Actinomycetota; class Actinomycetes; order Mycobacteriales; family Mycobacteriaceae; genus Mycobacterium. The sequence continues at coordinate 34,228 of NZ_NPKT01000026.1, forward strand.
GCCACCCTGGTGATAGCGGATCACGTCGACATCGACGCGGCCGGTGCGACGGTTGCGGACCAGGTTGCGCTCCTCGAAGAACGGTGGGGTGACCCCGGAGAGCACCACGTCGAACGAGATGGGCTGGACGTCATTCGGTTCGAGGCGAAACCGCATGGCGCGCAGCGGTTCGACGACCTCCAGCTGAATCGGGCCGACGCTGTTTGCTTCTGGTGCCGAGCGCAGTTCGCGGCTCCCTCGCACGGTCCACTGCTCGCGCCCGCGCGAGATGCCGGCGAAGCCGTCGATGATCCCGCGGTTCTGATACTTGCCGAGCCCGAAGTCCAGCTGGAGCGAACCGTCAATGCGCGCGATCGAGGCCCAGATCTTCTCGGTCCAGGCCAAATCGGCCTGCGAGAGCGTCGCGAAGGTGTCGACGATTTGATGATTGAGCCCTTCGTCGGCCCCGAGCAGTGGGCCGATGTCCTTGATTGCCACGGTTACCTTCCTTGCGCTCCGTCGTACGATCTGGCGAATGGGAACAGTGAGCCGTCGCTGGGGTGCCGAGCGCGCGCAGCTCGACGGCGACGAAGCGCGCCAACGCCTGCTCGAGGCCACCAGCCGGTGCATCGTGCGCCGCGGCAACACCCAGATCCGGATGGCCGAAGTCGCCGCCGAGGCCGGCGTCGTCCGCTCAACGGTGTACCGCTATTTCCCGTCGCGCGACGACCTTCTACTCGGACTGCTGCTGATGCGGATCGACAATGCGCTGGCCGACAACGTCGCATCGCTGCCACATCCCGATGACGCTGCGGACTCGATTCGGGAACTTCTGATGGCACCCGTCCAATCGGTGGTCGGCGATCCACTGAATAAGGCACTGATGTCGGGCGAGAGCACCGCGCTGGCGACCGCACTCGAGATCGGGTCCGAGCAGATCGTGGATGTGATCCTCCGTCACTACCGCCCGCTGTTCGAGCACTGGCAGGCCGACGGTCAGCTGCACGCCGACCTCGAACCGCGGGAGACCGCCCGATGGCTGCACACGGCGGCGTTGTTCTTGGTCGCCCCCGCCTGGCGGCACCGGCACGCGGACGCCAAGCGGCGGTTCGTCGAGCAGTACCTGCTGCGTGCCCTCCTGCCACAAATCGGACAATAGCTCTACTTTGTCCGATCGGTGCTAGCTTTCTTCGGATGAGCCCGAACATCCCGGCCTCGGTCGATGAACTGACGCCTTCCTGGTTCAGTGAAGTGCTGGGCGAAATGGTGACCGCCGTCGAGGTGCTCGACGCACACTCCGGCACCACCGGTCGCGCCCGCGTCCGCCTCACCAGCGATTCGCTGCCTGAGACCGTGTTCGTCAAACTGCAGCCGTTCACGCCCGAACAGCAGGCCTTTCTACGGCAGGTGGGCCTCGGGGTCGCCGAGGCCAGGCTGTACGCCAAGCTGGGAACCGAACTGCCGGTGCGTATTCCGCGAGTCTGGTATTCCGGCGCTGACGAGGCCGACGGCTCGTTCGTCATGGTTCTCGAAGACCTGGACGCTTCGGGTTGCCGGTTCCCCACGCCCCAGGACGACGACATCCTCGATGTCGCACGTTCGGCCGTGGCCGAGCTCGCCGTTCTGCACTCAACGTATTTGGGGCGCGAAATACCCTGGCTCGCAACGCCGGAGGGCATGCGGCGCAAGCCCGACGATCCAAAGACAGCTGCTCGGCGGACGCACTTCATCCGGCTGGCGCTCGACCAGTTCGGTGCGGAGATGGGTCCGGAGTTTCGTCGTCTGGCGCAGTTGTACATCGAGCGGTCGGCCGACATCATCGGGCTGTTCGGCGAAGGTGCGCTCACCCTGATCCACGGCGACACCCACAGCGGGAACCTGTTCGTCGACAACGGGCGCACCGGCTTCTACGACTGGGCGGTCGTCGGCCGCGGGCCGGGCATGCGCGATGTCGCGTACTTTCTGTGCAATTCGCTGCCCGCCGACGTCCGCCGATCCGAACAGCATGCGCTTCTGGCCCGCTACCGTGCCGCGCTGGAAGCGAACGGGGTGGCCCTGGATGAGCGCACCGCCCTCGAGCAGTACCGGTTGTTCTCCCTGTACTCCTGGATCGCCGCAGTGTCGACGGCTGCAGTGGGTTCACAATGGCAGCCGATCGAGATCGCCCGGGCAGCAATGCTTCTGACGACAACCGCCATCGCGGACCTCGGCGTGGTGGAACTTCTGGAGACCCGGCTACCCTAGCGGCGCATCGAGTGTGCAATGGCGGATTCGAGTGTGTACCCAGGGCGATGTCTCATTGATTCCTTCGCCTTGAGCGCACGCTCGGCGCCATGACCGCACACTCGGTTCCACCGCCCTAGCGGCGGGCGAAATCCGGCGCGTGCTCGGGCCGGACCCCGACGCCGACCAGGTAGGCCGGGATCGTCGAGAGCCACGGCAACCGCCGCATCAGCGCGATCAGCGCCGCCGGCGGATCGGCACTCTTCCCGTGCAAGATCGGCCCCACCAGCTGGCGATGCAGCACCCGCTGCACAGCCTGTGTGACCGCGGCGGGCGGCAGCCGGCGGCGGCGCACCGCGGCCAGGTCGCGGTCGGTGACCACACCGCGCCGCAGCGGGCCCGCCAGCAGCCTCGCCGCGCCGACCGCGTCCTGAATGGCCATGTTGATGCCCACCCCACCCACCGGCGACATCGCGTGTGCCGCGTCGCCGAGGCACAGCAGCCCGTCAGTGTGCCAGCGACACAGCCGGTTGAGCTTCACATCGAGGAACTTCACGTCGTCCAGGGAGGTCAGGCTGTCCGGGTTGGCCTCTGGAACCAACTCGGCGAGTTCAGCTTTCAGAGCGTCCAGGCCACGGGCTCTCAGCTCCGGATCGCTGCCCTTCGGGATCAGGTAGGCGAGCTGAAAGTAGCCTTCACGTGGAATCATGATCAGCATGCGCCCAGGGGCGATCCGGGGAATCAAGGTGTATTCCGCGCTGCTGTCCCGCGGCAGCCGAAACCACCACACGTCGAACGGGACCGGGAAGTCCCGAGCGGTCAGGCCGGCGCTCTGTCGCACAACCGAGGACCGCCCGTCGCAAGCCACCGTCAGGTCGGCCCGCAACTCACCGTCACCGTCCGGCGATGTGTAGGTCACCCCTGTTGTCCGTGCGCCACTGCGCAGCAGTCCGGTCACCTCATGACACAACCGCAGTCTGTAGGTCGGCTCGGCCTGCCCGGCCTCGGCGAGCAGGTTGAGCAGATCCCACTGCGGCACCATCGCGATGTATGGGTGCGGTTGGTGCAACCGGCGGAAGTCGACCATGGTCACCGACGTGCCACCGGCGGTGAATTCCGCATGATCGACCTTGCTCTGCGGCAGCTCGGCGAACCGCTCCCCCAGCCCCAGCTCGTCGAGCAACCGCAGCGTGGTGGGATGCACTGTGTCGCCACGGAAGTCGCGCAGAAAGTCTGCGTGCTTCTCCAGCACGGTGACCTCGATGCCGGCTCTGGCCAGCAGCAATCCGAGCACCATGCCGGCGGGTCCGCCGCCGACGATCGCCACCGTCGTGGAGTCGGTCATGGGCACACCGTAACCACCGCAGCCGGACGGTGGAGCTAAACCTGAATTCGTGATCCGATGAGGACCGTCTGGCCGCCCGGCAGCCCGAAGTACCCCGCGGAGTCCGCGGCCATGAGGGACGTGGCGATGAAAATTCTTTTACGCCACGGCGCCATCGTCGGCTGATCGCCGGGCACCAACTCGATCTTGGTCAGGAAATAGGAGGTGCCGTCGAGGTCGACCTCGCCGCCGATCTGGCCGGGATCCACCAGCCGCAGCGCACCGGGCACGTCGATCCGCTCCATGTAACCGAATTGCGCTGCCACATAGTAGATTCCGTCGTCGGGGAAACCCAGGTCGTCTACCGTGATTCGCTGGTCGTCGGGGACGCGGGGCGACGGCGGAACGACGATCGACATGATGATCACGCGTTCGTGCACGACGTGGTTGTGGTCGACGTTGGCCCGCATCGACAGCGGCGCCGTCTCGCTCTCGCGATTGAGGAACACCGCAGTCCCGGGGATACGCGGGTAGGGCGGTTCGTGACTGTTGATCTCGTCAATGAAGGGCTGCAGCGGTCCTTCGGCCTTGTCTCGCGCGGTCAGGACTATCGCGCTCCCCCGCTGCCAGGTGATCAGCACAGTGAACGTCACCAATCCGATCAGCAGTGGCAGCCATGCCCCGTGGACCAGCTTGGTCAGGTTGGCGGCCAGGAACATCAGGTCCACCGTCAGCAACGCACCACCGCCGATGATCACCATCCACAGCGGCCACCGCCAGCGGGTATGCGCGATGTAGAGGAACAACAGGGTGGTGATGGTGATGGTGCCGGTGACCGCCATCCCGTAGGCGTAACCCAGCGCCGCCGAACTGCGGAACGCAAACACCAAGATCAGCACCGCCACCATCAGCATGCCGTTGATCCAGGGCACATAGATCTGGCCGATCGACGACGCCGAGGTGTGCGCGATCCGCAGCCGCGGTAGATACCCGAGTTGGGCGGCCTGCGAGGCCACCGAGTACGCCCCGGTGATCACCGCCTGGGACGCGATCACCGTCGCCGCGGTGGCCAGGATCGCCATCGGCAGTTCCCAGCCGCTCGGCACCAGCAGGAAGAACGGCGCGCTGACCACGCTCTGCTTGCCCAGTAGCAGCGCACCTTGGCCGAGGTAGTTGAGTACCAGCGCCGGGAGGACGAGACCCAGCCAGCCCCAGGTGATCGCCTTGCGGCCGAAGTGACCCATGTCGGCGTAGAGCGCCTCGGCACCGGTCACCGACAGCACGACGGCGGCGAGGGCGAAGAAGGCGATATGGAAGTGGCCGAAGATGAACTCCAGCGCGTACGTCGGCGACAGTGCTTTGAGTATCTGCGGGTGGCCTCCGATGCCGCGCACCCCACACGCACCGATCACGAGGAACCAGACGATCATCACCGGCCCGAAGAACCGGCCGACCGCGGCGGTGCCACGACGTTGCACCGCGAACAGGCCGACGATGATGACCGCGGTGATCGGCACCACCAGCTCCGACATCGAGGGGTCCACGACCTTCAGACCTTCCACCGCGGAGAGCACCGAGATAGCTGGAGTGATCATGCTGTCGCCGAAAAATAGTGCCGCGCCGAGGATTCCGAGTGCGGACAGCGCACTGATGACACGCGGGCTGGACCTGCGTCCCAGCCTGCGCACCAGCGTGATCAGCGCCATCACGCCGCCCTCACCGTCATTGTCGGCGTGCATGACCAGGGTGACGTAGGTCAACGTGACGATGATCATCACCGACCAGAAGATCAGTGACACCACGCCGTACACGTTCGCGTGGGTGATCGGAACGGGATGCGGATCGCCCGGGTTGAACAACGTCTGCACGGTGTAGATGGGGCTGGTGCCGATGTCGCCGAACACCACACCCAACGCACCGATCACGATCCCGGTGCGGGCCTTGGTCGCCGTGCTCACGCAGCAAGTCCCCCCGATCGGTGCGCCCGGCGTCGGTCCCCGGCGACGTGGACGCCAATGGTAGCTGCCGCAACGCGGTCCCGACGTACGGTGGAACCGATGCGCATTGCCCTGTTCGCGACATGTCTGGCCGACGCGATGTTCCCCCGGGCCGCGATCGCGACCGTCGAGCTCCTGGAGCGGCTCGGACACCACGTTGTCTTCCCCCAGGACCAGACCTGTTGCGGCCAGATGCACGTCAACACCGGGTATCTCGGGCAGGCCACCGCGCTGGTGCGCCATCATGTCGAGGTTTTCGAGGCCGGCGGTTGCGACGCGGTCGTCGCGCCGTCGGGATCGTGTGTCGGTTCGGTGCGCCATCAACACGCGATGGTGGCCCGACGCGCCGGTGACACCGCGCTGGCAGAGCGCGCCGAAGCGATCGCGGCACACACCTACGAACTGTCCGAGTTATTGGTGGACGTGCTCGGGGTGAGTGATGTGGGCGCCTACTACCCGCACCGGGTCACCTACCACCCCACCTGTCATTCGCTGCGGCTGCTGCGCGTCGGCGACAAGCCCCTGCAGTTGTTGCGCCACGTGCGAGGGCTGACCCTCATCGAGCTTGCCGACGCCGAAACCTGTTGCGGGTTCGGCGGCACCTTCGCGATCAAGAATGCCGACACCTCGACCGCGATGCTGGCGGACAAGATGTCGGCGGTGATCGCCTCGAGCGTCGAAGTCTGCACGGCCGGCGACAGTTCGTGCCTGATGCACATCGGTGGCGGACTGAGCCGCATACGCTCCGGGGTGCGCACGGTGCATCTTGCCGAGATCCTGGCCGCGACGGAGGCGGTGCGGTGACGACAGATCCATCCCCAGGTCGCTTCGCTCTCCCCCTAGCCTGCGGCGAGGGGGACCCCCAGCCCGCCCGCTTCCTCGGAGTGCCCGGGATCGGCAATCTGCGTGGCACCGAACCATTCCCGGTTGCGGCGCGCCGGGAGCTGGCCAACACCCAGATGCGCCGCAACGTCGGCCACGCCACCCGCACAATCCGCGCCAAACGCCTTGGCGCCGTTGCCGAATGTGCGGACTGGGAGCAGCTGCGCGTGGCGGGCAGTGCACTGAAGCAAGACGTGATGGCCCGGCTCCCGGAGCTACTCGAACAGCTCGAAGCCAACGTGGTGGCCCGCGGCGGCGTGGTGCACTGGGCGCGCGACGCCGTCGAAGCCAATCGGATTGTGACCGGCCTGATCCGCGATACCGGCGCCGACGAGGTGGTCAAGGTCAAGTCGATGGCCACCCAGGAGATCGGCCTCAACGAGCACCTGGCGGCCGAAGGCATCGCGGCGATCGAGACCGACCTCGCCGAACTGATCGTCCAACTCGGCCACGACACACCCAGCCATATCCTGGTTCCGGCCATCCATCGCAACCGCGCCGAGATCCGGGAGATCTTCTCCCGAGAGATGTCCGACGCCGGCGAGCTGACCGACGAGCCACGCGTACTTGCGATGGCGGCCCGGGCACATCTGCGCCGAAAGTTCTTGTCCGCCAAAGTCGCCGTCAGCGGCGCCAACTTCGGGGTCGCCGAGACCGGAACGCTGGCCGTCGTCGAATCCGAGGGTAACGGCCGGATGTGCCTGACCTTGCCGCAGACGCTGATCACCGTGATGGGCATCGAGAAGGTAGTGCCGTGCTTCACCGATCTCGAGGTGTTCATGCAGCTGCTGCCGCGCTCCTCGACCGCGGAGCGGATGAATCCGTACACCTCGATGTGGACCGGCGTGCATCCCGGCGACGGACCGCAGGAGTTCCATCTGGTGCTTCTGGACAACGGCCGCACCGCGGTGCTCGGCGATGCAGTGGGCCGGGCCGCGCTGCACTGCATCCGCTGCAGCGCCTGCCTGAATGTGTGCCCGGTATACGAACGGACCGGGGGGCATGCCTACGGGTCGATCTATCCCGGCCCGATCGGCGCGATCCTGAGCCCGCAGCTGACCGGGACGCAGGGGCACGACGATCCCAACGCGTCTCTGCCGTACGCATCGTCGTTGTGCGGCGCCTGCTTCGACGCCTGCCCGGTCCGTATCGACATCCCCTCCATCCTGGTGCACCTGCGCGCCACCCAAGTCGACGAGCACCGGAGCCTTGGCCAGGACCTGGCGATGGGAGCCGCGGCGTGGGCGATGGCCTCGCCGAGACGATTCGCCGCGGCCGAAAAGCTTCTCGGTGCCGGGCGGCTGTTAGCTGGTGCCGAGGACCGGATCACCGCCCTGCCCTGGCCCGGCTCACGATGGACCACCAGCCGCGACGTCCCGGCACCACCGGCGGAGACCTTCCGCCAATGGTGGGCCCGCACCCACGACGAGGCATCCCGGTGAACGAGACACGTCGCATCGTCCTCGACCGGATCCGCGGGGCCCTGGCCGCCTCCCCGCCCGAACCGGTGCATGTGCCACGTGACTACGACCGACAGCCCGCACAAGGGCCGGGTGACGCCGAACGCTTCGCACGGACCGTCGCCGAATACCAAGCCCAGGTGCTGCGCGTCGATCCCACCGCGATCGCAGCCACCCTGATCAGGCTGACCGGTGCCGGTGCCCGGGTGGCCATCCCGGAAGGTTTACCCACCGAATGGGTCGACGGCATCGACGTCACGGTTGACTATCTTGAAAACCCCTTGGCGGTAACCGAACTCGACCGCACCGATGCCGTCCTCACCGGATGCGCGTTGGGCATCGCCGCAACCGGCACTATCGTCCTCGACGCCGGGCCCACCCAGGGCCGGCGGGCGTTGACCCTGGTTCCCGATCATCACATCTGTGTCGTCTTCACCGATCAGATCGTCGACACCGTCCCCCAGGCCTTCGCCGCCCTGGACCCGAGCCGCCCGCTGACCTTCATCTCCGGACCGAGCGCCACCAGTGACATCGAGCTCAATCGCGTCGAAGGCGTACATGGCCCGCGCAACCTTGATGTGCTGCTGATCAGTCGGTGACATTGCAGATTCCACCCAGTTCCGGTCATCACACCGCTTAGATTTTGGTCGGACCACCTACGAAGGGAGCCGGGCGATGCGGACGTTGGCAATAGGCATTGCGCTCACGGCGGCAGCAGCGGCGGCGGTGCCGTTGGCTCCGCCCGCGTCCGCGGAGCTGTGGCCGGGCAACTACAACTTCATCATCCCGGACCGCCGCGATTTCCATACCTGGGCCTGGGCCGCCAATCCGTGCCCGGGCGAAATCGTGTTCTCACCGACCTGCGTCCGCGTTTCGGCGAATCCCATGCCGATCGCCAAGGCGTACCCCTGGTACGGCATCGCGACACTGAACAACGGGCAGTACACGATGACCGTCGACAATCCGGACGGGTTGCGCTGCGGTGACATCTATTACGGCCCGGTGATTCCCACCCGCGACGTCTTCACCTGGGATGCCAAGACGCTCTCGGGAACCATGCAGTCGTCGTTCGACGCCGGCTGCGACGGCGCCCCTGGCGGCACCTTCACCTATCCATTCTGGCTGACCCGACTGTAGTTCTAGCCGGTGATCAGCGCGCCGTACAGCGCGATCAACTGAGCAGAGCGCCAGTAGATCAGCGCCGCGAAAACCACCAGCACAACCGCGGAGACCCCGCCCTGCACCAAGTTGCGGCGCCGGCGCGGGGCATAGGTGTAAACCGCGGCGATCAGCGCGCCGGTGACCAAACCGCCGACGTGGCCCTGCCAACTGATCGACGGGACCGTGAACGTGAGCACGAGGTTGATGGCAATCAGCAGAACCACCCAACGCACGTCGAGGTTCAACCGTCTGGCGACCACGAACGTCGCGCCGAACAACCCGAAGACCGCGCCCGACGCACCCGCGGTGGCCGCCCCGATCGGGGCCAGCAGATACACCAGCACCGAACCGCCCAGGGCGCTGAGCCCGTAGAGGCCCCCGAACCGCAATCGGCCCAGCCACGCCTCGAGCGGCGGTCCGATCACATACAGCGCCCACATGTTGAACAGCAGGTGCATGGCGCCGTAGTGCATGAACGCCGACGTGATCAGGCGGAAGTACTCGCCTCCGGCGACGCCGGGAGCCCATAGCACGAGCTCACGCTGCAGATCCTTGGATGTCATCTGCAGCACGAACATCAACACGTTGACCGCGATCAGTGCATAGGTGACCACCGGTAGCCCCGCGCGCCGGATCCCGCCGGCCCCGGTGCGAGCCGGAGACACAGTCCGGGCGGCGGCGGCCACACAGTCGACGCATTGGTGGCCGACGGCCGCACTGCGCATGCAGTCCGGACAGACGGGCCGACCGCAGCGAGTGCACTGCACATAGGTCGGGCGGTCGGGATGGCGGTAGCAGGTCGGTGTTCCCGCTGGAGTTTGCGGTGTGTACGGAGTGCTCATAGTCCTGCCACCGAAGATACTGTGCGGCGGCGGCGGCACGGCGTTCAGCGGCCCCGTGGTGCGCTCTGCCGGAACGCGCGGCCGGTTTCCCGGATGACACGGAATCCGTCGTCATGGGGTTCACCGGCTCCCCTCGGGGGCGGTTGACCACCGCCGTACGTACCGTCCGCAAAGTGCCCCCCGGATTTCGGCTAGTTAACCTACGAAATCGTGTGTAGCCGGCGTCAATATTTGCCAAATCTGCACGCCCGTGTCCCAATTTCGGGACGTGCGGATCAGTGTTGAAGTGGCGATATAGCCGTCCAAAACAATTTGTAGCCACGCAACTGATTCCGTAGTAGATTTTCCCCAGGTTGAGTTCACAGCCGCCCGGAGACGCCAATGCGCGAGGGCCCCCAGAACTCTCGCAGCGAAGCTCGAGACGGAGAGCTTCGGTAGGGCGAATTCGGAATTGCGGAGCACCAATCGAGGAGGCGCCATGTCTTTAGCCACCACCGCAGCACCCTTGGCTATCACGCGCCTGGGCCGCAACCGCACTGATCGCGGCGAGTTCCGCGCCCGGGAGCTCAGCGCAACCACCGTCCTCGTAACCGCGGTCGGCGAGGTCGACGCATCGAACTCCGGCGACATGCTCGGTTACGTGGACGAGCACGCGACGGGATACCAGCAGCTCGTATTGGACCTGTCCCGACTGACTTTCTTCGGAACCGACGGGTTCTCGGCACTGCACACGATCAACGTGCGGTGCTCACGCCGCGGTATCGACTGGGTGGTCGTCCCCGGTGCCGAAGTGGCCCGCGTGCTGCGGGTGTGCGATCCGGAATCGCTGCTGACCACTGCGGGCAACATCGTGTCCGCGGTTGCCGCACTTGCCCGTGGCCCGCACACCCATCTGCAGTTGGCCCCGCTGGCGAAGTAGTCCCCGCCTCGCTTCCTAGACTGGTTCGGGTCGGTTCTAGCGAAGGCGGGCAGCCATGGCGACACACGGTCGCAATCTCAACGACCTGGTGACACGATTCTGGTCCGTCGCGGCGCCACTCTATGACCACCCCGGTCTGCAGCAATGGGTCTATCGCCCGGCTCAAGACGAGGTGATCGACGAGCTGCGGGCCCACGGCGCTCGTCGCATCGCTGATATCGCTTGCGGCACAGGCATTCTCGCTGCCCGTATCGAAGCAGAGCTGCATCCCGACGAGGTGTACGGGGTCGACATGTCCGACGGCATGCTCAAGCAGGCGCGGTCGCGCGCCCCGGAGGTGCAGTGGCGCAAGGGCCCGGCTGAACAGTTGCCCTTCGACGATGGCGCGCTCGACGCCGTCGTCTCGACCTCGGCCTTCCACTTTTTCGACCAGCCGGCGGCGATGCGCGAATTCCGCCGGGTGCTGAGGCCCGGCGGACTGGCGGCGGTCGCAACGATCAGCCCGCCACAGCTTCCCCTGCTGGGGCAGCTGACGAACTCGTCGGCCAGTGCCGCGCACAACCCCTCGGCGCAGGAGATGCGGACGCTGTTCACCGATGCCGGCTTCGCGATCAGCGACCAGCACCGCGTGCACCGGCCGTTGTGGACCAAGGCAGTGTTCGACCTGATCACGATCGGGACCAAGCCCTGACCACTGCGGCACCGCGCCGTATCGTTCGACCCCATGGCCGTCGAGCTGCTCGCCCTGAGCGTCGAAATCGGTTTGGTGACCACCAACCTGGGCCCGATGGTCGAGTTCTACGAGAAGTTTCTCGGGCTGCCGTTCCAACTCGACCTCGATTTTCCCGGCGGAACCATGAAGCGCTACCTGATCGGCGACAACACCCTCAAGCTGGTCACCTATGACGAGCCGCCGCCCGCCACGCTGACTCCGGGCGGCGGGCGTGCACAGACCGGTGTCCGCTACATCTCGCTGGTCGTCGCCGACGTGGCCCGGGCGGCGGAACAGGTCAGAGCCGCCGGATACGAGATCGTCGAGCCGCTCACGGAATTCACCGCCCTGCCCGGTATCGGGTGGTTCTTCGTGGCCGATCCCGACGGCAACTGGGTCGAACTCGCCGGGCCAATGTGAGCACCGTTTATTCTTCCGACGTCACCTGAAACTCAGCAAAGAGGAACACCATGGCCATCGATCTGCTCGCCACAAACATCGAAGTCGGTTTGGTCACCACCAACCTGGGTCCGATGGTCGAGTTCTACGGGAACTTCCTGGGACTCCCCTTCACCGGCGATCTGGACTTCCCCGGCGGCACCATGAAGCGTTACGCGATCGGTGACAACGTACTCAAGCTGATCACTCTCGCCGAGCCGCCTGCAGCACCGGCGACGCCGGGCGGTGGGCCGGCGGCGGCAGGCATCCGTTACTACACCGTGGTGGTGGCCAACACCACGAAGGCCGCCGAGCAGGTCAAGGCCGCCGGATACGAAATCGCGCAGGAACTCGCCGAGTTCAAGGCGGTCCCGGGGATGGGCTGGATGTTCGTCGCCGATCCGGACGGGAACTGGGTCGAACTCGTCGGCCCGATGTAGATCGCGAGCCGTACGCTGGGCTGCGTGCCCGAACTCCATCCCGACGTCGCGGTCCTGGCACCCCTGCTGGGCGCCTGGACCGGAGACGGCACTGGCGAGTACCCGACCATCGAGACATTCGGCTACCTCGAAGAGATCACGATCGGGCATATCGGCAAGCCCTTTCTGACTTACGCGCAACGAACCCGGGCCACCGACGACGGCCGTCCTTTGCACGCCGAGACCGGATACCTCCGCGTTCCATCACCGGGTCGAATCGAACTGGTCGTGGCGCACCCCACCGGCGTCACCGAGATCGAGGAGGGCACGGTGTCGGTCGACGACGACGGCCTGACCATCGAGGTCGACGCCACGTCCATCGGTTTGACCGGATCGGCGAAAAGTATTACCGCCCTTAGCCGTTCCTTCCGGCTTGTCGGCGACGAGCTGGGCTACAGCGTGCGGATGGCCGCCGTCGGCATTCCACTCACCCACCATCTGGCCGCAACCCTGCGCAGGCAGCAGGAGTGAGCAGCTCCCCCGCCCAGGACGGACGGATCCGCGTTCCGTCCGACCTCGACGCAGTCACCGATGTCGGGGCCGAAGACCACAGCGACATCTCCGCAGCCACCGCCGACCGGATCTGGCGCTCGGTGCGGCATTGGTACGCCGCGGGCATGCACCCCGCCATTCAGCTGTGTCTGCGGCACAACGGGAAAATCGTGCTGAACCGGGCGATCGGCCACGGATGGGGCAACGGCCCCGCCGATCCGCCGGACGCCGAGAAGGTGCCGGTCACCGTCGACACCCCGTTCTGTGTGTACTCCGCGGCCAAGGCGATCAGTACGACGGTGGTGCACATGCTCGTCGAAAGGGGGGAGTTCGCACTCGACGACCGGGTGTGTGATTACCTGCCGCACTACACCAGCCACGGCAAGGACCGCACCACCATCCGCCACGTGATCACTCACAGCGCCGGCGTACCCTTCGCCACCGGGCCGCGTCCGGACCTCAAACGGATGAACGAAAGCGATTACGCGCGCGAGAAACTCGGTGAGCTCAAGCCCATCCACCGGCCGGGATTGATGCACATCTATCACGGGCTGACCTGGGGACCGCTGGTCCGCGAGATCGTCTCGGCGGCGACGGGGCGTGGTATCCGCGACATCCTTGCCGAGGAAATTCTGGATCCGTTGAGTTTCCGGTGGACCAATTACGGTGTGGCCGAACAGGATGTACCACTCGTCGCGCCGAGCCACGTGACGGGCAAGCCGCTTCCGGCGCCGATCGCGAAGGTGTTCCGCGCCGCGGTCGGCGGCACGCCGCAGCAGATCATTCCGTTCTCCAACACGCCACTCTTCCTCACCGGAGTCATCCCGTCGTCCAGCACGATCTCCAACGCCGACGAATTGTCCCGCTTCGCCGAAATCCTGCGCCGCGGAGGCGAACTCGACGGTATTCGGATCATGCGACCCGAGACACTGCGGGCAGCGGCGGCACCGGCGCGGCGGCTGCGACCCGACATCGCGACGGGGTTGGCACCGATGCGCTGGGGTACCGGGTACATGCTGGGATCCACCCGGTTCGGGCCGTTCGGGCGTAACGCGCCTGCCGCCTTCGGTCACACCGGGCTGACCAACATCGCGGTCTGGACAGATCCGGAGCGGCAGCTGTCGGTCGGACTGATCAGCAGCGGCAAGCCCGGGCAGCACCGCGAGGCCGGCCGTTACACCGACGTGCTGGACCGCATCAACGCCGAGGTCCCGCGCTTCCGCGGGTGAATTGTGCCCGCAGGTGCGGGCGGATAACGTACCCGCCATGGGTGATTCGCTGCTGCAGCAGCAGCTCGACGAGGTGCGTGCCCTGCTGCAGCGGGCGCGGGAGCTGTTCGGCCCGAATCCCGTTGCGCCACCGGAGGTCATCTCCGCCGACGGCGATCGCTAACGGCTCAGGATTCTTCCGGTCGCAACCGATGCTGTGCCAGCGCCTCGGTGGCCAGCTTGAGATCGCGGCTGCCTGCCACCTCGTCCGACGGGGTGTGGCCCGCCGCCAGGATTTCGGCGCGCACCTGCATCAGCGCCTTCAGATGCGACACATCCGCCGTCAGCAGGATGGCCTGCGCCAGCGTGTGCGCCTCGGCGTCCATCGCGGGTTCGGCCAAGACCACGCTGTGCAGATAGCCGCCCCGGCAGGACCTGAACAGGACGTGCCCACTGGGGTGGGTCGCGTCGAAAGCGGGCTCGGGTTCGGTCACTGACCATCCCCGGCGATCCGGCCGAGCTCGGCGGCGGCGGCAGTGTCCTGGTGTTCCCAGACCTCGGCCGCGTGGCGCAGGTTGGTGGCGAGTTCGGCGTGCGCAGCAGCCTGCTGCTCGTAACAAGCCCGCCGCTGGTCCAGCAGTTCGCGGCCGGCGTCGCGCAGCTCGCCGAAGATCGGCCCGAGCGAGTCGAGGCTGGCCAGGATGTCGGCGTGACGGGACGGCACCGTGCTCAGCTGCTCGGCGGTGTCTCGGTGGTCACGGGCCGCGCGGCGCAGCTCGTCGGGCACCACGTGGATGCGCTCAGCCATGTCACTCTCCTATCGCCGGCGGGCCGGCTGTCACCGCCGGCCGGGTCGCGGCCGGTCGGTCGGCCTGTGCTTTTTGAGCAGACCGTGGGTTCGTCGTCTGGTCACCTGGTTCCGGCGGATGCTCCCACCCTAGGAAGCTCGGGCCGGTGACGCTGGCAATGGGTTGGATCTGATTGTTGAACACGACTTTGCCGTTGCCCAGTGCCAGCGCATGCCGGTCAGTGAGCATGCCGATGTCGCCGGGCAGCACCCGCACCGGGTCGACGGGGTGTGCCACCGCAGTGCCCGGCGCCGGAATGGTGATGCCTTGCTGCCGGAAGGCTTCGGCGATGGGCGTCCCGGCCACGGCGGCAGTGATCGCGGCGGCCAGCTGCGGTGTCGGCGCGGTGACCGTCTCGCCGTTGGGCAGGTTGACGACTGTCGGCTGGTCAAGCGCCGGGGCCGGCTCCTCCCCTGCATTGTCTTCGCCGTGTTCCGGCTCGAGCGGGACCTCATCGAGTTGATCGTCCGGCAAGGGCTCGTCTAGTAGGTCAGGGCTGTCGCCGTTCGGTGGCCGCGGTTGGCTGAGGTTGTCGAACGCCGCCGGCATGGGCATGGGCCCGGACGGGAGACCACCGCCGGACCCGCCGCCCATGGCGGGAATGCCGGTCATCGGCGGGATCATCGGTGCGGCGGTCGGTTGGCCGGCGACCGGGGAGTCGCCCGGCGGCGCCACGAGGTCGTCGGTCAGCAGGGCGTCGGCGAATGGGTCCGGGCCTGCGTCGGGCGGCATGTCGCTGGGCTGTGACGGCGCCGACTCAGTCGCTTTCGGGGTGACCGGCTTCGGATCGGGTTCGGACGTGCTCTCCGGGGTGGCTCCCACATACAGCGATGCGAGCGCCGCAGCCAGTGCGGCCTTCGAGGTGACGTCGAGGCCCGTGGTTTCCACGACGGTCTTGATGTCGCGCAGCTTTTCGACCAGATAGCGCTGAAATGCGCGCGCTCCGGCCGGGGTGTCGAGATCGGTGCGGGTGGCGACGGCGGCCTCGACATCCTTCTGCAGCGCGTCGAGCGCATCGCGCCCCGCAGAGTGGGTGGCATGCGCATTGAGCACCGCGGTGATCACCTGAAGATCGAGCTGCGCACTCATCGAATTCTGGTGTACCAGCGATGTTTCGGCCGAGCGAATGGCTTCCGCTGCGTGGCCCTCCCCCGCGGCCGGGGCCTGGTCGGCGGCCGGCGCGTCGAAGACTGGCCGATGCTGGGCGCGAATCTTGGCCACTACGTTGTCGATTGCGCTCGGCGTGACGACGTTGACCGGACTGGTGATCGTCGCGATGTCCGCATCCGACAGCCCCTTCAACCAGGCCCGGCTGTCGCCGGTGAGCGCGCCGACGCGCGCTATCGCGTCGAGCAGGTCTTGGTAGCTCGCCACCGGTGCCCTTTCATGCCGGCGACTGTATCGAGGCATTATCCGGGTGACAATTCACCCGTCAGGACGGTGGGGAAGACATCCGATACCGTTCCAGAAGATGCCGTAGCACAATGGCTTTCGCGTCGGATTCGTTGCGGGCGGCGATCAGGATATCGCTGATCTCGCGTTGTTTCGCGAGCAGGAACCGCGCGAACTCGCGCCCTTCAACGGGTGCGGTAACTACTTGCCGATCGACGGCCGCTTCGATCTCAGCGTGGATGCCGTCGAGCTTGCGGATAGCCTCGGTCGCTGCGGCGTGGGCACTCGACACCGCCTCGGCCAGTTCGGCATCGGCCGCGGCGAGCTCGCGGTCGCGGGCGGCGAGCAGCGATCGAGCCGACGCGAGGGCGTCGGCCGACGCTCCGACGTGCTCTGCCATGGGTCGACGGTACTCAGCGAGATTTCGCCGAACAACTCACCCGTCGAGTCGAGCGATGCCGCCGAGGAACGAGACGGAGGAGGAGCGAGACATTGGTCTTGGTTCAGACCGGTCGACGGATCGCGACGGCAGTCCCCATCCGGCTGATCTGGACGTTGGCGCCGGCGTACGGTGCCTCCACCACCATGCCGTTGCCGATCGCCATCTGGACATGCCCGGTGTGCGGAAACACCAGGTCGCCCGGGCGGACCTGCGAGCGCGACACCGGGACGCCGTCGTTGATCTGGTCGTAGGTGGTGCGATCCAGCCGAACCCCGGCCTGGGCGTAGGCCCATTTGACCAGGCCCGAGCAGTCGAAGCGATCCGGACCGGTTGCACCCCACACGTATGGGCAGCCCAGCCGCGACAGCGCGGCACGCACAGCCAGCGCGGACCGCGAATTCGGCGCAGGCAGTCGGCGGTGACCCGTCCGATATCCCATCGCGCGCAGCAAGGCGAGCCGTCGACGGGCTCGGCGCCGGGCGGCGAGAACATGAGCATGTTGAGCACGCAACCGCCCTGCCTTGCGCCGCAACAACTCTCGCTGGGCGACCGGGCTGTCAGGAGTGGCTGCGCTATCAGCTCGTGCGGCGTCGAGGACGGCACGGGTCTGCTGCCGGGCTTCGCGGTGATCGCGCTGGGCGCGGGCCAGAATCGCCGATACGTCGGCGTCCACGCGGCGGGCGCTGTCGAGTTCAGCACGGCGCAGGTCCGCCGCGCGATGGTAGGCCGCGGGCAAGCCGTCGGCTGATGTCCGTCGCACACCAGTTGCCGCGTCGAGCACCGCGACCGGCCGCTGACCGTCGAACAGCGCGTGGGCACGGCTCAGGATCTCCACCTCGCCGGCGGTCACAGCTGCCGCTCCTCCTCGACGAAAGCCTTCACCCGCGGCAGTACCCCCGCCGGGATCGCACCGCGGTTGCGGATGTCCCACAGCTGCTCGACGTCGACCCCTAGCAGCGTCGCGATGACGGGTTCGGGGAGGTCTGAGCGAGTGCACGCCCGGTCGAAGCGGGCGCTGAGGCTGCCCGGCATCCGGGCGAGCAATCCGGTGCGGATCTCCTCCAGCGACTTGAGGTGGGTCATCAAACGGTCTACCGATTCGGCGCCGGCGTTGACGGCGACGCGCCACGAGTTGGCGGCCAGCAGCTCAGCCTTCACGCATTGGTCGATCACAGACTGAATATACGTTTCATATTCGTTTGACGTCTCCGCCGGCAGCCGAGTTATCAACGAGTTGAGCGATTCCAGGTGCGCTTCGGCGTGCGCTTCGAGCACATCGGCGTCGCTGTGCCGACTGACGACGATGCCTGTGGTGATCCGGGCCGGCGCGGGCACAGCCGGCGAATCGGTCAGATACTGGGCGATTTCCGCGGCCGGATCGTCGGCCACAAGCAGGCGCGCATACGTGCCGGGTGGCAGGCCCAGGCCGTTTTCAACCTTCTGAACTGTGCCTTTGTGGGGCTTGCGGGCGCCTCGCTCCAAAAAGCTCAGGCCCATGATGCTGACCCCGGTTGCCGCTGCCAGCTCGGCCAGCGACCAGTCTCGGGCCTCGCGCAAGTTTCGGATGGCCGCGCCCGCCGCCTCTCGGCTCACGGTGGGGCTCCAGCCATATATGGAGCGTACACAGGGCTATCGTTTTATACGTTTTTGTCTATGTTCCTCTTGCCAAGACCGCTCGGCACATATACGCTTCCGTCATTGAATCCGGCCAAGGAGGCTCCGATGAACATTCGCCCATGCTCGGTCGACCCCGATCTGTGGTTCGGCTACGCCGACGACGATGGCAGCGATGGTGCTGCCAAGGCACGCGTCTATGAGCAGTCGGCCACCCGCGCGCGGACGATATGCCTACGCCGGTGCCCGCTGGCCCAACAGCGCGCGTGCGCTCGCAGCGCCGTCGAAGGCGGCGAGGAGTACGGGGTGTGGGCCGGCATCAAACTGCCGGGCGGCCAATACCGCAAGCGCCATCAGCTGGCCCATGCGCATGACGTCCTGCAGCGCATCGCCGACGGTCAGCTCAATCCGCGTGAACTACCCGAGAGTGCCGAGTTGCTGGCCCGCAGCGAGGAGCTGCCGGCCCAGGTGGCGACCGTCGTGCATTTACCGTTGGGCCGGCCGCGCACCGCGGCTTGAACTAGGCCCTAGCTCGATGTTGTTGCAGCAGCGCGCTTTTGCATGTTCTCGTCGACTTCACGCTGCCAGATGTCGTAAGCGTGGGTGGTGTCGACCTCGAGCTCGAACCGGTCGGTCATGTCCGAGGTGACATCGGCGGCGTCGACGTAGAACTGTTCGTACCACCGCCGGTACTGGTAGAGCGCCCCGTCCTCCTCGCACAGCAGCGGATTCTCGATCCGCGTCTTGTGCTTCCAGATCTCGACGTCCTGCAGGAAGCCGACCTCGTAGATCTTCGAATACGACTGGGCGAGCTTGGCCGCCTTCTCGTCCGACATCCCCGGCATGTTCTGCACCGAGACTCCGAACTGCAGCATGAACGAATTCTGGTCGATGGGGTAGTGGCAGTTGATCAGCACCGACTCGACGGTGAAGTCGGGTCCGAGGTCGTTGTGCAACCAGTTGATCATGTACGACGGCCCGAAGTAGGTCGCCTCCGAGCGCAGCTTGGTGCCCTCCCACAGCCGCTCCGGATTCTCGGTGAAATCCTGGCGACCCTTGGACTCCATGTACTGGCTGGCGGTGTGGCCTTCAAAGACGTTCTTGAAGAATGTCGGGTAGGCGTAGTGGATGTAGAAGAAGTGCGCCATGTCGACGTTGTTGTCGACGATCTCCCGGCAGTGCGCCCCCTCGATGACCATGGAGTTCCACGCCCACTTCGACCACTGGCCCTCGTCGTAGCCGTCGATCGTCGGCGGGGTGAGTTCCGCCGGTGGCGTCGAGCCCTCCGGGTCATGCCACATCAGCAGCTGACCGTTGACTTCGATGGTCTGGTATTTGCGCGTCCGGGCGAGCTTGGGAACCCTTCGGGCATAGGGGATTTCGACGCAACGTCCGGTCGCGCCGTTCCAGCGCCAGTCGTGGAACGCACACGCCAGGTTGTCGCCCTTGACTGTGCCCATGGCCAAGTCGGCACCCAGGTGTCGGCAGTAGCCGTCGAGCACGTGGACTTCGCCGTGCGAGTCGGCGTACACCACGAGCTTTCCGCCGAAGGCGTTGATGCCGTGCGGCTTACCGTCGCGGAAATCCTCTGCAAGGCCCAGGCAGTGCCAACCGCGCGCGTAACGCGTCATCGGCGTGCCGGGGTCGATCTCCCGGATCTGGTTCATCCGTCAATTTAAGCACGTGTGCTTAAAACTACCTAGCACTGTTTTAGACTGCTGGACGTGGACCGCGGCGCCCGATCTCGGGAAGTACTGCTCGACGCCGCCGAACGGCTGATCGCCGAGCACGGCTTTGAGGTACCCCTGCGCGAAATCGCTGTCGCCGCCGGCCAGCGCAACAACTCAGCGGTCAACTATTATTTTCGCAGCAGGCAGGACCTCATCGACGCGGTGGTGGCCAGGCGGCTGACTCCGATGGAAGTCGAGCGGCAGGTCCTGCTGGACCGCATGTCCGACGAACAGATGACCGACGCGCACGCCGTGCTGCGGATCCTGGTCGGGCCTTTTTTCCACAGTGAAGGCACCCACTACGCCCGGTTCCTGGAGGTGGTGCGGATCCGGCTGAACCGGGAACCGCAGAGCCCCGCCGAGTCGGCGTGGCCGCGAATTCTGGACGCGCTGGCCCGACTGGTTCCGCTGAAGGACCGCAGCGCCAGGGAGAACCGGGTCGGTTCTGTCGCTACCGCGATGTTCGCCCTCCTGGCGGACCACGAGCGGCGGGTCGAGGCCGGCGACGCTCCTCGGGGGCAGGAGCGAAGCGACTCGGGGGATGGTGCCGACGCGGACAGCGTCGATGAGATCGTGACCATGCTCGCCGCGATGCTGATTGCCACCCCCGTTGCAGCTCCGGTGACGCGCTGACTGCCGCAATTCCCGCGTCGGGGCGGGTATGCAGATAAAAATGTGTTCGTGACGATTGTCGGCGTGATGGCCCTGGTCGGGTTGATCGTGCTGGTGGTCGCGATCTTCACCGACAGCACCTACGCGGCGATCGTGGTGGTGGTGCTAGCCGTAGTCGGCATTGTGTTGTTGTTGCGGGACTGGCGGGCGGACCACAAGCAGGCCTCCGCCGGTGAGTCGGCGGACACGCCCCAGGACGAGCCGGTCGATCCGGTAATGCTTCCGGAGATGTTCGCGCCCGACATCTCCAGCGACGGCCGCGGCCCGTCGTCCGACGCGCGCGCAGACTAAGCGGGGGGAGTGGCGACCGCCCCGAACCTGTCGGACCCCCGACGTAGCGTCAGTCCATGACGTACTGGATCAACACTGTGAGCGCCGACCACGTCCAGCGTGGCGTCGCCGGCGGTTTCACTCAGGCCAACCATGGCAAGCCGCACATGCTGCGCAAGATGGCCCGTGGTGACTGGATCATCTTCTACTCGCCGAAAACCGCTTTCGAGCACGGGGAACCGCTGCAGGCGTTCACCGCGATCGGGCGGGTCACCGACGACGAGCCCTTTCAGGAACAGCCGACCGGTCCGTGGCGCCGCAGGATGGAGTTCCTGCCCTGCACCGCGACACCCATCCGGCCCCTGCTGGATCAGCTGGACTTCATCGTCGATCCGCAGCGCTGGGGTTATAAGTTCCGGTTCGGGGTGTTCCGTATCGACGAGCCGGACTTCCTGCTCATCCGTGCGGCGATGACGCAGGCGCTCGCAGCCTGAAGCACGGGTACGCTCGGTGTGGTGAGCAACCTCGAAACCGCTCCACGTGAAGTTGCCTGCGGCGCAACGCGGTTCGACGGTGTCGAAGTCCTCGAACCACGTGAAGTGCCCTTGGGTGGGCCCCGCGCGCTTCCGGTGCGGCGAACCTTGCCCCAACGCGAGCGCTCCCTGGTCGGCGCCTGGTGTTTTGCCGATCATTACGGCCCGCAGGATGTGCAAGGGACCGAGGGCATGGACGTGCCGCCCCATCCGCATACCGGGCTGCAGACCGTCAGCTGGTTGTTCCGCGGCGAGATCGAGCACCGCGACAGCGCCGGCGTGCACCAGACCGTTCGCCCGGGCGAGCTGAATTTGATGACCGCCGGAGCGGGAATCTGCCACTCGGAGGTGTCGACGCCGTCGAGCACGATCCTTCACGGCGTACAGCTGTGGGTGGCATTGCCTGACTCGGATCGCGACGCCGCCCGCGATTTCGAACACTATGCCCCGGAACCGTTTTCACGCGGCGACGCCACTCTTCGGGTATTCCTCGGCGAGCTGGCGGGCGAGCGCTCACCGGTGCACACCTTCACGCCGCTGCTCGGCGCCCAGATCGACCTCGCCGCCGGCTGCACTCTGGAACTCGGCGTCGATCCCGCCTTCGAGCATGGCGTCCTCCTGGACCTGGGCCGGGTCGACGTGGACGGCCGGGCGCTGGAGTCGGGGCAGCTGGCCTACGTGGGGACCGGGTCGAGGAGCCTGCGGTTGCACAACGCGGCCGGACTGGCTGCCCGAGTGCTGCTGCTCGGCGGGACACCGTTCCCCGACGAACTATTGATGTGGTGGAACTTCGTCGGGCGTAGCCACGAGGAGATCGTCGAGTACCGCCGGCAGTGGCAGGACGGCGATGACCGCTTCGGAGCGGTCAGTGGGTACACGGGTTCCGTCACGCACTTACCCGCGCCTCCGCTGCCGGCCACCCGGCTGCGGCCCCGCCGCCGACGATAGGAGTTCGCATGACCACCGACAAGACGGGTGCCGAGACCACGGTCACTGCCGGTACAGATCAATTCACCATTTCCGTCGACGGCCGCCAGGTCGGCCTCGCCGACTTCGTCGACCACGACGGCCAGCGCATCTTTCACCACACCGAGGTCGATGGTGAGTACGAAGGGCGCGGGTTGGCCAGCATCATGGTCGGTGAAGCCTTGGCGGCCACCCGTGACGCCGGACTGCGCATCGTGCCGGTGTGCGCGATGGTGGCCAAGTATGTCCAGCGTCATCACGACTTCGACGACGTGCTGGACCCGCCGACTGCGGACACCGATCGCTACCTCCAGCAGGTGCTGAGCAGCTGACCTCGCCGCCGCTATCGTGTGAGCTCGTGACAGATCTGGGCAGCACCGAAAGCGTTTCGCGGGCCTATACCGTCGCCGACGGCAACGTTCTGTTGCCCGGACCGGCGGGGCAGGGTCCCTGGGGGCCCACGATCAGCGGTCACGTCGTCGGAGGCATCCTCGCGCGTTCACTGGAACAGGTGGGTGGTGGCCCGGACCTGGTGCCCGCCCGGCTGACCGTCGATCTGCTGCGGCCAACTGCGATCGCACCGCTGGAGGTGCGCACCACGGTGCGCCGCGATGGCCGGCGCATCCGACTGATCGACGCCGAGCTGATCCAGAACGACGTGGTGGTCTCCCGGGCCAGCGCCATGTTTCTTCGGCGCGGCGAACACCCGCCTGGCGACATCTGGTCCTCGCCGGTCGCCATGCCACCGCTGCCGCCGGATCCCGGTCCCTTGCCCGAGGACCTGATGATGTTCGTCTGGGGGTATGGGGGAGACGGTCAGTCCGGCGGCGCGATGGCCTTCACCGAATGGCACGACGCCACCGGACCCAAGTACGCCTGGATCCGGCAGGTGCGTCCGCTGGTCGAAGGTGAAGTCACCACACCGTTCGTCACCGTGGCCATGGCCGCCGACGCAGCTAGTGCGACGTCCCATTGGGGCACAGGCGGTTTGCGCTACATCAACGCCGACTACACGTTGACGCTGGCTCGCGAGCCGATCGGGGACTACATCGGCTTGGCGGCCACATCGCACAACAGCTACGACGGCATCGCCTGCGGTGCAGTGGCGGTGTTCGACGCTGAGGGGCAGATCGGTAACGCGATCACCGTCGGCTTGGTCAACCCGGCCGAGTCCTTTCACCCCAGGGCGTAGCCGTCAGGGCCAGGGGCCGCCGACCGGAGGGCCGCCACCGCGCGGCGACTGGTTCTGCAGGATGCCCAAGCAGGTGCCCATCGACTTACCGGGGATACAGGGGATTCCGCCGACGCTCGGAACGCCGTTGGCCACGAAGCACTGGCCGGTGATCGGATCAGCCAGGTGCCCGGTCGGGCAGGCATTGGCCGGGGCGGCGACGACGACGGGTGCGGCCACGAGCAGCCCGCCGCACGCGGCGGCCAGCAGTGCCCTGGAAATCCTCACCCGCACAGCCACCCTCTGAGCGTACTGCGGGTGGCTCGGTCAGACGCCGCGATCGTTGTTCAACCACTGCCGGTGCGCTCACGGTGCTTGCAGCCCGGCCAGCAGCAGGGACGGCGCATGCCCTCCTGCAACTCCTCCTGCGTGCGGCGGATCCGCCGCTCACGAGTCTTCAGCTGCTTGGCGTCTTCGACCCAGCAGATGAACTCGTTGCGCGCCAGCGGAGTGATGTCCTTCCACGCCGCCAGTGCAGTGCCGTTGCCCAGCAAGGCTGCCCGCAGGTCTCCCGGAAGCTTGTGCACCACTCCGCCGGGGACTGGCTGGCTACCCATCCGGATAGATTAGCCGAGGCTCCGAAGCAGCAGAAATTCGTTCGCCGTTGATATTTCGCAACGGCGGCGATTCGGCCCGGCTACCGTTTAGCGCAGATGGGGAGGGGGTGGCGTGGTGAATCAGGAACGCGATGGCCACAGCAGGGGACCGTTTGCCCGCTGGTGGGACCTGCCTGACCAGTTCGACTGGATGAGCGGATACCTCCGCGCTCGCGGATTGGCACGGCCGACGAAACTGTTGATGGCTCTGATCTCCGCGGCGTTGATGCTCACTGCGGTGGCCACCTTGACGATGCGGGATGTGCCCGTGGTTATCAGAGCGATATTCAGCGTCGTCGCAGTGATCATCGGGCTCCGCTATGCCGTGCTGTGGCTGCGGGGATGGCCGACCCGGCGGCAGTCACTGATCATGTCGTGGGTTGGCGCTGGCATCATCGCGGCGGGTTGCATCATGCAGCCGCTGCCCATGCTGGCGCTGATGGGCTGCACCGCGATGGCGATACTCGGCGGATACGCAGCATTTTTTCACAACACCAGGGCCATCGCCGTCAACGTAGTGCTCGCGACGGTCGCCGGAGTGTTCTGCGCGCTTCGGGTGATTGAGACCGACGGCTGGGTGCCGGCGACAGCCGGGCTGTGGTTGGTCATCGAACTCACGCTCGCGGTCCCGCTGGCGATCCAAGCGGTGGTCCGTACGCTCGGCGCCGACGTCGTGCGATCCGACCAGGACCCGCTTACCGGCCTCTTGACTCGGCGAGCCTTCTACGAGCGGGCGTCGACGCTACTGACCTCTCCCGGTGACGACCTGCACCTCATCGTCGTGATGATCGACCTCGACAAGTTCAAGAGACTCAACGACAGCTACGGCCACCTGGCGGGGGACCAGGCTTTGACGGCTGTCGGCTGGGCGCTGCGCGAGACCAGCAACAACTCCGCGATCGTCGGGCGATTCGGCGGTGAGGAGTTCATCGTCATCGACGCGTTGCTCGCCGAGGAGGCCGAACATCTTCCGACGAAGCTGTGCATGGCGATCGCCGCCCTGCCCCAGCCCGTCACAGCGAGCGTCGGCGCGACCGTCGTGCGGTGGGACAGCGTGTCGGCGATGGACGATCTCATCCGGTCGGCCGATTCCGCCATGTACGCGGCCAAGCGCGCCGGCGGAAACCAATCACGCATCTGCCGGCCCGCCCGCGTAGACCGCTGAGTTTCATCGAGCCAAGCGAGGCTGGTCCAGCGCTGCCCAACAGAAAAACCCCGGCCGGAAGCCGGGGCTTTTCTCACATTGTGTGCGGTTGATCGTCGCTGCTCAACGGGGTGAATCGCGGGTTCGTCCAGAGAGTTTCTCGAAAAAATCCAGAGGGTTTCGAGCCGGTTCGGCGTGCCCCGGCCCCGGCAACGGGCGAGCCCTGAGGTCTCCTCAGAGTCCGATCACCGGCCACGCCGCACGCGTCAAGGGTGGGTCCGGAGGACTCGTTACCGAGGCTTGTGGCGCGATTTACCTGTGGCGGGAAGTTTCTGCCAGAGGGTTTATTGCCGGTGCAGACACCAAGGAGCGGGCCGATGTCTGAGCGCATCGGCCCGCTCCGTGGTGAGGGCCTTTCCTAAGTTCTCGGTGGGGTTCTTGTTGGTTCGTATCCGAGGTACTTGCGCAGTTGGCGCATTCGGATGTCGATAGATTCTTCGCGCGGTTTCCGGGTGGAGTGTCAGTTCCGGTCGAAAAGTGAGCAGGTGATTCCGGTCGAAAAGTGAGCACCCTTCTGATTGGAGAGTGATCACTGTGGAGGACTGGGCCGAGATCCG
>NZ_NPKT01000027.1 GCF_008329565.1 Mycolicibacterium sp. P1-5
AGCTGGCTGACCGTCGCGGCGGAGGCGAGCTGCGCGTAGTGCTCATCGGATCCGTCGGCGGCGCGTTCGGCGATGACACCGACCTGATCGACCGACAGTCGTCCCTCACGCAGCGCTTGTGTGCATTCCGGAAACTCGGGACGTCTATGCGCGACAGCTGAAATGGTCTCGGCGTTGTTTCGTGAGACACCGAGTTTCCAGGCCACCAAGGCCGGGATCGAGCGGGCGCCGGTGTTGCCCCAGATCCCGTCGTGGTCGATCTCGGCGACGATGTCCACGATGCGCCCGTCGATCGCGTTGCGCTGACCGGCCAGCTCCGACAACTCCTCGAACAACGACTCGAGACGTTCCTTCGAGCTCAGCGCCGTGGTCGAAGACATAACGCCATCATCGCAGCAGTGTCCGACAAGTCTTGCCGCACAAGCTTTACGACGCCGGGGAAGTCTCCACTTCAGCGTCGGGCCCGCGGTCGACGCCAGACTTCACCCGGATGCGGGTGCGGTCCGATCGGAAGTAGTCGTAGGAGAATTCCACCGGAACGTCGTTGCCGTCGTAGGCCGTGCGCGTCACCAGCAGCAGTGGATCACCGACCGCCACGCCCAGCAGCTCGGCCGAGGATTCACTGGCCGGTACCGCCTCGATGTGTTCATCTGCCGAATACAGCGGGGTGTCGAACTCGTCGGCCATCAGTGCGTACACCGAGCCGGTGAGGTCTGCGGCCAGCAGTCCCGGGAATCGTGCGGCCGGCAGGTAGGTCTCCTCGATCAACACCGGTGTGTTGTTGGCCGACCGCATGCGGACGATCTTGTGGACCTGGGCGCCGCGTTTGAGCCGCAGGGCTTGGCGCACCACGGGGGTGGCGGGGCGGGTCGCTGCCCCGATCACCCGCGCACCGGCGGCCATGTCCAGCCGGCGCAACTGTTCGGTGAATCCGGGGAGGCCGATGTGGTCGAACTCCAGCCGCGGTGTCTCGACGAAGTTGCCCCCGAAACGCCCTCGGCTGCGTCGGATGAGTCCCTTGGCCTCGATGGCCGCGAGGGCCTGCCGCAACGTCATCCTGCTCACGCCCAGCGCCCCGGCGATCTCAACCTCAGCCGGCAACTTGTCGCCCGGCGCCAGCCGGCCGGAGACGATCAGCCTCTCCAGCCAGGTGGCGATCCGGGAATGGGCCGGGTGCTCGGACGGCTCGCCCAGATCCGGCCGCTCGGCCAGTACGGCGTCGTCCATCGACAGCACCAGCATGCTACCGACTCTACCGCCCCCGCCAATCCCGAAACGACTGGTCAACGCCCTATGCGGGGATCGGCGTCGGCTTCTGGGACAATTGGCGGCGGTGACATGACTATGCACACGACTTCGTTGACCCCGTCGACGCACACTCAGCTTTGGCGCCCCGGCGCCGAGGCGATCATCGATCTCGGGGCGATCGCCCACAATGTGCGCGTTTTGCGTGAGCTCGCAGGTTCCGCCCAGGTGATGGCAGTCGTCAAAGCCGACGGCTACGGCCACGGGGCCGTCGAGGCAGGCCGGGCGGCGATCGCCGCAGGCGCCGCCGAGCTGGGTGTGGCCACCATCGACGAGGCGCTGGCGGTCCGGCGTGGCGGGATCACGGCGCCGGTCCTGGCGTGGCTGCATCCGCCGGGAACCGACTTCGCGCCGGCGCTGTCGGCCGACGTCCAGGTCGCCGTATCGGCGGTGCGCCAGGTCGGCGCGGTGCTCGACGCCGTCGAACGGACCGGCCACACGGCTGAGGTCACCGTCAAGGTCGACACCGGGCTCAATCGCAACGGGGTCAGCACCGCGGACTACCCGGCGCTGCTGACCGAACTGGAGCGCGGTACGGCCGCCGGCGCCATCCGACTGCGCGGCATCATGTCGCACCTGGCCAGCGGCGACGCGCCCGATGATCCGCTGAATGATCGCCAGGCGCAACGCTTTACCGATATGATTGCCGAAGCTCGTTCGCGGGGAATCGAATTCGATGTCGCGCACCTGTCCAACTCGCCGTCGGCGATGACGCGGCCGGATCTGGGATTCGACATGGTCCGTCCCGGCATCGCGGTGTACGGGCTGAGCCCGATCCCGGAACGCGGTGATATGGGATTGCGCCCGGCGATGACGTTGAGATGCACCGTGGCGATGGTCAAACCGGTCAAAGCCGGCGACGGAGTGTCCTACGGGCACACGTGGATCGCCGAGCGGGACACGAACTTGGCGCTGCTGCCCATCGGTTACGCCGACGGGCTGTACCGCGCACTCGGCGGTCGCATCGACGTCCTGATCAACGGCCGGTTGCGTCGCAGTGTCGGGCGGGTGTGCATGGACCAGTTCGTCGTCGATCTCGGCCCCGGCAAACCCGACGCTGCCGAGGGAGACGAGGCAATCCTGTTCGGGCCCGGCGCATCCGGTGAACCGACCGCACAGGACTGGGCCGACTTGCTCGGCACGATCCACTACGAAGTGGTCACCAGCCCGCGCGGACGGGTGGTGCGCACCTACCGGGAGGCTGACGCCGGTGGGCAGTGACGAGGAGATGAACCCGAAGCCGCGCGGCATCGACGGACGGCTGGCGCGCCGGGCCGAAAAGAGTGCTGAGCGCCTGGCCCGCAAGGCCGAACACCCTGGCCTCGGGGCCGGCAAGCGAGCCGGTCTGCTCGCGGGAGTTGCCGGGCTGGGTGCTGTCGGTACCGTCGCTGGTGTCTCGGCCGCCCGCTCTCTCGCACACCGGTCGGCAGTCGAAGATATCTACGAGCGTGAGGATTTCGGGCTGCTCGACGCCGACCGCGGTTGCGTGGTCACCACCCCGGACGGCATCCCGCTGGTGGTGCGCGAGGTCGGACCGACCGCCGCCCCGCTGACGGTGGTGTTCGCTCATGGCTTCTGCCTGCGGATGGGGTCGTTCCACTTTCAGCGCGCGGCGCTGGCGGAGCGCTGGGGCGACCAGGTCCGGATGGTGTTCTACGACCAGCGTGGCCACGGCCAGTCCAGCGCTGCACCCGTCGAGACCTATACGGTGGAACAGCTCGGCAGGGATCTGGAAACGGTTCTGCAAGTGATGGTTCCGCGCGGTCCCGTCGTACTCGTCGGGCACTCGATGGGCGGCATGACCGTGCTTTCGCACGCCCGTCAGTTCCCCAAGCACTACGGCAGCCGCGTCGTCGGCGCGGCGCTGATCTCGTCGGCCGCCGAAGGCTTGTCGCGCTCGCCGCTCGGCGAGATTTTGCAGAACCCCGCACTGGAAGCGGTGCGCTTCGCCGCGCGGTACGCGCCGAAGCTGGTCCATCGCACCCGCGGCGCCGCTCGCGCAGTGATCCGGCCCATCCTGCAGGCCGCCTCCTACGGCGACGACCATATGAGCCCGCGTGTTGTGGCGTACTCCGAGGAGATGATTCACGACACCCCGATCGCCACCCTGGTGGAATTCCTGCACGCCTTGGAAGTTCACGACGAGAGTGCGGCGCTGCCGGTGCTGGCTCGGATCCCGACGCTGATCGCCTGTGGCGACCACGATGTCCTGACTCCGATGGTGCACTCCGAGGAAATGGCGGATGTGTTGCCGAACAGTGATCTGCTCATCGTCGGCGGCGCCGGTCATCTGGTGCAGCTCGAGCGCCCCGAGCTGATCAACGACGGGCTGGTGGAGCTCGTCGAACGTGCGACTCCGTCGAAGCTGGTGGCCTTCGCCCGACGCCTCAAGGACCGGACCCTTGGATAGCACGCAGGTACAGCGCGGCACGCGTGAGCTGCCCACCGTCGAGGACACCATCGCGCTGGGCGAGCAGCTCGGCCGACAACTTCGGGCGGGAGACGTGGTGGTGCTATCCGGACCGCTTGGTGCTGGAAAAACAGCGTTCACCAAGGGAATTGCGCTCGGCATGGATGTCGAGGGTCCGGTGACGTCACCGACGTTCGTACTGGCACGGGTGCATCGGGCGCGCCGCCCCGGCGCCCCGGAACTGGTACATGTCGACGTCTACCGGCTGCTCGAACACACCGGCGCCGACCTGTTGGCCGAACTCGATTCGCTCGACCTCGACGCCGACCTCGACGACGCTGTCGTGGTGGTCGAGTGGGGCGAAGGTCTGGCCGAGCGGCTGTCGGATAACCACCTAGACATCCGGCTGGAGCGCGGCGTCGACAGCGACGTCCGCACCGCGATATGGCAGTGGAACCACGGATGATCCGCAACATCTTGGTCATCGATACCGCCACGCCGGCAGTCACCGCGGCAGTGGTGGTGCGCGATGGCGGCATCGAGGTGGCCGGGGAGCGGATCACGCTCGACGCGCGCGCCCACGCCGAGACGCTGACCCCGAATGTGGTGGGAGCGCTCGCCGATGCGAGCCTGGTGATGGCCGATCTGGATGCCGTCGTGGTCGGTTGCGGCCCAGGGCCATTCACCGGCCTGCGGGTCGGAATGGCGACCGCCGCCGCCTACGGGCACGCGCTGAACGTGCCGGTCCACGGGGTGTGCAGTCTGGACGCAATCGGCATCCAGACCACCGGCGCGGTTTTGGTCGTCACCGATGCTCGTCGCCGCGAGGTGTACTGGGCGCGGTACTCCGACGGAACGCGACTCGAAGGCCCCGACGTCGCCGCCCCCGCCGATGTACCGGTCGGTGACGTCGCGGCGGTGGCCGGATCGCCGGATCACGCCACATTGTTCGGCCTGGCCGTTATCGGACCGACCTACCCGACAGCTGCCGGTCTGGTTGCTGCCGTTGCAGATTGGGATACCGATCCAGATCCGCTGGTACCGCTCTACCTTCGTCGCCCCGACGCCAAGACCCTGGCGGAGCGTGGTGTGCAATGACCGTCCACTACGGCCCGCTGCAAAAGACCGACGCGGCCCGGTGCGCCGAGCTCGAGAACATGCTGTTCGACGGCGATGATCCGTGGCCGGATTTCGCGTTCGTGCGTGAGCTGGCCGCCCCGCACAATCGATATGTGGCAGCGCGGTTGGACGACAAACTGGTCGGCTACGCCGGTATCTCGCGGCTGGGCCGCATACCGCCGTTCGAGTATGAGATCCACACCGTCGGCGTCGATCCCGCCTACCAGGGTCAGGGCATCGGTCGGCAGATGATGGTCGAGCTACTCAGCGACGTCGGCCCGAAGTCGACGGTGTTCCTGGAGGTTCGGACCGACAACGAGCCGGCGATCGCGCTGTACGCCAGCCTCGGCTTCACAAAAGTCGGTGTGCGTAAGCGCTATTACCGGGTCAGCGGTGCTGATGCCTACACCATGCGACGGGATCCCGCGTGACCATAATTCTCGCCATCGAAAGCTCCTGTGACGAAACGGGAGTCGGCATCGCCCGGCTAGACGACGACGGCACCATCGCACTGCTGGCCGACGAGGTGGCCTCCAGCGTCGACGAGCACGCCCGATTCGGCGGGGTGGTGCCCGAAATCGCGTCTCGCGCCCACCTGGAGGCGCTCGGGCCGACCATGCGCAGAGCCATGCAGGAGGCCGGTATCGACAAGCCCGACGTCGTCGCGGCCACGATCGGGCCCGGGCTGGCGGGAGCCCTCCTGGTGGGCGTGGCGGCCGCGAAGGCCTATGCCGCGGCGTGGGGTGTGCCGTTCTACGCCGTCAACCACCTGGGTGGACATCTGGCGGCCGACGTCTACGACCATGGCCCGCTGCCGGAATGCGTAGGGCTGCTGGTGTCCGGGGGGCATACCCATCTGCTGCATGTGCGTTCCTTGGGTGAGCCGATCATCGAGCTCGGCAGCACCGTCGATGACGCGGCGGGAGAGGCGTACGACAAGGTCGCCCGACTGTTGGGGCTGGGCTATCCGGGCGGCCGGCCGCTGGACGAATTGGCCCGAACCGGGGATCGCGAGGCAATCGTCTTCCCGCGCGGCATGACCGGCCCCCGCGACGAACCGTTCGCGTTCTCGTTCTCCGGGCTCAAGACCGCCGTCGCGCGGTATGTCGAGAGTCATCCCGACGCCCGAACAGCCGATGTGGCCGCCGGATTTCAGGAAGCCGTCGCCGACGTACTGACCGCCAAGGCGTTGCGGGCGGCCACCGAGCTCGGAGTGTCGACGCTGCTGATCGCCGGCGGGGTAGCCGCAAACTCACGCCTGCGGGAACTGGCCGAAGAGCGATGTGCCGCAGCGGGTTTGGCGCTTCGGATTCCGCGCCCGCGGTTGTGTACCGACAATGGGGCGATGATCGCCTCCTTCGCCGCGCACCTCATCGCCGCGGGCGCGCCGCCGTCGCCATTGGACGTACCCAGCGATCCGGGCCTGCCGGTGGTGGCGAGTCAGGTCGCCGCCAGTCGAGCCGGTCGTTGATGCACTACGACATCCGGCTACGTCCCGAGCAACCGGATACCCCGGCGCCTGACGCCTTCACAATTCACCGCGCCGAGGTGCCGCCCAGTCCCGGTCGGGACGGGTTGGCGCTGGCTTATGTGCACGAAGGCGGGGGTGCTTATCCGCTGCTTCTCTTGCACGGCTATCCGGAGACCAAGCGGATCTGGTGGCGCAACATCGCGGCACTCGCCGAGGCGGGCTATGAGGTGATCGCGCCGGATCTGCGCGGGCACGGTGACTCCGACCTGTCGCAAGACGATGTCTACGACATCGCGGCGTACAGCCGAGACGTCTACCTGTTGGTCCACGATGTGCTGGGTCACGAGCGGTGCGGGGTCGTCGGCGGTGACGTGGGTGGGGCGGTCGCGGTTGACTTGCTGCACCGCTATCCCGGGTTCGTCGAGAAACTGGTGTTCTTCGATACCGTGCCGCCCCTGGTCTTCGATGACTACGTCGCCGCGGGGCTCGACCCGATGGGGATCCTGAGCGACGGCCCGACCGGCGATTACCGCCAGCGGCAAGGCGCCGCCCCAGATGAACTGGCCGCCGAGCTCGATACCGTAGATAAGCGGCGCCGCTACGTCGGGGAGATGTACGGCCACCGACTGTGGGCGTCGCCGGGCACCTTCAGTCCTGACGACGTCGACTTCATGACCGAGCCGTTCGGCAGTGAGGAGCGGCTGCGGGCGGGCTGGGCCGTCTACCAGTTGGCTCATGGGCGGCCGGTCAGTGAGCCGCCGATCATGGACCGCAAGGTCGATGTGCCGACCCTGATCCTTTACGGCATGGATGACCACGTCGTCGGCCCTGAGTTCGTGCACTTCTGCGAAGTGGCCTTCAGCAATCGAACCGGACCCGTCGTGCTGCCAGGCGCCGGGCATTTCCTGCAGTGGGAACGCGCAGACCTGTTCAATGCACTGGTCATCGCGTTCTACGGCGACTTACGCGTGCGTCATGAGCTGGGCGAACAGTCTGCGGTGTCCGCTCTGGGCGAATAGGCAACGGGCCACCCTTGAGTGCTAGCACTCGCATGTATAGAGTGCTAGGTGGCTTACGGACAACACCCTGCGTCGGCACCCGCGACGACGACGCGAAGGGCGCGGACGTATGCCGAACACCTTGTAATTCCGACTGGTCCGGGCGCACTCGCCCCGGCCCGCAAGTTAACCAAGTGGAGGACTCCATCGTGGCCGTGAACATCAAGCCACTCGAGGACAAGATCCTCGTACAGGCCAATGAGGCCGAGACGACCACCGCGTCGGGTCTGGTCATCCCCGACACCGCCAAGGAGAAGCCGCAGGAAGGCACCGTCGTCGCAGTTGGCCCCGGCCGCTGGGACGAGGATGGCGAGAAGCGGATCCCCCTGGATGTTGCCGAGGGCGACACCGTGATCTACAGCAAGTACGGCGGCACCGAGATCAAGTACAACGGCGAGGAGTACTTGATCCTGTCGGCCCGTGACGTGCTGGCGGTCGTCAACAAGTAGCAGTCGTGAACCGCCCCGGAGACTCCCGTATTCGTACGGGTGGTGTCCGGGGCGGAACGCGTTGGAGCCAAAGTCAGGACTGACATATGAGCAAGCAGATTGAGTTCAACGAGACTGCGCGCCGGGCCATGGAGGCTGGCGTCGACAAGCTCGCCGACGCAGTAAAGGTGACGCTGGGTCCGCGTGGCCGCCACGTGGTGCTCGCCAAGTCGTTCGGCGGCCCGACGGTCACCAACGACGGCGTGACCATCGCCCGCGAGATCGAGCTGGAAGATCCGTTCGAGAACCTCGGCGCCCAACTGGTGAAGTCGGTGGCCACCAAGACCAACGATGTCGCCGGTGACGGCACCACCACGGCCACCGTGCTGGCGCAGGCCATCATCAAGAACGGACTACGCAATGTCGCCGCGGGCGCGAACCCGATGGCGCTGGGTGCGGGTATCGGACGGGCAGCCGACGCCGTGTCCGAGGCGCTGCTGGCTTCGGCGAAGCCGGTGTCCGACAAGCTCGCCATCGGCCAGGTCGCCACCGTCTCCTCGCGTGACGAGGAAGTCGGCGAGCTGGTCGGCGAGGCGATGACCAAGGTTGGTGCCGACGGGGTGGTCAGCGTCGAGGAGTCCTCGACGATGAACACCGAATTGGAGATCACCGACGGTGTCGGTTTCGACAAGGGCTTCATCTCGGCCTACTTCGTCACCGATTTCGATTCGCAGGAAGCCGTTCTCGAAGACACGGTCATCTTGCTGCACCGCGACAAGGTCAGCTCACTGCCTGACCTGTTGCCCTTGCTGGAGAAGGTCGCCGAGGCCGGCAAGCCGCTTCTGATCGTTGCCGAAGACGTTGAGGGTGAGGC
This sequence comes from Mycolicibacterium sp. P1-5, assembly GCF_008329565.1. Lineage (GTDB taxonomy): Bacteria > Actinomycetota > Actinomycetes > Mycobacteriales > Mycobacteriaceae > Mycobacterium. The sequence continues at coordinate 8,666 of NZ_NPKT01000027.1, forward strand.
GCTGTCGACTCTGGTCGTCAACGCGATTCGCAAGACGCTCAAGGCAGTTGCGGTCAAGGCGCCGTTCTTCGGTGATCGCCGCAAGGCGTTCCTCGACGACCTTGCCGTCGTGACCGGCGGCCAGGTGGTCAACCCCGACGTCGGCCTACTGCTGCGTGAGGCCGGCCTGGACGTGCTGGGCTCCGCGCGGCGCGTGGTGGTCAGCAAGGACGCCACCGTGATCGTCGACGGCGGCGGCTCGGCCGAAGCGATCGCGGGCCGCGTCAAGCAGCTCAAGAGCGAGATCGAGGCGAGCGAATCCGACTGGGACCGCGAGAAGCTGCAGGAGCGGCTGGCCAAGCTGGCCGGCGGCGTTGCGGTGATCAAGGTCGGCGCCGCTACCGAGACCGCGCTCAAGGAGCGCAAGCACCGGGTCGAGGACGCCGTTTCGGCGGCCAAGGCCGCGGTCGAGGAAGGCATCGTCGCCGGCGGCGGAAGCGCTCTGGTGCAGGCCAACTCGGCGCTGGACGCGCTGCGGGCAGAGGTATCCGGTGACGAGGCGCTCGGCGTCGAGGTGTTCGCTTCGTCGCTGTCGGCTCCGCTGTTCTGGATCGCCGCCAACGCTGGTCTCGATGGGGCCGTCGTGGTCAACAAGGTCAGCGAACTGCCGGTGGGACACGGCTTCAACGCCGCGACGCTGGTCTACGGCGACCTGATCGCCGACGGTGTGATCGACCCGGTGAAGGTGACCCGCTCTGCGGTGCTCAACGCCGCGTCAGTGGCACGGATGGTGCTCACCACCGAGACCGCGATCGTTGACAAGCCGGTCGAGGTCGACGACCACGCCGGCCACGGTCATCACGGCCACGCGCACTAGTTCGTTCGTTCGGTACGAGACACCCCCGGTCCTGTTGGGCCGGGGGTGTTTTCGTTGCTTTGGTCTCACTCCAATGACGTCGTGATGTCGACTTCTGACGTCAGCGTCTGATGGACGGGACAACGCTCGGCAATCGCGAGTAGCCGTTCGCGTTGGCTTTCGTCGAGGTCGCCGACCAATGTGATGGACCGATCGATGTGGCTGATCCAGCCCTTCTTGGTCTCGCACTCGGCACAGTCTTCGGCATGAATCCGCGAGTGGCGCAAGCTGATCTCGACCCGCTCGAGCGGCCAGCCCTTCTTGTTCGCATACATCCGCACGGTCATCGACGTGCACGCCCCGAGGCCGGCCAGTAGCAAGTCGTAGGGCGTCGGGCCTTCGTCATCACCGATGGGTCGCGGTTCGTCTGCGAACAGTTGATGCTTGCCCGCGGTGATCTGTTGTGTGTAGGTGCCCGTACCCGTTTCGGTCACAGTCACAGTGCCCTCGGATGAAGTCGCGTGACCGTCGACGTTGTCTGCCGTCATAGCTGCAATCCAACACCATCCGCTTTATTACGAGTCTCCGCTGTCGCAATCAGCATGGTCACACCGGCGGCAAGCATTGCAAACCCGGCAACCGGCAGTGCGGTAACGCGGCAGCGTTCGCCGGCTCAATTGACCGGTGTCGGCTGAATCGACACCAGCCGGAAGGTGCCCGGAGCCGCGCCGTCCGGCGTGAACCGGACCAGCAGCACATCCGGCGGGAACTGGGTGGCAATGTCATTGAGCGTCCGGGGCATGAACACTCTGGACTTGGCGTTGCCGTACCAGTTCGGATCGAACTGGTCGACCGCCAGGTTGCCAACGTTGTCGATCGTGGCGTCCCAGCGTTGTATCGGGTCTGGTGGCGGATCACCGAAGCCGGTCGACTTCAGGTACGCATCACCTTGTCCCGCAAGGGTTATCGCGGTACCGGCCACGACCGGCGTACCGGTGATGGTGCCGTTGATGGCATCGGCCGTGACTGACGTCAGGCGCGTGGTGCACACATTGTCGACGACATCAGCCGGCCCGCAGAAATCGGGCAGCGGGTCAGCGTGCGCCACACCGGTGGGCGCCGCCAGGACGGCAGCGGCGACGCCGATGGTGGCTACTGCACAGTGGCGCGCATTCGGCATTGCGGTCCTTTCCGGTTGGCACTGAACTGTAATCGGCGGATACGGTGCAAGAGTTACTACGCCGACAGCAACACGCGCTCGGCTCGCTCTGTGTTTGTCCGACGTGGTGTGTGGTCACGACCTCGCGTGGCAACGGTTATCGGCAGGGCGGCCACGCGACCCGAAGCGCGATGGTCTTCGACGTACCTGTCGACCTGTTGTTGACGAAGCGGTGCGGAGAAGATGCTCACCGGGCTCGTCGCCTCGATGAAGACACCAGCTTCCGACAGCTTCCGAGATGCCGCCCGGAAACCCATCACCGAACCGGCCAGGGATGCGACCAAACCGACGAAGAGCGCCATCGCCACACCACTGCCGGACGCCAGGTCTGCGACAAATAGCCCGAGCGCAGTGAACGCCAACAGGAGCAGCAGATAGCCCAGGAAGGAGGCGGTTGAAGCGGATACACGGCGGGCAAGGTTCATTGGACTCATCTCCGAATCGAGTGGGGGGAAACGATACGCGTAGCGTATCGGTCGCTACGTATAGCGTAGCGTAGAACCGCGCGCAGATATTCCCGCGCTGGTGGAGAGGAAATCCGGTGGCATCAGACGGCCGAGTCGAGGGCGGCATCGCGGAGTCGACGTTGCACCTGTTGCGCACGGGCGGCCCGCGCGCGGTCACTGTCGAGGCCGTCGCCGCGCACTCGGGAATTGCCAAGACGACCATCTACCGTCGTCACCCCAACCGACGCGACATGCTGTCGAGTGCGCTGTCCGCGGTTGCGTCGCCGGAGCCGCTGGAGCCTGATACCGACGCCGCCCACCAGCTGCGGTGGCTGATCGATCATGCGGTCGGAACCATCGACAGCGGCATCGGCTTCGGCGGTTTTGCGGCGATGCTGACCGACGACGACCCGGAATTCACCGCAGTGTTTCGCAATATCCTCGCCGGCCAGCGGGCCCAACTGTCGGCCGTCATCGACAGCGCGAAAGCTAGCGGTTCGATGCGGCCCGACATCGACAACGCGACATTGATCGACGCGATCGTCGGTGCGTACATTGCCGAGCGCGCCCGCACCGGGCAGGTGGCAGACGGATGGCGGGAGCGGCTGGTTGCACTGTTCTGGCCCATCGTTCACATGCCTTGAGGCAAGGTGGCTTTCGCGGCATCCGTTTTAGTCGCGACTACCGGCCAGCAGCCCGGCGGATGCAAACTTCAGCCCTGCCCGCAGTTCGTCCAACGAGATCGGGTCGTCGGACTCGATGTAGCGCATGGTCGTTGCCACGGCCATGTTGAAGAACAACCACGCCAAGGCGCTGGTGCTCAGTTCGTCGCGGTAGTGGCTTCGGTAGTGCGTCATATGCAGCCGGGTCATCGCCAGTAGCGTGGCGTTGAGCCCGGAGACGCTCTCGAAGGTACGGACGTGCTCGGGACGTTCGTTGAGGTAGCGGATCAACCGACGGTTGGCAATCGTGAAGTCGATGAGCATGTCGATCGATGACTCCATCGCCGACTCCGGCCGCTCCAGGGTGTGTGCCCGCAACATCTCCTCGATCGCGGGGGCCTGTTCGGCGGCGAGTTGCTCGACCGCGGCGTTGATCATCTGATCCTTGTTCTCGAAGTACTGGTAGATCGACCCCTTGGAGATGCCGGCTTTCTCCGCGATCAGATTCGTCGTGATCTCCTCAGGGGCGTGCCGGTGGAGCAACATGGCCGTGGTGGACACGATTTTTGCGACCATTTCCCGGGAACGGACCTGCTGCGGTACTTTGCGGCGCTCTGACCTGGGCTGGGCTGTACTCATGGGACACTCCTGACGCGACTTGAATGCGACCTCATAGTCAGGTTAGCGTCGGGCCAACCGACAGGAGGGGTCATCGATGACCGCCACACCGGACCTTGACGTCCCCCAGGCATTCGTAGAGTCAGGACCGATCGAACTCGTTCCGCCCGACTCGCTGACCGCTGAGCACACCGGGCACTGGACGTTCCTGGTCCTCGAGGGCGCGGCGTTCATGATGCAGGCCATGCACCCGGTGATCGCCGAGGTCACCGGAAAGTACTCCGCGGCGTTTCATGGTGACCCGGGCGGTCGCGCGATCCGTTCCGTGGATTCGGTGCTGCGCTGGACCTACGGTGGCGTAGAGGCCGCGGCCGAAGGCGATCGAGTCCGCGACCTTCACAAGCCGATCACGATGAAGAGCGCCGAAACCGGTAAGCAGATCAGCGCTTTGAATCCCGAGGCATACCAGTGGGTGATCGCCACGGGGTACATCGTCAACGCCCAGGCCGGACGGCTGATGATAGGCCGGGAGTTCACCGACGCCGAAAAGGATGAGCTGCTGCGGGACAACCGCCGGCTGGCTCGGCTGCTGCACGTGCCGATGCGCGGTTATCCCGAAACGCAACAGGAGATGGCCGACTACTACGAGGCCATGATCGACACGTTGCAGGGCACGCCGCAGGCGTTGTCGTTGATCGAGGATCTGAAGAACGGCAAAGCCGAAGTGCCGCCGTCTCTTCCGAAGTCGGTGGCCACCTTGGTGCGCGCCTCGCTCAAGCCCGCGCTGCGACTCAATTACCTGTCGATCGTCGGCCTATTGGAGCCACGGCTTCGGGAGAAGCTCGGCGTCACCTGGAGCGCCGAAGAAGAACGCCAGCTCACCCGCAGATACACCGCGATCCGCACCGCCTACCGGGTGCTACCCGAACGGCTGACCTACTTTCCGTTGGCGTATCACGCACGCAAACACCACAAGTGTCTTGAGAAAATGAAGCAGCGCCAACAGAAGTCGTTCGCCTACAACCTGCCGAAGTAAGTCGGACAGGCAGAAGATGGAGTGATGTTCCCATCGACGCCGGCGGCTGAAGCCGCGCTGGCGGTTGCAACTCGGTACTACTCGCCGGCATTGTTCAACCACTGCGTGCGCTCGTATCTGTGGGGCGTGACCTACGGCGCCACGCACGGCGTCGCATTCGACGACGAGCTCTACTACGTGGCGGCGATGCTGCACGACATCGCTCTCACCGAGCCGTTCGGCAGTCACCGAATGGTTTTCGAGGAGGCGGCCGTTGCGGGCCGGCGGCCGGAGGAGTTTCCGCCGGCCGAACGAGCGGAGGTACTCGCGGTGTATCCGCGGTTGCAGTTCGGCCGGGAGTTCTTGGCGAGCTTCGAAGATCAGGCAGCCCGCAAGCCGGGCAGTTCCGCGGGAATTCTGGCGGCCAACAATGCTGCCGCACGTATCGGGGCGAACCCGCTCGGCCCGAACTGATCGACGCGCGGACCGCAATCTACTGTCGACGCATGCGAGCAACCCTGATGTACGAGGCCGGCGATGTCCGCGTCGAGGATGTGCCCGACCCGGTACTCAAAGACCCCACGGATGCCATCGTGCGAGTCACGAGCGCGTGCATCTGTGGCAGCGATCTGTGGCCCTACCAGTCGATGCCCCACAAAGACCTCGGCCGCCGGATGGGCCACGAATTCATCGGCGTCGTCGAGGACGTCGGCGCCGATGTCGCCGGGCTGCAGCGCGGTGATCTGGTCGTCGCACCCTTCGTGTGGGCGGACAACACCTGCGACTTCTGCCAGGAGGGCCTGCACACGTCTTGTCGGCACGGTGGCGGCTGGGGCGCACGCGGCGTGGATGCCGGGCAGGGTGAGGCAGTACGGGTGCCGCAGGCGCGGGGCACGCTGGTGAAACTGCCCGTCGCCGAAGACTCGGCACTGATGCCGTCAATGCTGACCTTGTCCGATGTGTTCTGTACGGGTCATCACGGCGCGGTCACCGCCCGCGTGCGGCCTGGATCGTCGGTGACCGTCATCGGCGACGGCGCAGTCGGGCTGTGCGCCGTCCTGGCCGCCAAACGCCTGGGCGCCGAACAGGTCATCCTCAACGGCCGCCATACCGACCGAACTGATCTGGGCCGCGACTTCGGCGCGACCGACGTCGTGGCAGAACGCGGCGACGAAGCGGTGGAGAAGGTCCGCCAGCTGACCGGCGGCGACGGCACTCATGCCGTCATCGAATGCGTGGGCACCGAGCAGGCTTTGGTCGCCGCGCTCGGCTCCGTCCGCGCCGGTGGTGTTGTCAGCCGGCTCGGGGTCGCGCAATACCGCCAAGGGCCAATCGGATTCGAGATGATGATGCGCAACATCACCATCACCGGGGGAGCCGCGCCTGCGCGCGCCTACATCGAGGAACTGATGCCCGACATTCTCGACGGCGTGATCGAACCGGGCCGGGTGTTCGACCGGGTGATCGGCTTGGACGACACACCCGACGGATACCGCGCGATGAACGACCGCGAAGCGCTGAAGGTCCTGATCAAACCCTGACGGCAGACCTGGCGCAGGGGTGTTCCACATACGCCGATAACGGCTCGGCGAAGGTTGCCACACGGCGTCGCCGGCCGCAGTAAAGTGCTGCTCGTGGTCAACGTGTTCGCCGGCGCTCGTGGTCGCTGGCTGGCGGTAGCGGCCTCGGTGGCCGTCGCCGGGGGCATGTTCTATGCCCAGAGCACCGAAACCCCGAAGTGTTGTGTTGCGGCGCCGCCGGTTTCGCCCGCCGCCCAGACGTCGATGGCAGCGGACATGCCGCGAGTCGCTGCGCCCACCGAAGCCGAACTGCTGGCCGCCAGCGCGCCGGTTGCCGGTGCCGACTTCCAGCTGGCGCTACCGCGCGGCGTCGCGCCTGAGGAAGGTTTGCAGGTCCACACGATCTGGGCGGCCCGCGCGATCAGCGTGATGTTCCTGGAGATCAAGACCATCGGCGGCTACCGGCAGGACGCGCTGAAGTGGCATCCCAACGGTTTGGCGATCGACGTGATGATCCCGAACTACCACTCGCAGGAGGGAATCGAGCTCGGCAACCAGATCGCCGGCTTCGCCCTGGCGAACGCAAAGCGCTGGGGCGTGCTGCACGTGATCTGGCGGCAGGGCTTCTATCCGGGAATCGGTGCGCCGAGCTGGACCGCGGACTACGGCAACGAGACCGCCAACCACTTCGACCACGTCCACATCGCGACTGACGGTGGCGGCTACCCGACCGGACATGAGACGTATTTCCTCGGTTCCATGCGTGCTGAGCCGGCCTAGCTGGTGCATACCGCGAGGAAGCGTGTGGCGATGCTGACCGTTGCGGGCGTCGCCGCGCTGAGCCCGCTGACGGCGTGTTCCGGATCCAATCCCCACCCCACAACCGCGCCCGCGTCGCCCGTCAGCTCGGGGGAGGGCGCCCGAGCGCCGATGCCGCAGGACGCACCGGGGCAACCGTCGACGGCCAAGCGCGATGTGGTGAAGACGGCGTCGATGTCCATGTCGGTGGCACACCCGGCAGAGGCCGCCGACAAAGCGGCCGTGATCGTGGAAAACGCCAAAGGCCGAGTCGACAGCCGCTCGGAGGACGCCGGGTCGGGTACCGGGCGGGCCCAGGCGACGGTGGTCTTGCGGATCCCCGCCGCCAGACTCGACGAGACCCTGCGGGAGCTCAAGACACTGGGCACCGTCGAGCACGTGCAGGTGAGCGCGGACGATGTCACCGCCCAGCGCGTCGACCTCGACGCCCGGATCACAGCATTGCAGACGTCGGTCGATCGCCTGCTGGGCATCATGCGCGACGCCAAGGACCCCGACGCGTTGATCAAAGCCGAAAGTGCGCTGTCCGAGCGCCAGGCCGACCTCGACAGTCTGCGGGCCCAACGGCAGGCGCTCGGCGACCAGATCGACTACAGCACGGTCACAGTCAGCTTCATCGCCCAGAAGATCGGTGGTCCCGCCCCCACCGAGTACCGTGGATTCTTCGGTCAGGTCGAACGCGGCTGGGACACAATGGTTTCCGTAGCAGGGAACCTGGTGCTGGTGTTCGGTCTGCTGCTGCCATGGTTGGCCGTGCTCGCCGTCGCCGGCGTCATCACCTACGTGATCGTGCGGCTGACGAAGGCCCGGCAGCCCGCCCGGCAACCTCCGCAGCCCGCCCCGGTTGACACTCCGCCCGAGCATGAGGCACCGCCCAGCTGACATGGCGACCCGATACGACCGGCCCTGGCGACGGCCCGGCGCAGCGGCCTATGCCCGCGGCCGGATCCGCGCCTTCCTGCATCCGCCGGTGACCGTCGTGCCCGCGCCGGCCGACCTGATCAAGGACCACGACGTGGCGGTCCCGATGCGCGATGGAGTCACGTTGCGCGTAAACGTTTATCGCCCACCCGGTGACGGCCCGTTCCCGGTCATCATGTCCGTACATCCCTACGGCAAGGACGCGCTGCCGCGGCGAACCCGTCGAGGCTGGCGGCTCAACTTCCAGTTCCGGATCATGAATCAGCCCGAGCCCGTTCAGATCTCGAGTGAGACCGGCTGGGAGGCGCCGGACCCTGTGGCATGGGTGGCACGCGGCTACGTCGTGATCAACGCCGACGCCCGGGGCGCAGGCACCTCCGAGGGGACCGGCTCGCTACTGTCCGACGATGAGGCCGGCGACACGTACGACCTGATCCAATGGGCGGGAACTCAACTCTGGTCCAACGGCCGGGTGGGTATGCTCGGCGTCTCGTATTTGGCGCTCTCGCAATACAAGCCGGCGGCACTGCATCCGCCGCACCTCGCCGCGATCTGCCCCTGGGAAGGCTTCACCGACGCCTACCGCGATTTCATGACGCCGGGTGGCGTGCCCGAACGTGGCTTCTCGGTGATCTGGCAGGCCCTGACGCGTCGGGTCGCCCGCCTGTCGGTCGACATCGGGGTGCAGCGCCGCAGGCATCCGCTGCGCGACGAATGGTGGCAGTCCATCACCCCCGACCTTGCCCGCATCGAGGTCCCAATCCTGGCCTGCGCAAGCTTCTCCGACCACAACCTGCACAGCCAGGGCTCGTGGCGGCTCATCGAGCGGGCGGGGTCGGCGGAGCGCAGTGCGTACACGCATCGCGGCGGCAAGTGGGCCGTCTTCTACAGCGACGAGGCGCAACGCGTTCAGGCGGCGTTCTTTGACCGTCATCTCCGAAATCTGGACGCGCCCGCCTTGCCGCGGGTCCGGCTGGAAGTCCGCGAACGCCGGGACGCGGTGGTCGCCGTGCGCGACGAACACGAGTGGCCGTTGGCCCGGACCCGCTGGACCGCACTGCATCTCGGCGACGACGGCCTACTCGGCGAGTCCGAGCCGTCCGTCACGGGCACCGCGTCATTTCGGCTGCGCCGCCAAGCCGTCGCCTTCTCCCATCGGTTCGATAGCGATGTCGAGCTCACCGGCCCGATGAGCCTGCGGCTGCGGATCTCATTGAACGGCGCCGATGACGCGCACCTGTTCGTCGGGGTCGAGAAGTGGAGCGACGGACATTACGTACCGTTCGAAGGCTCCTACGGTTACGGTCGCGACCGCATCGCCGACGCCCGGATGCGGCTGGCGCTGCGGGACTCCCTGGACGTCGTACATCCGTTGCGGCCAAGCGAAATCGTGGATGCCGACATCGCGCTCAGCGCATCATCTACGTTGTTCCGGGCCGGCGACGAACTGCGGCTACTGATCGCCGGTCGCTACCTGGAGCCGTTCAATCCACTGTTCGGCCACTTGCCCGCGCGGTACCCGCCCAGCCGTCGGGGTAGCGCCGTCGTGCACTGGGGACCGGGCGCCTCGGCGCTCACCATTCCGGTGATCCCGGGATGAACCTGCGATCCCGACCGCGTTCAATTCAACAGGTACCGACAACCGTCTCTGGAGGTCTCCCATGCGTATCGCGGTAGCAGGCGCGACCGGCAATATCGGCGCTCGCACCACCACGGCCCTGGAGCGCGGCGGGCACGACGTCGTGCGGATCAGCCGCTCCCTGGGTGTCGACCTCATGACCGGCGCCGGCCTGGAGGCGGCGCTCGCCGGCGTCGACGCGGTGGTCGACGCCATCAGCGCTCCGCCCGTCGGCCCGGACGAGACCCGTGAGTACTTCGCAACAACAACGACAAACCTGCTCGAAGCCGAGCAACGGGCGGGCGTGCGCCATCACGTTCTGCTCTCGATCGTCGGTATCAATCGGATCGACGGCGGCACCGCCCACTACGAGGGCAAGCGTGCGCAGGAACGCCTGGTGGAGGCGGCGTCGGTGCCGTGGACGATCGTCCCGGCCGCGCAATTCCACGACTTCGCCGCGATGGCGGCCGGCTGGACCGAACAGGAAGGCGTCGCGGTCATCGCCCCGCTGCTGGTACAACCGATCGCCCCCGACGACATCGCCGCGGTGCTGGCCGAGGTCGCCGCGGGCGAACCCCAGGGCCGATACGTCGACGTCGTCGGTCCGGACACCCAGGATCTGGTCGACATGGCCCGGCGCACCCACGCTGTGCTCGGCCGTTCGGTGAAGCTGGTCCCATCCTGGTCCGGCCCGCTGGGCGAGGAGTTGGCCGGAAATGTCCTGCTCCCCGGCGACGGCGCCCGGATCGCCCCGACCACGTTCGAGGAATGGCTGGCGGCCGGCGCGCAGTGAGAAAGAGGCCCAACCCGCGTGGGGTGGGCCTCTTTCAAGGTTTGCTGATCGATCAGGCGGTCCGGCGAATTCCGCGCTTGAGCAATAACTCGCGCTCCGATTCGCTCAATCCGCCCCAGATGCCATAAGGCTCGGCGACAGCCAAGGCATGGGAACGGCATTGAGCAATCACCGGGCAACTCCGGCACATTTCCTTGGCGCGCATCTCGCGCTGGGCGCGGGCGCGGCCACGTTCGCCGTCGGGGTGGAAGAACATGGACGAATCGACACCTCGGCAGAGGCCTTGTATCTGCCAATCCCAGATGTCGGCATTCGGGCCGGGTAGCTGCTGCGGCTGTGGCATTGGAAAACCCCTCTCTCCGCATATCTTTCATATGCGTGAGTTGTGGAACCGATCCGAGCACTGTCGCCGGTGACTACTCGTGCTCACAAAGTTAGGGGCGCTTCGCAAAGCGAGTCAATAGCCATGCCATGTGCGGAATCACATAATCGCAGCTCGAGAATTTACATCACGTTCATCATTGCGACCCATCGTCGCCGGGCGACGTGCTATTCGACGCGCGATCATCGTGATGATTTCGTGATTTGCGCAGGACGGCGCTTCAGGAGTCAGCACCGGATTTCGGCACACCCGGCCGGTAGTAAACACAGCCGTAACACTGCGACCACGAACTGTTAACTGAGATGTTTTCTCCTCGCCGGTTGATAGCGTGCCGGGCAGATGGACACCTCCGCACTGAGCGCCGCCGCCTTCGGTGATACGCCAGACCGCTGGCCGCTGCCCGCCGCGCACACTCCCGAACAGCTATGGATGCGGGCGGTCGCCGCCGCCGGCCAGGGCCGCTATAGCAACGCACGCTCCGACCTCGCCGCGCTCCGCCGTCGGGAACCCGCCGGAGCCTTGGCGTCGCTGTCGCTGAGTACCGAGGCATCGTTGCTGCGCCAGCTCGGGGGCCATCGACTGGCGGCCGGACGGGATGGCCGCGCACTGGCGATCGCGCGAGCCTCAGGTGACGGCCCATTCGCCGTGCAGGCTCTCGCCGACGCCGTCGTGGGCTTGGCCGCCGACGCGTTGGGAGTGGGTCGGCTCGCGGTGTCGGCACGACTGCTCGAACAGGCCCGGGAGCTGACGCGTGGGGCGCAGGTGCCCCGGTTGGCCATCCGCCAGGCCTGGGTCAGCGCTGAACTGGCGATGGCCGGTGGCCGCGGCGAGGACGCCGTGACCCATGCACGGCGCGGGGTGGCGATTGCCGAGGAATCACTACCGGCTTTACGCCGGCATCGGGTCAAAAGTGACGTGGTGCTCGCCGCTGCGTTCTGCTGCGCAGGCTCGCTGATTTCCGCCCGTGAGGTCGCCGATGCCACGCTGCGCGGCACCGAGACCTACGGGCTGGTTCCGCTGCGCTGGGCGCTGGCGTGTCTGCTGGCCGATATCGGTAGTGCATCGATTACGTCACAGCAGGTCTCGGCGCTCCGAGACGATTGTGCTGGCCTTATCACACGGCGCGGCGGCCGGTGGAGTAGCCGCTAACGCACGATCGGCAGTTTGGGCCGATATTGTCTAGCTGAAGGCTGCCGGGAAGCGTCCCGTACGTAACGTTGGAGATATCGCCGTCGATGACAATTCCAGGAGAACGTCTCGACGCCGCCGTTGCTGAGGCAGTGGCCGGCAGCCGAGATGCCCTCCGGGAAGTTGTGGAGACCATCCGCCCCATCGTGGTCCGTTATATCCGGGCTCGCCTGGGGTCCACGGAGCGGGTCGGTCTCTCTGCCGACGACGTCGCTCAGGAGGTTTGCTTGGCCGCCATCCAGGCGCTGCCGCGCTACCAGGATCAGGGTCGCCCCTTCCTGGCCTTCGTGTACGGCATCGCTGCTCACAAGGTCGCCGACGCGCATCGCGCCGCGGCCCGTAATCGTTCCGACCCCACCGATGTGGTGCCGGAGCGGTTCTCGCTCGACGCTGGACCCGAGCAGATGGCGATGCAGTCCGATTCCGCGGCGCGGATGACCAAATTGCTGGAGATCCTGCCCGAGAAGCAGCGCGAGATCCTCATGCTGCGCATCGTGGTGGGGTTGTCGGCCGAGGAGACCGCCGACGCGGTCGGCAGCACGCCCGGAGCCGTTCGTGTCGCCCAGCACCGAGCGTTGGCCAAGTTGAAGACCGAGATCACCGCGGCAGGTAACGGCCATGCCTGACTTCGGACGCAATTCCCGCAACGACGATCCGTCGCTGGACGCCATCCTGAACAGTGAGCGTTTCATCGCCGCACTGGCCACCGGTCATCTGGTGGCCCCGCAAGACCGAGCCGACGCCGAATTGGCAGACCTGCTCGGGGGGTGGCGCGACGAGATGCGCTGGCCGCCGGCGACCGGGCTGATCACCGAGCGTGACGCCGTCGCGGCACTGCGCGCCGGGCTTGCCGAGAAGCAGAGCAGCGGACGCAGCCGGCGCGGCCTGAGCATCGTCGGCGCAGCCGCCGCAGGTGTGCTGGCACTGGGCGGCTTCGGTGCGGTCGTGGCCGGTGCCGGACCCGGTGATGCCCTGTACGGGTTGCGCACGATGCTGTTCGGCGGGCCGACCCAGGTCCGCGACGACCAGGTCGCGCTGGCCTCGGCCAAGGAGCAGCTCGCCCAGGTCCAGCAGTTGGTCACCCAGGGTGACTGGCAGCAGGCCCAGGACAAGCTGGTCGAGGTCAGCAGCAAGGTGAACGGCCTCGGTGACGAGCCGCAGAAGCAGCAGCTGCTCGAGCAGTGGAACGAGCTGTCGGCGAAGGTCGTGCAGAAGGATCCGGCGGCCACCGTGCCGCCCGGTATCACCTACACGGTTCCGGCGTCGGCACCCGAACTCGTCCCGGCGGTGATCACCCCGACCAAGGGACCTGAGGTGCCGCCGACCAGCATTCCGGGTCTGCCGCCGATCACGATCTCGACAACGCCGGATGGCACCGGCACATTCGGTCCGTCGCCGTCGGACACTCCGCCGTCGGCGGCCGAGCAGACCGGTCCGTCGACCACGACGACGGCCCCGTCCACCACGACCGTCGCTCCGACCACGACGACGGTTCCGACCACGCCGACAAGCGGCACCACGACCACGACCAGGCTGCCGACGACGACCACCACGACGACGTTGGCGGGAACGACGTCGAGTGCCGGCTCGGCCGCCCAGGCGCCGGCGCTGGCACCGACGGCTCAGGCCGCGCCGGACTCTCCGGCTGCGGCCACGTCGACGGTTGTCGTAGAGCAGCAGTCGTCGGCACCCGCAACTCAGCAGCAGACCATCGCGTCGATTCCGTCGACGGTCATCCAGACGCCTCGGGCACAGTCGCCGAATGCGGTGATCACCACCACGATGTTGTTCCCGATGCCGCAGGCGCCCGCGCTACCGCAATTGCCGAAGCTGCCCAGCGTTGGCGGAGGCGGCAACGGTCAGGGCAATGGGCAGTGAGCGGTTTCGCGCTCAGCAGATATTGACGCCGCGCTCAGCGGAACCCGTCGTAGTCCGATGTCGCTTCGTTGAGTGAGGCGTCGGCATATCCGCGGCAGTAATCCCACGTGACGTAGGCGTCCGGCTCGGGGTCGTACGCGGGCTCGTGCGGGCGGACGGTGCCGTCGACCAGTAGCTGAAGTAGGTTGGCGCGCAACATATCCCAGTCGTGGTAGTGGTCCTGCTGGCATTCGTCACAGCACACCACCAATCCGCGGATACCCCGGTGGGCGAGCAGTGCCTCGTAGACCGCCAAATCGGCCAAATCGGCCTCGACCGCGGCGCGCTCCTGGGGATCCAGTGGCTGCCCAGGCTCCAGTGCGTCCAACGCGGCCGACGGATCGGCCGGGTCGTCGGCGAACGGATCGGGTGGCAGGCCTGGTGGGAGGTGGTCGCGCACGACACCACAGTACTCAGCGCTGCGGGTATCGCGCCAGGGAAGGTGGCGGCGAGCCGATAGGATGGGGTGCACATTCCGCAGCTGATGGGGGCCCCCACCGATGACCATTGCCGAAGGCAGCGCCGGCCGCATCGACGGCTTGACCGCGCATCTGAATGGCCTGCTGGGGGAATCGGTTCCCACCGGCGGTGACGACCCCAACAAGATCGCGATGCTGGGCTTGACCTTCGATGACGTGCTGCTGTTGCCGGCCGCCTCCGACGTGGTTCCGGCCACCGCCGACACCTCCAGCCAGCTGACCAAGAAGATCCGGCTCAAGGTGCCGTTGGTCAGCTCCGCGATGGATACCGTGACCGAGGCCCGGATGGCGATCGCGATGGCCCGTCAGGGGGGCATGGGCGTTCTGCACCGCAACCTGTCGATCGCCGAGCAGGCCGGACAGGTCGAGATGGTGAAGCGGTCGGAGGCAGGCATGGTCACCGATCCGGTTACCTGCTCGCCGGAGAACACGCTGGCCGAAGTCGACGCGATGTGCGCCCGGTTCCGCATTTCCGGTCTCCCGGTGGTGGATCCGCAGGGCTCCCTCGTTGGCATCATCACCAACCGCGACATGCGCTTCGAAGTCGACATGAGCAAGCCCGTCTCCGAGGTGATGACCAAGGCTCCGCTGATCACCGCCCAGGAGGGCGTGACGGCCGACGCCGCGTTAGGCCTGTTGCGGCGCCACAAGATCGAGAAGCTGCCGATCGTCGACGGACATGGCAGGTTGACCGGCCTGATCACCGTCAAGGACTTCGTCAAGACCGAACAGCACCCGCTGGCCACCAAGGACAGCGACGGGCGCCTGCTCGTCGGTGCGGCGGTCGGCGTCGGCGACGACGCGTGGGAGCGCGCCATGACACTCGTCGACGCCGGCGTGGACGTGTTGATCGTCGACACCGCGCACGCCCACAACCGCCGGGTGCTCGACACCGTCGGCAAGCTCAAGGCCGAGGTGGGGCACAGGGTGGAGGTCGTCGGCGGCAACGTTGCCACCCGCAGCGGAGCCGCCGCCCTGGTGGAGGCCGGTGCCGACGCGGTCAAGGTCGGTGTGGGGCCCGGGTCGATCTGCACCACCCGTGTGGTGGCCGGCGTGGGGGCACCACAAATCACGGCGATTCTGGAGGCCACCGCGGTGTGCGCGCCGGCCGGTGTGCCGGTGATCGCGGACGGCGGCCTGCAGTACTCCGGTGACATCGCCAAGGCCCTTGCCGCCGGCGCATCGACGGCGATGCTCGGGTCGCTGTTGGCCGGTACCGCAGAGTCGCCCGGCGATCTGATCTTCGTCAACGGCAAGCAGTTCAAGAGTTACCGCGGTATGGGGTCGCTGGGCGCCATGCAGGGCCGCGGGGCGCAGAAGAGTTTCTCGAAGGACCGCTACTTCCAGGACGACGTGCTCTCCGAGGACAAGCTGGTGCCGGAGGGCATCGAGGGCCGGGTGCCGTTCCGCGGACCGTTGTCCACCGTCATCCATCAGCTCACCGGAGGTCTGCGCGCCGCGATGGGCTACACCGGAGCCTCGGGCATCGAGGGGTTGCAACACGCGCAGTTCGTGCGAATCACCGCCGCGGGTCTCAAGGAGAGCCACCCGCACGACGTCACAATGACCGCCGAAGCTCCCAACTACTACGCCCGCTAGGGGTCGATCATGCGTGACATGGTTGAAATCGGCATGGGCAGAACCGCCCGCCGCACTTACGAACTCGACGACATCAACATCGTTCCGTCCCGGCGGACGCGCTCCTCGCAGGACGTGTCCACGGCCTGGCAGCTCGATGCCTACCGGTTCGAGATCCCGGTTGTCGCCCACCCGACCGATGCGCTGGTGTCCCCGGAGTTCGCCATCGAAATGGGCCGCCTGGGCGGTCTCGGGGTGCTCAACGGCGAGGGCTTGATCGGCAGGCATGCCGACGTCGAGGCGAAGATCATCCAGGTGATCGAGGCCGCCGAGAAGGAGCCGGAGCCGTCGGCAGCGATCCGGCTGTTGCAGCAGCTGCACGCCGCGCCGCTGGACCCCGAGCTGCTGGGCGCGGCGGTGGCCCGGATCCGCGACGCCGGTGTGACCACCGCGGTGCGGGTGAGCCCGCAGAACGCGCAGGCGCTGACGCCGGTGCTGGTTCAGGCCGGCGTCGAGCTCCTGGTCATCCAGGGCACGATCATCTCCGCCGAGCGGGTGGCGTCCGATGGCGAGCCGCTGAACTTGAAGACGTTCATCTCCGAGCTCGACATTCCCGTCGTGGCCGGTGGCGTTCTGGATCACCGGACCGCGCTCCACCTGATGCGTACCGGGGCGGCCGGCGTGATCGTCGGCTACGGCTCGACGCTCGGGGTGACCACCAGCGACGAGGTGCTGGGCATCAGCGTGCCGATGGCAACGGCGATCGCCGACGCGGCCGCGGCCCGTCGGGAGTACCTCGATGAAACTGGTGGCCGCTACGTCCACGTCCTGGCCGACGGCGACATCCACAGCTCGGGTGACCTGGCCAAGGCGATCGCCTGCGGTGCCGACGCCGTCGTGCTGGGCACGCCGCTGGCGGAGTCTGCCGAGGCCCTCGGTGACGGCTGGTTCTGGCCGGTGGCTGCGGCGCACCCGTCGCTGCCGCGCGGTGCCCTGCTGCAGATCGCGGCGGGCGAGCGCCCATCGCTGGACAAGGTGCTCAACGGGCCGTCCGACGACCCGTTCGGCTCGCTCAACCTGGTCGGCGGCCTGCGCCGGTCGATGGCCAAGGCGGGGTACTGCGACCTCAAGGAATTCCAGAAGGTCGGCCTGACCGTCGGCCGCTGAACCGGCTACTTCGCGGATCCGGCCGGCTCAGCCGGTGAGCAGAATAATTCCCGAGATTCCCGCGATGACGATGAGGATGTGGTGACGGTAAGTCCGCAACCAGTTGTACGTGGCATTAAGAACGGACTGAGTTCGTCCGGGGTGAACCACATAGCTGATGAGCACAACTTCGAGGATCGCAAGCATCGCGACGGTGAAGACGATCGAAGCGCCGACCTGGGAGGGCACCGAAGCTCCCGAGGCGTGAACGACAGCGATCACAGCGAGGTACTCGACTGGCGTGGGTCCCTGTGAGAGACCGGCGATGAACGAGATCCATGGATTCCCGCGGTTCAGCAGGCGGCGCGCGCGGAGCACCAACTCTGACAACGCCGGGAACTTGGGCGCTTTCGGCGGCTGCTCGGCCCAGACCGACGGATCGCCAGTGCCTTCCGGTACCAGTGCCGGTCGGCGTATCAGGCGCACCGTACCCACCGCCGCGAAAACCAGGAGGATCACGCCGAAAACCAGCTTGCCCTGGCCGCCGGTGAGATGTCCGGTTGCTCCAACTGCCTTGGCGATGAGCTCGGGGACGACGTCTTTCAGCAAGACAAAGGTGCCGATGGCGAAGGTCAAACCGGCTACCATGGCGCCAGACCAAAACGCGACAAGATTGAGGAACGGCCGTGGCCGGGACGTCAAGAGCATCGCGATGCCGAGGCGTATTGGGTCCGCCGCCACGGAGAGGCCCAGCAGCAAGACGATGCCCCACATATGGGCCAACGGTACCCAACGGTCTGCGGGGCCGTCAAACGCTAGTTAACCCACGCAGAGCGGGTTCGGTCGGTCGACTGGCCCCCCGCCGGACGATGGCGGCCCCGTGTTGGATTGTTTGCCAGCTGACCCAGTCGATAGTGGCTGGCTGTGATACGGTGCCGCGGAGAAAGGACGCGCCGGATCTAACGATTGCTGTCAATCGGCGCAGAATTTGAAGGTCTGTAGAGGCTCGGTTCGGGAGGACATGTGGCGCGGTCGTCGGCGAGATCCTCGCGGCCGTTGTGTTTGCTCTGTCGTCTCGAATGCAGGGCCGGTCCCGCAGATTGCCTTGCATGCTCGACTTCGTCGCGCCAAGCTGGGCAAGATGTTGGCTAACAAAAACTCGGTCCGGATATCGCCTCGTTCGGTGTCGAAGGTACCCGACATGACTACGACGGATCGGCTTGGTGCTGCCGATGTCTAGGGGACTGCCGGTAGTCGCAGCCATTCCGAACTACAACATGGGCGAGCACCTGCGCCGACTCATTCCGCAAGTATTGGCTCAGAATTACGATGCCGTGTTCGTGCTGGACGATGCGTCAACCGACGACACTGTCGATGTAGTACGTGAGTTCGCCGACGAAGTGAAACTGGTGAGCAGCGGCGAAAACCGCGGCGCCGGCGCCAACCGCAACCAGATACTCGACCAAGTGGCAGACGACGCGATCATCCATTTCGTTGACGCCGACATGGACTTGGCGACTACCGAGATACCGGAGACCGCAAGAACGCTCGTCGAGCGTTACGGCGCCCGTGAAGTCGGCGCGATCGGTGGGCTTGTCAGCCGAAACGACGGCACTCAGGAGCCCTACAACTACGGTCCGGTGTTCTCGCTGTGGGGAAATACGGTCGCGGCGTCGTTGCCGGCAATGTTCGATCGCTTGAGGGACAGACCACGGCTCGCGCACGCCATTCACCGAGTGGTCGCGCCGTTGATGCGAGGTTGCCCGTACGTACTCGAACCGCCCGTTGCAGAGCCGGCGTACTGGCTGCATGAAGGAAATCTGCTCATCCAGGCCAAGGCCTTCCGAGCGGTGGGCGGTTACAACCCTCTTCTGCGGTCACATGAGGCTCAGGATTTGGCATTACGGCTGGAAAAAATGGGCGTCAAGCGGCAGTTCGATCCGAGTATCAAGCTCGTCCATCATCACATTGATGTCAGGGGCGGCAACCGTTCGAAGTGGGAGCGGGCGGCGCTGCTCTATCTGATCCGCGAGCACGGCGTCTATCGTTTCCTGACCGAGCACTAGCCACGAAGTGAAGGTAAAGGCCCTGGAAACCCCGGGGCCCTAGCTTGTTACCCGGCGGTAAGTTCATACTGGTAGGTATGGAGCCGGATTTCGACGTTCTCATCATCGGTTCGGGTTTTGGCGGCAGCGTCAGCGCGCTGCGGCTGACCGAGAAGGGCTACAAGGTCGGCATTCTGGAGGCGGGCCGCCGCTACGCCGATCACGAGTTCGCCAAGACCTCGTGGCGCCTGCGCGAGTTCCTTTGGGCGCCGCGGCTGGGCTGTTACGGCATCCAGCGGATCCACCTGCTGCGCAACGTGATGATCCTCGCCGGCGCGGGCGTCGGCGGTGGATCGCTGAACTACGCCAACACCCTCTACGTGCCGCCGGACCCGTTCTTCAACGATCCGCAGTGGAAGGACATCACCGACTGGCGCGCCGAGTTGATGCCGCACTACGACCAAGCGCAGCGGATGCTGGGTGTGGTCAAGAACCCCACGTTCACCGACGCCGACCGCATCATGAAAGAGGTGGCCGACGAGATGGGCGTCGGCGACACGTTCACGCCTACCCCGGTGGGCGTGTTCTTTGGGGCCAACGGCGAGAAGACACCCGGCAAGACGGTGCCGGACCCCTACTTCGGCGGTGTCGGCCCGGCCCGCACCGGCTGCATCGAGTGCGGTGAGTGCATGACCGGCTGCCGCCACGGCGCCAAGAACACTCTGGTCAAGAACTACCTGGGTCTGGCGGAACGAGCTGGTGCACAGGTCTTTCCGATGACCACCGTCACCGGGTTCGCCCAGCGGTCCGACGGTGTCTGGGAGATCCAAACCGTTCGCACCGGGCGGGTGGCCCGCAAGGACCGCCGCACGTTCACCGCGAACCAGGTGATCCTGGCGGCAGGTACCTGGGGCACCCAGAAGCTGCTGTTCAAGATGCGCGATACCGGCACACTGCCCAAGCTCTCCGACAAGCTCGGGGTGCTGACCCGCACGAACTCCGAATCCATCGTCGGCGCAGGGCGTTTGGAAGCCAGGCCCGATCTCGACCTCACCCACGGGGTGGCGATCACATCGTCGATCCACCCCAGTGCAGACACTCACGTCGAACCGTGCCGGTACGGCAAGGGCTCCAACGCGATGGGTCTTCTGCAGACCTTGATGACCGATGGACCCGGCCCGCAAGGCACCGACGTGCCGCGCTGGAAGCAGTTGTTCACCAACGCCGGTGAGGACCCCAAAGCGATGATCCGGATGCTGAGCCCGCGCCGGTGGAGCGAGCGCACGATGATCTCGTTGGTCATGCAGCACCTGGACAACTCGATCACCACCTACACCAAGCGCGGTGCGTTCGGCAGGCGCCGGATGACCAGCAAGCAGGGTCACGGTGAACCGAACCCCACGTGGATTCCCGTGGGTAACAAGGTGACTCGCCGAGTAGCGGAGAAGATCGACGGCGTTGCGGGCGGTACCTGGGGAGAACTGTTCAACATCCCGCTGACCGCACATTTCCTCGGGGGTGCCGCGATCAGCGACAAGCTCGAGAACGGCGTCATCGACCCCTATCAGCGGGTGTACAACTACCCGACGCTGCACGTCATGGACGGCGCCTCGGTGTCGGCGAACCTCGGCGTCAATCCGTCGCTGTCGATCACCGCACAGGCCGAGCGGGCAACATCGTTGTGGCCCAACAAGGATGAAGAAGATCTGCGTCCCGCTCAGGGCCAGCCTTACCGGCGCCTGACTCCGATCGCACCCAAGAATCCGGTGGTGCCCACCGAAGCGCCGGGCGGCCTCCGTAATCTGCCGATCGAACCGATCAACACCGGGACTTAGCGTTCAGTCCTCGATGTGCCGGCGCGGCGCGCGGCCGGGGGGCTGTTGGGGAGCGGGCAGCAGGGGTCGGCGGGGCCGTAGCGCCACCTTGGTCGGGGTGCGAGTGGTCAATGTCAGCTCCTGACCGGAATGACGGATGGTGAGCTGCCCGTCGGGCCCGTCGCGCAGCGTATAGGTGACCTCATCGTGGTCGATGGCGGCGGCAAGTCGGTAGTTGCGCCAGTGCAATCCGAACTTCAGCCGTGAGATCTCTTCGGGAAGTTGAGGGTCCAGCGACAAGATGTGTTCGTCGTCGCGGAGGCCGCCGAAGCCGGCCACCAGTGCGGTCCACGTTCCGGCCAGCGATGCCATGTGCAGTCCGTCGCGGGTGTTGTGATGTAGGTCCCGGAGGTCGATCAGCGCCGCTTCCTGTGTGTAGTCGTGGGCCAGTTCCAGGTGGCCGACCTCGGCGCACATGACCGCTTGAGTGCAGGCCGACAGCGACGAGTCACGCACCGTGCGGCGCTCGTAATAGTCGACATTGCGGGCCTTTTGCTCGCTGGTGAACGCGTGGCTCTGCCATTGCATCGCGAGCACGAGATCGGCCTGCTTGATCACCTGAGATGGATAGAGTCGTACATAGGGCTGGTGCATCAGCAGGGGATAGACGGTGTCAGCAGTGAAGTTCCACTCTCGCAGCTTTGTAAAGCCTTCGCACTGCTGGTGTACGCCCAGGTGTCGGTCGTAGGGGATATGAGCGCTGTCGGCGGCGTCCCGCCATGTGGCGGTCTCCTCGGTGCTGACGCCCATCGCGTACGCGGCTTCGGCGTTGCGGCTGCACGCGTCGGCGGCTGTCCGAAGGTTTTGTGCAGCCATGAGATTGGTGAAGACGTTGTCGTTGACCACCGCGGTGTATTCGTCAGGTCCGGTGACGCCGTCGAGGTGCCACACGCCGTCGCGATCGTGGTGGCCCAACGATATCCACAGGCGCGCAGTCTCAACGAGAACTGCTAGCCCGCAGTCGGATTCGAGAGAAGTGTCTCCGGTGACCGTCCGGTACCGTTCGAACGCCATGGCGATGTCTGCGTTGACGTGCCAGGCTGCGGTGCCGGCAGGCCAGTAGGCGGAGCATTCCTCTCCGCGAATCGTCCGCCACGGGAACGCCGCACCCTGCAGGTCGAGTTGCTGCGCCCGTTGCTTGGCCAGATCGAGGATCGAGGCACGCCACCGCAACGCGTCGGCGGCCGCCTCGGGTTTGGTGTAGGTCAGCACCGGCAGCACGTACCCTTCGGTGTCCCAGAAGGCGTGGCCGTCATAGCCGGGTCCGGTGAGGCCCTTGCCTGCGATCGCCCGACGCTCGGCTCGCGCGCTGGCCTGGATCACGTGGAACAGGCCGAACCGCACCGCCTGCTGGACACCCGGGTCGCCGTCGACCTCGACGTCGGAGCAGTCCCAGTACTCGTCGAGAAACGTCCGCTGTGCCTCCAGGAGACCGTCCCAGCCGGTGTACCGCGCACCGGCCAGCGCGCCGACCACTTGGTCGCGCAGCGCGGGCCGGGATCGCAGACTCGACCAGCCGTAGGCCAGGAACTTCACGATGCGCAGCCGCTGACCAGGCCGCAACCCACAGATGACGGTGGTGCGCGCGATGTCTTCGTGTGCCATGTAGTCGACCTCGACCCGGCCCGGGACCTCGACCAGATGGTCCATCGCGGCGGCCATCATCAGTTTGCTCGTCCGGGTGCGGTGCACCAGCACGGAGCCCTCTTGAGAGGCTTCGTGTTGGATCGCCTGCAACGGACGCTTCAGCACCGCCGACACCCGCGGGTCGGTCGACTGCTCTGGTTGGTCCTCGTTCGCGACGAGTTCGGATTGCACAGTGACACGGGTGAATTCGTCGACGGCCTCGACGACGTACTCGATGGCCGCCACCGAGCGCTGCACCAATGACACCAGTCGCGTCGAGACCACCTTGATCTGCTTGCCCGCCGGTGAACGCCACTGCGCTCTTCGCGTCAGCGTTCCGGCGCGCAGATCGAGGACCCGCTCATGTTCGTCGAGGTTGCCGTACCGAACGTCGAACGGCTCGTCGTCGACCAGAAGCCGCAGGATCTTGCCGTTGGTGACGTCCACGATCGTCTGGCCGTCCTCGGGGTAGCCGAAACCCGACTCGGCGTACGGCAGGGGACGCGCTTCGTAGAAAGAGTTCAGGTACGTCCCGGGAATGCCAAACGGCTCGCCCTCGTCGAGATTGCCGCGTAATCCGATGTGCCCGTTGGATAATGCGAACAGCGACTCCGACTGCGCCAGTTGGTCGAGGTTCAGGTGGGTCTCCCGGACCTGCCAGGGCTCAATCGGAAATGCCTCGCCACTGATCACGATAAATCCAGCAACTGGGCAAGATCGGTGATGACGACGTCGGCGCCGTTCTGCCGCAACGCATCAGCCTGACCCAACCGGTCGACGCCGACGACGAACCCGAAGTGTCCGGCCCGGCCTGCCGCCACCCCGGCGAGGGCATCTTCGAACACCGCTGCGTGCGCCGGTTCGACATCGAGAAGCTGTGCCCCGCGCAGGAACGAGTCGGGTGCCGGCTTGCCGCGCAGGTTCTCATCGCGGATGGTGACCCCGTCGACGCGCTGCTGCACCAATCGGTTCAGCCCGGTGATTTCGAGAATCTGCTCGGTGTTGGCGCTGGACGACACCACCGCCGCCGGCATGCCTGCGGCGTGCACGGCCTCGAGGTAGCGCCGCGACCCGTCGAACACCTCGACACCCTGCTTTTGCAGGATCTGCTGAAACAGGGCGTTCTTGCGGTTGCCCAGTCCGTTGATCGTCTCCGCCGTCGACAGGTCGTCCAGGTCGCCGTCGGGCAGATCGATGTTGCGACTGGCCAAGAATGAACGAACACCGTCCTGACGCTTCTTGCCGTCGATATAGGTGCGGTAGTCCTCGACCGGGTCGAACGGCACGAACGCGGTGTGAGCCCGTTGCGCCCGCCGCTCGAGATACCCGTCGAACATCGACTTCCAGGCGCGGGTATGCACACGGGCCGTGTCGGTCAAGACGCCGTCGAGGTCGAACAAACAGGCGTGTACCTCGTCTGGCAGTCCCAGCACGTGCGGTCTCCTTCGTCGATCCCCCAGCTATCCATTCCCGTTCTCACTCCAGAACATTCCTGGCCTGGCAGTCAAGCCATCAGAGATGGCGGCGAAGGTGATCGGTGAGGCTGCTGCGGAAGTTTTGCATCGCAGGTACTTTGGCGGCGAGTCCGTCGGCGCCGTGGTACATCCCGGGCACGGTCACCAATTCGCACGGGACACCGTCGGCACGCAGCCGATTCGCGTAGTCGACGGATTCGTCGTAGAACAAATCCAGGTCACCGACACCTATCCACGCCGGCGCCAGGCCGGACAGGGAGTCGCGCCGGGCCGGTGCGGCGTACTGCGGTGCTTGTGAGCCCTGCGGTGAGCGGCCCAGGTAGGCCGTCCAGCCGAATCGATTGGACTCAGGTGTCCACAGGAACCGGCCGCGACCGTTGTGGTCGCCACGCAACACAGTGCGGTCGTCGATCATCGGATACGCCAGCGCCTGAGCCACCAACCGGATTCCCTCGTCGTGCGCACGTTGCGCGACGGCCGCGGACAGGCCGCCGCCGGCGCTGGACCCGGTGACCGCGATGCGGTCCGGATCGATGCCGAGTTCGTCGGCGTTGTCGCGCATCCAGTACAGGGTCGACATGCAGTCGTCGAGGGCGGCCGGGAACGGATGCTCGGGCGCGAGCCGGTAATCCGGTGACGCCACGAGCACCCCCAGTTGCCGCGCAAGAGCTGCGCTGCCTCTGACCTCCGCCTGCGGGGAGCCCACCACCATGCCGCCGCCGTGGATATAGAGCAGCGCGCCGGTGCCCTGGTTCGGCGGGGTCAAGACGAGTACAAGTCGGCCCGAGACCGTGCGTTTGGCCAGTGCGACGCCATGACCAGGGGGCATGCTGAGGCGGGAGGCCAGCCTGGTGGCTTTCAGTGAGCGCGTCGTGGTGTCGCGAGCCAGCACCGGCAGCAGTGGACTGCGCAACTCGGCGGGCACCGCCGCGAGGTCTTCGCGCACCGACAGGTAGCGGCGCAGCGCCAAAGTGGCCGAAGCGACGGCAGTGACTCCCAGAGCCGCCGGCAGGACTTTCATCAGCGAAAGGCTACCTGCGCCTGCCAGGCGGCTCGGCTCATCCGGCGCACTAGACTCTATGCGTGACGTCCCCCTCGCCTCGTCCTGTGTTAGTGGTCGATTTCGGCGCCCAGTACGCCCAGCTGATCGCCCGTCGGGTCCGGGAAGCCCGAGTCTTCTCCGAGGTGATCCCGCACACCACGACCGTCGAGGAGATCAAGGCCAAAGATCCGCAGGCCATCGTGCTCTCCGGCGGACCGTCCAGCGTGTACGCCGAGGGCGCACCGCAGCTCGATCCGGCCGTGTTCGCCCTCGATGTGCCGGTCTTCGGTATCTGCTACGGATTCCAGGCCATGGCGCAGGCGCTCGGCGGCACCGTGGAACGTACGGGCACCAGCGAGTACGGCCGCACCGATTTGGAAGTGCTTGGCGGCGAACTACATTCGGGACTGCCCGGCTCCCAGCCAGTCTGGATGAGCCACGGCGATGCGGTCACCTCGGCGCCGGAGGGGTTCGAGGTGGTGGCCGCCAGTTCCGGTGCGCCGGTTGCCGCCTTCGAGGACCGGGCCCGTCGGTTGGCCGGCGTGCAGTACCACCCGGAGGTCATGCACACTCCGCACGGCCAGCAGGTGCTGAGCCGGTTCCTGCACGATTTCGCCGGCATCGGCGCGAGCTGGACTCCGGCCAACATCGCCGAGAGCCTGATCGAGCAGGTACGCGAGCAGATCGGTGACGGCAAGGCCATCTGCGGGCTGTCCGGCGGTGTCGATTCCGCGGTGGCAGCCGCGCTGGTGCAGCGCGCCATCGGTGACCGGCTGACATGCGTGTTCGTCGACCACGGGCTGCTGCGTGCCGGTGAACGAGCGCAGGTGCAAAGGGATTTCGTGGCCGCTACCGGTGCCAGGTTGGTGACGGTCGATGCCGAGGGACGGTTTCTGCAGGCGTTGTCCGGCGTTCACGATCCGGAAGGCAAACGCAAGATCATCGGCCGGGAGTTCATCCGCGCGTTCGAGGGCTCGGTGCGAGACCTGCTCGCCGAGAATGATTCCGACGGTCATCCTGTCGAATTCCTGGTCCAGGGCACGCTCTATCCCGACGTCGTCGAGTCCGGTGGTGGAACCGGGACGGCAAACATCAAAAGCCACCACAATGTCGGCGGGTTGCCGGCCGACCTCAAGTTCAAGCTCGTCGAACCGCTGCGGCTGCTGTTCAAGGACGAGGTGCGCGCAGTGGGCCGCGAGTTGGGTCTGCCGGAGGAAATCGTTGGCCGCCAACCCTTTCCGGGACCCGGTCTGGGTATCCGTATTGTCGGTGAGGTGACGGCGAGCCGGCTGGACACGCTGCGCCGAGCCGACCTGATCGCGCGCGAGGAGCTGACGTCGGCCGGTCTGGACGGCCAGATCTGGCAGTGCCCGGTGGTGCTGCTGGCAGATGTCCACTCGGTCGGTGTGCAGGGCGACGGACGCACCTACGGCCACCCGATCGTCCTGCGCCCGGTGTCCAGTGAGGACGCGATGACCGCCGATTGGACTCGGGTGCCCTACGAGGTGTTGGCGCGCATCTCCACGCGCATCACCAACGAGGTACCCGAGGTGAACCGGGTGGTGCTCGATGTCACGAGCAAGCCGCCCGGCACCATCGAATGGGAGTAATCGTCAGGTCCCTGAGGCAGCGGTGATTTCGGCGATCGCCTCGTCCAGGGTCTTGTCGAATTCGTCATCGCTCTGCTGGGCAGTCAGCCCCTCGGTGAGCGCGCGGGAGAAGCTGGCGATGACGCCGTGGTTGCGGGCCAGCCGCTCACAGGCCGCGGTGCGGTCGTAGCCGCCGGAGAGGGCGACAACCCGTAGCACCCTGGGGTGTTCGACCAGTTCATGGTAGAGATCGTCGGTGTCGGGCAGCGTGAGCTTGAGCATCACCTGTCGGTCTTCACCGAGAGCGCCGAGGTGGCTGAGAATCGCCGCTTTGAGCTGCTTCTCGGCCGCGCCCTTCTCCGGGCTGTGGATGTCGACCTCGGGCTCGATGATCGGCATGAGTCCGGCGTCCAGGATTTGGCGGGCGATCGCGAACTGCTGCTCGACCACCGCATCCAGGCCACCGCCGGGCAGCTTGATGACCGAACGCATCTTGGTGCCGAAAATGCCGTTGGCGACCGCGCGGGACAGCAGCGCATCCAGCCCGTCGATGGGCTTCATCACCTGAGCACCGTCCTCTTCGGCGGCCAGACCCTTGTCGACCTTGAGGATCGGCACGACCTTCTTGACGTTCCACAGGTAGTCGGCAGTCGGGCGACCCTCGATCTCGCGGTCCATGGTCATCTCGAACAGGATCGCGGCGACGATCCGGTCGCCGTCGAAGCTGGGGCTGGTGATGATCCGGGTGCGCATCTCGTGCACCAGGTCGAACATCTGCTCGTCGCCGGAGTAAGCGTCCTCGGCGATGCCGTAGAGCTTCAGCGCCTTGGGGGTGCTGCCACCGCTCTGGTCGAGCGCGGCAATGAAGCCGGCTCCGTGGGCAACCTTGTCAGCTTGTTCGCGGTTGATCGTCATGCCCTGCATCGTGCCAGGTGCGATTTCGGACGCGTCACCAACGTCGGCTTGGGTGCCCAGCGGGGCGATTCCACGCTTGACGCTGTCGGTGGGTGGGTGTTTACTCAGGGTATCGAACATACATTCGAACACAGTGAATCCGGATCGCAGCTGGAGGTGGGCGATGACGGCGGCGATTGCCCTGGAGAAGCGTCAGCTTAACCGTGCTGAGCAGCTAGAACAACTCCGACGCCAGATGGCGGCGGTGTCGGGGAAGGTGGACGTCACCCGACCTGTTACGGATGTGACGAATGAGGTGATTTCTGCCTCTGAAAGTTTGCTGCCAGTCCCCGAATCGCTGGCCGGAGTGCTGCCGACGGGGTTGCCGCGCGGCGCTGTCGCAGTGGCGTCGGGGGCATTGTCCTTGCCGGTGAGCATGGCCGCGGCGGTCACGGCAGGCGGGGGACATGTGGCCGTCGTCGGGTTACCGGATTTCGGTCTTCTGGCCGCGGTGGAGATGGGTGCGGACCTGAGTCGGCTGGCGGTGATCCCGGACCCGGGCACCGATCCCGTCGAGGTGGCCGCGGTGCTGATGGACGGGATGGATCTGGTTGTGCTCGGGCTGGCCGGCCGGACGGTGACCGCTACTCGGGCACGGGCGGTGGTGGCCCGGGCCCGGCAGAAGGGCTGCACCCTGCTGGTGGTCCGGGGGGACTGGCAAGGCGCGACGATGCGCTTGGACGCCCGGGTGCGTGGCTATGAGATCACTGCGGGTCGCGGCGATGTCCCGGTGTCGGGGTGTGGCCGCATCAGTCGGGTGAGGTTATCGGTCAGGGCGCATGGTCGCGCCGCCCGATCCAGGGTGAGCTGACATGACCGGGCGGGTGCTGGCGATCTGGTGCATGGACTGGCCCGCGGTCGCGGCGGCCGCGGCAGCCGGGCTGCCGGCGACATCCCCGGTTGCGGTCACCCTGGCCAACCGGGTGATCGCCTGCTCGGCCGCCGCTCGCGCCGCCGGGGTGCGTCGCACTCTGCGCCGTCGCGAGGCGCAAGCCCGATGCCCGCAGCTGCATGTGGTCACCGCCGACCCGGCCCGTGACGCCCGCTACTTCGAAGGAGTGACAGCGGCGGTCGACGAGGTGGTACCCCGCGCAGAGGTACTGCGGCCCGGGCTGCTGGTGTTGCCGGTTCGCGGCGCGGCCCGCTATTTCGGTTCCGAACCGGCCGCCGCCGAGCGGTTGGTCGACGCCGTCGCCGCGGCCGGTGCCGAATGTCAGGTGGGGATTGCTGATCAGTTACCGACGGCGGTCTTCGCAGCGCGTGCCGGCCGGGTGATCGAGACCGGTGGGGACGCCCGTTTTCTGTCGGCGCTGTCGATCCGCCAGCTGTCCGGTGAGCCCAGCCTGTCCGGTCCAGGTCGGGAGGAGCTGGCCGACCTGTTGTGGCGCATGGGCATTCGAAATGTCGGTCAGTTCGCGGCGTTGTCGCGAAGCGATGTTGCGTCCCGGTTCGGCGCTGACGGGGTGGCCGCCCACCGCTTCGCCCGGGGTGAGCAGGTACGCGGCCCATCCGGTCGCGAGCCGGCTGCCGACCTCGAGGCGGTGTTGAATTGCGACCCACCGATCGACCGGGTCGACGCGGCAGCATTCGCCGGCCGGACGCTGGCGAGCGCACTGCATCGCAGTCTGGAGGCGGCTGGTGTGGGCTGTACCAGGCTGGCCATCCATGCCCGCACCGCGAGTGGCGGTGAGCTGACCCGGGTGTGGCGCTGTGCCGAGCCGCTGACCGAAGATGCGACCGCCGACCGGGTGCGCTGGCAGCTCGACGGTTGGCTCAACCGGCGCCGGCCCGACGACCGCCCGAACTCGCCGGTGACGATGCTTCGGTTGCAGCCGGTGGAAGTTGTTTCCGCGGAAGCGCTTCAGCTACCGCTGTGGGGCGGTATTGGCGAGGAAGACCGATTGCGGGCACGCCGGGCGCTGGTTCGGGTGCAGGGCTTGCTGGGACAGGAAGCCGTCCAGCTGCCGGTGTTGTCCGGTGGTCGTGGTCCCGCCGAGCGCATCACGTTGACCCCACTCGGTGACGAGCTGGTGCCCAGGGCCGACCCCGACCGGCCATGGCCCGGTCGGCTGCCTGAGCCCGCACCGGTGGTGCTCCTCGATGACCCGGTGGAATTGCTTGATACCGAAGGCAATCCGGTGCGAGTCACCGGTCGCGGGATGTTCACGGCTGAACCGGCACGGTTAGACGGTGCGGGTCACCACTACCGGGGTGTGCTGAGCTGGTGGGCCGGGCCGTGGTCGGTGGACGAACGGTGGTGGGATCAGGGTCAACAGTCCAGGGCCGGCCGGACGGCGCGCGCTCAGGTGCTGGTGGACAGCCGGCCCGGTGAGCCGGGAACCGCGCTGCTGCTGTGTTACCGACAACGCCGGTGGTATCTGGAAGGCGTCTACGAATGACCGGCAAGCCGACGTGCGAACGGGCCCACCCGTTCGATGAACCGGTCGAAGAATGCCGCCGGATCGACCCCGACGCCGACATGTGCGTTGGATTCCCGGCCCCACCGCCGGCTCCAGTCGGCGATGGTCATGCCGCGGGTCAGCGTTCCGGTGAGTTCGACATCGACCGTCGTCGCCCGCGTTTGGATCAGGCCGGGGTCCAATGCCACCGCCGCCGCCAGTGGGTCGTGCAGATGCGCCAGATAACCCTCGCCCTGGTCGAAGTGGAACTCGAAGTAGAACCGCATCGCATCCTCGAGTGCACGGATCAACCCATTGTCGGCCGTCGACCGGGTGCCCCGGGAGTCCAGGACGCTCATCGTGGTGCTGACGGTCTCCGCCGCGGCGGCCAGGCGGCTCAAGATCTTCGGCGTCAGTGCGATGTTCTCGGTCACGTTCAGCCCGCACACGATCGGAAGTTGATGCGGTGCAATTGCATTGGCATCCGCGGCCCGCCCCCAGGCGTCGAACACCTCTGCTGCGGCCTCCGGGTCGACGCTGATGTTCCACTCGGCCACCGGGGTGGTGTTGCCGCGGTAGTCGAACGCCCCACCCATGATCACCAGCCGGCGTAACAGCGACGGCAGGTTCGGCTCATCGCGCACAGCCAGTGCGAGATTGGTCATCGGCCCGGTGACCAGACCGACGAGCTCGCCGGGCAGGGCGTTGGCGGCGCGTACCCACGCCTCGGCCGCGTCATAGCTGGTGAGTTCGCTCCTGTGCAACGGTAATTCGGCGTAGCCCAGTCCGGCCGGCCCGTGGGTGTCTTCGGCGGTGCGCATCGCGGTGCTCAGTGGTTGATCGGCGCCCCGTGACACCGGGATCGCGGTGGCTCCGCACAGCTCGAGCAGCCCGAGGTTGTTGCGGCACACCTGATCAACGTCGACATTGCCACCGGTGGAGGCGATGCCGATGAGGTTCGCCTCGGAGCTGGCCAGCAAGTAAACCAGCGCCATCGCGTCGTCGACGCCGGTGTCCACATCGGCGAAAACGGGAAGCGCAGTGGCCTGGTCATCCCCGACAGTCACGCGGTAACGATACCCGTCGGTACCTCAACTTCGGGGACCGTGCGTACCGCGTGGGCGGATGATGGCGGCCAACTCATCGCGATCGGATACACCGAGTTTCAGGCACGCCCGATACACGTGACCCTCGACGGTGCGGATCGAAACCGACAGCTGTTCGGCGATTTCGCGGTTCGGTTGACCGGCGGCGACCAACGCGGCAACCTCGAATTCACGAGCAGTCACCGGCAGTGGCCTCGCCGCTGCTCGAATTGCGGGGGAGGAGACACCATCACACAATGACACCAGACGCATTGTCCGCGTGACTGATTCGATCTCCTTGCGGCGGGCATGGCGTTGCTGGTGGCTCGCGGCCGCCTGCGCGGCGGAATCGGCGGCGGACAACAGCAGTCCGGCCCGTTCGAACTCCAGGCTGACTGCGTCCAGTGCATCGCCGTCGGCATCTGCCACTGCGGCGGCGTGCCGGGCATACAACTGCGGCAACGGACCGTCGACGTGCTCCACCAGCGACTGCACCCGATGTGCCAGCTTGCGGTCACCGAAGCGGGCGGCGTCGTGCAATGCCTCGGCTTCCACCGCGAACTGCCCGCTGCGATGGGCAGCGTCGGCGGCCGACCGAGCCAGTTCGATGGCTCGACGCCCCCCACCACGGGCCGCGGCGATCCAGGCCTTGGCGATCAACACCTGCGGGTTGAACAGGGCCGCTGTGGGACCGAGGTGTTCGGCGGCCTCGGCCAGCACCCGATCGGCCTCGTCGGGCCTGCCCGCACCGGCGTAGGAACGGGCGAGCAGAAGTCGACCAGGCAACCGCCACGGCACCGAGTTCTCGGCGTTGAACGCCGCCAGCGCCTGCTCGAACGTCGGGATTGCTTCGGCGAACCTGCCCCGGTAACACGCCACCACTCCGGCCATCGTCTTGGCGATGGCCCAGCCGAGAAACTGTGCGGACGAGGAGAACTCGGCGTACTTCGCAGCGTGCGTTTCGGCCTTGTCGAGTTCGCCGCCATGCACCAGGGCCAGCACCTCGCCATACCGGGCGAGCATCCGGATCAGGCCATCGGTCGGCTTCTGGGTGTCGAAACAGCGCGCGACGATCGCCGTGTACTCAGCGCCGCGTCCGGCCAACGGCATCGCCAGTCCGGCCGCGAAAGCCGCGGTTTCAACGGCCTGTTCCGGAGCCTCCGGGTTGGACAACACCGCCTGCGCCTTCGCCAGGCCCTCGGGCAGTTTGTTCTCGAAGATCATGAGCGCAGCGTCGACCGCATCGAGCATGAGGCGCAGGACCGGATTGCTGACCCGTCGCCGCAGCAACTCCAGCACCTCGTTGGCGCGCGTCGCCTCGCCGAGCGACCAGAACACGATCGACGCACGCGGAATGCCCCACAGCAGCAGCTGGCCCTCGTCAAGGTCGTCGGGGTCGAACCGGGCCAGAATCTCGTCGGCCTCAGCGGGCCGACCCTGCCACATCAGCGCTCGCGACAGCAGGTGTGCCGCCTCCATTCCGGCTTCCCGCTCGAATGCGGTGCGCGCCAAGCGTTCCCCCAACGGGGCATTGGCCAGTGACACCGCGTCTTTGGCCGCCGCCACCAATAGCCCGGTATCGGCGGTTTGGTCGCTGTCCAGATACAACTCGGCCAACCTGATCCGGCCGGCCGCTGACGTCGGCTTCTGCCGGTTCAGCACCGTGACGATCTGGCCGCGCAACATCCGGGCCGATGCCGTGCCGATCTGGCGCTGCACCACGTCGCCGTAGAGCGGATGACTGATTCGCGCGTTGAATGTCGGACCGTCACGGTCGATGCGGATCAGGTGCTCCTTCTCCGCAGCATCGATCGCCCGCTCGCCGGCCAATTCCACCAGCACATTGATGTCCAGCGGTTCGCACAGCGACAGCAGTCGCAACACGGTGACGGCGGCGGGGTCGGCATTGTCGAAGCGGTTCTCCAGCAGTGTGGCCAGACCGGACGACACCGTCGTCGCGCCGCGCAACTGCCAGACACCCTTGACCTGGCTCAGGGTGCCGGACTCGAGTGCCGCCTCCACCATGTGCCGCAGGAACAGCGGATTGCCGCCCGACTGGCACCAGACGACGTTGGCGCTGAGCTCTTCCAGCGTGCCGCCGAGCACGGACTCGACCAGAGCGACGCACTCTTCTCTGCTGAACGGCTCTAAATCAATGCGGCGTAGGTACCCGTCCTCCCACAGGGTCATCACCGAATCGGGTACGGCTTCGCCGCTGCGCACCGTCGCGACGATCACACCGATGCGTTCGACGGCGATCTGGTGTAGCAGCGTGGCCGACAGCTGATCGAGGAGGTGCGCGTCGTCCACACCGATCACCGGGGGTCCGTCGGCCAGCAGGGACTGACGTGCCGACACCAGCAGTTCGATCGGATCGCGAGCTTCAGTGGGTTTGACCCACTGCGCAAAGGCGCCGAGCGGAATGCTGCTCGACGACGTGGTGCAGGCAGCCCACCGGGTCCGGCCGGGCAGAGACGAGGTGACCGAACGGGCCAGAGTTGTCTTGCCGACCCCCGCCGGACCAGTGATCACGACGCCTGAAACTTTGCTGTCAGACAGCGTAGACCTGATGAGCTCGTACTTAGCCGGTCGCGCCAGTAGCTGCCAGCCCGTCCCCATGCAGTTAGCCTAAGTGTCGATCCGGCCTGCCGCTGAGTCTTGCTGGGAACTGGCTGAGTTCACCAGTGCACGACCATCGTCATCTCAGAACGAGGTGATGCCGTCCCAGTCCACGAGCGTCCAGCCGATCGCCGGGTTGCCCGTCACCACGACCCGGCCGGTGTTGGGCAGCGGATGATCCGTTGCGAGGCTGTCCTTGGCGTTACGGGCATTCATCAACGTCCACAACATGATTGAGGCGGCGCTGGAGAATGCGACGGGTTTGTTGTTGCCACTCTCGTAGATGCGCTGTACCGCCCCGGTGAACTTGCCGTTGAATTCGGTGCCGCTGACCGATCCGGGAATGGCGAAGCTGGTGTCCCCGCGCAGCCAGTCGGCAGGAGCGACCATGTATGTGGCGGCGGCACTCTTTATCGGGCCGCCGTTGAACCAGCCTGCCGAGATTTCGTTGAGGCCCGGCAGCACAGTGACCTGCTTGCCCAGCGCTCTGGCCATCGGCGCGGCAGTCTGCTCGGTTCGCGCCATCTCCGAGGCGTAGACCCCGTCGTATCCGTTGTTCTTCAGCCGGTTGGCGGCCGCGACGGCCTGCTGCTCGCCGGTCGGAGTCAGTGACGGTCCAGGAACGTCGGTATCGATCACCCCCGCCGCGTTGGCCTCCGATTCGCCGTGGCGGATGAACGTCAGGGTGATCGTGCGGTCGTGCGGCGTATCGGAACTGCAGCTGGCCAGGAGGACAGCGGCCAAGAGGGCGGCAATCAACGAGACAAGGGTCCGGGCGCGCAGAAGAGGCATCTTCCTAGCGTGCCTTGTCGACCGCTGTGGTGGGCGCGATTTACACAGTGCGACGATGGACTTTCTTCATCCACGACCCGAGGAGTGCGGCAATGGCCATCGACCCCACGGCAATCGGAGCGGTCACCGACGCTGTCCCCTACCAGTGGACCGACCGCGACACGATGCTTTACGCGCTCGGCGTTGGTGCGGGCACCGATGACTTGCCGTTCACGACCGATAACAGCCACGACATCACCCAGCAGGTGTTGCCGACCTTCGCCGTCATCTGTTGCCCGGCATTCGGGGCCGCCACCAAGGTGGGTTCGTTCAATTGGGGCATGCTGCTGCACGGCTCGCAGGAGATCCGCTTGCACGCACCGCTGCCCGCCTCCGGTGAGCTGTCGGTGGTCTCCGAGGTAGCCGACATTCAGGACAAGGGTGAGGGCAAGAACGCGATCATCGTGATGCGCGGTAAGGGCACCGATCCGGCGACCGGGGAATTGATCGCCGAGACGCTGTCGACCGCGGTGATCCGCGGCGAGGGCGGCTTCGGCGGGCAGCCCGGTCAGCGGCCGGCCGCTCCGGAATTCCCCGACCGCGAACCGGACGCCCGCATCGCCATGCCGACCCGAGGCGATCAGGCCTTGATCTACCGACTGTCCGGTGACCGCAATCCGCTGCACAGTGACCCCTGGTTCGCCCGCGAGATGGCCGGTTTCGACAGGCCGATCCTCCACGGGCTGTGCACGTATGGATTTGCCGGGCGCGCACTGCTGGCCGAACTCGCCGGCAACGACGCCTCGAAGCTCACCGCGGTCAGCGCGCGATTCACGTCGCCGGTCTTCCCGGGTGAGACGCTGACGACGTCGATCTGGCGCAGCGGGGCGGGCAGAGCGGTGTACCGCACCGAGGCCAGTGGGCCAGACGGTTCCAATACCCGGATCGTGCTCGACGACGGTAGCGCCGAGTACACCGACTGATTCGCGGCACCGCCGCGGCGACTAACCGACCGCGCCGCCGACCAGGTCGCCGATACCGAAGGTGATGCCCATCGCCAGCGCGCCGCCGATGACCACCCGGTAGATCGCCCGCCGCGGGTTGGCGCCACCGAGGCGTGCGCTGAGCCAGCCGGTGACCGCCAACGCGATCAGCACCGCGATGAAGGTGACCGGCACCCGAATCGACGATGGCGGCAACAGGATTGCCAGTAGCGGCAGGATGGCGCCGATCGTGAACGAAACCGCCGACGAGAGGGCGGCTTGCCACGGGCTGGTCAATTCGTCGGGGTCGAGCCGCAACTCGGCATCGACATGCGCCGCGAACGCGTCGTGATCGGTGAGTTCTTCGGCGACTGTGCGGGCGGTCGCCGGAGTCAGGCCCTTGGCTTCGTAGAGCGCCGCGAGTTCGTCGAGTTCGGCCACCGGCTCGGTCTCCAGCTCGTGGCGTTCCAGCTTCAGCATCGCCTTCTCGGAGTCGCGCTGGGTGCTGACCGAGACGTATTCGCCGACCGCCATCGACAGGGCGCCGGCCGCCAGGGCCGCGATGCCCGCGGTGAAGATCGGCCCGCGCTCAACGGTTGCCGCAGCGACGCCGACAACGATGCCGGCTGTGGACACGATTCCGTCGTTGGCGCCGAGCACCCCGGCACGCAGCCAGTTCAGTCGGCTGCCGAACGCGTCGTGGTGCGGTTCGAACGGATGAGCCGGTGAGTCCGGCGGCGTTGTCACGTGTGCAGCGTAGAACCTTCGCCGTAGGCGCGCGCAATGTCCTGCGAGTCGGCCCAACCGGAGTACGTCGGCCTCTGCGGCCAACCCGCCGGCGAGTCCTGCCATTCCTCCTGGCGTCCCCACGGCAGCAGGTCGATCAGGGCGAAGGAGTGGCTGAGTTGTTCGGTGCCTCGGCCGTTGGTGTGCCAGGTGCGATAGACGGTGTCGCCGTCACGAAGGAAGACGTTGACCCCGAATCCCTCACCCGGGGCGGCGTCGACGTCAGCGCCGAACGAGCTGCCCGACGACGAGTACCAGTCCATCATGTTGCCGACCTTGGCTTTGTAGGCCAGGGCTTCCTCGATCGGTCCATTCGTGACGATCACGAAGCGCGCGTCGTAGTTGTCCAGGAAATCCAGCCGGGTGAACTGCGAGGTGAACCCGGTGCATCCGGAGCACTGCCACTGCTCGCCGTCGGTCCACATGTGGTTGTAGACGATCAATTGCGAACGACCGTCGAACACCTCAGCCAGGCCGACCGGACCGTCGGCCCCGGTCAAGACATATTTCGGCATCTCGACCATCGGCAACCGCCGGCGTTGTGCTGCGATGGCGTCGAGTTCACGGGTGGCGGCCTTCTCGCGCACACGCAGCTCGTCGAGCGCGGCGCGCCAGGTCTGCTGATCGACTACCGGAGGTAGGGCGGACATGGGGACTCCTTGTCGTGGGGTTCGGTCATAAAGAATGACTCGCCCCGCCCCGGATAGTCATCGGTGAGTCGTATTCGGCGAGCCCGGCCAGCGCAGGCGGCAATGGGTGCTGATGCAGCACGCCCAACCGCTGGGTCGCCCGGGTGAGCGCGACGTAGAGCTCCGCCGCGCCGCGCGGACCGTCGTCGAGGATGCGTTCAGGATCCACCACCAGCACCGCGTCGAACTCGAGGCCCTTGGTTTCTGACGGCGCGACCACACCCGGCATTCCCGGGGGACCGATCACGATGCTGGTCCCGTCGCGACCGGCTTCGGCCGCGACGAACTCCTCGATGGCCGCAGGCAGGTCTTCGGCGGTGACGCGCCGAGCCCAGGGCCGTATCCCGCACGCGCGCACTGACTCCGGGGCCCTGACCTCGGGCGCGAACTCAGCCAACAATGCTGCGGCGACGGTCATGATTTCGGCTGGCGTGCGGTAGTTCACCGACAGCGACCGGTACACCCACCGGTCGGGTACGTACGGCTCGAGCATCTCGGCCCAGGATCTCGCCCCGGCCATCGAGCGGCGCTGGGCCAGATCGCCGACCACCGTGAAGGACCGACTCGGGCAGCGACGCATCAGCACCCGCCAGTCCATCTCGGAGAGCTCCTGTGCCTCGTCGACCACGACGTGCCGGTAGGTCCAGTCGCGATCGGCGGCGGCACGTTCAGCCAGGTCACGGTAGTCGCCCTCGATGAAGCGCTCGGCGAGGTCCTCGGCGCCGATCAGGTCCTGCGCGAGCAACCGATCCTCATCGTCCATCAGATCCTCGTGGGCGACCATGTTCTCCAAAACGCCTCTTGCGTAATCTGTTTCGTTTCTACGCGCTTGTTCGGCAGCAGCGTCGGCCGCCTTGTCGCGCCCCAGCAGGTCGACCAATTCGTCGAGTAGGGGCACATCCGAGGTTGTCCAGGCGGCATCGTCTTCCCGCAAAAGGGCCGTGTCGGCGCCGGCGGCTCGTAACCGTTCCGGCGACGTGTACAGCGTCGCCAATACGTCCTCGGGGGTCAGGATCGGCCAGAGTTGGTCGAGGGCCGCGACGAACCGGTCGTTGTCTTCGAGGTCGGCGAGCAGGTCCACGCGAACCTTCTCCCAAGCGTCGCGATTGTCGCGGGTCAGCCAGCCGCGGCCGATCCGGGCGATCGCCCGCTCGGTCAGGACGTAGGTGACGATGTCCCGGAATACCGCGCGTGCGGCGTTGTGTGGCAGCCCGCTGGCGCGCGCCTCGTCGATGGCCCACTGCGCGGTGTCAGCGGCGATCTGCATGGTGACGTCGCCCAGCGGGATGTCCAGTGGGTGCTCGGGCGTCCGTTGGCGGTCGGCGATCGCCGCCGCGAGGACGTCCAGCATCGCGCGAGAACCCTTGATGCGGGCGACGTTCGGGGCGTCCTCGGCGGTGGCGTGCAATCCGGGGAGCAGTTCGCCGGGCGTCATGAACACCACCTCTGACTCGCCGAGTGACGGCAGCACCCGGCCGATGTGGTTCATGAAGGCCTGGTTGGGGCCGACCACCAACACCCCGTGGCGTTCGATCCGCTGCCGCTGCGTGTAGAGCAGGTATGCGACGCGGTGCAGGGCCACCACGGTCTTGCCGGTACCGGGGCCGCCCTCGATCACCACGACGCCGGGATGATCGAGCCGGATGATCTCGTCCTGTTCGGCCTGGATCGTCGCCACGATGTCGCGCATGCCCTCACCGCGGGGTGCGTTGACTGCCGCAAGCAAGGCAGCGTCACTGCTGAACGGGCTGTTGTCACCGGCGTCGAGGTCGGGGCGGCCAAAGACCTCGTCGGTGAAGTCGACCAGCCGCCGGCCAAGGGAATGGAACTGGCGGCGCCGACGCATGCCCTCCGGGCTGGCGCCGGTGGCGACGTAAAACGCACGCGCGGCCGGTGCCCGCCAGTCGAGCAGCAACGGTTCGTGGTCGTTGTCCTCGTCGAAGATGCCGATCCGGCCGACATAGAGGCGTTCGCCGGAAA
This sequence comes from Mycolicibacterium sp. P1-5, assembly GCF_008329565.1. Classification (GTDB taxonomy): domain Bacteria; phylum Actinomycetota; class Actinomycetes; order Mycobacteriales; family Mycobacteriaceae; genus Mycobacterium. The sequence continues at coordinate 47,739 of NZ_NPKT01000027.1, forward strand.
GAGCGTCCAGCCGTCCGAAGCACAGCCCATGGTCGGCCACATCCAACCGTGCCGCCGATCGGGCCAGTGCGCGCACCTCGGCGTCGCGGGCGACCAGAGTTCCGCCGTCTTGCATGTCGATCGGGCCCCCGAGTGCGGCGCGGTACTGGGCCTTGACCCGCCTGCGTTTGGCGTCGAGCCGGTCATAGAGCCCGGCCAGGTAATTCTGCTCGGACTGCAGCTCATGGTCGTGTGTCGGTGTCGTCATACCCCTCGTTCCTCTTCACTCCATCCTCGTCTACTTTTCCCGGTGGCCCATCCATAGAACATATGTTCGATAAGCTGTAGTGGTGAGCTGGTTCAACGGGCCGCCGAGCTGGGGCGAGATGGAGCGGGTGCTCAACGGCAAGCCGCGCCGCCCTGGTTTGTCGCTCGGTGAGCCGCACGCCGACGGCGGGGACAGCCCGGCGTGGTCGCGCCGTCGGGAGCCCTACGAGCCGATCGGCGACCGTACGCAGCGTTCGGCCGTGCCTTACGCCGAACTGCATGCGCACTCGGCCTACAGCTTCCTCGATGGGGCCAGCACCCCCGAGGAGCTGGTCGAGGAGGCGTCACGGCTGGACTTGCGGGCCATCGCGCTGACCGACCATGACGGGCTCTACGGTGTGGTGCGGTTCGCCGAGGCCGCGAAGGAACTCGACATGCGCACTGTCTTCGGTGCCGAGCTGTCGCTGAGCAATACCGCCCGCACCGAGGTGCCCGACCCGCCCGGCCCGCACCTGCTGGTCCTGGCCCGCGGGCCGGAAGGCTACCGTCGGCTGTCTCGTCAGCTGTCCGCCGCGCATCTGGCCGGCGGCGAGAAGGGCAAGCCGCGCTACGACTACGACTCACTCACCGAAGCCGCCGGCGGTCATTGGCACATTCTCACCGGCTGTCGCAAAGGTCATGTCCGGACGGCGCTTTCGCAAGCTGGCCCGGAGGCGGCGGCCGCGGCCCTGGCCGACCTGGTGGATCGATTCGGCCGCGACCGGGTCAGCATCGAGATCAGCAGCCACGGCGATCCGTTCGACGACGAACGCAACGCCGCACTGGCCGCACTGGCTCCACGGTTCGGAGTGGGGGTTGTCGCCACCACCGGAGCCCACTTCGCCGAGCCGAGTCGCGGCCGGCTGGCCATGGCGATGGGTGCGATCCGGGCACGCCAGTCGCTCGACGACGCGGCCGGCTGGTTGGCCCCACTGGGCGGCTCGCACCTGCGGTCCGGTGACGAGATGGCTCGGCTGTTCACCCAGCATCCTGAATCTGTACGCGCCGCAGCTGATCTCAGTGAGCAGTGTGCATTCGAGCTGGCACTGATCGCTCCGCAACTGCCCCCGTTCGACGTGCCGGACGGACACACCGAGGACAGCTGGCTGCGTGAGCTGGTGATGATCGGCGCCGCCGGGCGCTACGGGCCGCGCGCCGGTGCGCCGGAGGCTTACGCCCAGCTCGAACGGGAGCTCGACGTCATCACCCGCTTGAAGTTCCCGGGATACTTCCTGGTGGTCCATGACATCACCCGGTTCTGCCGGGAGAACGGCATCCTCTGCCAGGGAAGGGGTTCGGCGGCCAACTCTGCGGTGTGCTACGCGCTCGGCGTCACCGCCGTCGATCCGGTCGCCAATGAATTGCTCTTCGAACGGTTCCTGTCCCCGGCCCGCGACGGGCCGCCCGACATCGACATCGACATCGAATCGGACCTTCGGGAGAAGGCCATCCAGTACGTCTACGACCGGTACGGACGTGACTACGCCGCGCAGGTTGCCAACGTCATCACCTACCGGGGCAAGAGTGCCGTGCGCGATATGGCTCGTGCGCTCGGCTTTTCGCAGGGCCAGCAGGACGCCTGGAGCAAGCAGATCAGCCACTGGCACTCCGGCGCCGACTCACCGGACGTCGAGGGCATCCCCGAGCCGGTGGTCGACTTGGCGGTCCAGATCAAGAACCTGCCGCGGCACATGGGCATCCATTCCGGTGGCATGGTGATCTGCGATCGCCCGATCGCCGATGTATGCCCGGTGGAGTGGGCGCGCATGGAGAACCGCAGCGTGCTGCAGTGGGACAAAGACGACTGTGCCGCAATCGGATTGGTGAAGTTCGACATGCTCGGCCTCGGCATGCTCTCAGCGTTGCACTACTGCATCGATCTGGTGGCCGAACACAAGGGCATCGAAGTCGACCTGGCTCGCCTGGATCTCAGTGATAAGTGCGTCTACGAGATGCTGCAGAAGGCGGATTCGGTCGGGGTGTTCCAGGTGGAGTCGCGAGCTCAGATGGCCACACTCCCGCGGCTGAAGCCGCGGGTGTTCTACGACCTGGTGGTGGAGGTGGCGCTGATCCGTCCCGGACCCATCCAGGGCGGCTCGGTGCACCCCTACATCAAACGGCGCAACGGCCTGGAGGAGGTCACCTACGACCACCCGTCGATGGAACCTGCACTGCGAAAGACATTGGGTGTGCCGCTGTTCCAGGAACAACTGATGCAGCTGGCGGTGGACTGCGCGGGTTTCTCGGCCGCCGAGGCCGACCAGCTGCGCCGGGCCATGGGCTCCAAGCGTTCCACCGAGAAGATGCGGCGGCTGCGGGAGAGGTTCTACACCGGGATGGCCGAGCGGCACGGCATCACCGGCGAGGTTGCCGACCGGATCTACGACAAGCTGGAAGCCTTCGCCAATTTCGGTTTTCCGGAGAGTCATTCGCTGAGCTTCGCCTCGCTGGTGTACTACTCCTCGTGGTTCAAGCTGTATCACCCGGCTGCGTTCTGCGCCGCGCTGCTGCGTGCTCAGCCGATGGGTTTTTACTCGCCGCAGTCGCTGGTCGCCGACGCCCGTAGGCACGGTGTCACCGTGCACGGGCCTGACGTCAACGCCAGCCTGGCGCATCCCACGCTGGAGAACGCCGGGCTGGAGGTGCGGTTGGGATTGGGGACCGTGCGGCACATCGGTGACGAACTGGCCCAACGCATCGTCGACGAGCGTGATGCCGGCGGTCCGTATGCTTCGCTGCTCGATCTGACTGGGCGGGTGCAACTTTCAGTGCCGCAGACCGAGGCGCTGGCCACCGCGGGGGCCTTGGGCTGTTTCTCGGTCACCCGCCGGGAGGGACTGTGGGCGGCCGGTGCGGCAGCGACCCAGCGTCCCGACCGATTGCCCGGTGTCGGTTCGTCGTCGCACGTGCCGGCGTTGCCCGGCATGACCGAGGTGGAGTTGGCCGCCTCCGACGTGTGGGCCACCGGCATCTCACCGGACACCTATCCCACCCAGTTCCTGCGCGAAGACCTCGACGCGATGGGTGTCGTTCCGGCCGACCGGCTGTTGGACGTGCCCGACGGCAGCCGGGTGCTGATTGCCGGGGCGGTGACGCACCGGCAACGCCCGGCCACCGCGCAGGGTGTGACGTTCATGAACCTCGAGGACGAAACTGGGATGGTCAATGTGCTGTGCACACCTGGGGTGTGGAACCGGCATCGCAAACTTGCCCAGACCGCTGCAGCGCTGCTGATTCGGGGGCAGGTGCAGAACGCCACGGGAGCGGTCACGGTGGTGGCCGAGCGGATGGGCCGCATCACCATGAAGGTCGACTCCCGCTCGCGTGACTTCAGGTGAGCTAGTCCTTTTCATCGTCTTTGGGGAGCAGGCGCTCTGGGTGGTGATAAGTATTGGTGCCGCCGATGAGCGGAACATCGGGCGGCGGGATCCATTCGGTTTGGCCGTTGGGCAGTTGGCGGGTGCTCCAGCCGTTGTTTTCGACCAAGAGGTTGTCGCATTTGCAGGCCAGTGTG
>NZ_NPKT01000028.1 GCF_008329565.1 Mycolicibacterium sp. P1-5
TGATCGCCAGAAGTGCTTGGACGCAGGCGCTTCGGACTATGTCACCAAACCGGTCGACATGGATCAACTGACATCGGTGCTGCGGGTATGGCTCGGCAGCCGGCTGCGGGGCCGCAAGGGGGCGGCAAACACCAATGAGTAACCCCGCCGAGAAGGACCCGGCTCGCTCCAAGGAACTGACCGCGATCGAAGCCGAGGCTTTCTTCTACGCGGTGTTCGAGTTTCTCGGCTACGACTTTCGTCACTACACGGACGCGTCGCGAAACAGGCGGCTTACGGCGTTCGTCGAAAGGCATTCGTTGGGCACTATCTCCAGGGCTCAGGATCGGGTGCTGCGCGATCCGAGTCTGTTGGCCTCGCTCCTGTCCACGATGACGGTCAATGTCACCGAGATGTTCCGGGATCCGCCGGCATTCGCCAAGATCCGAACGGAGCTGTTGCCCCGGCTGGCCACCTACCCGCGCATCCGGATCTGGGTCGCCGGGTGTGCGACGGGCGAGGAAGCGTATTCCATTGCGATCATGCTGGACGAGGCGGGTCTACTGGATCGGTCGACGATCTACGCAACCGATATCGACAGCGATTCCCTCAAGATTGCCGCGTCGGCGATCTATCCCGCGGATGCCATGGTCGGCGCGACGCGCAATTACCAAGCCAGCGGCGGGGTAAGGCCCTTTTCTGACTGGTACATCGCCAAATACGACCGGTGCATTCTCAGCCCGACCCTGCGGTCGCGGCTCGAATTCTTCTCGCATAATCTGGCCACCGACAGCACATTCGGCGAGTTTCATCTGATCTTGTGCAGGAATGTCTTCATCTATTTCGAAGAAACGCTGCAGCGCCGGGCTGAACGCATGTTCTGGGACAGCTTGGCTCCATTCGGCAACCTCGTCATCGGCCCGCGGGAGGGCCTCACCGTCGACGGCATGCGATTGTTCAAGCCGCAGGACCGCCGTCTGGGCATCTACGCCAAAAGCCAGAATCAACGTGTCGGGCCCTGACGTCGTTGTGATCGGAGGCAGCGCCGGCGGCATCAAGGCGCTGGGGGGGATCTTCGAGACGCTGCTCGACATCGGCAACACCGTGGTGTTCGTGGTGTTGCACCGCGCACCTCAATACGGCGGTCTCGACCGAGTGCTTCAGGGGTACACCGCAATCCCGATTCGCGAACCGGAAAGCAGTCCATGGGCCTGCACTCCGGGCGAAGTGACCCTCGCTCCCGCCGGCTACCACTTGTTGGCGGGCAACGACCGGAACCAATCGAGAGAGCCGCAGACTCCGATCGAGCAGTACGAGACGGGCTCGGGCGTGCGCGCACACCTGACCTTGGACCCGCCGATTCTGTGCTCGCGTCCCTCGCTGGACGCGGCATTCTCCAGCGCGGCCCAGCTCGTCAATTCGGTGACAGCCGTGCTACTTTCGTGCGCGAGCGACGATGGGGCCCGCGGCTGCGAGGACGTGAAGAACGCCGGCGGGCGAGTCGTGTTGCAGGACCCGGGCAGTTGCGAGGCGGCCATGGCAGTCAACGCCGCCATGCGCGTCGTCAATCCGGATCACATCGCGGATCCACGTGGGATCGGGCAATGGCTTTCCGGGGTGCACGGCTGACGCGACCTCAGGCGAACCGCACGTTCATCGTCGCCAGACCGAAGATCTTCTTGCCCGCGGATTTTGCGCCGACAAGGACGGCGCCCGAGCGGGTTTCGGGATCCAACGATTTGACCTTGCCGCTGAACTCGATATCGGCGCCCTGGTTCGCCGAGACGACAGCGGGCTGCGACAAGCGCACCGCGAAGCGAGTCACCGCGCCCGGGTCGCCCGACCAGCTCGAGTGGAATCCGGCGCCAAGGCCCATGGTCAGCATGCCGTGGGCGATCACGTCCGGCAGGCCGGCGAGTTTGGCGATGTCCTCATCCCAGTGGATCGGGTTCGCGTCGCCGGCTACTCCGGCGTAGTTCACCAGATCGCCGCGGGACACCCGGGTGTGGTGGGACGGCAGCTCCTCGCCGACCTCGACGTCGTCGAATGACCGCGTCCCCGGCGTGCGGGTCAGACCACCGTCAGAGATGCGGATCTCTCCCTCGGGGCGCAGCTCCTTCTCGTAATCGTCGTCGATTCCGCCGATGTCGAGAATGTTCATGTCGTGCATCATCGCGTTCTGGACGGCCACCTTCACTCCAGCGTCGATGTCCTCCGCGGTGACGCCGACGACGGTGGTGTGCAGGGTGTGAACCCGCTCGCCGTGGGTGTCGGTGAAGGTGTTGGTGACGGTGATGAAGTCCCGGCCCGCGGTCCGGCGTACCGAAGTGAGTTCGACATCGATCACCAGCTCGTCACCGGCCACGATCGGGCGGTGCTGCTCGAAGACCTCTTCGGTCTGCAGGTAGGTGTCGTACCCGACCACGATCGATTCGAACATCCGGCGATTGCACTGCATGCCCGGCGCCGACGTGAAGGTCAGCGGCGCGATCACATCTGAATAGCCGAGTTCACCGGCTGCAGCGACATCCCAGTGGGAAGGATGGTAGTCCTGCACAGCACGGGCGTACTCGCGAAGCTTCTCGCGGCCGACGAGATAGGTGCCGTTCATCCGGTAGTAGTGGCCGACCCGCGCTTCGAGCGGTGACGTCTCTGCTGGTGCAGTCATGAATTGCTCAACTCTTCTATCGGCTTGTTCACTGAAGCCGACCAAAGCACCCTAACCCGCATCGATGGGGACACTGCTGATACACCCCGCCGGCGAACTCTGCCGAAGCACGCATTGGCGCAGCAAGTGGTCGATATCGGTGATATTCAAGAGCGGTGAAGAGAGCGCCCGCGGCCTGCCCCTATTGCGGGGCTGACCTCGACGCGCACGGCACCTGTGCGCGTTGCGGCGGCGTGCTGGCGCCCACCCCGCCGACCGGCTGGCGGCCGGATCCGACCGCCCGCCACGAAGGCAGGTACTACACCGCCGGGCACCCCACCAACCGGGTGCGCAACGGCCGGTCCGAGTCGAATGACCCCGCCGGTGGACAGATGTTGCCTGCCTACGTCGAAGTGCCGGTCGCTCGGTCGAGCATCCGGTTGACATGGCTGGCTACCGGGGTGACTACCGCTGTCATCGTCATGGTCGCGGGCGTGGTCGGCGGCCTCCTCTGGGCCCGGCACAAGCCGGCACCTCCGCCCGAAGCCGGCTACGTCCAGGCGTTGCAGACCGCGGGGTTGTTCGAGCAATTCAGTTCCGAGGCCAACGCCGTCGCACACGGACACGAGGTGTGCAACCAGCTCGAACGCGGTGGGCAGCAGCAAGGTCTGCTTGCCGACAAGATCGCCGTCGACATCTTCTGCCCGAGATTCAACAAGGGATTTCGTGTTCTCGAATCTGCGAAGATCTCAGGGGTTTTCGTGTTGACCGACACGCTCGGAACCGGCGCGATCGTCACCGACGGAGGCGCGTGTCACGGCACGGACGGCTACGCCGACGTCGGTCGGACGACTCCGGTGACCGTCAAGACTGCCAAGGGCGAAATTCTCACCACCACATCACTGGGTGCTGGTACCGGGGACAGCACCAACTGCACGTTCTCCTTCACGTTCCCCATCACCGAAGGCCAGGATCGCTATCTCGTATCCGTCGGCCGCCGAGGGGAATTCAGCTACAGCTTCGAACAGTTGCGCAGCCATGGACTACAGATCCACCTAGGCCGCTAGTCCGCAGCGAGGCTCGCCTGGTAGTACTCGATGCGCCAGTCATCACCGACTCGGGTGAGGACGATGCCCACTCGAAGCTCCTTGGTCTCGCCGTCCCGGAACGTGAACGTTGCCGCGACGTAGCCGAGCACGGCGTCGTCGCCAACCCTCCGAGACTCCAGTACGGAATAGTCCACTGTCATCCCGGCCGGCTGGGAGTCGTAGTAGTCGAAGACTCCCGTTCGCCCCACGCTGAACGGACGCAGACCCTGAAAGATCGCGTCGGCGGTGAAGGCCGCGGCGACTGCCTGCGGATCGTGGGCGTCGATTCCGGCTTTCCACTGATCCAGCGCGGATCGCAGAAGTCGTTCAGTGTCCGGCACTCTGGCCTCCGTCCACATGCAGGATCTCGCCGGTCACGAACCCCGCCTGCTCCAAGTACAGCACCGCCTCGACGGCATCGTCGATCTGGCCCAGCCGCCCCATGGGATTCAACCCGGCCAAGGCATCCAGGGTCGACGGGTCGTGCATCGGGGTGCTGACCACACCGAGGGCGACTGCATTGACGCGGATCCCGCGCCCGGCATACTCGACAGCCAGCGCCTTGGTCGCGGCGTTGAGGCCACCTTTCGTCAATGATGCCAGCGCGGAGGGCACTTGCGAATTGGCTTGGTCCACCAGGCTGGTCGAGATGTTGACGATGTGTCCGCCTGCCTCGAGCACGCCCAGTGCGGCCCGGGTCACCTCGAAGAAACCGCGTAGGTTCACACCGGTGATGGCGTCATAGTCGGCATCGGCGTAGTCGGTGAACGGCTTGGGGATGAAGATGCCTGCGTTGTTCACCACCGTGTCGACGCGCCCGAAGCGCCTGACCGCGGTATTGATGACCCGTTGTCCCACACCGGGTTCGGCGATGTCGCCCGCGACAGTCATAACCAATGAGTCGTCACTTTCGCCGATGCTCCGTGAGTTCGCCACCACCGCGTATCCCCGCCCGCGAAATCCCCGTACCAGGCCGGCGCCAATGCCCTGCGATGCGCCGGTGACGACTGCGACGCGTGTCGGACTGTCCATGTCGATGATCCTCTCTTCGTGGTGTGCCTTGTTGAACGCGTCGTTCCGGCGTGGCGATGCCGGGTCGAGACGATGGATCCGCTCCCTGCTGGGAGCCTGCGCCTACTAGGCTGCAGCGATGGAGCTGCGGCAGCTGCGCTATTTCGTCACCGTGGCCGAGGAGCTGAACTTCGGTCGCGCTGCGCAGCGTCTGCGGATAGCCGGGCCCTCGCTGTCCCAGCAGATCAAGGTTCTCGAGCGGGACCTCAAAGTCGCCCTGTTCGATCGCGACCGCCGCTCGGTGGCCTTGACGCCGGCGGGCGCGGCACTGCTGCCCGATGCCAAGTCGCTCATCGCCCAGGCGGACGAATTACGCAGCCGCGCTGCGAGTCTGGGGCCGTCAGAACCCGTGCGGGTGGGATACGTGAACTGGTGCCCGACCGATTGGTCCGAGCGTGCAACGGGCATCGCGCAGCTGCGGGTGGATACGTGGGTCATGCCCTCGCACACTCAGGTGGCGCGGGTCGCCGACGGCAGCCTCGATCTGGCCATCTGCTGGGTTCAGAACGCCGACCTGGAAGCGCTGTCGCTCGAGGCCCGACTGCTGGGGGTGGACCGGCTTTACGCGCTTGCGACCGGCCCGCAGGATTCACCCGTCGAGGCCGCCGACACTGTCGTGTTGATCGATGCGGACGCCGGCACTTGGTCGTCGTGGAATCGCTATGCCGAGCAGTTCGCTGCCCACACCGGCGCACGGGTCATGCGTACCGACGACGGCGGGGTCACCGGTCCGACGTTCCTGGAACATGTCCGTGGACTGGGCCGTCCGGTGATCAACAATCCGAAGGGCCAGGACGATGCGCTGCCCAAAGACCTGGTACGTCGCGCGGTGGTCAACCCGTCGCCGTTATGGACGTGGTCATTGGTATGGCGGCGCAACGACGACAATCCCGTGGTCCGGGCTCTGGTCGACGAATTCACCAGCGACATCGGCGATTTCGGGCTCGCCGACGACTCGGTCTGGTTGCCCGCCGACGATCCACATCAGCCCCGCCACGATGGCCGCAGCTAATACCACCACCGCACCCACCACCAGGGCCGGCCGGAAACCGTCATGGAGGAGCGGGCTGACAACGACTGGGCCCAGTATCTGTCCGACCGAATACCCGGCCGTCAACAGTGCGACGGCCCGCGGATAGCGCAACAGACGCGCAATCGCCAGCGACAGCGTGCTGATCCCGACGAACGTGCCGCCGAACAGCACCGCCCCGACGAGCGCGGCGGCGACGCCGCCGAAGATGCCTGCGGCGGCAATTCCAGCGGCTTGCGCGCACAGCGCCGTCACCAGCAGACCCGGGTGTGACCATCGGGCGCTCAACGCCGCCCACAGCGCTGCGGAGGGTATGGTCGCCAGACCCACGACGAGCCACGTCCCGCCGCCGAGCCAGTGCGGTGCGCCCTGCGTGACCGCGGCGACCAGGAACGTGCCTGCGATGATGTAGCCGACGCCCTCGAGGGTGTAGCTCACCGCAAGCAAGCTGAATGCCCTGTGTGCCAGCCGGTTGCGTGCTTCACTCGATCCCGGCGCAGAAGGCGCAGGGTGCATCGTCCAGGCGGCGACGGTCAAGATCGCGGCCGCGGCCGCCGAGGCCCACCAGGAGAGTCGCCACTGCTGACTGGCCAGCACCACGACGGCGGACAGCGCGATGCCCACACCGATTCCACCGAATCCCCACCCGGCCAGATGGGCAGGACGGCCGTGTAGATGCTCCAGCAGGTTGTTGACGGCGATCACGAAGACCAGCGCACTGGCGACGCCGGCCAAGGTCCGCAACAGGGTCCACTCGAACGCTGTGTTGGCGAACGGCATGGCGGCCAGGCTCCCAATGAGGACCAGCAGCGATGCGCGACAGGCCATGACGGATCGGGCGAGTCGTGGCCACACGGATCCGGCCAGTGCACCGACGAGGTAACCGACGTAGTTGGCGGTGGCCAGGGTGGCGGCGGTGTGCGGCGTCATGCCCGTCTGCGCCGTCATCAACGGCAGGATCGGGGTGTAGACGAAACGACCGATGCCCATGGCCGCGGCCAGAGCGGCCGCGCTGCGTACGACGTGGGTGTGGTGCTGCATCCGACCATGGTGGATTTCATCCGACCCTGTCGGCCACGACAGGCAACCTCTCAGGTGCAAGCCGTTGACTCCGAGGCATCGGTTCCCTCGGGACTGGGTCTAGTGGAATCAACCCAGGCCCCTCTAGTGTTGAGCCACGTAATGACCGTCGAAAGGGACAGCAATGACCGATCAGATCACCGCACTTGTAACAGGTGCCAACCGTGGATTGGGACGACAACTGGCTGCCGAGCTGCTCTCGCGCGGCGCCAAGGTCTACGCGGGTGCCCGTCGGCCGGAGACGGTCGACCTGCCAGGCGCGATCCCGATTCAGCTGGACATCACGGATCCAGAGTCCGTGCGGCGTGCGGCGGCCATCGCCGACGATGTCACCGTGCTCGTGAACAACGCCGGCGTCTCCACGCGGGCACAACTGCTCACCGGGCCGGTCGACGACATCCGGCTCGAGATGGAAACGCACTACTTTGGGACGTTGAACGTCAGCCGTGAGTTCGTCCCGGTGATCCAGAAGAACGGTGGGGGAGCGGTCCTCAATGTGCTCTCGGTGCTGGCGTGGGTGCACCCGCCCAGCTCGGGTGCCTACTCGGCGGCCAAGGCCGCCGCCTGGGCACTCACCGATGCGCTGCGAGCTGAGCTCGCGCCCAAGGGAATTCACGTCTCCGCCTTGCACGTCGGGTACATGGATACCGATATGGTGAGCTATATCCCGGCTGACCAGAAGGTCGATCCAGCACAGGTGGCGAAACAGGCCGTCACCGGCTTGCTGAACGGTGACGCCGAGATTCTGGCCGACGATCTCTCCCGCCAGGTGAAAGCCGGTTTGTCCAGCGCCAACGGCTAGTGTCGACGTCGGCGTCGAATCATTGAGCGCCCGGCAGCCATTAATCGACGAATCGTGGGTATACCTGGCGAGACATGGACGGTCGGAGATTGGCCGCAACAGCGGTCGTGGGCTGTGCGCTGGTAAGCGCCGGATGCGGCGGCACCACTGGTGGCGTTGCGGTGACGCCCACGGCGCCCAAGTTGATCGCGCGCCCCTTGGTCGAACGGGAACTGCCGGGGTTGTTGCTCAATGTGGATCAGGTGAATGCCGCGATGGGTGTCAACAACATGGCGGTCACGCATACAGCTACGGCGATGGACGACAACGCCGGTTTCATGGCGCCGCCGGAGTGCCTCGCGATCGACGGCGCCGCTGAAACACTCGTGTATGCCGACAGTGGCTATCTGGCCGAGCGCGACCAAAGTCTCAGCGACGGCGACAAATTGGATCATTACGTCAAGCAGGCAGTAGTGCTGTATCCCACCGCAGACCAAGCCAACAGTTTCTTCACCGCCTCAACACAACAATGGCAGGCGTGCCACGAATACACCCACACGCAGAGCGGCACCCGCTGGTCCGTCGGGCAGATCACAGTCACCGATAACACGTTGAGCACCACTGCGACAGAAGAAGAGGCGAAAGCCCCGGGCCGCGCCTGCGGCCGCGCACTCGAGCACCGGAACAACATCGTCATCGACGTGAACACCTGCGCCGCCGTCCCGGGTGATTCAGCGTCGAAAATTGCCGACCAGATCGCGGGCAACGTCGCCGCGAAGTGGTGATCAGTCGTCGCCGGCGGCGACCAATGGGCGCAGCGTCACGGTCGGGTTGTCCTCGCTGAAGCCCTGCAGTCGCCACTTCGTGGTGAACAGCGCAAGCATGACGCCGTCGGTCCGGGTGAGGACCTCCGTCGACACCTGCTTGTCGACGAACGGTGCGTCCTCGGGATCGACAGCCCGCGCCACGGTGTAGGGCAGCGACTCCAGCGAGATCGGCGCGTTGAATTCGGTGGCCATCCGGTGACTGGTCACCTCGAACTGCAGCGGCCCGACAGCGGCGATCACCGGCGCCTGCTCGCCGCGGCGGTCTGACCGCAGAACCTGCACCACGCCTTCCTGCTCGAGTTGCTCGATGCCCTTGCGGAATTGCTTGTGCTTACTCGGGTCAGTGCCCCGCGCGACGGAGAAATACGCCGGTGCGAAGCTCGGTATCGGCGGGAACTGCACGGGCACATCACGGAACAGCGTGTCGCCCGGCCGCAGCGCCGCCGCGTTGGCCAACCCGATCACATCGCCCGGCCACGCGTTGTCCAGCGTTGAGCGCTGTTGGCCGAACACCGATTGGGCGTACTTGGTGACGAACGGCTTGCCGGTCGAGGCATGGGTGAGGACATCACCGCGCTCGAACGTCCCCGAACACACCCGGGCGTAGGCGATGCGGTCGCGGTGGGCGGAGTCCATTCCGGCCTGGACCTTGAAGACGAACGCACTGAACGGTGCATCGACGGGCCGCACATGTCCGTCGACGTCGACCTGGCCACTCGGCGGCGGCGCGAGCCGGGTCAAATTATCCAGAAGCTGGTTTACGCCGAAATTCAGTGCGGCGGAAGTGAACAGGACCGGGGTTGTGATGCCCTGCAGGAACGCTTCCTGGTCGTGGTCGCCGTCATCGGAGGACAGCAGTTCGCATTCTTCGACCGCGTTGTCCCAGTCGACGCCGGCCGCGTCCTGGGCCCGATCGGGTGCGATGTGCTCCTCGGGGGCGGCGGTGGCGCCGCCCGCCGTGCGGGTGAATCGAATGTAGTTGCCGGTGCGGCGATCCAGCACGCCCTTGAAATCACCGGCAATGCCGACCGGCCATGTCAATGGGGTGGGCTTGAGCCCGATGCGCTCCTGGATCTCGTCGAGAAGTTCCAGCGCATCACGGCCGGGACGGTCCCACTTGTTGATGACGGTGAGGATCGGAAGGCCGCGGTGCTTGCACACCTGAAACAGCTTGAGCGTCTGCGGTTCCAGACCCTTGGCTGCGTCGATGAGCATGACCGCGCAGTCGACGGCGCTGAGAACCCGGTAGGTGTCCTCGGAGAAGTCGGCGTGCCCGGGGGTGTCGAGCAGGTTGATGACGCAGTCTTGACCCTCCGGCGAGCGGTACGGGAACTGCAGCGCCGTCGAGGTGATGGAGATACCCCTGGCCTGTTCCATCTCCATCCAGTCCGAGACGGTGGACCGCCGCCCGGCTTTGCCGTGGATGGCGCCGGCCTGGGTGATGATTCTGGCATGCAGCACCAGCGCCTCGGTGAGTGTGGACTTACCTGCGTCGGGGTGGCTGATGACGGCGAACGTGCGACGACGGCTGGCTTCGGCCAAAAGCCGGCTAGCCGCAGCCGTGGTGGACGTCGTCCGGATACCGAGGTCTTGATCGCTCATTACGTCATCGATGTTATTTGCCGACGACGCAAAACCTCTAATCCTGTGGCCAGCCGAGACTTGTCGGAGCATGCGCGGATCTACGACCCGCTGACCGCGCCGAATTTCACGTTTTGCGGCGCCGCAGTCGATCTTCCGCTGCGAAAGGTGAAAATCGATAGGAAAGTGGGTCAACGCCGGCACTGAAGGCCTTACGAGGCCGCCTTCACGGTGCGCTTCGCTGATGTGCGCGGCTTGGCGGCCGGCAAGGGGGTGACTGCGGCGGGGCGGACGGGCCGGGCCTGGCGCCGGTTGTGACGCTCAATCCGCTTGTCCAGCACTCGCAGTTCGCGGGTGGTCAGTGAGCGGTTCTTGTGGACCAGGAGGTCGAGCTGCTGCCAGCTGAGACCGTCGAGATCGCCGTCTGCATCATGGGTGGCGACGACAACGCAGCCGGGCAGAAGCGGCACCGACTTGGCGGTGAAATTGGTCGTCGCCAGGAGAACTTCAGTCGCTTGCTCGTTGATTCGGCGCTGGCATCCCGGAGGTGACGGGCTGAACCAGAAGTCGAATTGCCGGTCGGGACTGGTCAGGCAGTGCAGCTGACGGCCCTTGAAGAGGCGATCGATATCGGCCTTGGTGTAGGCGCGAGTCTCATATACGGGGCCATTGGAGCTGAAGTAAAGGATTGTGTTCATAAGGGTGATCCATTCGACTCTTTCTTAGCTGGTCAGGACGGCGCCGAGCCCTCAGCGCTGTTACTAAAGTTACCCATGTTGCAATTGAGACAAACCTGGATCTCAATGTGGACACGGTGTGTTTTAGCTGACAGTGCCGTCAGTCGTCCCAGAGAAGCAGTTGACGCACCGCTGGCCGTGAGCCGTAGGGGCGCAGCATCGCACTGGCCGGGCGCGGTCGTACCCGCAGCGGCCACCAGAACCAGCGCCCGAGAAGTGCGGCGATCGAGGGCGTCATGAACGACCGCACGATCAACGTGTCGAACAAGAGGCCCAGCCCGATCGTGGTGCCGATCTGGCCGAGCACCAGAAGATCACTGAAGACGAACGAGGCCATGGTGAAGGCGAACACCAGGCCGGCGGCGGTGACCACGCCCCCGGTGCTGGCCATCGCGCGGATGATGCCGGTGTTCAGACCCGCGCCGATTTCTTCTTTGAATCGCGATATCAGCAGCAGGTTGTAATCCGAACCCACTGCCAGCAGCAGGATCACCGCCAACGCGAGCACCACCCAGTACAACGGCTTACCCAGCAGATCCTGCCAAACCAACACGGACAATCCGAACGAAGCCCCCAACGACAGCGCCACCGTACCGACGATCACCAAAGCGGCCACAATGCTTCTGGTGATGAACATCATGATCAGCAGGATCAGGCTGAGCGCAGCAATGCCGGCAATCATCAGGTCGTACTTGGCCATATCGGCAATGTCTTTGTAGGTCGCCGCCGTGCCGCCGATGTAGATGCTCGACCCTGCCAGGGGGGTACCCTTGACCGCCTCCTGCACGGCGTGCCGGATCGTCTCGATATGCGAAAGGCCTTCAGGCGTAGCGGGATCCACGTCGTGGGTGATGATCATCCGGGCTGCCTTGCCATCAGGGGAGAGGAACAGCTTGAGCCCGCGCTGAAACTCGCTGTTGCTGAAGGCTTCCGGCGGCAGGTAGAAGGAGTCATCGGTCTTGGACGCGTCGAAGGCGGTGCCGAGCGCAGTCGCGTTCTGCAGCGCCGCCGCCGTCTGGTCGTAAATGCCCGACTGGGTGGCGTAGTTCGTCATCGACAGCTCACGGTTGGCCTGCTGGCTGTCGATCTGCTGCGGAATCAGGGCGAGCAACTTTGGCTGCAGCGCATCCAGCTTGTCCAAACTCGCTGTGACATTGGCCAACTGGTCGGTCAGGGCGTCGATTCCGTCGAGTGCGTCGAACACCGACCGCAGCGCCGCGCAGGCCGGAATGTCGAAACAGTGCGGTTCCCAGTAGAAGTAGTTGCGCAGCGGCCGGAAGAAATCGTCGAAGTTGGCGATCTTGTTGCGCAGATCCTGTGACACGGCAACGGTTTGGTGGAATGCCTCAACCTGATCGTGGGTGGCGGCTGAACTCTCCTGCTGCAGGGCGTACTGCTGGCGCAGGATGTTGATCGTCTTGTCGGTCTCGCTTACCTGCTTGAGCAGATCCGCGGCGCGCGCCTGCTGGTAGGGCAGGTTGTTGATCTGGGCGCTGCTTTGCGCACTGATCTGAAATGGCACGGAACTGTGGTCGAGCGGCGTTCCCAATGGGCGGGTGATGGATTGGACCATCGCGATGCCCGGGGTGTGGAAGACGGCCTTGGCGACCCGTTCCAACAGGATCATGTCGGTGGGGTTGCGCAGATCATGACTTGTCTCGATCATCAGCAGTTCGGGGTTGAGTCGCGCTTTCGAGAAATGCCGCTCCGCGGCGGTGTAGCCCACGTTGGACGGAGCATCGGCGGGCATGTAGGCACCGACGTCGTAGCTGGTCTTGTATCCCGGCAGCGCGAGCAGGCCGATCAGCGCGATCCCCAGGGAGACGACGAGAATCGGTCCCGGCCAGCGCACGACCGCGGTTCCGATGCGCCGCCAACCGCGGGTCTTGGCACGGCGTCTGGGGTCGAGTAGGCCGAAGTGGCTGCCGATCGTCAGAACGGCGGGCGCCAGGGTGAGTGCGGCGATCAGTGCGATGAATACACCGATGGCCGCGGGAATGCCCAGGCTCTGGAAGTAGGGATTGCGGGTGAAGGTCAGGCAGTAGACCGCACCGATGATCGTCAACCCCGAACCGAGAATGACGTGTGACGTCCCGCGGTAGGTGTCGTAGAACGCGGTCTGGCGGTCCACGCCGGCGGACCTCTCCTCGTGATAGCGGCCGACCAGGAAGATCGCGTAATCGGTACCGGCGGCGATGACCAACAGCGTGAGGATGTTGGTTGAGTACGTCGAGAGTCCGATGAACCCGGAGTTGGCCAGGAACGAGACGATGCCGCGCGCCGCCGACATTTCGATGAGCACCGTGATCAGCATCAACAGCATGGTTACGACCGACCGGTACACCAGCAGCAGCATGATCGCGATCACCCCGATGGTGAGCAGGGTGACCTTCGTGGTCCCCTTGTCGCCGGTCTCGAACTGGTCGGCGACCTGAGGTGCCGCGCCGGTTACGTATGCCTTGACACCGGGCGGTGCCGGAGTGTGATCGACGGTGTCGCGGACGGCGTCAACAGAGGCCAGCGACAGCGCTTCGCCCTGGTTGCCGGAGAGGAACACCTGGACATAGGCGGCTTTGCCGTCGGGACTCTGCGCTCCGGCGGCCGTCAGCGGATCGCCCCAGAAGTCCTGGATGTGCTGGACGTGTTTGTGGTCGGCGGAGAGTCTTCGGATCAACTCGTCGTAGTACCGGTGCGCGTCGGTGCCGAGCGGTTGGTCACCTTCGAGCACGATCATCGCCGCGCTGTCGGAGTCGAACTCACCGAAGACGTGACCGATGCGTTTGAACGCCTGTAGTGACGGGGAGTCGGGGGAACTCAACGCAACGTTGTGCTCTTGGCCGACGACTTCCAGCTGCGGTACCAGCGCGTTGCTCAGGACGGTGATCGCCAGCCAGAACAGCAGGATTGGGATGCAGAGACGCCGCGTTGCCCGGGCGAACCGGTGCGTCAGCGATCGGTCGGCGACCTGCTGATCGGGATCCTCGGTCGAAACGCTCTGCACCCGTTGGCCTTTCGATAACCGGCGAACACGATTACATGGCGGGGAGAGATCGTTTCCCGGTCAGCTGGGGCTGATCGCTCTAGACGGTACGGTACGGTACTGGATCGCCTCCGGCAACACTTCGTTCTAGCTGATAGGACGGGTGAGGCTGGGAATGATGACGTTGTCGACGAGCGCCTGCACGGTCGTTTCCGAAGGCGGGCGATTGGGGACGATCGACCGGAAGATCAGGTAACCGGGCATCAGATCCCAGAGTTCCTCGGTGATCGCCTCCGCCTTGATCTCACCGCGGTCGACGGCCTGCTGCAGAACCGACTCGATCAGCGCTTTGCGTTGGTCGAGGAATTGGTGCTGCATGGCCTCGCGCAGTGCAGGGTCGCGGGAGACCTCGACCATCACCGCACGCATGGTGGCGGAGTGTTGGGCGGCCTGCTCTGTGATGGCATCGCCGAGGTGGAGCAAGTCGCCGCGCAGAGTCCCGGTGTCGGGGCGGACCGCCGCGCAGCGGATGCCTTCGATGAAGGCGGCCAGAACCAGCTCACCCTTGGAAGGCCAGCGTCGATACACCGTGGCCTTGCTCGCTTTGGCAGTGGCTGCGACAGCGTCGACAGTCAGCCGCTCGTACCCGTGCTGCTGCAGCAGCTGCAGGGTCGCAGCCAGCAGCTCCGCTTCACGCGGCGACCACGGCGACGATTCCGCCTCGTAGTCGGCAATCTTGGCCACGCGCTCACCATAGAGCGCATACGGCAGTACGGTCCAGTACTGCCGGACCATTCCGAAAGGCCATTTCGTTGCACCGGATCGCCCACACCCTGCAGTTACGATGAACGCCGTGGCGAGCCTCGTGGTGCGATTCGGCCTGGCACTGCTGTTGAGCGTGCTGTTTGCTCCACCGGCGAGCGCCGCACCGGAGTCCTCGCAGCAGTGGATCGTCGTCGGCGTGCCCGCCGCCAATGCCACCACCGGCACGTTGACCGCGTTCCAGCGGGTCGGGCAGGACTGGAAGGTCGTTCTGGGTCCAACGCCGGCCAAGGTCGGCGAACTCGGCGTCGGCGCCCCGGCCGACGGTGTCTACCGCACCCCGGAAGGCACCTTCGGATTCGACCAGGCCTTCGGGCGCCAGCCCAACCCCGGCACCAAGATGCCCTACTTCCAGGCGACCAACCAGGACTGGTGGGACGAGGACGGGAAGTCCTCGACGTACAACACCCACGTCCGGTCGGCGAGCCAACCATCGGGCATCGCCGAGAACCTCTACGACTCCGGGCCGGTCTACGACTACGCGGTCAACATCACGTCCAATCCGCAACGGATTCCGGGGAAGGTGGCCGGGATCTTCCTGCATGTGACCGACGGCAATCCCACGTGGGGATGTGTCGCCATCGGGCGCGAGGAAATGAAGTCGATACTGAACTGGCTAGACCCCGCGGCCAACCCGCAGATCACCATCGGAGTCGGTGAGCCCTCGCTGATCACGGCCCGGTCATGACCGAGCCGAATCGGCGCGACGTCTTCCGGTATGCGGTCACGGCGCTGGCCGGCGCCGCTGTCCTCGGTGCGCCGAAGGCATCTGCTGACGGGTTGCGGCTCATCGATTTCGCGGTACGGCTTGTCTCGCCGGAACAGATCAAAGCCGCGGGCTTCGACGGCGCGTTGGTGTATGTGTCCGAGCTGCGGCCAGGTGCCACCTTCGATTTCAAGCCCGTCACTCGCGAATACACCGACGGCCTCATGGCGGCCGGGCTGCACGTCGTCAGCTGCTACCAGTACGGAAAACCCAACTGGCCCAACGCTCCGTCGGATTTCACCCGCGGCTTTGACGGCGGTGTGGCCGACGCCCAGACCGCACTGCGGCTGCACGGTGCGGCGGGCGGACCGAGTTCGGCGCCGATCTTCTTCAGCGTCGACGAGGACATCAGCTCTGACACGTGGAAAAGCACCGCGATCCGATGGTTCCAGGGGATCAACTCGGTGCTCGGTGTCGAGCGCACCGGTATCTATGGTGGTGTCCGTCAACTCAAATGGGCAATCGGCGACGGCGTTGTCGGTCATTCCACGACGTCCGGTTATCGCTGGGGTTGGCAGACGAAGGCATGGTCGGGCGGTGCGCGCGAACCCGCCGCCGTCCTCTTTCAGCGCGAGGTGGTCACACCGTCGGACCCGGGCGCGGTAATCGACGGTGTCAGCGTCGATGTCGACGATGTGTTGGCGCCGGACTTCGGCCAGTGGAACTTGGCCCGCTGATCAGTTGTCGACAAACACGACGTTGTTCTCGAGCGGATTGCGCGGCACGCTGAGCTGATTGCAGGCGAACTCTGGATCGGGATAGCCGATCGAGACACCGCACAGGATGCGCATCTCTTCACCGATGCCCAGCTGCTCACGCAGCACATCGGGATAACCGGCGACCGAGACCTGCACGCAGCTGCCGAGCCCCCGCGCGGTGAGCGCGAGCAGGAAGGTCTGCAGGAACATGCCGACGCCGACGGCATCGACTTCGCCGAGTTCACGGTGCATGCACACGATGCCGGCCAGGGGAGCCCGGAAGAATTCCCAATTACGCAGTACTGCAAGGCGTCTGGCCTCGGCATCGTCGCGTGCGACACCCATCGTCCCGTACACCAGAGCGCCTAGCTCACGACGCAGGTGGGTGAACGACTCCGGCAGTTCGGGCACGTTCGGGGCCTCGATGTCGGCCTGCTCGAGCAGGGCTTCGGCCAGGCGATCCCGGGCCGGGCCGGCGGCGAAGACCACATGCCATGGCTGGATGTTGGAGTTGGATGGGGCGCGGATCGCCAGCTCCAGCGACTCGGTGATCAACTCCCTGGGCACCGGCTTGTCGCGCAGGAACAGGCGGATGGACCGACGGTCGCGGACCGCGTCCTCGAGGTCGTACATCGCTTCCCGCTTTCATCCGTCACGCACGATCAGGACGGTCTTACCGGGCCGACGATGTGGTCCGCTGCCGCTCTCGAAGGCGGCGCGGCCGTCCTGCAGAAGAAAAGTGTCGGCGATTGCGATTTGCATCCCGGCCGTGTCGACGAGTGCGGCGAGCTCGGTCAGTTGTGCGCGGTCGGGTGTGACGATGAAGAAGATGGCGTCGACGCCGGCGACGTCCGCTCTGCCGGGCGGGGGAGGTGCAGAGAGGGTGATCAGCCGGCCGCCGCGGCGTAGCACGCCGAAAGAGCGCTCCAGCGTCTCTCCGCCAACGGTGTCGATGACGGCGTCGTAGACGGCGCCGGGCCTGTCGAACCGATCGGTGCGCGTGTCGATCACCGTCGACGCGCCAAGGGCGACCATGAGTTCTGCGGCATCGCTGCGCACCGTAGTGGTCACGTCGGCCCCCATCTTGGCGGCGAGTTGGACGACGAGTGAACCGACTCCGCCTGTGCCGCCGTGGACCAGCACCCGCTCACCGGGTTGGACGGCGGCGTGCTCGACGAGGGCCTGCCATGCGGTCAGCCCCGCGAGTGGCAGCGCGGCTGACTCCACGTGGGAGCACGTCGTCGGCCGAGGCGCCAGGGAATCGGCGGGCACCGCGACGTAGTCGGCTGCGGCGCCGTCGCGGTCGAAGGGGATCAAGCCGTACATCTCGTCGCCGACGGTGACGCCGGTGACGTCAGCGCCGATAGCGGTGACGACCCCCGATACCTCGTGGGACGGGATGGTGGGTGTGCGGTCGACTCCGTCGCGCAACCAGGTCTCGTCCCACGTCAGTTCGTCGAACGTGATCCCCGCGGCGTGCACTTCGATGAGGACCTCGCCGGGACCGGGCACCGGCATCGGCGCTCGCTCCACGACGAGGACCTCGGGACCGCCCCGGCGGTGGGCACGCAGCGCGTCCATGTCGTCCATTGTCAAAAGCCCTTGCGCGCCAACCACTCCAGGGCCACGTCGGCCACATCACGCCAGCCGGCATCGATGGTCAACGAGTGACCGCGACCCTCGAACTCGTGGAACTCGGTGTCGGATCCTCCCTTCAGGTAGAGGTCGTGCACCTCCTTGGTGACCTTGAACGGCACCGTATGGTCTTGCGATCCCGAGGTCAGCAGCAGCGGTCCCCGATCGATGAGGTGGGTGTCTACCTTGGCCGGTGAGTCCTTGTGGAAGTTGGCGGTGGCGTCTTCGAACAGCGGACGGCCCGGTCCGGGAATCGTCCACTTGTCGTGCAGTTCATCGGATTCCTGTTCGGTCAATGTGTTGCCGAAGGCGTACCGGAATTGCTTGGCGTTGAGGGCCACGGTGCGGTGCCGGTTGGCCGGGTTTCCGAGTACGGGGAACGCCGACCGCAACTGCGCCAGCGGCAACGCCTTGACACCCTTGATCGGAGCCGGGTCGATCGCGACGGCTGCCGCGACGTGGCCACCGGCCAGCAGCTCCTGAGCAATGAGGCCGCCGAAGGAATGTCCGACGACGACTGGCATGGCGTGGTGCTTGCCGCTTTCGCCGAGAATCTCGACGTAATGGTCGACGATGTCCTCGATCCCGATGTCGTTGAGCGCGTCGGCGTTTTCGCGCGTCGCCGCGACAGTGGCGCCGTCTCCGGGCCAGCCCGGTGCCGAAACCGCGTAGCCGCGTTCGGTGAACAGGTCCAGCCACGGTTGCCAGGCGCTGCCGTGGATCCACAGCCCGTGAATGAAGATGACCGAATTGAGTTTGGTGCTCACATAAGTCCTTTCGAGGTTCTACAGGGTGGTGACGTAACCGCCGTCGATGCGAATGTCCGAACCGGTGATGTTGGCCGAGTGTTCACTGGCGAGGAAGACAGCGAGGTCGGCCACCTCCTGTGCAGTGGTGAAGCGTCCGGTCGCTGACCCGGCGACCACGGAGTCGACGACCTGGTCGGGTGTAGCCCCGCTGGCTGCGGCAAACTGCGCGGCGATCCCGCTGTCGGCCAGCCACAGCGGGGTGGCCACCGGCCCGGGACTGATGGTGTTAACCCGGATCCCGTTGTGGCCGAACTCCTTCGACACAGCTTTGGCGAAGTTGGCCAGGGCGGCCTTGGCGGCGCCGTAGTCGATGATGTTCCATTCCGGCAGTGCCGCGTTGACCGAACCGATCATCACGATGGAACCGCCGCCGCGGCTGAGTATGTGCGGAATGGCTTCTCGGGTGGTGCGCACGGCGGACAGAAAATTCAGCGACAAGCCAGCCAGCCAGTCGTCGTCGGTCACCGACAGCAAGCCCTCAAAACGCGGCGTGACCGCCCCGGCGTTGTTCACCAGGATGTCGATGCCGCCGCGTTGCGCGGCCGCGTCGACGAGGGCCTGCGGCCCTTCGGCGGTCGCCACGTCGGCAACGACGAAGGTGGCCGAGCCGGCCGCTTCCAGTGCCTCCAGTTCGGTGCTGTTGTGCCGGGCGCCGGCGATCACGTGCGCACCGGCAGCGGCCAGGGTCTGGGTGATGGCCAGGCCGATTCCCTTGCTGGCACCGGTGACGACGGCGATTCGGTCGGTGAGGTTGATGTCCACGAGTGATACCTTGCCTCACCGGTGTCGGTTCAGCGCTGCAAAGCGAAGACCACGTTATAAAGCGCACGAGATGTGCCTGGCGGTATTCAGCATCGTGACCCAAGAATTTCGCTGCGCGTAACCGGCAGGATTCATGCGCTAGGTGAACTGCTGACCGCCGTCGATGTCGTAGGTGCCGCCGGTGAGCGCGCCGTTCACCATGAGGTGTACCGCGAGTGCGGCGACGTCGTCGGGTCCGACGACGCGCCCGATCGGGAGCGTGCGGCGCAGCTGGTCGCGACGGTCTTCCAATTGATCACCGAGCAGTGTCGCCGACAACGGGGTATCGACAAAGCCCGCCGCGATGAGGTTGACGCGGATCGGCGCGAGCTCGAGTGCCAGTGCAGCGGTGAACGCCGGCAGTGCCGCAGTAGCGGCAGGGACGATGCCGAGGCGGTGATCGATGCGCCGGCCACCGGTGCCGCCCATGAAGACCAGTGAGCCACCAGGACGCATCTTGGGTCTCGCGCTGCGCGCTACCTCGAGGCCGAGGACCACATGCCCGCTGAGCGCCTCGCGGACGTCTTCGGCTTCCATCTCGAGCAATGGCCGATAGCTGGGGCCGCCGGCAGTGATCAGTACGTGATCGACTGTGCCGGACAGGTCATCGAAAAATGTTCGTAGCGAACCGGAGTCGTTGGCGTCGAACGCTGCGGTGCGAAGTGCACCGACCTCGTCGGCGGCAGCTTGTAGGCGCTCGGCGTTGCGTCCCGTGAGGATCACATAGGCGCCTTCCGAGCGGGCGCGCCGCGCCGTCTCCAGTCCGATACCGGCGCTTCCACCGATCAGAACGACGGTCTGCCCGGCCAATTCAACGGTCATTACCTCAGCGTCCGCCGACTGTGGGAGCTGTGCTCGAAAATCCGCGAAATTCCCTGCACGAGCCGCACAGTCGCGGTGCAGCGAGCTGGTTGTTCAACGACGCTGTTACGGCGCGGCGGCATAGCTGGGCGGCACGGCGCAACCACAACTTTCACCCCGGCTGAGGGCGACCTCGAACAGCTCCGGGACGCCTTCGCTTTCAGCGCGCAATCCCAGCGCCAGGTCGAGCGCCACCTCGGTCATCTCTTCGAGCTGCTGCTGCACGGTGGTCAAGATGGTCTGCCCGTAGGCATTTCGGGTGTCTCCGTCGAACGACACCACGGCGACGTCATCGGGGACGCGGAGTCCTTTATCAGCGAGTGCACGAAGCACCGCCGCAGCCTGGCCCTGGGTACCGACGACAACACCGTCGGGCGGCGCCGCCGCGGTGAGGTGCCGATGGAATTCGCGATAGGCGCCACGCAGTGTGAGATCAGTCGGGATGTGGCGTTCTTCGATCCCGACGACGGACCGGTAACCGGAATAGCGCAGGTACACAGTGTCGCGATCACCGGAGGCGGTGTCCTGCTCGGTGAATCCGCCGACGAACGTGATGGCCCTCCGGCCGTGGTCGACCAGATGTTGGGTGGCCAGCCGCCCGGCGCGGACATGGTCTGCGGTGACGACGTTCGAGCCGACGATGTCGCGATTGGTGTGCACCCAGATGACGGGGATCCGGGCGTGACGACAGATGCGGGCGCAGGACTGCCCGTCGAGAATCCCGGTCACCAGCAAGCTGTCCACCCCAACGTCGGCAAATCCGCGCACCAGCTCGGCTTCGGCGCCCGCGTGGAATCCGGTGGTGCCGGTGATGACGAGTTGACCCCGTGCTCGTCCCTGACGGGTGATGCAGCCGGCCAGTGCGGCATAGAGGGGGAACGTCAGATCGGGTACCAGCAGGCCGATCTGGCCCCAGCGGGGCTGCCGTCGCAAACCGCGTGCGTGTCGGTCCGGCCGGTAATCGAGGTCATCCATCGCCGCAGTCACCCGGGCCCGCAGTCTGTCCGAAACGGGACGGGAACCCGGATTGAGCACGTAGCTCACCACCGCTGTCGAGGTGCCGGCGCGACGCGCGATGTCGGCGATGGTCACTCGTTTGGTCTCGTCCGGGCCATGGCGCACAAATCGTTTAGAGTACGGATGCCCTGAACGGACGCAAATCGGTTAGATCATCGCGATTCGAACTATCTGTCGGTGGCGTTGCCACTGGTAGGACTACACGCCATGGCGTTCGTTCAATTCAGCGGTGTGACCTACCATGACCCGACGCTGGCCCATGCCAGCTTCGTCCTCTACACCGCCGCCGACGGAGTCACCCGGTTGATCGATCTCACCGGTGTCGTGCGGCACGAATGGCCGCACCCGGGTGTACCGGCTCGGATCATCGATCCCGCCCTCAATGATGGACGCATCGGTGATGTCGGGCTGCAGTTGAGCCAGGTGGTCGACTCGCCGGGCGGCATCTACTCCAACCGCACCGTCGGCCAGCTGTCGTGGGACGGAGACACGCTGTGGGAGTGGGGAACCGAGGCGCCCGGCGGAGCAGCGCGGCAAAACCACGACTGGCAGTTGCTCGACAACGGCAACCGTTTGCTACTCGTTGCGTTGCCCCGCGTCGTTGACTCACTCGGCCCCCAAGTCGTCGGAGATCAAGGGATCTATGAGGTCACACCGGATGGCCGCATCGTCTGGGAATGGAAGGCGGGCGACCATCTAGACGAATTCGGCTTCACCTCAGAGGGGTTGGAGCACCTGCGCCGCACGGTCGCGCGGGAACCCGACAACATTTGGGGCTACCTCGAGATCAACAGTGCCAACACATTGGGCCCGAACCGATGGCACCGGGCCGACCCCGACACGGTCTTCCAGCCGGACAACATCCTGATCAGCTCGCGCAAAGCCAATACCATTGCGTTGATCGACCGACGATCCGGGGCGATCGTCTGGCGCCTGGGACCGTACTTCGACGAACCGGCCGGCGCGCAGCACAAACGCATCAACTCGCACTCGTTGCCCCGGCCGTTGGATCAGATCTCCGGCCAGCACAACCCGCACTTCATCGCCGACGGCCTGCCCGGCGCCGGCAATTTACTCGTTTTCGATAACCAGGGCGGTGCGGGATATCCACCTGCGCCCCTGGGGATTTACGCCGGATCGAGGGTGCTCGAAATAGATCCGGAGACCAGAGAGATCGTTTGGCAGTACACGGCCGAAGATTCCGGTCGACCACCGTGGACCTTCTTCAGTTCGTTCGTCAGCAACGCACAGCGAGTGCCAAATGGCAACACGCTAATCACCGAAGGGATGCAGGGCCGGATATTTCAGGTGACACCGTCCGGCCAGGTCGTGTGGGAGTACCTCACGCCCTATGAGGACTACGCGGTGGCCGGCGAGCCCGAGGTCAAGATCCCGGCCGTCGCCGGTGTCGATCGCCGGACATTGACGAGACTCATCTACCGCTCGCAGGCCGTACCCTTCGAGTGGGTGCCAGAAGACACCCCGCGTTCGCTGGACCCGGTGGACAGGCGCACGCCGTGAGTGGCGTCGTGACCGTGGCAGCACCGCCCGGGCGGCTGGTCAGCACATCATTGAGCCGGGTGTGGATGACGGCGCTGGGACTTGCACTGGCGGTGGCCGTATGGTCGATCGTCGCTGCGGCAGGACTGTTTCCCCGGGCACTGTTCCCGACCGTCACCGAGATCGGCCATGCCGGATGGGGCCTGTGGGAGTCCGGGGACCTCGCTGCCGACGTGCTGCACAGCCTGCAGCGCGCGATCGCGGGCTTCGTGCTCGGCGCGGCCATCGGATTCGCGCTGGCCGTACTGACTTCGGTCACCGGTACGGGTCGACGGCTGCTGCAGCCGGTCCTGCGACTGTTCGCTCCGATCCCGACCATCGGTCTGGTCCCACTGGCCATCCTGTGGTTCGGCCTCGGCGAGAGCAGCAAAGTGAGTGTGATCGCACTCGGCGTATTCGTGCCGGTGTGGATCAGCAGCCACGCCGGCTTGTCCACCACACCCGAGGACTTCCTCAAGGCAGCGCGGTGCCTGGGTGCGAATCGGTGGCTGACGCTGTACCGCGTCGTGATTCCAGAGGCGGTTCCAGACGTGGTCGCGGGGCTGCGAGTCGGTGCTGCCATGGCATTCGTGGTGATCGTCGTCGCCGAGATGACCGGGACGACAAACGGCCTCGGATTCCGGATCTATCAGGCGCAGTTGTTCTCTCAGGCTGACCAGTTGATCTTCTGCCTGGTGGTGCTGGGGATCCTCGGTGCGGTGACCGACCAGCTCATCGCCCGCTTGAGCGCTCCGCTCATTGCCTGGTCGGTCGAGGAACGATGAGATGACTGTGCAAGCCCGTCACCTGACCGTCCAATTCGCCGGTGCCACAAAACCGGCGCTGCGTGACGTCACTCTCGACGTCACCGCCGGTACATTCACCGTTCTGGTCGGCCCGTCGGGTAGCGGAAAGTCGACTCTTTTGTCGTGCCTGGCCGGTCTGCAACCACCCACGGCTGGCGAGGTGCTCGACGACGGCGGATTGGTCACCGGGCCACATCCCCGCCGCGGCATGGCTTTTCAGCGCGACATCCTGTTCACCTGGATGACTGTGGAGTCGAACGTCCGTTTCGCTCTGCGCGCCAGTGGTGTTCCCAGCCAGCATCACCGGACCCGCGTTCATGAGCTGTTGAGCGCGGTTGGTCTGCCACGCGACGTTGCGGGTCGCAGGCCCAGTCAGTTGTCCGGTGGCATGCGCCAACGGGTGGGTCTGGCACGCATGCTGGCCGGCGAGCCCGATGTCATGTTGATGGACGAACCGTTCGCCGCACTCGACGCGCAGACCCGGTTGCGCATGCAGGACCTTGTCGTCGACTTGTGGTCCCGGCTACGTCGCACCGTCCTGTTCGTCACCCACGACGTCGACGAGGCCATCCGGTTGTCGGACCGCATCGTCGTCCTGGCCGACGGAGAGATCCGCAGCACCATCGACAACCCGCTGCCGCGCCCGCGCCCCGCGGGCAGCCTGGCCGACCTCACCGGCTACAGCGACCTCCGGCGTTGGCTGCACAGCCAGCTCGACACAAATCCCAAAGTCCCCATCGGCAAGGAGCATTCACAATGACATCCATTCGACGTAGCGCGGCCGTAGCAGCGCTTGCCACGCTGGCGGTCACTTCGGCAGGTGTGACGGCCTGCTCGTCTAGTGACACGTCGTCCAACGCACACCAGCTCACCGTGGCATACGTCGTCGACCCCTCGTGGTCACATGTGCCGGTCGCGCAGAAGGCGGGCTACTTCAGGTCACACGGACTGGACGTCAAGGTGGTGAACTTCTCCACCGGAGTCGAAGCGCTGCAAGCACTTACCGCCGGTCAGGTCGACGTGGCCACCGCGGCCGCGGTACCGACCTCGGCAGCGGTCACCAAGTCACCGTCGCTGCGGATCGTCGCTGACGGCGCGCGGTGGAACGGCGCGCGGTTGGTTGCCCGTAGGAGCGCCGGCATTGCGTCGCTCGCCGATCTGAATAACAAAACCATTGGTACCCCGTTGGGTACCAGCGGCGCGTTCTTCGCATCGACGGTGGTTCAACACTCCGGCACCGACGCCAGACTGATCCAGGTTGCGCCCTCGGCCGTCGTCACCGCGGCAACACAGCACAACGTCGATGCCATCTCCATCTTCCAGCCCTATCAGACCCAGGTGATCCAAGCGTTGGGTGATGATGCTGTGGTGTTGAAGGACAACAGCCCGGAGTCGTTCGTCGACCACTGCCTGTACCTGTCCACCGAAGCGACGACGAACGGCAAGGCCACCGACCTCTCTGCGTTCTTCGCAGCGCTCCGTGACGCGGGTAAGGACCTGACAGCCCAAAAGCCGGAGGCCATTGCCGCGGTGGCAGATGCTGTCAAACTGGACTCGGCGTTGATCTCCAGCGTGCTGAAGGAGTACGACTTTACGCTGCAGCTCAAGCCGCAATTGGCCGAAGAGCTGACCGCACTGGGCAATTGGGCCAAGTCGAACGGTAAGATCGACGGGAACGTGAAGCTGCCCGACTACCAGTCGTTCGTCATAGGCAAGTTCATCGGCGTGTAGCGAGCACCTACGTCAGCCAGCGGTCGACGAGGTCGGCCCAGCGTCGCGAAATGGTCTTGTCCATCAAGTCGCGTCGGCGCCGGGTGTGCACGTCGTCGGGCTCGATTCCGCCGACCGCCATCTGGGCCATCTCGTCGACCTGCTCGCTTTCCAGCCCGAAGGTGAGCAGCACGTCGAGATCGGTGTCGGTGTCGAGTTCGTCGGGCAGCGTTGAACGCGCGAGCAGAACGGCCGCGTTCTCCTCGCCGGCCTCCAGCAGCATGGCGACCAGGCTGGCCTTGGCGACCTTCACAAACGTGCGGCTACGCCGGCCGGCGGACTGACAGCTCGATCCCGTTGTCCCGCATGACTTTGCGGCACTGCTCGGGCGTGTAGTCGAAGTTCTGCAGGTCCTTGATGTAGGACGCCGGCTCGGCCAAACCTTCGACGTGCGGGTAGTCCGACCCCATGAGAATGTGCTCGTCACCCATCAGCTTGAGCAGACTCGCCAGCTCGTCCTCATAGAACGGCGAGACCCAGACGTGGCGCCGGAAGGTCTCCCGCGGGTCCTCCTGATAGATGAAGGGAATCTGGCCCCAGGACTTGGTCAGCTTCTCGAACAGATGGAACACCCAGGTCGAACCGCTCTCGATGCACGCTATCCGCAGATTGGGGAACCGTAGGAACAATCCGTTGTGCAGGTGGTTGGCAAAGGTGTCCTGGATCGCGTCCCCGCTGAAGAGACTCCGGAAGCCCAGCAGCGCGTTGAACGACATCATGTAGTCGGACTCACCCCACGCCGGCATGAACTTCGAGTAGTAGGTGTCACCCGAGTGGTAGCACACCGTGATACCCGAATCGTTGGCCAGCTGCCAGAACTCGTCGAACATCGGATCACCGGGTGGTCGCATGCCGACCTCGGTCGTGATCGGGCCCGGGATCATGACGATGAAGCGGGCATCATGGTCCAACGCCCACTCGAGTTCGCGCACCGCTTCGGTTGGTCGGCACATCGTGATGTACGGAGCGGTGAAAATCCGTTCCTGATAGGCGAATCCCCAGTCGTCGTCCAGCCATCGGTTGAAGGCCCGGAACGTCGCGACCGTTGCATCGAAGTCCGGTAGCAGCGCCTGCTCCATCCCGACTCCGAGGGTCGGCAGCATGATGCAGCCCTGCATGCCCTGGGCGTCCATGGCTGCGAGCCGCGCGTCGCGGTTGCGGTACTCGGGCCGGATCGGTTCCAGTTCCCCGAATAAGGAGTTCAGGTCCGAACCGTGGGGATTACGACCGCGGAAGTACTCGTCGAGCGCGC
The DNA here is from genome assembly GCF_008329565.1 of Mycolicibacterium sp. P1-5. Classification (GTDB taxonomy): domain Bacteria; phylum Actinomycetota; class Actinomycetes; order Mycobacteriales; family Mycobacteriaceae; genus Mycobacterium. The sequence goes on from NZ_NPKT01000028.1 coordinate 26,578, forward strand.
CGGGCTTACCGACCGGATCGAACGTCGGGTTCGGAATGAACCGGTTGACTCTGCCGCCGACCATCAGCCGCTGCCGGCCGTCGAGCTGCGCCCACTGGATGGCGCGCTTCCTCAGCTTCGGGTCGATGTAGCGGGTGAACGCGTCCTCGGCCTCGTAATAGTGGTTGTCGCAGTCGAAGAACTTGAACGGGAGCGCAGTGGTCATGCGGGCGGTGTCCTTTCCGGCTATTTTCGTGGCAGGCCCAGGATCATCGAGGCGATGATGGTCAGCTGGATCTCTGCCGTGCCGCCGCCGATGAGCTCGGACGGCATATCGAAGTAGGGTCGGATCACCTCCGGATCCGAATCCTCAAGCATCGCAAGGCGTCCGGTGAGTCCGAGGGTGGCTGTGGAGGCACGGCGCAGCAGCAGTACCATCGCGTACTTGGCGATGCTCGACGTCGGTCCGGGGCCTTGCCCTTGCACCAGGCGCAGGGTCTCGCGCAGAACCATGGCCTTGATGGCGGTGGTGTGTGCTTCGATACCGCCCAGGGCCTGCAGGATCGTGTCATGGTCGGGGCCATCGGGATCGGCCATCCGCCGAAGCGCCTCCGACCGATCGATGTTGACGTAGTTGCCGATGGCGGTGCGCTCGACGGCCATGGTCGCTACGGCAAGATCCCAGCCGCGGCCGGGTTCCCCGACCAGCATGTCGTCGGGCACGAACACGTCGGTGAGGAACACCTCATTGAAGTCGAAGTGCCCGCTGGCCTGCTTGATCGGGCTGATTTCGATGCCGGGAGAGGCCATGTCCACCAGGAAGTAGCTGATTCCACGGTGTTTCGACGCGTCAGGGTCGGTGCGCGCCAGCATCGCTCCGAACTGGGCGACGTGCGCCGACGACGTCCAGATTTTGTGCCCGTTGATCAGCCAGCCGCCGTCGACCTTCTGGGCCCTGGTGCCCAGCGATGCGAGGTCCGATCCGGCGCCCGGTTCGCTGAACAGCTGGCACCAGCGCTGCGTCCCGCGCAGCATTGGGCCGGCGAAACGTTCACGCTGCGAGTCGGTTCCGCTGTCGAGGATGGTCGGCAGGATCCACTCGGCGATGTTGAGCGAGGGCCGCACGAGCTCGGGGCGCTTGTCGAACTCCTCAGTGATGATCACCTGCTGCACCGGGGTGGCAGCGATACCCCAGGGGGCGGGCAGGTGTGGAGCGACCAAACCGGCGTCGGCGAGCAGATCCCGTTGCGACCCGTACGCGAGCCCGGGTGCGCGACGGTCGTCGGTTGGCCTCTCGTTCTGCAGGGTCAGAGCCTCATCGAGCTTCTCGGCGATGCGGGCGCGGAACTCCGACTCGACGTCGCCGAGATTGATTGCGGTAGAACGTTTGAGCGTGCGGGCCAGTTCGCCCGCTTCGCGGGCCCAGCGCGGGGTCGAACCCACTGACGCGGCCAAACTTGTGGCACGCCGCCAGTACAGGTGGGTGTCGTGTTCCCAGGTGTAGCCGATGGCACCGAACATCAGCAGCGCGTCGAGCATCAGGTCCGGGCCGGCGCAGACCGCCATCAGCGCGGCCGACGCGGCGGCCAGCCGGTGTTGTTCGATGTTCTCGTCGATCGCGCGCACCGCGTCCCACGCCGACGCCGACGCGAGTTCCGCGTGCACCAGCAGCACGGCGGCCTTGTGCTGAAGCGCCTGGAACGAGCCGATGGGCTTGCCGAACTGTTCGCGGGTGCGGATGTAGTTCACCGCGGTCTCGACGCCCTTGCGCACGGTGCCGGCCGACGCACACGCGGTCAGCGCCGCGACGACGCAACGTGCCCGTTCGGTGTCGATTCCGGTGACCGTGGTGTCCGCGCGGTAGTTGTCGAGTGTGAGGGTGCCCACGTCGGTGCTCAGGTCGGTGCCGCGCTGCGACTCAACGGTAAGGCCGGTGTCCGACTCCAGAGCGAACCACAACTGCGCGCCGTCTTCGGTGTGTGCTGCCAGCAGAACGTGTTGTGCCCCAGTGAGTCCCAGGGTGCTGCCGATGGCGCCGGTGAGTCGCCACCCCGCGCCATCAGGCACGGCGCGTACACCTGAGTCCTCCGGAAGTACCACCACAGCCGTCGCGCCGCCGCCGAGAGCGGCCACCAACGCCGCCCCTGAGCCGTCGGCCAGGCTCGCCACGGCACTGGCGGAAACCGTGCTGAGCAGGGGGCCGGGCAGTAGTGCCGCGGCGGCCGCCTCGATCACGCACGCGGTATCGGCGAGGGTGCCGCCCTGGCCGCCGGCTTCCTCGGAAAGGTGCACTGCGTGGAAGCCATTGGCGGTGAATTCCTCCCACCACGTCGGCAATTCACCCGCCGAGATCGAGTCGAGGGCAGCCCGGGTCTTGTCGATCGGGGCGTGCCGAGCCGCGAACTGAGTGATGGCCTCAGCCAGTTGCTCCTGCTCGATCGTGATTGCCAACGCCATCAGTTGTCAGTTCTCCAGTCCGAGAATTCGAGCCGCATTGCCGTACAGAAACTTTGGCCACACCTCGTCCTTGAACGGCACCTTGGGCAGGTCGCTGAAGATGCGTTCCAGCGACAGTCCCATCGGGAAGTAGCCGGCGTAGATCACCTTGTCCGCACCGCGTGAGTTCGCGTAGTCGATGATCGCCTTGGGGTAGTACTTGGGAGCGAATGCCGATGTCGAGTAATACAAATTGGGCCACTTGAGCATCAGCTTGACAGCGAGGTCCTGCCAAGGCTCACAACCGTGGCGGGTGACGAAGACCAGGTCGGGGAAGTCGAACATCACGATGTCGATGCGCGAAACCTCTTGCGGCGCCATCGGAATGCGTGGGCCCGGGACACCGGCGCAGCAGAAGATCGGGAGGCCGAGTTCGACGCAGGTGGCGTAGACCGGGTACATCTTCGGGTCGTCGATCGGCACCTGCGGGAAGGTGCCCGACGGGAAGCATGACACGGCGCGGATGCCGTAGGTGTCGTACTCACGGCGAATGTTGTTGACAGTGCCCATGACGTCGTTCGGATCGGCGACATTGCCCGAGGCAATGAAGCGGTCGGGAAACATTTTCAGCGCGAGCTCCGCCGCGGAGCCCTCGCTCACGCCGATCATCGACTTCTCGATACCGAACCGGTCCATCTGCTGCAGGAGCAATGACACCGGATCGTCGGTGGGCAGCCCCTTGGGTACGTCCTTGAACATGTACTCGACGGGGAAGTCGAAGTCCTCTTTGGACTCGCGATCCTTCGTCTGCTTGCGGATGAAGTCGTACTGCGCGGTCCCTTCATGCGGGAAACCGATCATCGTGTCGATCACCGGTAGACCAACCGGTCCAGCCATGGTGTCCTCCCATCACAAGGCAGCGGCGATAAGGCGTCGCGGTCCCCATAGTGAAACACGGTTCTACTTGATGTCAAGCGCATGAGCTGGGATTATCGGCCACATCACGAAGAGTCTGCCGTAGTATTGCAGAAGACTGTTCTTCTCAATGGGGTGTGATCGGAGGTGGCATCGTCAACACCGCAGTCCCCGCCTTGGCGACGTCCGCACGGGTCATCCCCCTTTCGGACATGACCAGCGGCCAGCTTGCGCGCCGGGCCAAGATCATCGAGGACGTCATCGACCTGATCGCCGACGTCGGCGCCGACGCGGTTCAGATGCGGGACGTGGCACAGCGTTCGGGTGTCGCGCTGGCCACCCTTTATCGCTACTTCAGTTCCAAGGAGAACCTGTTGGCCGCGGCACTGGCCGATTGGCAGAAGCGGTTGACTCGGCGGATTTTGTCCGGCGGCGGACCTTCCGACAGTGATCCGCTACCCGCGGTCTTGGACTACCTTCGACGTGCGCAGCGCGCGTTCAACCGCAATCCGGCGATGACGGCGTTGATGCTGCAGATGATGACGTCCACCGATCCTGAGGTGCGCTCATCGATCGATCAGATGGAGCGCACCAACGTCGACCTGTTCAACCGTCTGCTTGCCGGCGTGGACGCCGACGCCATTCCACAGGTGACATTCGGACTCAATGCTGCGCTCAGCGCTGCGCTGGCCGGCCTGCGTGCCGGGCGGCTGACGCTGGACGAGTCGCTGAATCACGTGGAGTGGGTGGCCCGAGTCCTGCTCGCGGAGGCGCAGCGGTAGACGCGCGATAGCACTCTTTCCAGGCTGCGGCGGAGGTGCGCGCCGCGGGTGAGGTTGACGAGCCGTTTGCCGATGACATGCCCACCCAACGCTTTTCAAACCCGCGTTCGTCGATTCGCCCCGAACCCCGGGCGGTCTGCCACCTACAGCGCGTCAGTCTGAGCCCTCTCGATCTTCCAGCCCAACGGACGCTGCCAGCTCATCGCGATGCCGGCCCAAGCCCGGGTACTGGGCTCCCAACTCGCCCATGAGGTCCCACAGTCCGTCAGCGATGGCATTGAGCTTCTGCTGGGTCGCAGCGTCACTGCGCGACTGCGTGTTCTGCAACAACGCCACGAGCAAGAACGTGACGATGGTCGTGGCGGTGTTGATGACCAGTTGCCAGGTGTCCAGCGACATCAGCGCAAAACTAGGTGCCCAAATGACGATCATCAGCACGCAGGCCGCGAAGAACCAAGCTCTAGAAACCCAATGGCTCACCCGGGTGGCGAATCGATCAAAGAACGACAAGCGACCCGACACATCAGACGGCATGTCGCCCCGCCGCCTGGGCGGCGCCGCTTGATCCGCAGCTGACATTGCTCCCACCTACCTTTCGCTCTCGTGGACCGGTGCAGCATTGTGCTGCACTGCAGAAATACCCGAATTAACCGCGCTGAACGAAGCACGACGGCGAATGCGGTGCGAGCGCTGCTGGCGGGGTGCCGAATCCAGGCCCGCGGTAACGCCGGATGTGGTGACGGCCGATCAACATGCTGACAACCGTGGAGGGAACTCATTGTGATTGGTCGCCTGGGATCGGCCCTGCTGGCTGCGGGCTTTGCACTGGCCGGTCTGGCCGCCGGAACCGCATCGGCGGCCTCGGGCTGCGCCGACTACCACTGGATCGGCGCGGCCGGATCCGGTCAACGCGACGGGGCGGGCTTGACCGCAAACGGTGGTATGGGCTCGGTGGTGTACCAGTCCTACCAGCAGCTCAAAGCACAGCTCGCCGCCGACGGCCGCACCATCGACGCCGAGGCCGTCCAGTACCCGGCGGCCCCGGTGCCGCTGGAAGGCGGGATCAGCGGTTGGCTGGGTTTCCTCGGCAGCGTTGGTGACGGCACCGGCGCGACCGAAAAGCAGTACAAGGCATTCACTGAGCGCTGCCCCGACACCAAGGTGGTCCTGGCCGGTTATTCGCAGGGCGCGATGGTCGTCCACCGCAATCTGTACGACCTGGCCGACGATCCGCACTTGGCGGCCGCGCTGTTGATCGCCGACGGCGACCGGTTGCCCGTCGACACGACAGTCAAGCTGGGGTCGACGGCTGTCGCGCTTGGCCGCGGCGAGGGCGTCGCGCAGGATCACTCGTTCCTGGCGTCGACCAACACCTCGCAGCTGCCGCCGGTGATCGGCACCCGGACTATCAGCGTCTGCGACGTCGGTGATCCGGTCTGCGACTACAACCCCGACACCGGGAAGATCTCGGAGGCGTCCATCGCCATCCACACCTCGTACGCGCCCTCCCTCAGTGGCCCGCACGCGTGGGGAACGCCGCTATACACCCTGGTGACCGCCACCGAGACCGCCTCGCCCGTGCAGTTGACCGCGCACACCGCTTGACCCGGTTCGCCGCCGGGGATGAGTTTTCCCGCTGCCATCCGTTCTGGCCGTCAGGGAGCTGTTCAGCTCCTGCAAGCCAGAAGGGATCATCATGAAAATCGTCGTAATCGGTGGCACCGGCCTGGTGGGGTCGAAAGTGGTGCAGGGTCTGACCGAGCGCGGGCACGACGCCGTCGCCGCGGCTCCCTCGACCGGGGTGAACACGATCACCGGCGAAGGCCTGGCCGAGGTGCTGGCCGGGGCCTCCGTCGTCGTCGACGTCTCCAACTCCCCGGTACTGGACGACTCGGCGATCGAGTTCTTTCGCACCGCGACCACGAACCTGCTGACCGCTGAGCAGAATGCCGGGGTCCAGCATCACGTCGCGTTGTCCGTGGTGGGGACGGCCGAGTTGGCGCCGCACAGCGGCTACTTCGAAGGCAAGCTCCTGCAGGAGAAGTTGATCAGCGAAGGCCCGATTCCCTTTTCAATCGTTCATGCGACCCAGTTCTTCGAGTTCATCAACACGCTCGCCGACTCCGCGACCGAGGGCGACACGGTGGTCCTGCCACCGAAGTACTTCCAACCGATGGCCGCCGCCGACGTCGCCGAAGGGGTCGCGATCGCCGCTGTGAACGAACCCGTCAACGGCATTGCCGAAATCGGCGGTCCCGACATGGTTCTGCTTCCCGACCTCATCCGCACCGCACTGACCGCCCATGGCGACAGCCGCACCGTCGTCGCCGATCCCGCCGCGCTCTACTGGGGCGTCGACATCGGCGAGCGCACCCTGGTGCCCGGCTCGGGCGCGACGCTCTTCGACACCCGCTTCGAGGATTGGCTTCTCGAAGCGGCCGCCAAGTCCTAGGCGTGCGGCCGTGGACGTGTACGAAGCGGTTCAGAGCAGACGCGCCGTGCGTGGGTTCACCGACCGGCCCGTCCCCGCGGACGTCTTGCAGCGAGTGCTGTCAGCCGCGTCATGGGCGCCGTCAGGGTCGAACGTTCAACCGTGGCGCATCTATGTCGTGACCGGCGCGCCGCTGGATGAACTGAAGAAAGTCGCCGTCGAACGCGTCAACGCCGGTGATCCGTGGGACGAGCGGGAGTACGAGATGTATCCAGCCGATCTGGGGTCGCCGTACCGGGAACGCCGATCCGCGTTCGGGATGCAGCGTTACGCCTCACTCGGTATTGCCCGGGAGGATTGGGAAGCCCGGCAGCGGGCGGCGGTTGCGAACTGGGACGCCTTCGGCGCGCCGGTCGCGCTGTTCTGCTACATCGGCCGCGGCATGGGTATGCCGCAGTGGGCCGATCTCGGGATGTACCTCCAGACGGTGATGCTGTTGCTCCGATCCGAAGGGCTGCACAGTTGCCCGCAGATGGCGTGGTCACAAGTCCGTAGGACCGTCGCCGACGTTGTCGCACCGCCGGACGAGTTGATGTTGTTCTGCGGCATGTCAATTGGGTACGAGGACGTCACGGTTGGCTATTCGCGCACCGGCCGGGCACCACTCGCGGAGACCGTGAAGATGCTGTCCGGCTAGGTCCGACTCCTCAGCGTCCGTCGCACCTGGCTACGATCGAAGCCGGAAAATTCCGGTGACGTCCGCAAGGGGCAGACGGTGGTGCCTATCGCGAGCGACGGTCGGGCCGCGCAGTTGCGTGGGCGCGCCGCTGAGTGTCGGGCACTTCAGGCAGTGATCGCGGCCGTCGCCGACGGCGCGTCGCAGGTCCTGGTGGTGCGCGGCGAGGCCGGTGTCGGTAAGACGGCGCTACTCGGGTACCTGTCGGAGCAGGCGTCAGCCTTGTGCGTCCTGCACGTCGCCGGCGTTCAGTCGGATATGGAGCTCGCGTACGCCGGGCTGCAGCAACTCTGCGCGCCCTTGATGGAACACCTCGATGAGCTGCCCGACCCGCAACGTCGAGCGCTGGATGTCGCCTTCGGCCGCGGGGTAGGTGAGGCCCCAGACCGATTCCTGGTCGGTTTGGCGGTGTTGAGCTTGATGGCGGCAGCCGCTCAACAGAAACCCCTGCTGTGCGTGATCGACGACGCGCAATGGCTCGACCAGGTGACGGTGCAGACCCTGGGTTTCGTGGCGCGCCGCCTGCTGGCCGAGCCGATTGCACTGGTCTTCGCCGCACGCGATGACGGGGCCGAGCCGTTGGTGGGGCTTCCCGAGCTCACGGTCCGCGGCCTGTCCGATAGCGATGCCCGTGAGCTACTGGGGTCGGTGACGCTCGGCGGAATCGATCCGCTGGTGCGCGACCGTATCGTTGCCGAAACTCGCGGTAATCCGCTTGCGCTGCTTGAGGTTCCGCGCAACGCATCAGCCACCGAGCTGGCCGGGGGGTTCTGGCTCTCGGGCTCGGCGTCGTCGCCGGGCGCGATCGAGACCGGATTTGTCCGACGAATACAGGCGCTTCCCGATCCGACCCGGCGGTTGCTCTTGGTGGCAGCGGCGGAACCGGTGGGCGACGCGGCGTTGTTCCTACGCGCCGCGGCCGCGCTCGGTATCCCGGTCGATGCGCTGGCGCCCGCCGAAGCCGCCGGCGTGATCGAGTTCGGTCCGCGGATGCGATTCCGCCACCCGCTGCTGCGCTCGGCGGCTTACCGCGCCGCCGATCTGACCGACCGCAGGGCCATCCACCGAGCCTTGGCCGATGCAACCGATCCCGATGTCGACCCCGATCGCAGGGCATGGCACGCCGCGAACGCCGCGGCGGGTCCCGACGACGCGGTAGCGGCGGAGCTGGAGTACTCGGCGACCCGCGCGCAGGGTCGGGGCGGAATCGCCGCGGCGGCAGCCTTTCTCGAGCGCGCCGCGATCCTGACGGCCGACCCGGACCTGCGTGGTGCTCGGGCGTTGGCCGCCGCCCAGGCCAAGCGGGACGCGGCGGCGCCGGCAGCGGCGCGGGACTTGCTCGACCTCGCGGAGCGCGGGCCCCTCTCGGATCTGCAGCGAGCCCAGGTGGCGCGGCTGCGCGCGCAGATGGACTTCGTCCGGAGCCGGGCCGGTGAGGCAGGCGCGCCGGTTGTGCGCGACACCGCGCGGGCACTGCTCGATGCTGCTCGGCAACTAGAAGACCTGGACGACTACGCAAGTCGAGAGAGCTACCTTGAAGCGATCGCGGCGTTGATGTACGCCGGGCGACTCGGCGACCCCGGAGCGCTGACCTACGCTGCGGAGGCGGCACTGGCGGCGCTCCGCCGGGAAACCGAGTTGTCGCGCGCGGTGGACTACCTGCTCAAGGGCATCGCCGAACGCATCACACAAGGTATCGGTGCCGGCTCCGAGCCACTGCGCATCGGGTTGGACCATATGTGCGTGTTGGCGGCGACGGACGATCGCCACGTCTTGCGCTGGATGGTTCCGGCCTTCCCGATCCTGCAGGAGTCGGCGGCCCACGAATTGTGGGACGGGACGACTGTGCAGCAGCTCGCCACCGCGGCGGTTCGCGCCGCGCGCAACGCCGGCGCCTTGGCAACCTTGCCCCGGGCGCTCGTCTACCAGGCCGGCGTTCACCTGATAACTGGCGAATTCCGCACGGCGGCAACACTTGTCGAAGAAGCGAACGCAATCACCGCGGCGACCGAGCGCGCTACGGCGGTCAAGTATCACGCGTTGATGCTGTCGGCGTGGCAGGGCCACGCGACCGAAGCCGAGCGCCTTATCGAGGCGGCCGCGGCCGACGGGGCAAGCAGAGGCGAAGGGCGAGTCCTCGGACTGACCGGATATGCCGCTGCCGTGCTCTACAACGGGCTGAGCCGCTACGAGGAGGCCTTGGCCGCCGCGCGCACGGTATGCGAATACGAGGACGTCGGTTTCTACAGCTGGTGTCTCTTCGAGCTCGTGGAGGCTGCGACGCGCTGCGGCGACCGCGACTCAGCCGCCATTGCGATACCGCGACTCGCGGAGCGTGCCGGAGCCAGCGGTACCGACTGGGGTTTGGGTGCGCTGGCCTGTGCCCAGGCGATGCTGGCCGACGACGAGGCCGCCGACGCACTGTTCACCGAGGCCATCGAACGGTTGGGCCGCGCCGCGATCACGGTGCATCGAGCCCGGGCACACCTGGTGTACGGGGAATGGCTGCGACGAGTTCTGCGCCGCGTCGACGCCCGGCATCACCTGACGCAGGCCTACGAAATGTTCGTCCGGATGGGTGCCGACGCCTTCGCCGAGCGTGCCCGGCGGGAATTGGCAGCCACCGGGGAAAAGGTGCGCAAGCAGAAGCCGGCGTCAGGCGGAGACCTCACTGCTCAGGAGGCTCAGATCGCGCGGTTGGCGGGCGAGGGTCTGACGAACCAGGAGATCGGCGCGCAGCTGTTCATCAGCACGCACACGGTCGAGTGGCATCTGCGGAAGGTGTTCGCCAAGCTCGGCATCTCCTCACGCCGGCAGTTGCGGGCGATGCCCTGGGCCGGCTAGGCCCGGGACTACGCACTGCCGACTACGGACTACGGGTTTTCAAGGGTTCGCGTGGGCTGCGCGGTCGCGAGGCTGAAGACACCAGCAACTCGCACCCAGGAGACCGTTCATGACCGTCACGTCAGTACGCCGGCCAACCGACCCCGAGGCCGCCGACCGGTTCGCCCGCGACGCGCAGCCGCTCTTCGACGCTCTGTTGCGCCGGGCCCGGGGCCTCACCAAGACCAGCGCGGACGCCGAGGACCTGGTGCAGGACACCTTGCTGCACGCGTTCATCGGCTACCACACGTTCCGCGACGGAACCGACTTCAAGGCGTGGCTGCTCCGGATTCTCTACAACCGCTGGGTGAGCACCTTCCGGGCCAAGCAGCGACGGCCGTCGGAGGTGCCGGTCGACGCCGTCCCCGAGAGCGACCTGGCCGACAGCGCGTCTCGGTCGTCCACCGCCTCCCGGTCAGCCGAGGCCGAGGCACTCACACGCCTGCCCGACGGTGAGCTTCGCTCGGCGATGGCCACCCTGCCGGAGAACTTCCGCACGGTGCTGTTCTACGCCGAGGTGCAGGGCCACACCTATGCGGAAACCGCCACGATCCTGAACATCCCGCGCGGCACAGTCATGTCCCGGGTGTCCCGCGGCAGGCAGCGGCTGCGTGTCGCGCTTGCCGATACCACCCATGCGTCGACTGCTCAGATCGCATGACCGCCGCACTGGAACTGGAGGGGCAGTCGGCGTTGGTCACCGGGGGTACCGCCGGGATCGGCCTTGCGTGCGCCCGGCTGTTGGCTCATGCCGGCGCAGCGGTGATCGTCACCGGCAGAGACCACCGGCGCGGCGAGGTTGCCGTCGGCCAGATAACCGGCAATGCTCGGTTCGTCGCTACGGATCTGTCGGATGCGGACGCGGTGACGGCGTTGGTGAACCAAGTGGGCGACGTCGACATCCTGGTCAACAACGCGGCGAGCTTCCCCGGAGCACTGACCGTCGACCAGGAACTCGCGTCGTTCGAGACCACGTTCGACACCAACGTGCGCGGTACCTACTTCCTCACTGCGGGGCTGGTCCCCGGGATGCTGCGGCGACGGCGCGGCAGCATCGTCAACGTCACGTCGATGGTCGCGTCCAAAGGTGTTGGCGGGGCGTCGACGTACGGTGCTTCCAAAGCCGCGGTCGAATCATTGACCCGCTCCTGGGCCGCCGAATTCGGGCCCTACGGCGTCCGCGTCAACAGCGTTGCGCCGGGGCCGACGAAAACCGAAGGTGTCCAAGCGCAATGGGGTGACACCAACGAGGAGCTGGGCCGCGCCTTACCGCTCGGCCGCACCGCTGCGCCCGATGAAATTGCGGAGGCAGTGCTCTTCCTCGCCTCGCCCCGCGCCAGCTTCATCACCGGCTCCACCCTGCACGCCGATGGCGGCGGAGCCGCCGTCTGAACCCCAAGGAGAACCACCATGCCGAAAAGCTATGACCCGCAATGGGAGAGCGCGCTGACCGTGGTGCAAGAAGTGCACCCGCCGTTCATCCCCGACGGCGCCGACGCGATGACGGTCGTCATCGAGTATCCGCCCGGCAGCGCCGGCGCGCCGCCGCACCGCCACCCCAGTGGCCCGGCGTTCGGTTACATGCTGGAAGGCGAGATGCTCTTTGAACTCGAAGGGCAGCCACCCCGTGTCATTCGCGCGGGCGAAGCGTTCTGGGAACCCGGCGGCGACGTCATCCACTACTCGGATGCCAACAACCGAGATGACGTCAAGAGCCGGTTCGTCGTCACGATGGTGTGCGTCCCGGGCGGGCCGATGCTCGAACTCGTCGACGACGACGAACTGGCCTCCCGCAGCCATCTGCGGGTACCGGCCGAACCGGCCACCGGAAAGGACTGATCGACGATGTCACGGATTCTGCTGCAGACCACGATCACCGCACAGCCCGACGACTGGGACATCACCCGGTTCTCGCTGCTCGCCGCCGAGTTGCGAGCCGCCGGCCATGATGTGGTCGCCCGTAATCGCAAACACCGCGGCGATGATCCGGTGCTCAGCGTTCTCGACGACCTGGCGTTCGACCAGCTGTGGCTGATGGCGGTCGACGTAGGCGACGGCTTGACCGGCCCCGAGGCGGACGCCATCACGAGATTTCGCCGCAATGGCGGTGGCGTGCTCACTGCCCGCGACCACCAGGATCTGGGATGCTGCCTCACCCGGTTGGGTTCGCTGGGCCTGGTCAACGAATTCCAGGACAAGACCGTCGACCAAAGCCACCTCTGCGACGACCAGGACACCCCGACGATTTCGTGGCCCAATTACCATTCCGGCGCCAACGGCGACTACCAGCCGGTGCTCGCCGCCGACCCGGCACATCCGCTACTGCGCACCGCACGCACCACCAGTGGCCGCATCGAATGGTTCCCTGCCCACCCTCACGAGGGCGCGGTCTCGGCGAACGTCCCCTGCGCCACCGTCGTGGCCGAGGGCCGCAGCAGTGCCAGTGGCCGTCGCTTCAACCTCGCCGTCGCAATCGACGGGGAGACATCCGATGGACTGCCGATGGGCCGCGCGCTGGCCGAATCGACGTTTCACCACTTCGCCGACTACAACTGGGATGTGGAGTGCGGGGCGCCGTCCTTCGTCAGCGAAGCGCCCGGCACACAGATCCTCGCGGAACCGGCACGGCTGAGCATCTTCAAGGACTACGTCCGAAATGTCGCCGACTGGCTGCACCCAGGCATCGGTCCCGCTGTCGGCACAACATCCATGACGCACGCCTCGCTGTCGTAATCTGAAGAGCGCTTCAGACACAGGAGGCTCAGTGAGCGAGCATGAAGTCAAGATGATCATCCTGTCGACCGACGACCTGGATGAATCGATCCGGTTCTACGGCGACACCCTCGGCATGGCATTGAAGTTCCGCGATGGTGCCCACTTCGCGGCGCTCGACGGCGGGCCGGTCACCCTCGCATTGGCGACGGACATCGACCATCCGATCCCCGGCCAGGTCGTGGTCGGAATCAAGACCGCCGATGTCGACGCAGCCGCGAAAGCCGTCGAGGCCAGCGGTGGCGGCATCGTCAAGGGCCCGTACGACGACGCACACGAGCGTCGCGCCGTCGTCTACGACAACAAAGGCAACGGCCTGGTCTTCTACAGCCCGCTCGCGCGCAAGTAGGCCACCGTATGAGCGAACTTCAAGACCGCCACGATGTTTCGGATCTATTGATCCGCTACGCCACCGGTATCGACCGGCGCGACTGGGACCTCTTCCGGACAGTGTTCACTCCCGATTGCCGCCTCGACTACGGTGAGATCGGGGTGTGGGACGGGGTCGAGGCGGTCACCGAGTTCATGGACGTCGCACATGCCGCCGCCGGATATCTCATGCATCGCATCAGCAATATCGTGATTGATCTCCAGGGCGACCGCGCTATGACCCGCTGCTATGTCGACGCCTGGATCATGGCCGCCGACAACAATTCCGGCGTCAACGCCAAGGGCTTCTACGACGACGAGATCGTACGCACCGACGCCGGCTGGCGTATCGCACGGCGCAAGTTCACCACCGTTGCGGTGACGTACTGATGAGTGACGACTTCGCCAAGCGGTATGGCCCGTGGGCATTGGTCGCCGGTGCGTCCGACGGGGTGGGTGCGGCCTTCGCCGACGCCCTGGCCGAGCGTGGACTGAACGTGGTGTTGCTCGCACGCCGGCAGGCGGTGCTCGACGACGTCGCTGCCGGCATCCGCGAGCGACACGGCATCGAAACCAAGACATTGGCAATCGATCTCGCCGCATCCGACGCGGCCGCCACGGTGGTCGACGCGACGGCCGACCTCGAGGTCGGGTTCCTGGTGTACTGCGCAGGCGCCGATCCCGACTTCAAGCCGTTCTTGTCCAATTCGATCGGAGCGGCCGAGACGATGGTGCAACGCAACTGTGTGGTGCCCATGCGGCTGTGCCACCACTTCGCCGGCCCGATGGTCGAGCGGGGCCGGGGCGGGATCGTGGTCTTCGGCTCGGGCGCGGGCTTTGTCGGCGGCCCCAACATGGTGGCCTACGGCGCGTCCAAGGCCTTCGACATGGTCTTCGCCGAGGCGCTCTGGGGTGAATTACACGGCAAGGGCGTCGACGTCATCGGCCTTATCCTCGGCAAGACCGACACCCCGGCTTTGCGCAAGCTCGAATACGAACGCGGCACGCTCGCTTCCGAAGACGAGACACCGTCCGACGCAGTACCCGTTTCAGATGTGGTGGCCGAAGCGTTCGCCAACCTCACGAACGGCCCCACCGTGCTCGTCGGCGAGCAAATGCGCGGCGTCGGGCAGTTACTGGCATCCATGGACCGAAACGATGCCGCGCGGTTGATGGCGCAGTCCATCGCGGCGGCGATGGGATCGGACTGAACGACCCTTTGCCCTGATCAGACGTCGGATGTTTATCGATCACAGATCTCGGATAGCTATATCCATGCCAGGCAGGTCGTTCTCTCACGCACAATTGACGCACGATTGGGGTACGAAGCCATGAAGTTGCTCGACATTGTTGCCGGCGCTGCGATTGCCGGTGGATTAGCCGCAGGCGCACTGGGATTGAGCTCCGCGACCGCGGGCGCCAATCCGCCCATGCCGCCGCCGCCCGTTCCCGGACAGCCCGCACTTCCGCCGCCCGGACCCGATGCCGGCAGCGCGCCGGCCTGGGCGCCCCCGAAGCCGGTGGACCCGTCGTGGGCCAACGGCAACAAGCAGGTGTGGGACAAGGGCTGGAATCACTGGGGCGTCTGGATCAACGACGTTTTCATCCCGACCTACTGATCGCCGCGTGACGCCGCGGGGGCCATCTGATTTGCCTGGATGATGGCCCGCCGCGGCGTCCTCGTATCTGTGCGACGAGGACCCCGCTCTATGGTCAAACGGTGACGATCACCTACGACGATTCACTGCGGGAGCTTGTTCACGGCCACCTGGCCGGACACGAGCGCCGCGCGGTCACCGACGCCAGCAAGCGCCATGCCGCCGTCGCGGTCGTGCTCGTCGACTCCGAAGTCGGCGAGGATCGAGTGGATCCGGCTCCAGTCGACGACTGGATCGCCGGGCGGCCGATGGAGGCCGGTCTGGACGGCCGGATGGTCGGGGTTTCCGGTGGCGCAGCATTCTTCTTGTGCCGCAGAGCTTCCCGGCTCAGTTCCCATGCCGCACAGTGGGCCCTTCCGGGCGGGCGGCTGGATCCGGGGGAGACCGTCGTTGACGCGGCACTGCGCGAACTCGACGAGGAGATCGGCGTCCGGCTGCCCGATTCGTCGGTGTTGGGGCTCCTTGATGATTACTCGACGCGCTCCGGCTACATCATCACCCCGGTGGTGATCTGGGGTGGGGGCCGCTTGGACCCCCGCCCGTCCCCCGACGAGGTCGTCGCCGTCTACCGGGTGGGGCTGCACCAGCTGCAACGGCCGGACTCTCCCCGGTTCATCACGATCCCGGAAAGCCCACGGCCAGTTGTGCAGATGCCGTTGGGCAACGACCTCATCCATGCGCCGACCGGCGCTGTGCTGCTGCAGCTTCGATGGCTATGTCTGGAAGGTCGGCACGACCCGGTCGATGAGCTCGAGCAGCCGCTGTTCGCCTGGAAATAGGGACCAAAACGCAAGTACCGCGCGGCCATTGAGACCGCGCGGTACCGGAGAACGAAGATATCAGGCGGGCGGGTACACGCCCGAGCCCTTGGCCTTCTCGGTCTGCCAGAAGATGTCGGAGATCTGGTCGATGGTGTCGAGCAGCTTCTGAGCCACCGCGGCGTCGGTCGACTTCTTGACATCGCCGGCACCATGCACGCCGTCCCAGAACAGCTGATGCAGGTTCGGGAACTGCTCGAAGTGCTCCTTGGTGAAGAAGTCGGCCCACAACACCATCAGGTGATGCTTGACCAGCTCGGCGCGCTCCTCCTTGATGATGACCGCGCGAGTCCGGAAGTGTTCGTCATCGGAGTCGTTGTACTTCTGAATCGTCTTGAGGCACGACAGCGCCTCGATCTTGGCCTGGGCGGGGTCGTAGACGCCGCAG
Organism: Mycolicibacterium sp. P1-5; assembly: GCF_008329565.1. Taxonomy (GTDB): domain Bacteria; phylum Actinomycetota; class Actinomycetes; order Mycobacteriales; family Mycobacteriaceae; genus Mycobacterium. The sequence goes on from NZ_NPKT01000028.1 coordinate 42,745, forward strand.
TACAGGTCGCAGTGAGCGTGGGCAGGGGTGGCGTTGGCGAAAAGTCTATGCAGCATGTGCCCTAACTTACCCTTTCAACATGCGCGAGAACCATGGGCTCGGGTACTGGCCCTTGCGCCGGTTTCTGGTGGTCGAGGACTCGATGCTGCCCACGCTTCGACCCGGTGATGGGCTGCTGGCGGTGCGTGGCGGCAGGCTCCGCACCGGGCAGCTACGGGTGTTCGGTGATCCCACCTGGCCGTCGCGGTGGCTCATCAAACGCGTCGGGGAGGTGCGGGGGCGCGGTGGTGCTGCAACGTTCGAAGCATGCTCGGACAATGCCCGCGCGCCCGGTGCCGTCGACTCGCGGCGCTTCGGCTGGGTTCCTGTCGCCGGTTCCTACCTTGTGGTGTGGACAGTTCGCGGCGGGCAGGGTTGAGTGCGGGGTTTCGTAACCGGGCTACCGAGGTACACGCGCCCTATGGGTATCTCCGACAAGATCAGCAATAAGGTCGACGACGTTGCAGGCAAGGCCAAAGAGGGAGTCGGCCGCGCCTCCGGTGACAAGAGCACCGAGAACGAGGGCAAGCTCGATCAGGCCAAGTCCAGCCTGAAAGACGCCGGCGAGAAGGTCAAAGACGCCTTCAAGCACTGATGGAACTGCGCAACGAGCCGCCGGGGACGCCGGTCGACGCCAGGAAAGCGAGCGAGAAGCAGCGCTTGCTGCAAGAACAGCTGGAACACCAGAACGACGATCCAGCTGGGCCGGGCAAGGTCGACCGACACCAGGTCGCCGACGAGACTTAGGCGGCCCGCTTCAGTCCATCCGCCCGGCGTCGACAAGTCGCACGATCGCTACGCCTTCCTCGTCTGAGGCGTCGAGGTCCACCTCCACCTCGAAGCCCCAGTCGCGGTCGCCGGCCGGGTCGTCGAGAATCTGACGCACCCGCCACACATCCGGCTGCCGGTCGATGATCAGTAGGGCAGGGCCGCGGGCGTCTGCACCGGTGCCGACGTAGTCGTGCTCGGCAAAGTAGGCGTCGATCACGTCCCGCCAGCGGTCGACGGTCCACCCGGAGCCGGTATTCAGTTGCCCGAGGTCTTCCCAGCGCCGCCGCGCGAACAGTTCGACACGCCGGAACAGCGCGTTGCGCACCATCGCGGTGAACGCCCGTTCATTTTTGGTCAGCGGCCGTGGGCGAGCCGGTACCGCCGGCGCCTCGGACGCCTGATCTGGATTGGTGAGTTCTTCCCACTCATCGAGCAAGCTCGAATCCACTTGGCGGACAAGCTCACCGAGCCACTCGACGATGTCGGTGACTTCTTCGGTGCGCGCAGCGGCAGGCACTCCGGACCGCAGGGCCTTGAAGGCATCGGACAGATAGCGCAGCACCGAACCCTCCGAGCGGGTCAGACCGTAGGCACTGACGAACTCTCTGAAACTCAGCGCCCGTTCCCACATCTCGCGCACCACCGACTTCGGTGACAACCGGCCGTCGGCTGCCCAGGGGTTGCTCTGCTGGTACACCTCGAAGGCGTGCTCCAGAAGGTCTTCGAGCGGCTTCGGATAGGTGACGTCGTCCAGCAGTTCGATCCGCTCGTCGTATTCGATGCCCTCGGCCTTCATCGCCGCCACTGCCTCACCCCTGGCCTTCTTCAGCTGAGCGGCCAGGATCGGGCGCGGATCCTCCAGGGTGGCCTCGATGATGGAAACAACGTCCAGCGCATAGGTTTGCGCGTCGTCGCCCTCCGGGTCGAGCACGTCGATCGCCGCGAGGGCGAAGGTCGACAGCGGCTGGTTGAGGGCGAACTCGGCAGGCAGGTCCACGGTCAAGCGGTAGCGGCGCCCGTCGGCCTCGGCTTCGTCGAGCCGCTGCAGCACACCGGCTTGCAACAGCGAGCGTGCGATGCCGACCGCCTCGCGGATGTGCTGAAGCTGGCGCTTGCGCGGCTCGTGGTTGTCGGTGAGCAACCGCCGCATCGCGAGAAACGGGTCGCCGGGCCGGTCGACGACGTCGAGGATCATGGCCGTCGTCACCCGCATGTTGCTCGTCAGCGGCTCGGGGTCGGCATCGACGAGCCGGGTCATCGTGGATTCACTCCACGGCACCATCCCCTCAGGCACCTTGCGGCGCACCAGCTTTCGACGCTTCTTCGGATCGTCGGCGACTTTCGCGAATTGTTTGAGGTTTTCCACCTCGTGGTCGGGTGCCTGCACGACGACGGTGCCCGCGGTGTCGTAACCGGCCCGCCCGGCCCGGCCGGCGATCTGGTGGAATTCGCGGGCGTTGAGCAGCCGGCTCCGGGTCCCGTCGTATTTCGACAGTGCCGAGAACACGACGGTCCGGATCGGCACATTGATCCCGACGCCGAGGGTGTCCGTGCCGCAGATGACCTTCAGCAGACCGGCTTGGGCCAGTTGTTCCACCAATCTCCGGTACTTGGGCAGCATTCCGGCGTGGTGGACGCCGATCCCGTGCCGGACCAGTCGCGACAGCGTCGTACCGAAGGCCGTCGCGAAACGAAACCCGCCGATCAACGCGGCGATCGCGGCCTTGTCCTCTTTGGTACTCACATTGACACTCATCAACGCCTGAGCCCGCTCCAGCGCCGAGGCCTGGGTGAAGTGGACCACGTAGATCGGCGCCCGCTTGGTGTCGAGCAGCTCCTGAATCGTCTCGTGCATCGGGGTAGTCGCGTAGGAGAACAACAGCGGAACCGGGCGTTCGGCATTGGCGACCAAGGCCGTGGGGCGCCCGGTTCGCCGGGTGAGGTCTTCGCGCAGCGCAGTGACGTCGCCGAGAGTGGCCGACATCAACAGGAACTGGGCATTCGGCAATTCCAGCAGCGGCACCTGCCAGGCCCAGCCGCGGTCGGGATCGCCGTAGAAGTGGAACTCGTCCATGACGACCAGACCGATGTCGGCGGATGCACCTTCGCGCAGTGCGATGTTCGCCAGGATTTCGGCGGTACAGGCGATTACGGGAGCGCTTGCATTGATTGCCGCGTCGCCGGTGAGCATGCCGACATTCGCGGGCCCGAAGACCTCGCAGAGGGCGAAGAACTTCTCACTCACCAGCGCCTTGATCGGGGCGGTGTAGTAGCTGCGGGTTCCGGCCGCCAGCCCCGCGTAGATGGCCCCGGTGGCGACCAGCGATTTGCCGGAGCCCGTCGGCGTCGCCAGCACGACGTTGGCGCCGCTGACCAGTTCGATGAGGGCTTCCTCTTGCGCCGGATACAGCGCGGTCCCGCAGGCTTGCGCCCATGCTGAGAACGAAGCGAAAACTTCGTCGGGGTCGGCGCCCAACGCCCGCAGTGTGGTCAGGTCGCCCGGATCGTCGATCAGGGCAGGGCGGTCAGTCATCACGAATTACTGCGGGTGCGACGCGAGATACTCACCGACCGGGATCGGAGCGTCGGCGCCGTAACCGGTCGGGAGCACGACGTCACCGCTCGTCGTCACGTAGTACACGTCCCACCGGTAGAAGCCGGCGTACGACGCAGGATCGGCGAGCACCGCGGCGTAGTCCTTTACGGCGGAGACGTACTGGGCGGAGTGGTTATAGCGGTAGATGGCGTGATCGGGGTCCGCGCTGAAATTGTTGGCGGCCAGGTACCGGCCGGCAGCCATGATGCTGTCGCGCGGCGAGTGGATGTCGCCGCCCTCGCCGTAGCCGGCGAAGGTCGACGGGAGGAATTGCATCGGGCCGTCGGCGCCTGCGGTGCTCAACCCGGTGATGCTGCCGAAGCGAGTCTCGATCAGGTTGATCGCGGCCAGGTAGTTCCAGCCGACACCGGTCGCGGCCTCGGCGTCGTGGTAATAGCCGAGCAGTTCGTCGGCCGGGGCAGGCGGCTGGATCCGCCAGGCCGGCACGGTGTCCCGTGGGCGCGCCATCGCGGCGAGCTGACGCCGGGCGTCGACGTTGCGGTCGTAAGCCTCGGTCAACGCGGCAGGGATCTTCGGGCGGATGACGGCGTCCCACTCCGGATGGCGGCCGATGGCGCGGTACGCCACCTGCTGGCGTCGGGCGGCCGCGACCAGCCCGGCCTCCGGTGTGGACGGGTCGCGGGTGGCCAGTTCGTCGGCCACCAGGTCGTCGGCCAGTTGCGCGGGATCCGACGCCAGCCGGGGCTGGGCGCCGGTCGGTGCGCCGTCTGGTGGTGTCGTCGCATCCAGTGGGGCGGCCGGCACCGAGGTGGCCGGCGGCCCGGTCACCTGCGTGGCCACAGGGTTCCCGGTTCCCGATGCACACGCCGCAGCAGCCAGCAGGACTGCCGCGGACACGAGGGAAGAGCGGGTACGCACCGCTGAAGTCTGTCGTACCACGGCAGTGAGCACCAGTTTCGGTCTGGGATGATTCTTAGATGATGAGGAGATCATGCGGATAGATGTCACGTTCGTCGCGTCCGGCGCACTGGCAGCGGCGATGACGACGGCGGTAGTGGTCGGTGCCGCCGTTGTTGCGGACCCGGCGCCTCGAATTATCTTGGCTGACAACACCGTCGACGTCGACCCGCCGGCGGTGGTGACCGGCGACGGGTCGCTGGCCGACGGTCAGATTCTGACCCCGTTCGACGTGCAGAACCCCGCCGTCGGGCGCCTCGACCCGCGACTGCTCGACGCGATCCAGCAGGCCGCCAGCGCGGCGTCGGCCAACGGCATCACGATGACCATCACGTCGGGATGGCGTTCGCCCGAGTTCCAGCAACGCCTGCTCGACAGCGCCGTGGCTCAGTACGGCAGCCTCGCCGCCGCGCGGGAGTACGTGCAGACCCCGGAGGCGTCGAAACACGTCGTCGGCGAGGCGGTCGACGTGGGCGGAGTGGGCGCTGACCAGTGGTTGATGGCCAACGGTGCGCGGTTCGGGCTTTGCCGGATCTACGCCAACGAGGTGTGGCATTTCGAGCTGGCCACCGACGCCGCGGGCACCTGTCCGCCGCTGCTGCCCAACGCTGCGGGCTGATTCACCCCGATCAGACGCAGGAGTCCGCCGCGCGTAGTTTGATCGAGCTATGAGGAGTCTGGACGAGATCCGCGCCGCACTCGAGGCGTGTTACGCCGCTATCGAAGGCCTGTGCGCGGACCTGAGCGAGGCCGACTGGACGGCACAGTCCCTGTGCCCGGACTGGGTTGTTCGTGATGTCATTCAGCACGTCGTCAGCATCGAAGCCGTCATGGCGGGCTGGCTGCCGGAGGATGACCGCACGCCGCCGCCGTTCGGGCGGGCTGCATCGTTTCTCGAGGGCACCGACGACCCGGCAGTCCTGGCGCAGAGCGTCGGTGCCGTCCTTGCCGAGCGGCGCCGCGACCTCAGCGAGCTGACGCCCGCCGACCTGGATCGTCCGTCGTGGATGCCGGTCGGCCCCGGGAGCTACGGCCGCTTTCTGGAAATCCGGGTCTTCGACTTTTGGGTTCACGTGCGGGACATCACGATTCCACTCGGCCGGTCCACCGACGATACCGGCCTGGCCGCCGAACTGGCGCTGGCTCAGGTGGAGAGCTCGATCGGCTATATCGCCGGTAAGAAAGTCGGTGTTCCTGAGGGCAGCAGCATCGCCTTCCAGTTGACCGGACCGCTGGTTCGGGAGATCGATGTCGCCGTCAACGGGCGGGCCAAACAGGTTGAACACCTCGACAATCCGACAACGACGCTCACGACGGACTCGACCACCTTCATCATGCTTGCCTGTGGCCGCATCGACCCACAGGCCCAGATCGACTCCGGTGCGGTCAGCTGGACCGGCGACGGCGAACTCGGTGAACGCGCTGCCCGCAATTTGAGGTTCACGATGTGACGGCCGGGCCGCAGTCTGTCGACTTCCACTTCGACGTCATGTGCCCGTACGCCTACCAGACGTCGCGCTGGATACGTGAGGTGCGGGACCGGACCGGGCTGGTGGTGAGCTGGCGCTTCTTCAGTCTTGAGGAGATCAATCGCCAGGAGGGCAAAAAGCACCCCTGGGAACGGGATTGGTCCTACGGCTGGTCGATGATGCGCATCGGAGCGCTGCTACGTCGACAGTCGATGGCAGCGGTCGATGCCTGGTACCAACGTGCCGGGCGGGCGTTGCACGTCGACGGTCACAAGCCGCACGACCCGGCGGTGGCCCGGCACTTGTTGGCCGAGCTCGGCTTTGATCCGGCACTGGTCGACCAGGCCATTGCCGATCCCACGACCGGCGACGAAGTGCTGGCCGACCACAACCGCGTCGTGGCCGCTGACGGGTACGGGGTGCCGACGCTGTTCTTCCCCGACGGGCAGTGCCTGTTCGGGCCGGTGCTCATCGACCCACCGACCGGCGAGACCGCCGTGCGGTTGTGGGATGCGGTCGTCGCGTGGACGGAATTTCCGCACCTGTACGAGCTTCAGCGGCCCAAGACGGCAGCGGATGAGCACTTGATCGCCGAGACGTTCCGCCCGTATCTGGAGGCTCGCGACTGGGTGTCCATCAACCGCGGCGAGGTCATCAGCTTCGGCGATTAGCTCCCGTTATCCCCAGTTGCGAGTTCATCCACAGATTTTTCGCCCGGCCGCAATCTGGCGGTGCCCGGGCATAGAATTCGAACGTGCTTTCGATTGAGGTGGGTGAGGCGCTCGACGCGATCGATGCGGCGTTGACCACCTTGGCGAAGGTCGATGTTGCCGGGCTGGCGGTGATGGATGTGTTGGAGTTGGCGGCTCGGTGCGAGAAGGCCACCCGCCACCATGATGTGGTGCGCTACGACCTGAGCCTCGAGCTGCACCGACGCGACATCAACGAAATCGGTGGCAAGGCGGGCAAGGTGTTGGCCGACTGGCTGCGGATCACCCCGGCTGAAGCGCGTCGCCGCGC